>CAJXSF010000028.1 GCA_913061515.1 uncultured Gammaproteobacteria bacterium | reverse complement strand
AGATGTAGAGAGGTCTCGTGGGCTCGGAGATGTGTATAAGAGACAGCGCCAACACTAATAAGGTCCCGATTCTGCTGATAGCGCGCATAGATGCGACGGAACAATTGCATCTTCGCAAAATGATCGGCGTCAACAACCGAGGGCATAACACGGCTGATCGAAGCTTCGATGTCGATTGCAGGGTAGTGCCCTTCTTCGGCCAATGCTCGCGACAATACTATGTGCCCATCAAGAATCGCTCGTGCCGAATCGGCAACGGGGTCTTGTTGGTCATCGCCTTCGGTCAGCACAGTATAGAATGCGGTAATGGAGCCTTGACCTTTATCTGCATTTCCCGCGCGCTCGACCAACTGTGGCAGCTTCGCGAACACCGAAGGTGGGTATCCTTTGGTTGCGGGTGGCTCACCAATCGCCAGAGCGATTTCGCGTTGCGCCATCGCATAACGAGTCAATGAGTCCATTAACATCAATACGTCTTTACCTTGCTCACGAAACCCTTCTGCAATACGGGTAGTCAGGACGGCGGCTCGTAGACGAAGCAACGGTGAATCATCGGCAGGAGATGCTACGACAACGGCGCGAGACAAACCTGCGGCCCCAAGAATCTCGTCAATGAACTCTTTAACTTCACGTCCCCTTTCACCGATTAGCCCAACTACGATGACGTCGGCATTGGTAAACTGGGTCATCATCCCTAGCAGGACACTCTTACCCACGCCACTACCGGCAAACAAACCAAGGCGTTGCCCACGACCCACAGTCAACAAAGCATTAATTGTCGCAATGCCAACATCCAATGGTTTTTTGATGGGTTGTCGTTCTAGGGGGTTAATCACTTTCTGGACTTGAGGGCCATGTGTCGCAGTATCGTGTAAAGGCACATCGCCCTTACCATCAATCGGCAATCCCAAACCATTGAGTACCCGCCCAAGCAGTTGCGGACCCACCGCGATATGATCGCCTTTAGCCATGGGCAAGACACGCGCACCAGGCTGCAAGCCTTCAATACTTGTCAATGGCATCAAGTAAATCTTTGGGCCATCAAACCCTACAACTTCGGTTTCGATCTCGCGTCCATTTCCATCAGTCACACTACAACGCCCCCCGAGAGTGACATTGCAACCAACCGCTTCTAGAGTCATACCAACCACTCGTGTCAAACGGCCTTCCACTGGAGGCAATAGATTGGCCTGACGTTGCGGCTGATAATTGCGAATCCTTTGCGCTAGGCTTTGTCGCACGATTAGGTCCCCGATCGCAATAAAGGAGCAGGTGGCACCGTAACACCTTTGCGAAGATATTCTACTTGCTCTAACAAGCCAGGCTCATCATCTTCGCTTTTAGCATTGGTCTGAACGGGCTCTTCTGGAGCCACTTCTGGCTTTGCCGCAGAGACAGGTTTGACGACAGGTTCTGGCGCTAATTCTAAGGCCTGTTCAGGCTCACCTTGCAGCTGTTTATCAAGCAGTTGTTCAATCATCGTTTCGAAACGTCGCTCGACGGTAAATTCAACGAGGCTTTGGTCCGTTTCAACGCGACATCCACCTTTGGAGACAGCTTCATCTGGCAAGGTTCGCCAATTCTCACCGGCTCGCTCTTTTGCTTCCTCCAACACATTAACGTCTGCTGGATTAACGAATATTTTGACGTTATCACGACTAGGCGGCAAAGCACCCAACGCTTGGCGCACGACATTGAGAATATGACTGGAGTCAATTTCCAACTCTCTACCGACAACGGTACGGGCGATCGCAGTCACAACATTAAGCAGTGCCTGCTCTAGCATATAATCTTGTTCGTTCATGGCATGGGTGAGATGTGTCATCAACTCATCCATCGCGGCAATTTTCGCATCAACTTCTTTTTGCGCCCGTTGCATGCCTTCTTGTAACCCCTTCGCTAGGCCCTCTTCTTGACCAAGCTGCAAGCCTTCTTTTTTACCGAGTGCAATACCTTCAATACGACCTTGTGTAAGCCCTTCTTGATAGCCAGCATCGACTTGCTCTTCGGGTGTTTTGTTCTCGACGGGACGACGCTCTTCACGCGGCGCAGCCGCAACAAGGTGACCGGCTTTATCGATCGAAGGCGGCAACCAGGCATTGACGCTAATAGCCGACAAATCAGCACTGCTGACTCGACCTACGCCATCAAATGGATGTCTTTCCACAATTCAATCTCCTTCACTCTAGCCACGATAGGGGCGCTGCTGCTAAGACTTATCTCACTAAGTTGCCTACAACTTAGATCATGTCGTCGCCGCCACCCCCAAGTTGAATTTCGCCTGATTCGGACATACGTCGCGCAATCACAAGAATCTCTTTTTGTGCTACTTCCACTTCGCTTATACGGACAGGCCCTTTCGCCTCTAGATCGTCACGTAGAAGTTCCGCCGCGCGCTTGGACATATTGCCGAATATTTTTTCTTTCAAGAAATCATCCGCACCTTTCAACGCAAGGATAAGCACTTCTGAGGAGACTTCGCGAAGCAATGCTTGTATACCCCGGTCATCGACTTCACGAAGATTGTCAAACACAAACATTAAATCTTGAATGCGCACACCCAAGTCTTCGTCCGCCCCTTTAATGGCTTCCATCAACTCCGCTTCAAGCGTCTTATCAAGACTGTTCATGATATCTGCTGCGAGTTTAGTGCCTGCAATATTAGTAGAAGGTTTTGTTGTCTTGCCGGTGAACTGTTTCTCCAACACGACATTTAGTTCCTTTAGCGCATCAGGCTGCACACTTTCCAGCGTTGCTAAACGCAATACCACATCTAGTCGTTCTTTCTCTGGAAACTGAGACAAAATATTGGCGGCTTGATCTGGTTCCAGGTGACTTAATACCACTGCTTGAATCTGCGGGTGCTCATTGCGAATCGCATCGGCAACTGAGCGTGCATCCATCCATTTAAGACTGTTCATCCCAGATGATGTATCGTCACTGAGAATACTGTCCATCAATCCACGCGCGCGACTTTCGCCTAGCGCCTCGGTCAACATATTCTTGATATAACCTTCACTACCAACGCCTAAACTTGTCTGCCCACTGCAATCCGCAATAAAGGATGACAATACGCCTTCAATACTTTCTTGGCTTATATGACTCAGGCTCGACATTGCTGTACCGACTTTTTGTACTTCTTTCGGGCCCATCTGTTTCAAAATTTCAGCCGCATCGCGCTCGCCCATACTCATGAGGAGAATCGCTGCTTTGTCTACAGAAGAGAAATTCTTTTTTGCCCCAGGGTTGGGCAATGCGTTTTCATCAGGCATCGTCACTTATCCATTGTTTAACTACTTGAGCGACCCGACCTGGGTCTTGTGCTATTAAGCCTTTGATGGCGTTGAGTTGACGCTCGTAACCATCTGTAGGTCCTGGCAACATCATGTCGTCTCCACCGGAAAGCGTCACTTTGTCACCGTTAATGTCGAGATCGGCGTACTCGCCTTGGGCGGCAGCTTTCGCTAAGTCTTTTCCTGGGCTATTCGAGCCAGAAAGATTACGCAGTACTGGGCGAAGAACACCGAAGACAATCAGCAGTACTAGTGCTACACCAAAAAACTGCTTTAGCCCGCTGATGAGCCAATCTTGCTGATAGAATGGCACTGACTCCAATTCTTCAAACACAAGTGGAGCAAAACGGTTATTAATCACCGTAACGCTATCGCCTCGCTCCTCGCTATAGCCAACAACATCGCGAACCAGTGCAGTGATGCGCTCCAAATCTTCGGCACCCCAAGCTTCAGTTGCCGTATTGCCATCGGCATCAGTCGTGGCTGCCATGCGATCATCGAGTACTACCGCAACGCTGAGCCTGCGTACGGCGACGGGGTCACTAGAGGTATAGCTAATCGTACGGTCCAATTCATAGTTGCGTGTAGATTGTTGTCGATTATTACCGCTAACAGCAGTGGCAGCGCCAGTTACTGGATCAGTAATCGCTGCGGCATCCTGTAAAGTGCCATCCACAGGTGGTTGATTGCTCAAGGCACCAGGAATCCCCCCTGCTCCGCCAGCGGCACCACCTTCTGCGTTTTCCGCAAGCGATTGTTCGCTACGCAGTGCCCCTTCTGGGTTGTACATTTCTGCCGCTTGCTCGGTGCGGGTAAAATCGATGTCGGCGCTGATCTCGGCGCTAAATCGTCCAGCGCCTACGATGGGCTGCAGAATGCGATTCAAGCGCTCAACGAGTGTGTCTTCATAGCGGCGGGTATATTCAAACTGCTGACCTGCGATAACGAGTTCATTGTTATCATCTTTGCGAGAGAGAAGATTGCCACGTTGGTCGACCACTGTGACATTCTCTGGGATAAGTTCAGGCACACTCGATGCCACAAGATTTTGGATGGCCGTGACCTGAGAATCACCCAAATTACTGCCCGACTGTAGAGTCACGAATACCGATGCAGTGGGGTTGCGGCTACTGCGCACAAATACGGAACGCTCTGGTGTGGCAAGATGCACACGTGCCGATTGCACATTTCTAAACCCCATAATCGTGCGTTGCAGTTCACCTTCTTGGCTGCGTTTATAGCGATTCGCTTCCATGAACTGGCTTGTGCCTAAGCCTTGCTCTGCATCTAGGGATTCATACCCATAGCCAGTCTCCCGACTAATTCCGGCCGCGGCGACTTGCAAACGCAGTTCTGATACGCGATCGGAGGGTACTAAGATCACCCCAGTGGATGGCTCGATACGAAAATCTAGGTTTCTAGTTTCTAATACTTCTACTAGCGCCGACATGTCATAGCCATTCATGTCTGCATACAACGGTTGATAGTTTTCACCACGAGACCACAACACAACAGCAAAGCCAATGGCCACACTCGCCGCAAGCCCGGTCATCAAACCCAGTTGTCTTAGGAAATCTAAACGCATAAAGCCGGCTAGGAAATTACTTCCCATGCCGCCGCCAGTGCTTGGCTGGTTTGCCGGTGCTGGACTTGTCGTTGCGTCAGTTGCTGTTGCCATGATGATGTCTTCTAGTTAGCTGGAGTTCTATTCGTCGTTTTTATAGTGGCATGTTCATAATGTCTTGATAGGCACTCACAAGACGGTTACGCACCTGTGTCATCGCTTCAAACGATACACTCGCCTTCTGCATTTGAATCATGACTTGAGTGATATCAACACTCGTGTCACCCAACTCGTAAGCGGTTTGCAGCTGCGCAGAACGCGACTGTGTTTCACTGACTGAATCCACAGCTTGTTTAAGTAATTCAGAGAAACTTGCCTTGTCAGATGAGTCGCTAGGATTGATGATGTCCGAGCGCGCAGCCCCTTCAAGAGAATTCGCTGGATTGATCATCCCAGGGTTGATCATTTGCGTATTGGAGGACTGCACCTGATCGCGCATGTCACGCATCTGCATAAGCACTCGATTAATATCGACTCGATTACTAACATCAGTCATTGTTGTCACTCCTCTATCAATACACGCTTAGCATTGAATCTATATTGATTCCGCTATCTCGCATTCTTGCCATCTTGTAACGTAATGTGCGGGCGCTTACCCCTAACACTTCCGCAGTTTCTTTTCGACGCCCCCCTTGTTGGCGCAGGGTCTTCAAGATAATTTCGTATTCGCGTTGCTTTAAATCACTTCCTAGAACGCCAAATTCGTTCTCTGTTTCAGCACTTGCATTTTCCGTGCCTTGTTCGTCCGTCAAGCTCTTGACACCCTCACCTTGCACGGCCGTTTCATGGCTGACTTCTTGGCTCATGGAGCTGACGCTTGCAGCTGAGGCCCCTTCAATTGCAAGGGCTGCAGCCGGAATCACTTTGCCGTCTTCGATGATCAGTGCACGCTGGATGACGTTATCTAATTCACGGACATTGCCTGGCCAAGAGTAAGCCTCAAGCAATTGTGTTGCGCTGTGATCGAAACTAAGTGGGCCGCGCGCCATTTTTTTGCCATGGCGTTGGAGGAGTCGTCTGGCCAGAGGAATAATGTCTTTTTTGCGTTGACGCAAAGGTAACCATTGCAATGGAAATACACTTAATCGATAGAATAAGTCCTCTCTGAAAGTGCCATCCATCACACATTGGCGCAAATCACGGTTAGTTGTGGCGATTACCCGAACATCTAAGGAGATTGTCCTGCGGCCACCAACGCGCTCTACTTCACGCTCTTGCAGCACCCGCAGAATCTTGGCCTGTAAACCAATGTCCATCTCAGAGATTTCATCTAACAATATTGTGCCACCCTCGGCCTGTTCAAACTTGCCTTCGCTACTGGCCAGCGCACCCGTGAATGCCCCTTTCTCGTGGCCAAACAGAGTCGCCTCTAGCATGTTCTCTGGAATAGCGGCGCAATTGATGGCCACAAATGGCTTGTTCGCTCTTGGCGATTTACGATGGATATAACGAGCTAGAACCTCTTTTCCCGTGCCACTCTCACCCGAGATCATTACCGTCGCATCGCATGCCGCCACTTTCCGGGCCATGGACAACACTTGTTGGCTAGACGCTTCTTCGGCAACCGGTTCATCGTCTGTGATTTTTGCAGGTGCCACTACATATTGGCGTACCGCATCGACAAGCGTTTGTGGATCAAACGGCTTGACTAGGTAATCAACGGCGCCACTGCGCATTGCTTCAACCGAGCGACTGATGCTGCCGTATGCTGTAATCAATAACACCGGCAATGTTGGAAGCTGCACGCGCAGGCGCTGCAGGAGTTCATAGCCATCGATATCGCCCATATTGACGTCTGAGACCAACATGTCGACATGTTTACTGCCTAATAATTCCAGCGCCTCTTCTGCAGAGCAGGCAGGGACTACACGAAAACCAGCGAGCTCCAACGTGTCGCAAAGCGCCTCACGTAGATCCCAATCGTCTTCCGCAACCATGATTGTAGCCTTACTCATAACAACCTCTTCTCTATAGACTTTCTATGGACTTATTGACTGATTCTTCTTCGCACACTGGCAAGACAAAACCGGCACAGGTGCCGCTTTCGTTTTCAGATTCTGCAATTGATTCGATAAAAAACTGCCCTTTATGGGCCTTGGCAACGACTTGTGCTACCGATAAGCCAAGCCCCGTACCTTGAGCGCGCGTAGTGAAAAACGCCTCTTTGATCTGCTCAAGCAAACCTTCGGGAATCCCCGGGCCATTGTCTTGTACGTAAAGGCGAAGCGCTTGATCATTCAATTGTTCTGCCGCAATCTTCAAACAGGCCTTTGGTCCGGCTGCTTGCAGGGCGTTCTCTATGAGATTCAACATGGCACCAATTAGCGACTCACGATTACAGCGCAGCAACGCCTCTGGGCTGTCGATCTGCCACTGCCATTGAATTCCATTGCGCATTAGCACTTCGGCCGCTATCTGCAATTCATCAAACAACGTAGCGATAGAGGTCGTCTCATCGAGTACTGCATCGCCACGGGCGAAGATGAGCATGTCTTTTACTTGTCGCTCCATGTTGTTTAGACGCGACATAATTTTATTGGCATAACGCCCTACCTGCTGCGCATCGACCTTTGGGTTCTCTAATTGCCCCGTATAAAGCATGGCGGCGGAAAGTGGCGTTCTGATCTGATGGGCAAGAGACGACACCATCTTACCCATCGCTGAAAGGCGTTGATGTCGGCTTAAATGCTGCTGTAGCTCGCGGGTTTCTGTTTGATCGGTGAGCAGAATAATCTGCCCAGGCTCATCGTTGAGCGAGCGCGTGGCAAGGCTAATACGCTTACCACTTTTCAAGGAGATTTCGTGGCCATCGTCTGACCGAGGCGCGAAACGTTGCGCGATTATGTCTCGCCAAAACTGCCCTTCTAATGGCTCGCCCAATAGTTCGATGGCCGCGGCATTACAAGAGGTGACTTGCCCTTGGCTATTCAAAACAATCACGCCACCTGGGAGTAATTGCAGTAAATTTTCTAGACGGCTGGCAATGCGCTCTTTTTCGGAGATCTCTTGCAAGCGTTGTTGATTAGCGCTCTCTACTTCCCGCGTAAGCTGCTCCACCCGCTCCTGTAATAGCTCGTAGGCATTACTCAGTTCGCTGGAAAGATCGTTGAAGGCGCGAAATGCCAGGTTGAGTGCCTCTGGATCATTGAGCTCTAAGGGCTGTTCAGTCAATGGCCGAATAGCTTGAAGTGCTGAGCTTTGCTCGGACTGAATTCTGTTCGCAACTGCCGCCATAATGCTTCCATTGAGTAGAGAGTTAGCCGTAGTAATACGACGCGTGTCTACAAGGAACAGCAAAGACTATGCCATCACATAAAAAGTGTTATTTTACAGAGAGTTAGTTTAAATAAACTATTTGATGGTCAATTTTTTGACCTTTAAAGGAGGGGGTTTTAAGGGGGGATGGCAGTGTGCGGTGTCAATTTTCCGCACACTGTCGGTGTCAATATTTAGGCTTTGGGAGGCGTTACACCAGTTTGCCCCATGTATTTCCCGTTTCGCTGCTTATAGGTAATCTCGCACTGTTCATCGGACTGATAAAACAGCATTTGCGCAACACCTTCATTCGCGTAAATCTTCGCAGGCAATGGCGTAGTGTTTGAGAACTCTAGAGTCACATGCCCTTCCCACTCAGGCTCAAGCGGGGTGACATTGACGATGACGCCACATCGAGCATAAGTCGATTTACCCAAGCACACCACCAAGACATCGCTTGGAATGCGGAAATACTCAACCGTACGCGCTAGAGCAAAAGAATTAGGGGGAATAATGCAGTAGTCTTCTTCAATACTCACGAAACTGGTTTCACTGAAGTTTTTCGGATCGACAACGCTGGAGGTATGCACATTCGTGAATATCTTAAACTCGCGAGCACAGCGCACGTCATACCCGTAACTAGACGTGCCAAAGGAGATCACTTTATTTCCGTCAACACTACGCACCTGCTTGGGCTCATAGGGCTCAATCATGCCGTGTTTCTCGGACATTTCATTGATCCATCGGTCTGACTTAATGCTCATCTTGGTAAACTTCCTTTGACGTTGGGACAGGCTTACACAGCCTTGAGTTAAAACTTGGTGGCAGATGATACGGGAGATACCCGAGAGTGCCAACGAGTTTTTGGGCGCTGCACTAGGCAGCTCGCACTTGGAATCACTTGTCGAACAAGCCTTCGGAATAAGGCGCTGGGATACGATATTGCTGCAGTATGCGTTGTTCGCTCTCCAAGGCTTGCTGGTGATTCACCACTACTTGATAGCCACTGTCGTTGCGGAACACAACATGTGGCTGATCGTTATCTTGGAGAACACGCGTAAAATGCTCGAAGTCGCGTATCGGCTCGCCATTGACTGAGTCGACAATCCAATTGCGTAGATCGTGGTAACCCAAGTTCACATCCGATGCTAACACTTGCAATGCCACGACCAACTCACGCTTTTCTGGCGAACTCCACTGGCTACGCGCTTGCAATAGGCTCACTGGCGCTGTGCGGTTCCAATCTGGCCCCCAACGCATAATGAGGTTCATATTCAGTGGCACAAATAGCACACCGCCATAAATATAGTATTCGGGAATCTCATCAAATGCTTCTTGCTTGACCAAGCTATAGCTCTGCTGTCGCTTTTGCGCCACCAACTCACGGGTCAGCAATTGCCCATCACGGGCAAACTCGACCTCAATCGTCTCGCCAATTTGCCGCATATCAATCGCGTATTTGAAATTAGTCTGCAGTTCAGGATTCACGGTAATCGTGCTATCGCCAGCCACCGTAAAACCGTCAATTTTTGTCACTACGTCGTTCTCTTGCAGAATCCCAGCAGCGGGTGAATCCTCGAATACCTTGATGACCAATACGCCGCTTTGATCGGGAGTCAAACCATAGGCCTCTTTTGCCGCAGGACTTTCTAAATCTTGGGTGCGAAAACCTAAGTCTGGGAATCCGTCATAAACACCGTCCTCAGCATCGGTTAACACGTGCTCAATGATGTTAGGAGGGACAAAATAGCCAAGATTCTCAGCACGCCCACCCGAGTTCGCCTGCATCACTACTCCCACTATTTTTTGGTCGACAATCACCGGCCCACCACTATTGCCAGGGTTAATTGCCGCATCAATCTGGCCTGCTAGCAAAAAATCCCCCGAATGTGCATAGATTTGTTGCTCAACCCGAGAGAGGATTCCTTTGGTAATGCTCAATGTCCGCCCGCCCATTGGATAGCCAAAGACATAGACCTCTTCTTGAGCACTAGGGAGTTCGCCAATACTCAATGGCTCCAAATCGGTAAAGAATCCTGGGTCATCAACTGTCACGATTGCAAGATCAGAAGAATGGGATACAAACACGACTCGAGCCGTGTAACGGTTCGGGTCATTGTGCTTCTGTACCTGTACATAGCTGGCATCGGCAATGACATGTGCATTGGTCAGAATACGATTGCCATCAATAACGCTCCCAGACCCGCTGCTTTGGGATGGGGTCAATAGGCGCCAAGGGGTAAAATAATCTGGTGCGGCTTGTGTCGTATAGATTTTGATAATGGAGCGTTCAACTGCGCGAATCTCGTCATTGAGTTGGGCGGCGGCTGAATATGATGCAAAGGTAGCAACAAACAATAGAATGGCAGCGCAGCTGCGACGAGCGAGGGTCATGGGCAATCCTTCAACAAAAGTCTCTTAAATTCTTGGAATTATGAAGTGAGAGCCTTTATGTCACAGGTGTTGCTAGTATGGCAAGTTTCCTACGCTTTCGCGTATCTATGGCCGAATTAGCGCACTACTATTGTGCAATCAGCAATTCGTCGTTGGCCTGTGTGAACAAACCTAGGTTTTTACAACAAAAAATAGCGATTCTGACTAAAGCACAGTCACAGAGGAGCTCTACCTCTTTGTTTATTAAAGATATTATTATTGGCACTCGAATTGCTTCTGATTCATTAAGTTAACAATGCTATGCCTCAATTATCGCAGAAACTTGCTCTGCAAAGGGAACCGAGATGGATGTATTCATATTTATAGTCGCAATAGTATTTATTGCGAACTACTTCAGCTACAAAAAAGAAATGGCGAAACTTGGCACTAAAGTCGATCATGTCGAGGACAATGCGACCCAGAAAGAATTGGAGAATATCAAGCAGCGGCTTATCGTATTGGAGAGAATCGTTACTGATAAACAGTATGATCTAAACTCCCAACTATCAGACTTAGATAAATAGTTCTGCTAGCGAGCGCTTATTGAGCGGTGGCATGAGTTCGAAGAACTGCCACATAGCGTTGCGCAATCACCACAATTGCAGCGGCCAACCAAGACTTGACGAAAGAGCCTAGGTAAAACGGCGCAATCCCGTTTTGGTACGCCTCTGCAGACCCCATTAAGGTCGACATCCATGCCCAGCCACAAAGGAGGATGACGGCATGCCCTAGGAACATACAGCCAAAACACGCTAGAAAGGACGCACACCAGCCCCTTTGTTTGAAACTACCGACCATCATGGCTGCCGCAATGAAGCCAACAAGATAGCCACCACTAGGCCCTGACAGTACCGCCAAACCAGAGGCCCCTTCACTGAACAGGGGAACTCCCAACGCCCCAGCTAGCACATAGGAGGCAACACTCGCGCCCCCAAGAACAGTACCTAACAGAGCGCCTGCACACAAAACGGCGATAGTCTGCCCAGTTTGCATGATGGTGGTTCCAGGAATGGGAAACTCAACAACGGTTCCCGTGTAAATCAACACGACAAAAAGTAATACTAGGCCTAACTGCTGCATCAAATAGAATCCATTGCTTAGGGTATTGCCGCGTTACATCACTCGCATGCCCGGCTGTGCACCATTGTCCGGCTCAAGTAGGAAAATATCACTCCCCCCCGGGCCCGCTGCCAGCACCATGCCCTCAGACATGCCAAACTTCATTTTTCGTGGCGCTAAGTTCGCGACAACGACTGTCAATCTGTTCACTAGTGTCGCAGGATCATATGCTGACTTTATGCCCGAAAATACGTTGCGGATTGTCGGATTACCTTGCGCATCAAGACCTAGATCAAGTGTGATGCGCAATAGTTTGTCAGCCCCTTCTACATGCTCGGCGTTAATGATTTTGGCAATGCGCATATCCACTTTCGCAAAATCAGGAAATTGAATTTCTTCGCAAATTGCTTCTTTGGCCAAGGGCGAGTCCACAGGCTCAGCTTTCGGTTCCTCTTGCGTCTTCGCATTCGCCTGGCTAGCGGTGACGGTCTCCATCATAGCGGCCACATCCGCAGGATCGATGCGTGTAATCAATGGGACAAAGTCACCAATCGTATGGCCGTTGAGAGTCGTATCGACACTGTCCCAAACTAGTGGCGGCACAGACAAAAACGTCTCAACCCGTTGCGCCATCGTCGGAATAACTGGCTTCAAATACACGATCAACATACGGAATAAGTTCAAACCAGTACTACAGATCTCTTGTATCTCTGGCGACTGTTTATCCGTTTTAGCAATGACCCATGGGGCTTTATCTGCGATGTACTGATTGGCTTTATCAGCAAGAGACATAATCAGGCGCAATGCCTTGCTGTATTCCCTGGCCTCATACAATGCTGCAATTTCATCTTTCGCCGCTTGAAACTCTGCGATCAACGCAGGTTCACTGTTGTTCTGTGCAAGCTGGCCTGCAAATCCTTTATTGATAAATCCTGCGCAACGGCTAGCAATATTAACGACCTTACCCACCAAGTCAGAATTCACACGCGCAACAAAATCGTCTAGGTTTAAATCCAGATCATCGACAGCACTGCTAAGTTTCGCCGCGAAGTAATAGCGCAGATATTCAGGATCCAAATGCGCCAGATAGTCTTCAGCATTAATAAACGTGCCACGTGACTTAGACATTTTCTGCCCATTGATCGTGACAAAACCATGCACAAAAACACCGGTAGGAGTTCTATACCCTGTACTCTCTAGCACCGCTGGCCAAAACAGCGTATGGAAGTTAACAATATCTTTGCCAATAAAATGATATAGCTCTGTGTTGTTACCTGGCCGCCAATAATCATCGAATTGATAATCAGTGTTCGCACATAGCGCTTCAAAGCTCGCCATATAACCCACTGGTGCATCTAGCCACACATAGAAATATTTGCCCGGAGCCTCGGGTATCTCGAACCCAAAGTACGGCGCGTCGCGGCTAATGTCCCACTCTTGCAAACCGCCCTCTAACCATTCGTTCAGTTTGTTAGCGACTTGATCTTGCAAAGTGCCACTACGCGTCCATTTCTTTAGCATCTGCGTAAATTCAGGTAGCTTGAAGAAGTGGTGCTCGGATTCGCGCTCCACAGGGGTCGCCCCGGAGAGGGTCGAACGGGGATCGATCAGATCAGCTGGGCTATAAGTCGCATTACAATTTTCACAATTATCACCGTATTGATCCGGTGTTTTACATTTCGGGCAGGTCCCTTTAATAAAACGATCTGCTAAAAATAAATTTTTCTCTGGGTCGAATAATTGGCTAATTGTGCGACGACTAATGTGCCCATTTTCTTTAAGTTTTAAATAGATTGCTTGAACAAGGCGCTTATTCTCTGGCGAGTTCGTAGAGTGAAAGTATGAAAAATCGATATTGAATTTTTCATAGTCTCGTTCATGCTCTTCTTGTACACGCGCAATTAGCGTTTCAGGGCTTATACCTTCGTTTTCAGCGCGCAACATGATGGCCGTGCCATGGGTGTCATCGGCGCAGACGTAAACGCAGTCCTCGCCTTTTAGACGCTGAAATCGCACCCAGATATCGGTTTGAGTTGCCTCTAGAATATGGCCTAAATGAATAGGGCCATTCGCGTAGGGCAATGCCATAGTGACGAGTATGTGACGCTTATTAGCCTTGTCTTGCATATCTACCTTCTATTGAGAATTGTTGTAGCGGACCAAGTGTACTTACTGGACTTCTACCATTTCAAAATCTTCTTTACCAACGCCACAATCAGGGCAACACCAATCTTCTGGGACGTCTTCCCATCGTGTTCCTGGCTCAATTCCTTCGTCAGGGAGACCTAAGGCCTCGTCGTACATAAATTCACATACCAAACACTGCCATTTTTTCACGTCATTCACCTTTGTTCGAGATTCTTATAGCTCGCACATCGTAGAGGGTACTTAAGATGGGCGCCAAAGGCGCAGATAATACTCTATGAGGCGCGTCAATTCAGCCCCAAAGACAGGGAAAAGCTTTAGCGTAAGGGATTATTGGCTTTTAGGGTTTCCAGATAACGATTCGCCACTGCTTCGACTTCGGCCATCAACACCGCATAGTCATCCAGCACTTTGCGGCCAGCCTCGGTCAATTGCGCGCCCCCACCTGCACGGCCACCGGTGGCAGTGGAGACTAATGGGCTTACGAAACAGCTGTTCATGGTTTCAACTAACAACCATGCTCGGCGGTAACTCATTCCCATTTTACGAGCAGCACCAGAGATTGACCCCGCCTCTCGAATAGCACTGAGCAATTCGATCTTGCCGGGGCCCACAGCGATATCTTCGCCACGTCTGACCCGAATCCGACACTCCACCTGTGCTTGTTCCTTGGGCACCCCCCCTCCTATTGATCTAACCGGGAATCCTTAGCCGACGGCATTTGCTTGATATGCAAGTCTCGCTGCGGATAAGGGATGGTAATGCCAGCCGCTTTGAACCCTCTCCATATCGCCAAGTTAATGTCGGACTTAACATTTGCAAAGCCATTCTCTGGATCGCATATCCAGACGCGTAATTCTAAGTTAATGCCGCTATCCCCAAACTCGGTCAGTCTCACCATAGGTTCAGGGTCGCTCAAGACTCTTGGCGAGGCAGAGGCACAAGATAGTAGGATCGCTAAGGCTTCCTCAGGGTCGTCATCGTAGCTAATTTGCACTGGAATCTTCATACGAATATTCCGATCCATATAGCTCCAGTTAATAACCTCAGAAATAATCAGATTCTCATTAGGGATCAATGTGTCGACCCCTTCTCGGTTGCGCACAACGATGTAGCGGGCCTTTAATTCATGCACCCAACCGAACTTATCTCCAATTGTGATGACATCACCGGGCTTTATCGAGCGATCGAGAACAAGAATGAATCCGCTAATAAAATTGGAGGTAATTTTTTGTAAACCAAATCCTAACCCTACCCCTAATGCCCCACCGAATATGGCCAAGGAACTAAGATTGATGCCCACGGCATTGAGCGCCAATAGAAATGCTAATGTGAGGAGTAAAAAGCGACTAAATTTGCTAATACCCACGCGCATGCTAGGAGAGATATGCGCGGACTTCTGCATATAGCGATTAATCGCCTCAGAAAGCCAAATGGCTAAAGTAAAAGCGACACCTACAATTAACATGAATTGAATGACTGACAAGACTGACACACGCGTCTCACCAAGAGACACCGCCATCGAATCCAGCACGTCCAGTATCTGTGGCAACCACCCCACAAGATGGAGTATCACTAAGACCCACACGACGACTACTAAGGCGTTTTCTGAAGACTGTATTATAGGGTTTGATGAAAATGCTTTGCGCAACACATAGGCAGATACGCGCACAACCGCTAACGCCAACAATATGGGAACGAGGATGTCGAGCAATACCACAGGAACGTCTTCCCAAGAAAGTATCGCGCGCCCACAAACAACAATGATCAATGTGCTCAAAGGCCATAGGACGCGCTGCGCGCTGCGCACTGCCAAATGACGAATTCCTGTACCACCCTTATTAACCTGTAATAGTCGCTGCACCCGTTTACTAACGATTGATGCCACAACAATTGCGACCAATACCACCACAGCCTGCCACCAAAAATGTGTGGACATTACTTGCTCTAGAATGGCATCTAGACGAATTTGGATCTCTTCAGGCATACGTGCTGCTCCAGCGTCTGTTATTAATCAGAAGCATACCTTAAAGGTGGTGTCTGGCACAGTGGTGCTGCCCCTTTGGACACAAACTCTCGCCCAAGGTACATCTAGGCAACAAGGCCATGATAGAATCCAGTTCTTGTTGTAAACCGAAGTGAGTACGTCATGAACGCCGCCCTTATTCCCACAATCGATGCGCTCTTACCACAGACGCAATGTGGTAAATGTGGCCATACGGGCTGCCTGCCCTATGCCAAAGAAATCAGCGCGGGTGGTGCCATCAATAAGTGCCCTCCCGGCGGCAGTCGAACCATCGCCAAGCTGGCACAGCTTCTCGATAAAGAAGTCATTCCGCTGGACCCAACTCATGGGGTAGAGTCTGAACGACTCGTTGCCTACATACGTGAAGACGAATGTATTGGTTGCACAAAATGCATCAAAGCTTGCCCAGTCGACGCCATATTAGGTGCCTCCAAACGCATGCATACGGTTATCATTGACGAATGCACAGGATGTGACTTGTGCGTCGCCCCGTGCCCTGTAGACTGCATCGATTTATTGCCTGCGGCTAAGCAAAGCGAAGATGAACAAGCGCAGCTAGCCCTAAGCCAACATTGGCGCAAACGTTATGAGTTGCGCAATATCCGACTCGCGAAAAACCGAGCTGCCCAGATTGAGCGACGACAAGCCGCAGCGGCAGCCGCACCAGCCCTTTTGCAGCAGGAACCAAGCCAAGAGATCACCACAGGGGTGTGGAACCCACCTCAAACGACTCCCGCCATCATGAGCCAAGCCCAAGCGAAAGCAGATATCGCAGCCGCACTCGCCCGCAACAAAGCACGTAAAGCAGCCTTAAAGAAATCACCATGAACAAACTCACCCGCGCCGAAATGTTTCGGCGATTACAGTCGGAAAACCCAGAACCTAAAACGGAATTGGAGTACAACTCCACCTTCGAATTACTAATCGCCGTAATCCTATCGGCACAGGCGACAGACGTAGGTGTAAACAAAGCGACTCGTCCACTTTTTGCCGTTGCCGATACGCCAGAGAAAATGGCGGCACTAGGGGTAGATGGGTTGAAGCATTATATAAAAACGATCGGTTTGTTTAATACGAAAGCCGAAAACGTTATTAAAACCTGCAAAGCCTTAGTCGCCGAACACAATGGTGAGGTTCCCGCGCAACGCGAAGCACTTGAGGCATTGCCCGGTGTCGGGCGGAAAACGGCAAATGTTGTTTTAAACACAGCGTTTCGACAAGTGGCAATGGCCGTCGACACCCATATATTCCGAGTCTCTAACAGAACTGGATTGGCGCGTGGTAAGAATGTATTGGAGGTGGAACGCAATTTATTGAAATTCGTTCCCAAAGAATATTTGTTAGACGCCCATCACTGGCTCATCTTGCATGGCCGCTATGTTTGCGTCGCACGCAAACCGAAATGTGGGTCTTGCATGATCGAAGATTTGTGTGATTACAAAGATAAAACTGAAGACTAAACGGTGGCTGAACTGGCACCGGTAACGAAGCCAGCTCAGCCCCTCAAGGCTTACTTAAATTTACGCCCTTTCCCTGCAGCAATGCGCATACGCAAAGCATTCAACTTAATGAAGCCCGCCGCATCTGCCTGATCATAGGCGCCCGCATCATCTTCGAAAGTGGCGATTTTCATATCGAACAATGAGTCAGCAGACTGACGCCCTACAACGATGACATTGCCTTTATAAAGCTTCAAACGCACCGTGCCATTAACGTAGTTCTGTGAGTAGTCGATCAATTGTTGCATCGCTAGTCGCTCAGGAGACCACCAGTAGCCGTTGTAGATTAATGTTGCATAGCGCGGCATCAGATCATCTTTAAGATGCGCCAATTCACGATCAAGCGTAATGGATTCGATCGCGCGGTGCGCTTTCAACATCACCGTGCCGCCAGGAGTTTCGTAGCAACCACGAGACTTCATCCCAACGTAGCGGTTTTCAACGATGTCTGAACGCCCGATACCATTGGCGCCAGCAACCTTGTTCAAAGTCTCAAGTACTGTCGCTGGCGACATCTTCTCACCATCGATGGCAACGATATCACCCTTTACATACTCTAATTCGATGTAAGTCGGCGTATCAGGCGCATTCTCAGGAGAGACAGTCCACAGCCACATATCCTCTTCAGGCTCTGCACCCGGATCTTCTAGCAGATCGCCTTCGTAGGAAATGTGCAGCAGGTTCGCATCCATGGAGTAAGGCGATTTTGTACCCCGTTTCTTATCAACGGCAATACTGTGCTTTTCGCAATAGGCCATTAGCTTCTCACGCGAGTTGAGATCCCAGTCACGCCAAGGAGCAATCACTTTAACGCCTGGCTTTAAGGCATAAGCGCCGAGCTCGAAACGTACTTGATCATTGCCTTTGCCGGTGGCGCCATGGGAGATAGCGTCAGCACCTGTTGCATCGGCGATCTCTACCAAGCGTTTAGCGATCAAAGGACGAGCAATTGAAGTGCCTAGCAAGTATTCGCCTTCGTAGAGGGTGTTCGCACGGAACATAGGGAATACGAAATCGCGTACAAACTCTTCGCGCAAGTCTTCAATGAAGATTTCCTTGATGCCCATCGCCTGTGCTTTGGCACGCGCCGGCTCTACTTCGCCACCTTGGCCTAAGTCCGCCGTAAAGGTTACCACTTCACAATCATAGGTTTCGTTCAGCCATTTCGCGATGACGGATGTGTCCAGTCCGCCGGAATAAGCCAGCACGACTTTATTGATGCCAGACATCATTGACTCCTTGCACTTATCAAATTGGAAAAAACGGGGAATAAAAAGAGGGGCTATTGTACAGGTAAGCGGGACTAAATTCGATGGTCATATCGCAGTAAAGGCATTAGTAGCGACGTAGCAGTATTGTCACCCTGCGATTACGGTCCCTATCGGCCTCAGTGCGCTCGTTGCGAACAATCAAATAATCCTCAGTTTCGCCAAAGTAGCGGGTCTCGAGCATCGCCTCATCGATCCCTTTGTTGACGAAGTATTCGTGGACTGTGAACGCTCGTAGCCGCGAATTTTCGAGATTATCGCGGCTACTGCCTGCCGTGTCCGTGAAACCATTAATTTGTATTGAATAAACGCTCGAATCGGCTTCGATATAGGTAATCATATCATCTAGCATCGCGCGATCCTCGGCGTCTAACTCCATCTGACCGGCGCTCCAGAACACAGATGAACGCTCAATTTGACCAAAATTGACCGGCAATAGGTCTTGCACACAGCTTTGATAGTTTTGATAGGCTCGTTGAAAGTTCACCGGTGAGACTGCGACACGGACTGAGTCCATCTCGTTATACCAGGTTTGACGGGTTAATGTAGGCATCCTCCCCTTGAACAGTTCGGCCAATATGATACGTGTGCTCGTTTCATCGAGCACCACAGGTCGCTGACTTCTAGCAACATCTACATAACCGATATCTTCTTCTACAAGGCCTTGTCGCCAGACCGGCGGAGCCGAGGTTAGCAAGGCGCGGCCCTCTGCCATCTCGGTATCTAGGGAGTCTAAATAAAACAGCAACGGTTCCCCTGCCTCGCGAAAAAACACAGCGCTTCCAAAGTTTGGAATCGTTTGCGTCATTGCACAAGCAAACACCGAGGACTCAATACGCCATTGCGACGTATCAAAATCGGCATTGTAAGCAAGTGAGCCCGGTTGCACCGTCGGTGCAGAGAGCAAACTCACTAAAGATAAGGTAAACTTCAGGCTGTTTTTCATTCGCCGCTTCTGGTCAATTGGGTTTTTTGTCTATGTTCACCCTGCAGCGGTGCTTGCAATAGACAGTGCCTCAGTAGACAAACATCGGCAGGCCCGCTTAAAACTTTACCCAAATCACAAAGAAATTTTGCAATACAAGGTAGTCAAGCCCGCATGAAACAGATCACATTGCTCCAACCCGACGACTGGCACGTGCATTTGCGCGACGCAGATGCCCTAGTCCACACAGTTGCCGCCACCGCGCGTTATTTTGCGCGCGCCATCGTAATGCCTAATCTTAAACCCCCTGTGGTCGATACCGCTAGTGCTCGCGCCTATCGCGAACGCATAGTAGCTAACATCCCTGCAGGCTTGAGTTTTGAGCCATTAATGACCTTGTATTTGACGGACGGCACCAAGGCCGAAGAGATCGCGCAAGCCAAGGCCAGCGGCTTCGTAAAGGCATTAAAATATTATCCAGCAGGTGCCACCACCAATTCCGAGAACGGCGTCACCGATATTGAAAAAGTCAGTGATGCCCTAGCGGCGATGGCCGAGCTAGGCGTACCGTTGTTAGTTCACGGTGAAGTCACTGATTCGCACATCGACATATTCGATCGCGAAAAAGTGTTTATCGACACTATTCTCGCCCCATTAGTGCAGCGTTTTCCTACGCTAAAAATTGTCTTAGAACATATTACAACGAAACATGCCGTAGACTTCGTCAATGCAGCCGGACCCAATATCGCCGCCACAGTCACAGCCCACCACCTTCTATACAATCGCAGCGATATGCTCGCAGGTGGCATTCGAGCGCACCTGTATTGTCTGCCTATACTCAAGCGCAATATTCACCAACAAGCTCTAATTGATGCGGTAACTAGTGGCAACCCTAAGTTTTTCCTAGGAACAGACTCGGCCCCGCATACTCGTGGCTTAAAAGAAACGGCATGCGGCTGTGCAGGCTGCTACACCGCGTTTGCCGCGCTAGAATTGTATGCCGATGTATTTGAACAAGCTGGCGCCCTAGACAAACTAGAAGGATTTGCTAGCCACTTTGGTCCTGACTTTTATGGTTTGCCACGCAATACGCGCCAAATTCACTTAGAAAAATCCCCTTGGACAGTTCCAGCCGACTACGCCTTTGGCCCCGAGCGAGTAGTGCCACTGCGCGCCGGCGAACAACTTCAGTGGCGCGTCGCGGAGATTAGCGCATGAGTTTTGACACGGAGGAGGAAACACTAGATACATTGATGGCCGCAAGATTCCGCGGCTATTTGCCTGTCGTAGTGGATATAGAGTGCGGAGGCTTCAATGCGAAAACCGATGCGATTTTAGAGATCTCAGCAGTAATCTTAGGTTTCGATGAGAAAGGCATTCTTGGGATTGAACAGACATTTTTCCAGCGCGTTGTGCCCTTTCAAGGGGCCAATATCGAAGAAGCTGCCCTAAAGTTTACGGGTATTGACCCCTATCACCCCTTACGTATCGCCAAGGGTGAGAAAGAAGTCTTCGACGATATGTACCGCATGATTCGCACAGCGATTAAAGCCAATCATTGTAAACGCGCCATTTTGGTTGCCCACAATGCCCATTTCGATCATGGCTTTATAAATGCTGCATCGGATCGCCACAATATTAAGCGCAACCCGTTCCATCCGTTTTCCAGCTTTGACACGGCAACCCTGAGCGGCCTGGCCTATGGGCAAACGGTATTAGCGAGGGCTTGTGAAGCTGCAAACATCGAGTTCAGCGCCTCTGAGGCACATTCGGCGAAATACGATGCCTATAAAACGGCCGAGCTATTTTGTGGGATTGTAAACAAATGGCAAAAACTAGGCGGTTGGCCTCTGAAATAAAGAGTTTTACAGGCATAAAAAAGGCCCCTATAGCGAACCTATAGTGGCCTTTTGTGCTTTGGAGGCGCTGTTATTCGCCCACGTCTACCGTATCGACCATTTTCTGCAACTCGCCGCTTTCGAAAAGGTCAGTAATAATGTCGCATCCCCCTACTAGCTCGCCAGAGATGTAAAGCTGTGGGAATGTCGGCCAATTGGCAATCGTTGGCAAGGTCGCGCGAATCTCTGGGTTTGACAAAACATCGACAAACGCAAAACGCTTACCGCAAGACATCAAACACTTCACAGTCTGTGCAGAGAAACCACACTGTGGTTGGTCTGGGCTGCCCTTCATATATAGGAGAATAGGGTTGGAACTGATTTGTTCTTTAATAGTCGTCTCAATGCTCATAAGTTTTCCAGCTTGGGTTGTATAAAAATAGAAATCGGTGCGCTTACAAAGCTAAGTGGGGGCATTCTACACGAAAGCAAGAGGGATTTTTACCAGAAGATTAGCCCTAATTGGACGCTGATTGCCACTAGCTCACAAAGTAATATAAGATAGTCCCTTGCTGAATTTTGAGCGTTTAAATCAGTCTATTGCCCGGCTTGATAAGGCTTATGCACCAAGATTAGCAGTACGCTACTTAGGTCACTTTAATCGGCCGCATGCAAATTCGCGTATTCTCGTTATTCTCCGCGCAGCTTTAGAGATTATTGACAGGGTTATCCTGACAGTAACTATTTGGATTTAAGTCGCAAGTATTTCGATTACAAGACAAGGACACAAGAAGTTAATTCAATGACTACTCGACATTTTTTGACACTGATGGACCTCGAGAAAGACGAGCTGCATACCATTATTCAGCGCGCGATCGCTCTCAAAAATAGCCCAATGCTGCATACGGACTCTTTGCAACACAAAACGCTGGGGATGATTTTCGAAAAATCATCCACAAGGACGCGTGTCGCATTCGAAGTAGCCATGACGCAGCTAGGGGGGAATAGCGTATTTCTTGCAAGCTCAGACACGCAGCTTGGTCGCGGAGAACCCCTAGAAGACACCGCACGCGTGCTTTCTAGAATGGTCGACTTTGTGACTATCCGGACCTTCGAGCACAGCAAACTAGAACGCTTTGCCGAGTACTCTAGCGTTCCTGTCATTAATGCCCTTAGCGATGATTATCACCCTTGTCAGTTATTGGCAGACATGCAAACGTATTTTGAACACCGCGGCGATATCAAAGGCAAGTCGGTAACTTGGGTCGGCGATGGGCATAATATGTGTCAATCTTATATGAATGCTGCCCAGCAATTTGAATTCCAGCTCACTATTGCCTGCCCTGAAGGCTTTGATCCTGACCCAGCGCTATTAGAGGCGCGCAAGGATTATGTCCGCATCATACGTGACCCGCATGAAGCTGTTCGCGATGCTGATTTGGTGACCACCGATGTGTGGGCCTCCATGGGCCAAGAAGAAGAGCGACAAAAACGTTTAAAAGTCTTCGCCGACTATCAAGTCGACACTGAGATGATGGCCTTGGCCAAGCCCGATGCGTTGTTCCTGCACTGCCTACCAGCGCACCGCGGCGAAGAAGTTTCGGCGGAAGTGATGGATTCTCCCAACTCAGTTGTTTGGGATGAAGCAGAGAATCGACTCCATACAAAGAAAGCATTGCTGGAATTTTTATGCAAAAAGTAATACTAGCGTTTGTTGTTCAAACACTAGGCTGAATGATTAGGAACCGCAATGAAGATGCCAAAGCGTTTAAGAACCGACAGAAAAGCCAATCTTGTTCTTTCCGCTTTGGTATTAATTGCCGCCTTCTGTGCCGTGATGATCACCACTTGGTTTTCCTTCCGTGGCGTAACCGAACAAAACCAAAACCTCCAACAACTTGCCGACACCTTCCGCAACGCCCTAATGTTGCTCACAGTCGTGTTGAGCAGTTATATGCTCTACAGACAATCGCGCGCCTTAGACGAAACTCGCTTTCGCGCAATGACAGAAAACGCTCACCACATCACGCTTATTTTCAATCCCGATGGCACCCATCGCTACACAAGCCCAGCACTAAAACTCTTCGTTGATTCCACAAGCGCTCATCAAGTTAGGCCCGAAAACTACATTCATCCAGACGACATTGCCAAATTACACGAAGCGATAAAAGCATCGATGCAAACTAGCGATGCTGTACATCTGGATTCACTACGCTGCCAACGCCACGACCAGCAATGGCGTACGATGGAAATTGAACTCATCGATATGCGTCACATCTCTGGGGTCAATGGCATCGTTGCCAATATGCGCGATGTCACTGAACAGCGAGACGCCGAGCAGTCGATGCGCATTCTTTCAAGCGCTGTTGAACAAAGCCATGGCGCCGTGATGATTACTGATAAAAACAGTGTCATAAAATATGTTAACCCGCGCTACTGTCAGATTACTGGCTATAGTAAAGAAGAGTTGCTAGGTGAAACGGCGCGCCTTCTTGAGTTTAGCGACGCGTTAGACAACGAACAACGGGGAATGCGTGAATGCATTTCCGTCGGAAAAAGCTGGACCGTGTCGATGCGTGGCACACGAAAAAATGGTGAGAGTTACTGGCAGGCAATCTCGGCTTCTCCCGTCATCGATGAAAGCGGTACGTTAACCCATATTGTTGTCAGCGTCGAAGACACTAGCCAGCAGCGCGAAATTCATGCGCAGATGGAACAACTCGCTTTCTATGACCCACTCACTGGCTTAGAAAATAGAAGACTATTCAAAGACCGACTTGACCATTGTTTAAAGCAAATACGTCGTAGTAAAAAGCAAATGGCCTTATTATTTTTAGACCTAGACGGCTTTAAAACAATTAATGACACACTAGGGCATGATGCGGGAGATGAGTTGCTCATTATCGTTGCCCAGCGTCTGAAACAATGTGTCCGAGAAGAAGACATCGTTGCCCGTTTGGGCGGTGACGAATTCACCATCATCCTGTCAAATCTAAAATCTAACAAAGCCGCTAGCACCGTCGCCAGCAAGATCATTCAAGAAATACAAAAGCCAACAGAGATTGCAGGGCAAGAAGTATTCATTAGCTGCAGCATTGGCATTACTGTCGCACCAGTCGATTCAATGGACGCCAATATATTGATGCGCAATGCCGACTTAGCGATGTACCGCGCTAAAGACCTTGGCAAGAACAACTCACAGTTCTTTACCGACGATATGAACTTGGAGAACGAGGCACGTAACGGGCTAGAAAATGCTCTACGTGCGGCGCTTGTAGAGCAGAGTTTCGCGGTGTACTTTCAGCCCCAAGTCGATATCAACGCGCAACGAATTAGTGGTTTCGAAGCCTTAGTGCGGTGGCAACACCCAGAGGGCGATTTACTTCCTGGACGATTTATACCGTTGGCCGAAGAAACAGGTTTGATCATTGAACTCGGTGAGATCATTCTTCGTAAAACTTGCGAACAAATGAATGTTCTACACGCTGCCGGATTCACAAATCAGAAGGTGTCGGTCAATCTGACTGAGAGGCAGTTTCGGGATAAAAACCTGATCAAAATGATCAATAAGGTTTTTGAAGAAACTAATTTTGACCCCAATGGTTTACAGATCGAAATCACTGAAAGCATGTTGATGAACGATATCGATAAGGCGATCGATACTATGCAGCAGTTAAAACGGCTTGGCGTCAGTATTGCCATTGATGACTTTGGCACGGGCTTCTCTTCATTGACCAATCTGGCTCGTCTTCCTGTAGACACATTGAAGGTTGATCACCGTTTCATCAAACAGTTGACGGCCTCGGTCGACGAGGATGGCATTACTTCATCAGTGATTGCTCTAGCCAAGCATATGCACATGACGGTAGCAGCCGAAGGGGTTGAGAGCCCGGAACAGCGTGAATTTTTGCGCCAGAATCATTGCTCATTACAACAGGGATTTCTATTTTGTGCGCCAGTGGCCATTGGCGATCTCATACCTCATCTTTCGCGTCTTGAAGCTGACTTGGCTGCGCAGAACCTTAGCAATTTGTCTTGAGCGCCTTTTGCTGCTCGCGCCGCAAAGAAAAATCGCCCCGTATCCGCTTATTAACTAAACCCTTTTCTATATCACGACGTCTTATAGACATTCAGTTGCGATAGGGAACCCATGTCAGAGGACTTACCAGCATTGATTCTTGCCTCACAAGGCGGTGATCTTACGGCATTTCAACGTCTACACACCCTATTCGTGAAACGTGCTTATGCTGTGTGCTTTCGTTTATTGGCGGACACCCAAAAAGCTGAGGACGCCTGCCAAGAAACCTTTATTAAGGTCTGGCAGCAATTGCCTAAGTTTCGTGGCGACAGTAATTTTTCGACTTGGCTGCACAGCATCGCCACACGAACCGCGATCGATGCTTGGCGCAAAGATAAGATACTAAGGCTAGTCGATGATGTTGAAACCGACGAACAGGTTGCACCAACGGACAGCGTGATCTCTTCTGACCTAGAGCAAGCCATTGCGCAATTACCACGACAAGCGCGGGCAGTCTTTGTATTGTTCGCCATAGAGGGATATACCCACAAAGAAATTGCACAATTGTTGAAAATTGCCGAAGGATCCTCGAAAGCCCACTTTCATCGTGCCAGACAGATTTTACAGGAGGTGTTAGATGAGCAATAACGATCGAACTGATTCAAACAGCTCCGCAGAGCAAAAACTAACTCGCGCGTTGCAGGCGTTGCCCCGCGAGTTAGCGCCAGAGCGAGACCTCTGGCCGGAACTAGCGCAGCAATTGCCCGCGCAAAACAAACTTGTACGTGCACCACTGTGGGGAGCCGTTGCTGTGTTAACTGCAGTGACGCTGAGCTTCTGGCTATCCCTCAATACCGACACTACGCCTCAGTTGAGTGCAGCGCCAGACTACTCCAGCGCCACGAATCTAGCGCTGATTTACGAACAAGAAAAGGCTGCACAGTTAGCACAGCTGAACGCGAACAGCCCTAGCATCAACCGTCAGTTGGCGATCTGGGACGATGCGATTGAACAGGTAGAAACAGCACTGCAATACTACCCAGAGCAACAACAACTACTCGCACAACTCAACCAACTCTATCAACAACAGTTGCGTTATATAGGAGAGGTATCACAGCGCCCTCCTCAGATCGCATCCCTTTATTAACACGATTCTTTTGGAGCACAGTTTATGCACACCACCATCATCAAGAGTTTCACCCTACTTCTATTTTTACCGCTCAGTGTGTTTGCACAAGAAGCAATAGATGAAAGTCGTAGTGTGAGCAGCAACGAGCGGATATCGATTGAAGTGCTCAGCGGCGAAGTCACCATCCGTGGCTCTGATGACAATCTATTCCGTGTTCGTGGCACATTAGCCGAGAGCGCTGATGGCTATACGCTGGACTCCAACAACGGCTTTACGCGCTTTGAGGTTGAAATCCCTCAGCGCGGGTTCTTTAACTGGAGAGATCATCGTGATGCCGACCAGTCTAATTTGGAAATCGAAGTGCCCATGGGCGCAGAGCTCGAGTTCGAAGGCGTCAATATTGCTATCGTCATCGAAGAGGTACACGGCAGCACGAATATCAGCACCGTTAACGGGGATATAGATGCCAATAATTTAAGCAACATCGTCGAGCTATCCACCGTGAATGGCACGATTGAAAACCGTCACAGCAATGGACGTATAGAGCTATCTAGTGTCAATGGGGAGATATTCGATGAGGAGTCCTCTGGCCGTATCAGCTATAACACGGTCAATGGTGAGATTGTTGCGGCCTCAAACGCTGAAGAGGTGAGCGTCAACACAGTCAATGGTGACGCCGAGATTGAGCTGATTGGCTCACAAGTCATCGAATTGAGCACAGTCAATGGCGATATCGAAATTCGCCTCACTCAATCACTGCGCCCACGCATTGAGGGTAGCACTGTTAGTGGCGATATCAGTATCGAGGTCGAGCCCGAGATCAGCGCTCACTTCAGCATCGATGCCCATGCCGGTGGCAATATCGAAAATGGGCTTAGCAATGATCAGCCAACAAGAGATCGTTATGGCCCAAGCAAACACCTTAACTTCAGCACTAAAGATAGCCAAGGCTCCGTTAATCTCTCAACCGTCAGTGGCGACATAGAGATCGACGAACTTTAAACTTGTCACTTCGTAGTGCGAGTTTGTGTAAACACTTCGTAGCACGAGCGGTGCTGCGGTAGAGGCGCTGCGGACACGCCGTGAATACATCCATGTAGGCTTAGCAACCGCCATCCAGGCGGTTGATAGTCCGCCTCACCTCCACCGCATCCCCGCTCTTAATAAACGCCTCATCTAGAGACCATTCGCTGGCACATTAGAGATGTGAGCCGAGCTTGGGCGCATTCAGGGATAGTCGCGGCCCGGATGGCCGCGTCTAAGTCCCCAGGGATGGGTTCACGACGGTCCCGGAATGCGCCTAAGCGTGGCTCGCATCGTCAAAAAAGCCACCGTCTGCCTTCAAAAACAAACACAATCACGCACCCAATACAGAGCACAAACGCACTAATTTACAGCAGTACTACCTATCAGAAACTATACACACTTTATCCACAACAAGTTCACACAAAAAGGGCTTGCAATAAGTCCTTTTGCGCTCTATCTTGTGCCCTTGATTCAGAAACACCCTATATATAGTATTTGAATCAATTCCGCATTCTGGATAAACAAAGGCGATACAAGCGTTTTTTTCTTATATTTTAAGGAACTACGCAGCACGCAAGCACACGGCACAGTCGACAACAAAGTCATGCAGTCTTCGGTATCCGTCATCCCAGCAAGTCCCGGAACCGAATAGACATAAAAACATCATGGAGATCCACATGCAGACCGAACCCCAGAGTCCCGCTAGCGCTTCCGCTTCTGCGCAGACTGACAAAAAGCAGCAGTCTTCTGCCAGCTCTACCACCTCACCAGGCCATATCCGCGTCATTAAACGTAATGGCGCTGTCGTAGGTTATGACGAGTCAAAAGTGGTAGTTGCTATCACCAAGGCTTATCTCGCCGTAGAAGGTGGCACTGCCGCTGCTTCCTCGCGAGTACACGACACGGTGACAAAGCTAGGCAAGCAGATCACGACCATCTTCCGTCGTCGAATGCCTTCTGGTGGCACGATCCACATTGAAGACATTCAAGACCAAGTGGAACTAGCACTGATGCGTACCGGCGAACACAAAGTCGCACGTAGCTATGTGTTATATCGCGCTGAGCGCGCCAAACTGCGAGATCAGCAACGCGCGTCAGTGCCTGACGACACCCCTTCGATATTGGTGACCTACGCTGATGGCACGCAGGGCCCCCTGGACACAGCACGTCTGCGCACTGTTATTGATGAAGCCTGCGAAGGACTAGAATCAGTCTCAGCAGATGCCATCTACGAAGAAACAATTAAGAACCTCTACCCAGGTGTCCGTATTGCCGATGTGCGCACCTCCTCCGTGATGACTGCACGCACCATGGTAGAGAAAGACCCTAATTACTCCTATGTTACTGCACGACTATTGCTCGACACGCTACGCTCTGAAGCGTTGGGCTTTCTTGGTTTAGCCGACAGCGCTACCCATAGCGAAATGCATTACCGCTACTCCATGACGCTGCGCCCCTACATTGAGAAAGGCGTTGAGCTTGGCTTATTGTCTCCGCACTTGCTTGAGTACGATCTAGAAGTGCTAGGTCAGGCATTACAGGCCGATCGCGACAATCAGTTCACTTACCTTGGTTTGCAAACGCTGTATGACCGTTACTTCATTCACAGCGAAGATATTCGTTTTGAATTGCCACAAGTTTTCTTTATGCGCGTCGCCATGGGCTTGGCCTCCAATGAAGAGAACCGTGAAGAGCGCGCGATCGAGTTTTACAACTTGATCTCTAGCTTCGACTACATGACATCGACGCCACAGCTATTTAACTCAGGCACCTTGCGCCCACAGCTGTCGTCTTGTTTCTTGACGACAGTTCCAGATGACCTATTTGGCATCTACAGCGCAATTCGTGACAACGCCATGCTCTCTAAGTGGGCCGGCGGTCTAGGCAACGATTGGACGCCTGTTCGAGCCCTTGGCGCGCACATTACCGGCACCAACGGCAAATCCCAGGGCGTAGTGCCTTTCTTGAAGGTTGTAAACGACACCGCTGTCGCTGTGAACCAAGGCGGCAAGCGCAAGGGCGCTGTTTGTGCCTACCTTGAAACCTGGCACTTGGACATCGAAGAGTTCATCGAACTGCGTAAGAACACCGGTGATGACCGTCGCCGCACCCACGACATGAACACAGCTAACTGGATTCCAGATCTATTCATGAAGCGTGTCTTCCAAGACGGTGACTGGACTCTGTTCTCCCCAAACAATGTGCCTGACCTGCATGACCTACACGGTCGCGCATTCGAAGAGGCTTATTGCGAGTACGAACGCAAAGCCATGGCGGGTGAGATTGAAGTCTATAAGACTCTAAAAGCGAAAGACTTGTGGCGCAAAATGCTCTCCATGTTGTTCGAAACTGGCCACCCATGGATCACGTTTAAAGATTCATGCAATGTGCGCTCTCCACAGCAACACGTTGGCGCGATCCACTCGTCTAACCTGTGTACAGAGATCACCCTGAACACTAGTCAAGATGAAGTAGCAGTTTGTAACCTAGGCTCCGTGAATATGGTTAACCATGTTAACGAAAACGGCTTAGACATCGAAAAGTTACAACGCACAATCAAAACGGCAGTGCGTATGCTCGACAACGTGATCGACATTAACTATTACTCAGTTGATCAGGCGAAGAACTCTAACTTGAAGCACCGTCCTATTGGCATGGGCATCATGGGGTTCCAGGACGCACTGTACTCGTTGAAGATTCCTTATGCGTCTGACAAAGCCGTTGAGTTTGCAGATGCCTCTATGGAAGCGATCAGCTACTACGCCATCCAAGCATCGACTTATTTGGCAGAAGAGCGTGGCACTTATAAGAGCTACGAAGGATCACTTTGGGATCAGGGCATTTTGCCAATCGACTCATTGAAAAAGCTCGCACAAGAGCGCGGCGAAGAGTTCCTCGACGTGAACTTGAACGAGACAATGGATTGGCAGGCCTTGCGTGATCGCATCAAGCAAGTTGGCATGCGCAACTCCAACGTACTTGCGATTGCACCGACAGCGACGATCGCCAACATTAGTGGTGTGTCGCAGTCGATCGAGCCGACCTATCAAAACTTATATGTGAAATCGAACCTCTCTGGTGAGTTCACAGTGGTCAACCCTTACCTGATTCGTGATCTGAAAGCCTTGGATCTATGGGACAGCGTGATGGCCAATGATCTGAAATATTATGAAGGCAGTGTCGCTAATATCGACCGCATCCCAGCGCATATCAAAGAGCTCTATGCCACAGCATTTGAGATCGAACCACGCTGGTTGGTGGACGCAGCAAGCCGTCGTCAAAAGTGGATCGATCAGGCACAATCTTTGAACCTGTATATCGCTGGCGCAAACGGTAAGAAACTCGACGTCACCTACCGTATGGCTTGGTTACGCGGGCTTAAAACGACCTACTATTTGCGTGCCTTAGCCGCGACGTCGACTGAGAAATCGACTGTCGATAACAATAGTCTAAATAAAGTGTCGAGCAAGATGGCTAACGAAGGCGCCGCCGAAGTGCCGCAAGCCTGCTCGATCGACGATCCGGATTGTGAAGCCTGTCAATGATAGCTAGTTAAGTTCTTTCGTATACTTATATGAAAAGAACCTAATGTTTCTAATGCCTTACAACAATACTTGCCGTATACATCGTATACGGTATAGTATTGCTTGTAATTTATTGCTTAGGAACGTAAACAAGTGCACTTTAAAATACGTACCTTCATAGATGGCTCTGGCAATGAACTGAGCGTCTTGGTTGATGAAAACAATCACCCTCTCTTTTGGCCGAATGTCTTCGCCACGATGGAGTTTCGTAGCAAATCCCCCAAAACACTTTCCGCCGCTCTTCGAGCATTAGGCATGTTTGAATTGTGGAGAGAATCCAAAGAACTACCCAGCAGCAATGATTTAGCAAGCGGCACAACTCTTAGTATTCATGATGCCGAAGCCCTTGCGATGTTTCTGCAACTCACACGACCAGCGCAAGATGAAGAAGCCCTTACCAATGCGGCGATTTCGAAGCGAAAAGTGATCCGCCTAGAAAGCGTTCGAAAATCCAACATCAATAAGAACAACTCAAAGCGTTACGCCGGCAAACTCGAGGCTGCCAACCGTATCCGCTGGGTTGCCAAGTACCTAGAATACCTACGCGATCGAAGCATCAGTGTTACAAGTAATCGGGCAGAGCAGCAAAACCTAGAAAGAAAGGCGAACGTCGCTATTAAGCGCCTAAGAAGACTTACACCACGTGTCTCTACTGGTACTGGCGATGAGTCACTTGTGGGCATTGACGACGATATCATCCGTCACATTGGTGACACACTAAACCCACTGAACACCTCCCCCCAAAACAACCCATTTGGTAGCGATTTCCTGCGTGCTCGGAATCATCTTATTTGGTCGATACTGGCCGAAACCGGCATGCGCCGAGAAGAGATGGTTAAGCTGAAAGTAGATGACGTCGATTACTCAACGCATCGCATTCGAATCAGAGAATCAAAGACCCTGCCCCGTACCGTACCAATCTCTGACAAGACAGCTCAGGCTTTCCATAACTTCATTATGAACCATTGGTCGAAACTTCAGGCCAAGGCTACCGCCCATGGTCGCCTATTCATCGGTGAAAATGGCAGCCCCTTACAAAACGGAACCGTGAATCTAGTGTTCAGTCGTATACGCGAAGGCATAGCTGACGTTCCACAAAATCTCACGCCACACACCTTGCGCCGCTCTTGGAACGAGCGCTATAGCGCCAGGATAGATGCTCTACCGACGCAGCAGCGCCCTTCTGAGAGCGAAGAGCTACAGATCAGGAATCGACTAATGGGTTGGTCAGATCGCTCTCAAATGGGCGCTCGTTACGCGAAACGGCACATTCAACGTAAAGCTGACTCCATTGCAGAGGATCTAACAAACACACTAGCAGCGCCGGAGGTTAAGACTGATGATAAACAGAGCTCATGATCAAGACAATGAGGGGGTCAGCCGCAAAATCCTCACTCTTTCTGGGAAAGAGTACATAGCTATTTTAGGAGAGGACCTACCCCTAGATATCCCCAATGTCCGTGTTGAGAAAATTAGACTGCAGTGGCTTTCAACTGTTCTCCCACCGTTAAAATACGCGTTATTCGAGGTACTAACCGACCTCCTCTGCACCCATAGTGAGCAGTACGCCATATTATGTGCCACGGCCGCCCGCGCTGCGCATACTCACTCAACGCTACTATCGAATGTACCAGTCCAACTCACTAGTATCGCCGACTTCATTGAATCAGGTGTCCCTAAGAGTTATCAGGGGTTTATTCGTCCAGTCCTGCAGCGTTTGCGAGATATAGAGCCAGATCTCTTTGACGAGAATATGGTGAGCTTTCTGAGTAGCGGCCGAAGATGGGAAGAGAAAGACCAAGGCTGCTATTTTGGCCTTATGACTAACTGCCCTGAAAGTGGCGCACTGACAGATCAAGAACTTCACAACCTTCATGGCGCGCTAAACCTAAGTTATGCGAACGGCGAAATCAGCATGCAAGACTTTACACTTGTATGGATGTGCATAGGAACAGGACTTCGGCCAATCCAAATAGCCCGAATGCTCCGCTCAGACGTGTCTATTCACGACGGACCTGAAGGTAAAGAAGTGATGTTGCGCGTACCTCTAGCCAAAGGTGAAGGCGGAAACAAAGGCGAGTTCTGGCTTAGACGAGCGCCCTCGGTACTGGCAGAGGCTCTTATTACATACCTAGAATCATCTACCGAAAGCCCCCAAAACCCATTATTCTTCGAGACCTCCCCAGCAATCGCACAGAGGGTTAAAGCGGTAGGTGAACGACTTGACTCATGGTCCGATCGATTAGGCACGAAAATCCCCATTTCGACGTACCGCTTCCGCTACACATTGGCGACTAGGGCGTTGGCCCACGGCGCTTCTGACTGGGAAGTAGCGCGACTATTGACCCACCGATCCACCAGCTGTATCCAATTTTACAGGGCTTCTATGCCCGAACTCCTGAACCCAATTGAATCGGCTCTTGGCAAGGAAATGGGCTACTTCGCCCGTGCGTTCCAAGGGCGTCTAATCAATGATTTGAGCGAAGCCACGCGCAAAGATGAAGGCGAAGCTGAAATTATGGATTTCCTTCACTTGACCAAAGGCGAAACCATAGGGGCATGCGGCACTCGAGCTCGTTGCTACTTGAACGCGCCCGTTGCCTGCCTTTCCTGTTCGCGATTTGAACCGTACAGGGAAGCCCCATGGGAAGAGCTACTCGCTAGCCTTACTGAAGACGCCAATCATGAAGTTGAAGAACGGATCAAGCTTATTAACCTCAACGCTATGAGTGCCATTAAGGGCATCATCGACGAACGCGATAAGGTGGCAGCTAATGTCTAGTATCGTTCGCTTTGCCCCTCGTGCAGAGCTCGAGTGCAAGCACAACCTAGCATCGTATATCGACTTCCAACTTATTCATCTACCCAAGGGAATTGGACCTTGGGATGAGGATATATGGGACACCACAGCCATTACTCAAAAACGAGTTCGCTCCAAGTCTGGCAATCGCCTCCATTTTCGTAGTTGGGAAGCAAGTAAGGGGAATAGCTCTCGAATACTAAACCCTAACGAAATAATGGCCAGCCCATTTAAGGAGTTCGCAAAAGCCTACATCGCGGAGGTTTGTCGCGAAAAACAACTGTCCGAATTGGGTCGTATCCTAAAGGCGACTCAAGCATTAGCGGCTGCAACTTCGACATTGAGAGGAACCGCTTGTGTCACCAAGGTTGATGGCGGAGTTGTTGATCTAGCAGCCCAACTAATTGGAGAGAGGTACCCTCCCAATTCGGCATGGAACTACGGGCGCACGCTGGAAGCGCTTGCTGGCCGCATCAAGGAGGCAGGTTTAACCGAGTGGCGCTTACCCTGGAAGCAGCCCTTTGCCTACTTACAGCCGCCTAGAAACGATCGCGTGAACAAGGAAGTTGATAACCGTGTCGGAGAGCGTCTTCCTGACGTAAGGGCTGTATTGGCTCTCGGTGAAATTCACCATCAGGCGAGCGACGATGCAGATAAAGTCCCAACAGCATTCGCGGCTCTCGCAATGATTGCTCCTGAGCGTGCTGGTGAAATCCTAACCCTTCCGACTGACTGCAAAACATCAATGAGCCGCAATGGTAAAGAGTCATTAGGCGTTCGTTGGAAACCACTGAAAGGTGGGCAAGCGAAGACTAACTGGGCGATTACACCGGATGCTGCCGAAGTGGCTAACAACGCAATAGACTACCTAATTCAGCGTGGTCAAAAGGCCAGAACAGCGGCCCACTGGTATGCTGATAACCCAGACAAACTGTACCTGCCTCCAGGCTTAGAATATCTGCGCAATTTCAACGCAATTACATTGTGGGAAGCAGCTCAAATCATGGGTCGGCACACTGTTCCCAAACCCTGCCATAAGACAAAGGCGTTTGGTTTCACCGACCCCGTAAGTACGATATCTGGCGCAGATTTATTGGACCGAATAGCTCCGACTGAGGAAGGTCTATCTAGGGTTAAACATGTTAAAACGTACTTATACGAGGAGCTAGAAAGATTCGTCCTTAACAAGCTGCCAGACACCTTCCCGGTAGCAGACGCTAGCTGCAATTTACATTATCAAGACACCTTGTGGTGTCTACCAATGAACATCTTACGGCCTGACGGGGAAACGCTAGAGTACATACCGCAAATTATTACCACCAACCAGATCAACCATCAGTTCGGCTCAAACCCGGGCGGTGTAACGATATTTTCGCGAAATGGCAAAGTTGATGACGACGGGCGCCCATGGAAAATATCCTCGCATCAATTTAGACACCTTCTCAACACCCTAGCGCAGTCGAAATATTTGTCTCAAGAACTCATCGCCTTCTGGTCAGGACGCAAGCACGTAGGACAGAACGCGTGGTACAACCACTTGCCGCAAGAGGCGTTCATCGAGGCATATTTAAAGATCGAGTCAGGCATCCCAGATCTGAATATCACCGGCCCGCTGCAGGACAAAATCGAGGCGACTGAACATGCTCACTCGATCAGTCGGAAAGATGCTATCGGTTACGAATTAGGCGCAACACACAAAACACGTTACGGCATTTGCCGGCACGACTATGCGCTTACGCCCTGCCCTAAAGACAAAGACTGCATCAATTGTGGCGAGCATGTCTTCATCAAAGGCGACGCCACGCAGATTGCAGAAGCCAATGAACAAATACAACTATTCCGGAGTGGTGTAGAGCAAGCCCTAACTGCATTGGCAGATGGGCGCTTCGGGGCTCAACGATGGCTTGATCTACACAAACCTAAATTGGAAAAATGGGAATTAGCGCTATCTAAACTGACCGACCCTGAAGTGACAGACGGCACCATTATCACCATGCCGAAACCGGACGTTTCGCAAAGTAAGACGGGCTTGGCACAATCGATTCTGCTTGCCGAAATGCGCACCAGTAATCACGAGTTACTTAATATGATAGGGATGGACTAATGGCCAAAGGCGCAGGAAAACGACTAAGTGATGCTGACATTGCCACAGCAGTAGAGCTTTTAGATGGATGGGCAGGCAAACTGACATGGGACATTTACCTGTCTGTGCTCGAACTAGATCTCGGCCATAAGTACACCAAAGCCGCGATGCTGCGACACGACCGAGTGAAGTTAGCCTGGGAAAACGCAAAGAGCCGAGTTAGAAGCGTCGAAGGTGGTCACGGGTCAGTTGGTATGAACCAGGCAAAGGCACGAATTCAGGAGCTTACTGATCGACTCAACCGCTTGGAGTCCGAAAACAATCAGCTATTAGAGCAATTCGTTCGCTGGTCCAATAACGCCGTAATGAAGGGGCTTACGCTGGAAGACTTAGACCGCCCTTTAACGCCTTCAAAAGGAAGAAAGGCTTAGTATCATGAAGCGCAAATAACATTTTCGAGACTAGCAGGTACGAACTTAATGAAAATAGTGTGTTGGAACTGCAATGGCGGACTCCGCAGAAAGCTTGAAGCTTTGGACAGACTGCATGGCGACGTTTACGTTATACAAGAGTGTGAAGATCCATCTCGCTCGACTCCTGATTACCTAAAGTGGGCCGAAAACTACTTATGGGTAGGCACTAGCAAGAACAAAGGGATTGGGGTTTTTCCCAAAAACGGCAACCGAGTCAAGCAACTTACGTGGTCCGGCTCCTTCAACCTAACCGGAATCAATCCCGCCCATTCCTCAGCTACTTGGAAAACTGAAGACTTACAATTGTTCTTACCATTTTCTTTGAATGATGAACTTACATTACTTGGAATTTGGACAAAGGGCAGCCGTGACGAAGCATTCCGCTATATCGGTCAACTTTGGAAGTACATACAGATTCACCAAAAAGACATCTCAGCCGAAAAGACTATTCTCCTAGGGGATTTAAACAGTAACGCACAATGGGATAAACAAGACAGATGGTGGAGTCATTCAGGGGTGGTCAAAGAGCTGGAACATCTTGGACTTGTTAGCCTCTACCACTCTCAAACGGGCGAAAAACAAGGACAGGAGACAAATCCCACGTTCTATTTGCACCGCAAGACTAATCGCCCATACCATATCGACTATGCGTTTATGTCGAATGACTTGATTAACTCTTGGAAGTTAAGTCTAGGAGACACAAATGACTGGATATCGTTTAGCGATCATGTCCCCCTCCTCATAAGTTCAGATTGAGTAACACCCTGAAACCTCTAGTCTGCATAGCTTCAAGAAAACGACGAACTGACTTGTTCACCCTAAATTCAAAAAGCAGCCTCAAATCAGAAGAGATCCTTCAGTTTTTCCTTCTTTCATTCCACAAAAAATGTATACTAATTCCACAGATATTTAGTTGTTTAAGTCCTCTTGTATACGGAAATAAGAAAATTAGAGGAGTTAGACCCCTGAAAGGCACTAAAACCATAGAGGCGGAGCCTTGTATCCGAATAGAGGGTAGATACAATGTCAATAAGACAGGCCTCGCCTACCGCACTATTAAAAAAATTAGACATTAAGAGGAATTATTATGTTGTCATGGGACGAGTTTGATGTAGAGGAAACAAGCTCCACATCATCAACCACCAAGACCAAATCATCCGATGCAGCCGCGGCACAAGCACGCAGTGCGCAGGCAGAACAGCAAGCGACGCCTAGCCGAGTACCGGAGCCTGCCGCGCCTGTAGCGGCTCCACGCCCTGCAGACCCTAAGCCAGTCAGCGAAGCTGCGGCTACTGACGCGGTGCAACAAGCTATTGAATCATTAGACGATCTCGATCTAGAGATTGGCTTGAATGAGCTCGAAGAGTCTGCACAGCGCGTAGCCGTTGATGATAAGCGCATGATCAATTGTCGTGCAGATCTCAACCAGCTCGTACCATTCAAATACGATTGGGCTTGGCAGAAATACTTGGACGGTTGTTCCAATCACTGGATGCCACAAGAAGTCAACATGAACGCTGACATCGCCTTGTGGAAAAGCAAGACGGGGCTAACAGAAGACGAGCGTTTAATTGTAAAACGCAATCTCGGCTTCTTTTCTACCGCCGACTCATTGGTTGCAAACAACCTTGTATTGGCCGTGTATCGCTTGATTACTAACCCAGAATGCCGTCAATACATTTTGCGTCAGGCGTTCGAGGAAGCTATTCACACCCACGCCTACCAATACTGTATTGAGTCTTTGGCGATGGATGAGGGTGAGATCTTCAATATGTATCACGAAGTTCCCTCTGTTGCTAAGAAAGCGTCCTGGGGGCTGAAGTACACGAAAGAGCTCAGCGATCCAAACTTCAACACTGGTACTCGTGAAACTGATCAGGCATTGTTGAAAAACTTGATTGCATTCTACTGCTGTTTAGAAGGCATTTTCTTCTACTGTGGCTTTACGCAAATCCTGTCTATGGGCCGCCGCAATAAAATGACAGGGACTTCTGAGCAGTTCCAATACATTCTACGCGACGAGTCAATGCACCTTAACTTTGGTATCGACATGATCAACCAGATCAAACTCGAAAACCCAGGGCTATGGACAGACAAGATGAAAGAAGAGGCCACGCAGATGATTTTGCAGGCCACGCAACTCGAAATCGAATACGCTCGTGACACGATGCCGCGCGGCGTCTTGGGCATGAACGCGGTCATGATGGAAGAGTATTTGCAGTTCATTGCTAACCGTCGTCTTGTGCAGATTGGTTTACCAGAGCAGTTTAAAGGGGTTAAAAACCCATTCCCTTGGATGTCCGAGATCATGGACTTGCGCAAAGAGAAAAACTTCTTTGAGACACGGGTGATCGAATACCAAACCGGTGGTGCCCTGAGCTGGGAGTAACAACCACACCGCCGAAGGAGCGAAACGATGAGTCGCGAGAAAAACTCGGAGAACAGCACCGTGATGTCGCTCGAACAATTGAGCGACACCATCGACGTGATGACCGGCGTGGTCAATCGTTTAAAGCGTCATCTGCATTTGCAGTTGACGCAAAACGAGCAGGAGAGTTCAGCAGAAGCATTAAATAGTGCGCTGCTGAGCAACGAACGCGAGTTGCAAGAACTGCAGCGACTCGCTAAGCAACAAAAACAGAGTGTTGATTCGCAACTGGACGCCCCAGCGCAAGAGGCAGAAGAAGCGAACAACAATGACAATAAAGCAGCTCAACAGCAAAACATTGCACAAGAGAGCAGCTTTATAATTGAAATCGCCCAGCACGAGGAAAGTGACGATCTGAGCAGCGACCGAGTCTTGCATTGATCACACAAGCCATGAGCTAAGGCAACCCTATGCCGTCAGACAAGCACAATCCCCAAATGCGCCTACAACAAGCGCCAACTCAAAAAGTTGGCGTGATTGTGCTTGCAGCCGGTTTCAGCCGCCGTTTCGGCGCTATCAAACTCAATGCCCCACTAAATAATGGCGAGACGGTCATCGCACAGACTTTGTCCCGCATTCGCGCTGCCACCGACAATGTCATCGTGGTGACGCGGCCAGAGTTACTCTCGCTAGTTATCAATAATGGCGGCGACACCCTCACTACCCTACTCTGCCCGGATTCAGACCGGGGCATGGGCCACACGTTAGCCTACGGGATCAAACAGATTGAAGATTGGGACGGCTGCCTAGTGTGTTTAGCCGACATGCCCTTCATTGAGACGCAAACCTATCGCACTTTACTTAGCCAGTTACGAGAGAGCTCGATTTTAGTGCCGGAGTACGAGGGCAAACGAGGCAATCCGGTAGGGTTTGGATCGCAGTGGTTTACGGAGTTAGCAAATTCGAGTGGCGATACAGGGGCTCGTGAATTGATGAAGCGGGAACAAACTCATGTTACTCGGTTTGCGGTTGATGACTCAGCTATATTGAAAGACATCGATACGCCTGAGGATTTGGTGCGGTATCAGTAGGTTTGGTTTTGTGCTCGTAGCGTGAGTTCGTTTAATCACTTTGTAGCACGAGCGGCGCTACGGCAGAGGTGCTGCGGACACGCCGTGAATACATCCATGTAGGCTTAGCAACCGCCATCCAGGCGGTTGATAGTCCGCCTCACCTCTACCGCATCCCCACTCTAACACTAGTGCTGCAGTTCGATGGCACTGCACGAGATGTGAGCCGAGCCCCTAGGCGCATTCAGGGATAGTCGCGGCCCGGATGGCCGCGTCTAAGTCCCCATGGATGGGTTCACGACGGTCCCGGAATGCACCCAAGCGTGGCTCACATCGGCAAAAAAGTCCCCAAGGATGAGTTTACGACGGTCCCTGAATGCGGCAAGGAGATCGGATTGCATCGTCAAAGAATACCAACAAGCTCCACTTGAATTCCGCCAAATTACTGATAGCATTTCCTTCCGATCACACTTTACGGAGTCATGGAATGAAACCTATAACATTGATCAAAACTACCTTATTTGTACTATGTACTGCGACTTTTGCGCACGGCGAAAACCCAGAGTACGCATCGTCAAGGCTCACAATTCCAGCCGTCGATGCCGAAGGCAAACCAGGCTTTTTCCAAGATGTCGTCATTGAAGCTACGGACAATGACCTCTGGCGCCTCGTAGAAGCCTACGAAGGCGTTGCAATCGATGTAATCGAACAAGTCGAACTCATCAAAACTGACTCATTCCCTGTGCAGATTTTTCTAAAAATGTCGGGGACATTTAGAAACGGCTGCGGAGCGGTTGATCAAATTAGCCATCAATTGAAAGACAATCAATTTACAATAAAGGCTTATTACAAACTCGACAAAAACCCAGGCTTGACCGTCTGCACACAAGCTATGGTGCCTTTCACATACACTTTTGCGCTACCAATCTATGGTTTGAAAGCTGGGCAATATCAGTACACCTTGAATGACTCATTCTCTGGCTCGTTTGAATTAGCAGCCGATAATTCACTATAAGCCTTAGAACTAACCCATTCGCTGGCACTGCACGAGATGTAAGCCGAGCCCCTTGCCGCATTCAGGGATAGTCGCGGCCCGGACGGCCGCGTCTAAGTCCCCATGGATGGGTTCACGACGGTCCCAGAATGCGCCTAGGGGTTCGGTTCGCATCGGCAAAAAGAGCACACCCACTAGAATCCACACTGCAGGTTTAAAGAACCACTTCGTAGCTCGAGCGGCGCTACGGCAGAGGTGCTGCAGACACGCCGTGAATACATCCATGTAGGCTTAGCAACCGCCATCCAGGCGGTTATTGATGCCAAATCAAGACGCCCATTCGCTGGCACTACACGAGATGTAAGCCGAGCACCTTGCCGTATTCAGGGATAGTCGCGGCCCGGACGGCCGCGTCTAAGTCCCCATGGATGGGTTC
>CAJXSF010000027.1 GCA_913061515.1 uncultured Gammaproteobacteria bacterium | reverse complement strand
ACGAGATGTAGAGAGGTCTCGTGGGCTCGGAGATGTGTATAAGAGACAGGCCTACCACCGCCGACGCCATTAGCGTAGCGAGCCGTTGTACGACCAGTTGTGGTTGTGCCACTGTCGGTCATATACCGTAAATCCGCCTCATCACCTGGGACCAGAATATTCACACTACAGGCACTGATTGATGTGACGTACATGATTCCTGTTTCGGGGTCACCTGCCGCAGGGCCAGTAATATTGGAGCCACCGCCATCACCCGGACACCAGTATGCGCCGCGCTTGCCGATATCATTGTCGCGATGCAAAGGTGGCAGATACAAAGGTCCGATCTGCCAATCGGCCAATGTATCGATCGCTTGCTGGCGCAGCTCAGGAGTGAAATCAATCAAGTCATCTTCGCTCAAACCATTCAAATCATAAGCCTCAGGCTTTGTTGGGAATGGCTGCGTAGGAGACAATTGCTCACCAGGCACAAGTGACTGCGGCACTGGACGCTCTTCGATAGGCCACAGCGGCTCACCCGTTTCCCGGTTAAAGGCGAAGAGCAGAGTTTGCTTGGTGGCCTGAGCAACAGCAGGAACCTTCTGCCCATTGTGCATGACGTCCAACAAGACTGGAGCCGTTGGAATATCGTAGTTCCAGACATCATGATGCACGAGCTGGAAGTGCCATTTGCGCTCACCAGTGGCCACATCAATCGCAATCATACTGGTGCCGAACAAACCGTCACCTGGACTAAAGCCACCGTAATAATCGATAGTCGGAGGGTTTGTTACAACGTATACAAGCCCCAACTCAGGGTCTGCAGAGATTGGCGCCCACGGTGATACATCACCAGTGTACTGCCATGCATCGTTTTCCCATGTGTCATGCCCGAACTCGCCCGGACGCGGAATGACATTAAATTTCCATTTAAAATCCCCCGTCTTGGCATCATAGGCAAGAATATCGCCAGGAACGTTTTCGATTCGCGACTGGTTATAACCCTGCTCTGCAGAGTTACCAACAACGACGACACCATTAACCACGATGGGTGGCGAAGAAGAAGTGAGGTAGCCGACTTCTTTGTCGATACCATAGTAGGGATCATAGGGATGGCCGAGGTCTTCGAGCATGTCGACCACACCCGTCTGAGGGAAGCCCTCTACAGGGACTGGCTGCCCAAAGCCTTCTAAGGGAGCACCAGTATCGGCGTCTAAGGCAGTTAGGAAAAATGCTGGGCTAATTATATAGATAACGCCTTTGCCATCGACTTCTGCATAAGCCACACCCTTACCGTAGTCTTTGCGCATGGAGTATTCCCAGCGGAAAGTATTCGGTTCGCGGTAAGACCAAATTGTTTCACCAGTCTCTGGGTCCATCGCCACTACATGGCGGCGCGGGCCTGCAACTGTAAAGAGTTTACCGTCAACATAACTCGGCGTAGAACGACCGCTTTGCGCATCAAAGCTAGCGCCGTTCCATACCCATGCCTCTTTCAACTCACCGAAGTTGTCAGGCGTAATTTTCGCGGCGGGGGTGTAACGAGTGTGGTGGGCATCACCACCGAGGTGCGTCCATTCTACGGTATCTTGAGCTAAGACAGGAGTTGCGGCACTCACTAGCAAACCTAGTGGTAGCGCTCGAGTCAAAGTGCGACTTAGAGAACGCCAGCGACTGCGCGCCGACTGTCGGGATTTACCCGACCCAACTAAAATACTTGTCATTATTATTTCCTCGTTGAGCAGTTTACCTACCCAGCAGACGATTAGAGTTTTTATTTCGCCACCCTAGAGCTTGATCAAGGCTAAGACCTAGCCCTCTAGGACTCTTCAGCGCCTACCCGTGGTGATAGATTGATGCTGAAATGAGGCCAATGAGAATAACGCAGAGCCTTTTTCAAGTCCACACGCAAAAGAAAACCCGGCAAGCTTTCGCCTACCGGGTTTCATTAGAGTAGTACCCTCTTAACTACAGGGCATGACAGCGATCAATGCCCGCCAGCACCAGAGGCACGAGGCCCGTGCAGAGACATGGCAGTAAGCTTGCTACCGGTTTGCAATACGACGTACTGCTCACCATGATGCACATAGCTCATCATGCCGTAACGACTTGAAGTCGGCACAGGCACTTTCGCCAATTGCTCACCTGTCGCCTTATCCACAGCATACAGGTGCGGAGAGCCATCGCTAGCGTCAGCGGCATACAATAGCATCGAAGGCGTCACAAGCATTGGAGCCATAGCACCAGTGCCTGTATTGCCAACATCAATACCGGCCAAAGCTGGATTATTCTTGATGCGATCAGGCGTCTCACCCACTGGAATCATCCAGAGGTGCTCGCCGGTGTTCAAGTCAATGGCTGTAATACGGCTATAAGGTGGTTTCCATAGTGGTAAGCCAGTTGGGTGACGCGGAGCGCCTGCACCAGGACCGTTGGCATACTGCGCAGGCGTGACACCCGTAGTCGTCGTTCCCTCATCGGTCATATAACGCAAGTCAGCTTCATCGCCCGGCAGCAATTGCACCGCGCTACAGGCCGATTGCGATGTCAGATAAATAATGCCTGCTTCTGGGTCTGCAACAGCGGGGCCAGTGATATTAGAACCACCGCCACCACCTGGGCACCAATACACGCCACGCTTGCCTATGTCGTTGTCACGATGCAAAGGTGGAATATAAAGCGGTCCGATTTGCCAATCAGCCAACGCCGTAATCGCCTGTTGACGCAACTCTGGCGTAAAGTCGATTAAGTCATCAACCGTCAAGCCGTTCAAATCGGTAGGAGCAGGTTTTGTTGGGAATGGCTGGGTTGGCGACGCATGCTCGCCCGGCACCAGTGAAGCTGGCACTGGTCGCTCTTCGATTGGCCATAGCGGCTCACCGGTTTCACGGTTAAAGGCAAACAAGAGCGTTTGCTTAGTCGCCTGCGCAACCGCAGGGATTTTCTCCCCGTTGTGCATCACATCTAACAGAACTGGCGCAGTTGGAACGTCATAGTTCCAAATATCGTGGTGAACTAGCTGGAAGTGCCAGCGACGCTCACCCGTTTCTACGTCCAACGCAATCAAACTAGTGCCAAACAAGTTGTCACCAGGACTAAAGCCGCCGTAGTAGTCCACAGTAGGTGGATTAGTTGGGATATACACAAGCCCTAACTCTGGATCTGCTGATAATGGCGCCCACGGTGAGACATCACCGGTGTATTGCCACGCATCATTTTCCCAAGTGTCGTGCCCAAACTCACCAGGACGCGGAATGACATTGAATTTCCACTTGAACTCACCTGTCTTCGCATCATAGGCAAGAATGTCACCTGGGATATTCTCCATGCGCGACTGGTTGTAACCTTGCTCGGCAGAATTGCCGACCACGACCACGCCATTGACCACGATGGGTGGTGACGATGACGTCACATAACCCACTTCTTTTGGAATACCGTAATATGGGTCGAAGTCATGCCCTAGATCTGCCAATAAATCCACGACCCCCGTTTGCGGAAAGCCATCGACTGGCACCGGTTTACCGAAGCCTTCTAGCGGCGCACCGGTATCGGCGTCCAATGCCGTTAGGAAAAAGGCAGGACTAATGATGTAGATGACACCACGACCATCAACCTCTGCATAGGCGACGCCCTTGCCATAGTCTTTACGCATCGAATATTCCCAACGGAAAGTGTTGGGCTCGCGATAAGACCACAGGGTTTCGCCAGTCTCAGGGTCCATCGCCACAACATGGCGACGCGGCCCAGCTACTGTGAATAATTTACCATCGACATAGCTAGGGGTTGAGCGACCACTTTGGGCATCAAAGCTCGCGCCATCCCATACCCAAGCTTCTTTCAACTCACCGATATTGTCGGGGGTAATATTGTTAGCAGGGGTGTACCGAGTATGGTGAGCATCGCCACCAAGGTGGGTCCACTCCACGGTATCTTGGGCAAGGCTTGGCGTGCTTACTGCGACTAAAAGCCCCAGCGGCACCGCTTTTACCAGTGTCCGACCTAATGTACGCCAACGGCTATGCGTTGACGGCCGGGAATCTCCCGACTCGATATGCTCTTTTCTCATTGTTATTTCCTCGCTGAGCAAAAATTGAAATGCAAATTTACATCGCATTCCTAAGACATCTTGCGACCACTAGTTGCCTAAAGCAGGTCATCTAATAGCAAACAAAATTCAAGTGTCGGCTGGACGCACATACGAGAGAAAAGAAAATTGAACAGGGTCAGAAAACACACAGACTGAATCTCTATTTATTATTTTCGATTCTCACCGCATATTCCTTTGCGGTTTAAGCCATCCCCCAAAGCCAAGATTAGCGCAGCATATTTGGCAAGTCCAACACTGAATTACAGGTGAGGCCAAGCTCTACCGCAATATTAGGCTAGTCGTGTGTCGCAATGACGAATTCAGCCTCCGGGGCTAGCAGTGGCAAGGCTTCATCGAATGCCCCTTGTAGCTGCGCCTGAGTTTGCCAAGGGGTGTTAATCACGAGCATTCCGGAGCCATGCATCCCATACTCATTAGCCTGCGCGGCGACACTGAGCTCATACGTGCTGATGCCTTCGAGCCCTTCACGCAATAGGCTCGCTTTTAGCCAATCGCTTTGATCTCGCGCTTTCGCTAGCAGGGGATACCAGATTGCGATCACGCCCACCGGCCAACGCCGCTGAAGCTTGCGCACAGTAGTTACGACACGCTGATAATCTGCTTTATTTTCATAGGAAGGGTCAATCAACGCCAAGCCACGTCGCGGCTCTGGAGGGCTTAGCGCCAACAAGCCTTCAAAGGCATCGCGCTGATGAATACTGATTCGCCCATCACGGCCGAGAAAACCGCGCAGTGTTTCAATCTCAGCGCTTTGCAAGTCAATCAAATGGAGACGATCTTGGGCGCGCAACGCCCACTGCGCAACTGCAGGAGAACCAGGATAATATTGCAGCTGCTCATCTTGATTTACCGACTCAACACACGCGAGATAGCGCTGCAGCAATGGATGAGCGAGGTCACGCCGCCAGAGTCGAGAAATGCCCGACTCGTGCTCCATATTCATACGAGCATTGGTACTTTGCAGATCGTAGATGCCCGCACCGCTATGGGAATCGATATAAGTAAACGGCTTATCTTTTTCGCCGAATTTTTGTAGCAGCGCTAAAAGCAGAAGATGCTTAAGTAGGTCTGCATGATTGCCGGAATGAAAACTATGCCGATAACTGAGCATCAAAGATGCCGCGCTGCTAAACCATGACGATTAGCTGCATCAGGGTTAGGAGCAAGCACTGACCCCGAAACCATGCCGATAAAACTGAGGAGTAAGCCTACCAACTGCGGCTCGAAGGACACGTCACTGAAGAATACCTCCATGAAAATCCATCCCCCTAAGCCAAGGCTCATCGACAACGTTGCGCCTAAATTACTCGCCTTACGCCAGAATAAGCCCGCCGTGAGCGGGACAAACACCCCAGCGAGCGTAATGCGATAGGCATTCTCTACCATGGCATGAATATCACCACTAGACATAGTCGCGTTCGCAAGCACGAGCAGAGTCATTACGAATACTGTAATACGAGTCGACTTGAGCAACTGTGCATCATCCATATTCGGCACAAAATTCTTCAAGACGTTTTCGGTAAAGGTGACTGAAGGAGCCAAAAGGGTGCTTGAGGCCGTGCTCATGATGACTGAAAGCAAGGCACCAAAGAAAACGGCTTGTAGCCAAAACGGCATGTGCGTGGCCACAAAAGTCGGCAACACAAGCTGGGAGTCCTGCGCCATCAACTCGGCCGTTTGACTAGGGTCGATCAGACTTGCGCTGTAGGCCAAGTAAAGAGGGACTGCCGCAAACAGAAAATAAGCGATGCCACCAAGCGTTGTCGCCCAAACCGCAACGGTCTCATTCTTGGAGGTATTTACACGTTGAAAGACATCCTGTTGGGGAATTGACCCTAGCGCCAGAGTGAACAACGCCGCCATCCATCCCAAGATATCGACCAAGTCTAAGGCCGGCAACCACTCAAACTTACCCTCTGCCGCTGCGCGAGAGATCACCTCGGTCATCCCTCCTGCCATGTCACTGGCAGTGCTCGTCACAAGAAATAGACCAATCACGATAACAACCATCTGCACACAAGTAGTAACCGCCACCGACCACATTCCGCCAAACAAGGTATAAAGCAACACTACCGCCGTTCCTATCAACATCCCTTGCGTCATAGAGATGCTCCCCTCGGACAACACATTGAACACTAAGCCCAGGGCCGTTACCTGCGCAGATACCCAACCGAGATAGGACAATACGATGCACAGCGAAAGCACCAGCTCGGTGCGCTTGTTGTAACGAATATGGAAAAAATCGCCCAAGGTCATGAGCTTTAAACGATACAGGGGCAGAGCAAAGACCAAGCCGAACAATACTAAGCAAAGCGCAGCCCCTAGCGGGTCGGAAATCAAACCTCGAAAGCCTTCATCTAGAAACGTCGCCGAAATCCCAAGGACTGTCTCGGCACCAAACCAAGTTGCAAACACCATCGCCATAACCATCGGCATAGGCAGGCTGCGCCCCGCGGTAATATAGTCGCTAGCGGAATGCACTTTTTTGGCGGCATAGAGCCCAATGGCGATAGAGAACACAAGATACACAAGCACGAGAGAAAGCAGCATAGTTTTTATTCCAACAAAAAGTAGGCTCATAAGGTAAATGCGTAGGCTGACCGGCTATCGACCCACGCAGGGCCCGCAGTTTTGCCGCTCACCGGCATAATATAGAAAAACATCCCACAAAAAAAACAAAATAACCGATGCACAATGCCCGCACTTGCATTCTGTGCTAGTGTAGCGCCTTCAGTGGGTTGGCTAATCTATTAGTCCGATCTAGATCAATGCTGAGTATTACGTGGCCATCAATTTTTACAAGAAAATTAGACGCAATATCAATGAAGACGGCCTCATCGTTGGCAGCTCGGGCTTCTTGGTCAGCAACATGGTGGGCAAAATCGATTTTGGTCAGCCTTTGCGCATCCTTGAGATTGGTAGTGGCAAGGGGCCATTTACAAAAGAATTGATCCGCAGAATGTCCACTGACTCCACGCTCGACGTTTGCGAAATCAAGAGCGAATACAATCCTTGGATTGAGCGCTTGATGAAATCAAACCCAAGCAAGAAAGTTAAACTGCACAATTCCTGCGTTACCGAGCTCCTTACAACAGCCAATTACTACGACGTCATCATCTCCTCATTGCCATTGAAAAATTTCACTCGCATGAACGACCAGAACGCCTTTCTTTACCGCGTGATTGAAGGGTTTAAGTTTGCGCTGAGCGACGGCGGAATTTATTTGCAATATCAATACTTTAAAAGCAATAAATCCGACATCGAAGCCGTATTCGGCAAAGAGATGGACAAGGTAGATTTCGTGCCGCTCAATATTCTGCCAGCCTTCGTCTACAGCATGACGAAGTGACTCGCAGCCGTGAATAAAGATAAGTTTGAAAACGTCGGCTCCTTTGGCCTTTATCTTTGGCTAGCCCTCATTGTGGGTTGCCTGACGTTTTATGTCATGCGACCAGATCTGTTTGAACCGGCGCAAATTCGACAATTCTTCTCAAGCAATTTGCTCAGCGGGCTGACGGTCTACTTCGTAATTAGCACGCTGCGCGGCCTCACTCTAATTCCCTCGACACCATTTGTGCTCGCAGGCACCTTAGTGTTTCCGCCACTGCCCCTGTTTTTAGTAAACCAAGCGGCGGTATATTCGTCCTCGGCGCTCCTTTACTATGTCACTAAGGCTATGAATTTTGATAATTTTTTCTTTACACATTATCCAAAGCAAACCGAAAAGCTGATTCTACTCTTGCGCAAACGCGAGCTGCCCGTCATAAGCGCTTGGGGGTTCGCCCCGTTCATCCCATCAGACATGATTGTGTGTATATGCAGCGTGTTGCGCATCAGTGTGTGGAAAACTTTACTGGGCGTGTCCATCGGTGAGGGTATAATCTGCGCAATCTACATTTTTGGCGGCGCTGCCAGCCTGTCTGCCCTCTTGAACTACCTACAGATATAAACAATGAGCTCACAAAACAAAAGCGCACAATCGAACAGTCCTCTAGCCTTGTTCGTCACCTGCTCCAAAGGCCTTGAACCGCTTTTGGAGGACGAACTCAAGCAAAGTGGCGCAACCCAAGTCAGACAAAGTGTCGCTGGCGTGCATTGCGCCGCCAATCTGGCAATTGCCTACCACATCATTATGTTCTCGAGACTATGCAACCGCGTCATTCTGCTTTTGGCCGAAGGCCCAGTGCAGGATGCCGACGATTTGTATCAAAGCGCTAGTGTTGTAGATTGGACAGACCACCTAGATTCCCTACAAACATTTGCGATAAGCGCAGCAGGAAGTACTGAGCAACTTATCCATACGCAATTCATAGCCCAGCGAATCAAAGATGCGATTGTTGACCAGTTTCGCAGTAAAGGACTAGAACGCCCGAATGTATCGCGTGATGAGCCAGATTTATTGATTCACGCGGTTATCAAGAAGGAGCGACTTAGTCTTGGTATCGATCTCGCAGGCATGAGCCTGCACCGACGCAATTACCGAACTGAACAAGGTGAAGCCCCTTTAAAAGAAACATTAGCGGCAGCGCTACTGCAGCGCGCAGGCTGGCCAAGAGAGGGCGCGCCGACGCTTTGCGACCCAATGTGTGGCTCCGGCACACTGTTAATTGAAGGGGTGCTGATGGCTCTGGATATCGCCCCAGGGCTAGTGCGCGGCAACGGCCTTACGCCTTGGCCGCACCATGACCCAGCTGCTTGGGAAAAGACAGTCGCACAGGCACAGGCGCGCAAACGTGCAGGAGCTCAGTGGCAAGGACAAGCGTGGGGTGGCGATATAGATACACGCAGCATTGCCATCGCAGGTCGCAATGCGCAACGCGCAGGCGTCGCCGACTATATAGAATTCACCAACTCACCTGTAAGTGAGTACATGCTAACAAAGCCCCCTGCTTTAGTAATTTGCAACCCTCCCTATGCTGAGCGCCTCGGAGAGCAGACCGAGGTGGAGTTACTTTATGGCGAACTAGGTAAATGGCTTTGCAATAATGCACTAGGCGCAGATGCCGCCATTTTCACTGCCAAACCCGAATGGGGAAAACTCCTTGGCATTCATAGCCATAAACAATACGCACTGTTCAATGGCGCACTGCCCGCAAAGCTTCTACTGATGCACATTAACGAAGAGCGCATCTACAAGAAGCGCTCGCAAAGCTTGGCCGATAACACGAGTGCAGAACCGGCCAAGATCACCCTTGATGCTGGCGCACAGATGTTTGCCAATCGCCTACGCAAGAACATGCGCACTTTAGGCAAATGGGCAAGGCAACAAGGGCATGAATGCTTCCGCCTCTATGATGCCGACATGCCTGAATATGCCTTTGCCATCGATTGCTATGGCCAACGCATACACATGCAAGAGTACAAAGCTCCCGCCTCGATTAACGAGGAAGACGCGGCCCAACGACGTCGCCAAGCCTATCAAGCGCTATGCTTAGTGATGCAAGAGACACGCAAAATCCCTACCGAGCACATCAGCCTAAAAGTACGTGAGAAACAAAAAGGACGGGAGCAATATCGACCAAATCAGAGTGAAGGTGAAGACATCCTCGTCACTGAAGGTGATGCGCAATTTATTGTGAATTTGGAACGCTATTTGGACACAGGTCTGTTCTTAGACCATCGCCCTATTCGCCACTGGGTATCCCAACATAGCGCCGACTGCCGCTTCCTCAACCTTTATTGCTATACCGGCACGGTCACGGTACATGCGGCATTAGGCGGTGCGGCGTCGAGCACCAGTGTCGATATGTCCCGCACTTATTTGCAATGGGCGCAACGCAATTTCACGCTCAACGGCATTGATTCTGCCCAACACGAGCTTGTCCAATCCGACTGTTTGAGTTTTTTAAAGGACTGCCAGGAGCAATACGACCTTATCTTCTTGGACCCACCGACGTTCTCTAACTCTAAGAGCACCGAAACAGTCTTGGATGTGCAGCGTGACCATCAGGAGCTCATCGACCACTGCATGCGCTTATTAGCCCCGAATGGCTTGCTCATTTTCTCCAATAATCATCGGCGTTTTCGACTCGATGAAGAGCTTATTGAGCGCTATCGTGTACAGGATTGCACCCCAGCCAGCATCGATAAAGATTTTGCACGCAACCCCAAGATTCACAGCACTTGGTTTATCCGGCATCCGTAAGCAAAGAAAATTTCCTTTAACTTTGATTGCGTCAAGCTCAAAGGCTGTTTAATCTTGGACTCTGCGATGTGCTCTTATAAGCAAATAAGAGCCGCAGAACCTGTTCGCCCTGATAACAATAAAAGCATGAGGGACACCCCAATGCGCATACACTCAGTGCTCACACGCTCAAGCCTCGCTTTATGTGGCTTAGTGTTCGCTCTATCTAACAACCCTGTTGGCTACTCAGCCGAACCTGCGGAGACGCCCGGCCCGAATGATCGTGTCGTGCCAATCTTGCAGGAGCCTCGGCACCGCACTATGCATGTAGACGGCGACATTCGTCTACTCGATGTGCAAATAAATCCAGGCGATATGACACTATTCCATACTCATGACGCTGCCATCATGTATACCTTCATTAGCTCAGGATCTGGCCCTTCCGAAGGCCGCATCTCTAGCAATACCGATTATGTGAAGGAGAATTATACCCACCAAGTGGCTAACGATGGCCCTGGTTTATTCCGAATCATCGCGCTCACCAATTACGGCCCACCCATGGGAGCGTTGGAAACAGATCGCCCTAGCGGTTTAAGTGGTGAGCCAGAGTTGGAAAATTTATATTTTCGCTCTTACCGAATCACGCTTGCCCCTGGCGAGACCTCTGCCCCACAAACCCATCACAATCCCAGTGTCGTGGTGCAAGTAAGCGATGGTCTGACCCATGTTACGCGTATCGACGGTATAACCGCCGAGTTAACGGCGAATGGCGGCTGGGCGTGGCGAGAGCCTCACAATCCTTACCAGATTAAAAACATGGGTACAGTCCCTGTAGAACTGGTGATTAACGAGGCGCGCCGCGCAATGTAACTGCACCGGCCCAACCGGTGCGTCAGTTTTAGTGTTAAGCGGGCAAGGGTGCACGCTAGTAGTTCTGACGGAGAAAGTATGCAAACGTTTGAGAAAGTTGTTTTGTTTACCGATGCGGATGGCTATGCAAAATTTCGCACGGAAAAAGTCCCTCTCACTGAAGGTAGCCCTGAGGTGAGACTATCACGCGAGTTTGCAGCACGAGAGCTGCAATTGCGCGAGAGCCCTGTTGGGTTCCGCAGCCCTATGCACTGCACCACCATACCTCAATGGCTATTTGTGCTAAGTGGCGCCATAGAGATTGGGCTCGCCGATGGAAGCACTCGCATATTCAATGCGGGTGACCATTTTTATTCAGCAGATAAACTACCCGAAGGACAAACCTTCGACCCTAAAGTACATGGACACTGGAGTCGACAGGTTGGTGACGTACCGCTTGTCACTTTATTTGTAAAAGACTAATCCACAGCGTCCATTTCAATAAGCAGTGTCGACTGTATAAACTCGTGCAAGGCCAGTCGCTCCTCAGGTGTGTCACTGGCGTGCACGACATACCCTGTGTCTTGCCCTAAAGTATTGCGCGCATCTAGCTGTTGACCGCTTTTAACCTTCAAACGAAACTCTCGAACACCCTGCCTATCGAGTATGGCTGACTTACCCCTGACGGCTGCTACACGTCCTACTCCCGGGTGCAATACCTCTGAGGCAGCATAGGCGCTGACAACCGATGGAAACTCAAAACCCTCATCCAACTCGATCGCTAAGAAGGCTTCCCATGGATTGAAATCCCAAGCATGACTCATCGCATTCATGAGGTAGCCACCTGGTGGTCGCATGGCAATTTCACCAAACAATGGCCCTTTGTCAGTGAGGTACACCTCCATATGCGTCATCCCCCAAGTAATGCCAAGAGCAGCGATGACTCGTTCATTGAGCTCTAGCAGCGTCTTGCGCACAGACTCTTCGAACACTGCTGGCACAAAATTACTGTGCGCCTTTAAGTGATAGTCCGTGAGGTTTACGAAGCGAACCTTTCCATCACTAATAAAGGACTCAACACTTGCCTCCGGCGCATCCACGAAACGCTCAAGAATCGAGACTCCATGTTTGCCAGGCGAAAATGATTTTGGATCGGTTAACAGTTGTAACCCGCGCCCGCCAGTGGACTTGCGGAATTTGCGTACAACGGGAGAGCCAAGGTCAGCAAACAGTTGCTCGGGGTCTAAGTCGGGTGAATCGGCCCGGAATCTAGTCATTGGAATACCAAACCCAGCCAAATGTTCCTTCATGTGAAGCTTGTCGCGGCACAGTTTACTTGTGGCGGCATTAGCTAAACGTGCTCCCACCAATCTGCGCGTGACAGCAGCGGGCATTACAGACGCTTCTGTGCCTGCTATGACATGGGTGAATTGTTCTCCAGGAAATGACTTTCGCACTTGTTCGCGAATCTTTACTGCAGAATTCCACAGAGGAGCGACCACGTTCAGTTCCGTTGCACTGGTCCTGAACGTGGCGCTTTGCTGCCAAATTGAGAAAGGAATTCGCCGTTGTCGTAACACTTCAATCAAACCACGGCGTGGCCCTATTACTAATACCCGAAAGTCTTTCATGTGCTACACAGTCAAGAATAAGCAGGCAGTATATCAATCCACTCGTGAATCTTTCTTTACCTTTTTAGCGAGTTTTTTCTCTTTTAATGACAAAGCGGGTTTCTTCTTGGTTTCTTTCTTGGCACTGCGCTCTTTCGACATGGTGTTTTCCTTGAACAAGGATCGAAGACAGCGAATGGTCTTCGGCAACGAGCACTTTACTCCTACAGCCTCAAAAGAAACAAGGAGCTACGGTCAAGGATTGCAAATATAGTTGACTGACGGGGGGGGATACAGAGGAAAAGCGACTCGGGTTAAGCGATCACCTAACCCGAGTAGATTTCTAGCGGATCAATTAACGCTTAACGCGTGACTTGTATTCGCCTGTGCGGGTATCAATCTCAACGAAATCGCCGATTTCGCAGAACGCAGACACCTGCATTTCGTGCCCGCTATTCAAACGCGCAGTTTTCATGATTTTGCCTGAAGTATCGCCACGCACTGATGGCTCTGTGTAAGCAATTTCACGAACTATCGTTGTCGGCAAGTCTACTGAGATCACTTTGCCTTCATAGAATACAGCGTTACAGATATCTTCCATGCCATCTTCGATGTAGGCAATGACGCTTTCAAGGTCGTCTTTCTCAATTTCGATCTGCTCATAGTCAGAGTCAACGAAGACGTACATTGGGTCTGCGAAGTAAGAGTAAGTCACTTCTTTTTGCTCAAGAATGACCATTTCAAACTTATCGTCAGCCTTATAAACCGTCTCAGTGGCAACGCCATTGAGTAGGTTTTTCAACTTCATTTTACAGACGGCTGAGTTGCGGCCAGACTTGTTGAATTCAGTCTTCTGTACCTTCCAAGGGGAACCGTCGATCATCATGACCTGGCCGGCACGGATTTCTTGTGCTGTTTTCATTTATAAGCTCTCAATTTCAATGGTGTAATGCATGAGGCCAAAGCTGCACTGATCAATTGCAGTCATTACTTATGCGGGCATCGATTCGCGTTGTGCGCGGTAAAAAGCCAGCAAATTAGTGACTAAATCAGGCTTTTCAGCCATTTGTTGCTGCCATCTCCGTGCCTGTATTTGCAGGCTAGGAAGCTGTGGCCGCAGATAATGCCATAAATCGCGACAATCTTCACCTTGATTCCAGTTCTGCCAAAACGACTTTAATGCAGCATCTGCTGCACTCTCGCCGCTATATAGTGCTAGAAATGCCGCCAGCTTATCCATGTGCACATCATCGGTTTGCGGATAGATATGCCATACCAAGGGTCGACCAGCATATTGAGCCCGAACAAACGAATCTTCCCCGCGCACAAAATTGCAGTCACACAGACTCAATAGCTGGTCGTACTCCGCCTGACTCATAAATGGCAGAACAGCAATGCTTAGACTGCCTTTTTTCAAAACACTCCCTACAGCGGGCAAATCACTCAAACCGAAACACCGCGCGACTTCTTCTAGACTGCGTCCGTGGGGCACAAAACAAAGCGTTGGCAATGGACTCTCAATCAAAGCGTCAAGCAAACTTAGTACCGCCGGGCTTTCATACGTGAACAATGACAATAAGAGCACATCAGGCAACGCGAGCAGCTCAGGCGGCAGTGCATATTTAACCAATAGCGCGGCTCGCTGACTCGCTAGATCTTGCTGCCAGTGCTCATGTTGCATAATGACGCCAGCTTCTCTTAGCAAACCACCGGTGCCCTCGACAAAGCCGGGGAAATAGAAAAACTTTTGCAAGGTTCGCCCCGCTCCCCCCCCCTGCGGCGAAGGCAGGAGGTGGCAATCGCGCACCCAATCTTGCGCGCTGAGATACTCAAGATTCAACCAAAGCGGTGGCTGCTTGCTAAGGCTCATTGCCTCAACGAGCCCAACCGGAAGCTCGCATGCAAAAGCCTCCACAATCACATCAGCCGCCGCTATTCTTTGCACCTCGCTTGGCATGATCGAGTCCTCAGTGGACCAATGACGCAGAATGACTCCTAAACAACTCTCCCCATCTTGAGACAATCTAGCCAGTGGTTTTAAGAACCATTGCAGAGCCTCCCAGTCGTCCACCCAGAGCTCTACTTGAGCACCAAACTCACTACTTAACTGCTGTGCCAAACGCCAACAAACCCCGATGTCTCCAAAGTTGTCGATGGCCACACAAAACACCGTCCAACGCAGGGGGCGACAAGGGCTTATTTTGGTCTCAATAGTAGTCACACATATTTTCCAAGGGTATTTGAACCAGCTGGCAAGAATACAGCAGCCTTTAAATGAATAACAATATAACCGCTATCTTATTGTTTTATATGAATTTTGATCCAATTGACGAAAAACTGCACCTCGCTCCGCTATGGATTTTACATAGGAGTTGTTTTATCCTTCCGCTCCACTTCTCATGAGCAGACCTGGGACTATGAAACAAAGCGCTATGAAAGCCACTAAAAAACCTGCTAAAACCAAGACGGCAAAGCCCTCTAAAACATCAAAATCCACGCAATATGTTTTCGACTTCGGAAGCAAAACTGATGGCAACGCGACTATGCGCGAGCTATTGGGCGGCAAGGGCGCAAACCTTGCGGAAATGGCGTCGATTGGGCTACCAGTCCCCCCTGGCTTCACAATAAGCACAGAGGTTTGTACGTATTTTTATGCTCATGGGCGAAAATATCCACGCACTCTTGCTGCAGACGTAAAGCGCTCGGTCAAGCTCATCGAAACTCAGATGGGCAAGCGTTTCGGTGGTAAGACCAATCCTTTATTGGTATCTGTTCGATCAGGTGCTAGAGACTCCATGCCAGGCATGATGGACACGATTCTTAACCTCGGTTTGAATGACGTCACCGTTGAAGGCCTAGCTGAATTCTCTGGCAACCCACGTTTTGCATGGGACTGTTACCGCCGTTTCATCCAAATGTATGGCGACGTGGTGATGGGTGTGCAAGCGGCTGATGAAGAGTCCCACGATCCCTTCCATGAATTGCTAGATGCCTTGAAGAAGTCATTAGGCAAATCACAAGACAGCGACCTGACTGCCGAAGACCTACAGACACTGGTCACACAGTATAAGGCGCTGATTCGCAAAGCGACTGGTCAGGATTTCCCACAAGACGTATACGAGCAGCTTTGGGGAGCCACGGGTGCTGTATTTGGCTCTTGGAGAAATGATCGTGCCATTCTTTACCGTCAACAGTATGGCATCCCAGCCGAATGGGGCACTGCGGTCAACGTACAGGCTATGGTGTTTGGCAACTCCGGCGATAAAAGTGCTACTGGTGTAGCCTTTACCCGTGATCCTGCCAACGGCGAAAAAGCATTCTATGGCGAATACCTCGTTAATGCCCAGGGCGAAGATGTGGTAGCAGGTGTGCGAACGCCGAAGCCAATCGCCGCGATGGCGAAAGAGATGCCCACAAGTTTTGCAGCACTGGAAAAAGTCCGCGCTAAACTTGAACGTCATTTTAAAGACATGCAAGATTTCGAATTCACTATCGAAGATGGCCGCCTATTTATGTTGCAAACTCGCAACGGTAAGCGAACAGGCTTGGCCGCTATCCGCATTGCGGTAGAAATGGTGAAAGAAAAATTGATGGATCAGCGCACAGCGCTACTGAAAATTCCTGCCGAGTCAGTCGACACATTGCTCGTGCCTATTTTCGACGCTCGTGCACAGAAAGAAGCTGTGCTAATTGGCAAAGGTTTACCCGCAGGCCCTGGTGCCGCGACTGGTCGAATCGCCTTCACGGCGGCTGCTGCAGAAGTTGAGACCCGCAAGGGCAACAAAGTGGTGTTGTGCCGAACTGAGACTTCACCGGACGACTTGAAAGGCATGTTGTATTCACAGGGCATCCTGACCACTCGTGGCGGTGTTTCTTCACACGCAGCACTTGTTGCTCGGCAATTAGGCAAAGTCTGCGTATGTGGCGCCGGTGATGTCACCATCAATTACGAAAAGCGCACATTGACCGCTGGCGGCGTAACACTTCAGGAAGGCGACTATATTTCGATTAATGGAACAACTGGCGCCATCTACCAAGGTTTGATAGAAAGCGCTGATTCAGAGGTTAAACGCGTACTCGAAGGCACACTCAAGCCAGAGAAAAGCTATACCTACGAGCTGTTCCAAACTGTCATGGCTTGGTCTGATAAGCACCGCAAGCTGCGCATACGCACGAACGCTGACACCCCGTCCATGGCCCAACAAGCTGTCGCTTATGGTGCCGAGGGTATCGGCCTTTGCCGCACAGAGCACATGTTCTTCGAAGGCGACAGAATCGACTTCATGCGCCAAATGATTCTTGCGGTAGACGAAGTGCAGCGCAAAGAAGCTCTTAAGAAACTATTACCATTCCAGCGTAAAGATTTCGTTGGTCTATTCAAGGCCATGGCCGATCGCCCTGTGACTATTCGATTGCTCGACCCACCCTTGCACGAATTCCTGCCACAGGATGATGCGGTACGTCGTCAACTCGCTGCGAAACTAGGTTTGCCAATCGAATTCGTGATCGACCGCATTAAGGCCTTGCACGAAGAAAACCCAATGCTAGGTTGTCGTGGCTGTCGTCTAGGTATTTTGTATCCTGAAATTACTGAAATGCAGGTCCGAGCTCTTTTCGAAGCAGCCGCGCAAGTCATGACAGCAAAGAAAAACCCGATCAAGGTCAATCCTGAAATCATGATCCCACTAGTGGGCTTCAAAGCCGAACTAGCTGATCAGCTTGCGATTGTTCATCGCGTTGCCAAAGAAGTCATGGACAAGAACAAGATTAAGATCGACTACCTAGTCGGCACGATGATTGAAGTTCCACGCGCAGCGATTACGGCAGATCAAATCGCTGAGCAGGCGGAGTTCTTCAGCTTCGGGACCAACGATCTGACGCAAACAACGCTAGGCTTGAGTCGAGATGACATGGGCTTGTTCTATGATGAATATCAACGCAAAGAGATCTACAACAAGAACCCCTTTGCAAGTCTAGATCAAACGGGTGTCGGCAAACTGATGGAGTTTGCTGTTGAAAACGGCCTTAAAGCACGCCCGAAATTGAAATTAGGCATCTGTGGCGAGCACGCGGGCGACCCTGACTCAATCGACTTCTGTCATCGCCTAGGTCTGCAGTATGTAAGCTGCTCACCTCCCCGAGTCCCTATCGCTCGACTCGCGGCGGCACAAGCGGCTTTACGCGCCAAGATGAAGTAACAAGACTTGCTCTGATAAAGCCCCTATCACTCGATGTGGTTGGGGCTTTTTTTTCATTCAGGCTTTGTTCAGGCTTGATGGTCAAAAATGGTGCACATAGCGTAAAAATAAGTTGGCAAGGACACGGTCATTATTATTGACCGAGTATTTTGCCTAAGGCACTAAGATGCTGAAAAGAATAGCTTACTGTTAATTCTAATTGCCCAGAAATTGCTACAATAACTTGCAATTGAGATTCTCAGCACGCAGTGCCGGAGGCAGCAATATTTTCTTATAAGTATCAAGGAATTAAAGCCAAACGCTTCGATGTAAGGACAGCAAAATGCGCTACACGCCCTTTCTGGGCTGCGTTACGGGGTGCCGCTCGCTTGACCAAGCTGCACCGCACCGCTACTCTTGCGCGAGCGATATTAACTGCGAAGTAGCATCCGGCCAGACGGCGTCGTCGACTAGGCTGACGGGTGAGCAAGATTTACCGAAATATTAGCGGGAGAGCCAAAGCATGATAACAAAAAAACGACTAATTTCTTCACTCATTACTAGCGCCAGCTTATTGATGTTGTCGTCATCAGCCCTTAGCCAATCTGGCACGGATGTGGCTAATGGTGACTGGCCAGATTACAACGGCAACATGGGTGCGCAGCGTTATTCACCACTAGATCAGATTACTGCAGACAACGTAGATTCACTCGAGATCGCCTGGCGTTTTTCCACTGAAAAGTTTGGCCCATCTCCTGAATACAACAACACCTCTACTCCACTAGAGGTTGACGGCGTTCTTTACGCCACAATGGGCTCCACTCGTAACATCGCTGCTCTCGACGCTACTAACGGTCAATTGCTTTGGATGTTCCGTCCTGACGAAGGTGCACGATATGACTCAGCGCCTCGTAAAGGTGCCGGTCGCGGTGTCGCTTTTTGGCGCGATGGTGATGAAAAACGCATCATGAGCATCACTCCAGGCTTCTTCCTTGTGTCTTTAGACGCAGAGACTGGCTTGCCAGACCCAGAATTCGGAGAAAACGGTCGTGTTGACCTGTTCGAAGGCCTACGTAATGCCTATATCGATGGCTACGATGACCTAGATATCGGTTCATCTATGCCTCCGTTCGTCATGAACGATGTAATCGTCGTTGGCCCTGCCCACCGTGTAGGCATGCGTCCACGCTCAAAAATGAACGTAAAAGGCGACGTGCGCGGCTATGACGCTCATACTGGCGAGCTACTTTGGACTTTCCACACGATTCCTGAGCGCGGCGAAGTCGGCTTTGAGACTTGGCTAGATGACGGTGTTGAATTCACTGGTAATGCGGGTGTTTGGGCACCAATGTCTGGCGACCCTGAGCTTGGTCACGTATACCTGCCAGTCGAGTCTGCTACAGGCGACCGTTACGGTGGCGACCGTCCAGGTGACAACCTATTTGCAAACTCGCTCGTTGCCTTGGATATCAAGACTGGTGAGCGTCAATGGCACCACCAGCTAATTCACCATGACATCTGGGACTGGGATAACCCTTCGGCCCCTGTATTAGCAGACCTTCCGAATGGTCGTAAGATCGTCATGCAGGTCACTAAGCAGAACTTCGTGTACACCTATGACCGTGAAACTGGTGAGCCAGTTTGGCCAATTGAAGAATTACCCGTACCAGCAGGCGACGTGCCAGGCGAGTGGTATGCTGCAACACAGCCATTCCCAACCAAGCCAGCCCCTTATGACCGTCAAGGCGTCACTGTAGACGATCTGATCGACTTTACGCCTGAGCTACGCGAAGCGGCGCTGGAAGCGATCAAACCTTTCCGTCTAGGCACTAACTTGTACTCTCCACCATCACTGAAGAGTGCAGACGACGGCACTATCGGCACCTTGAGCTTGCCTTCGGCAACTGGTGGCGCTAACTGGGAAGGCAGTGCGCTTGACCCAGAAACTGGTCTACTTTACGTACCTTCTAGAACAGCACTTGCCGTTCTATCCGTAGAAAATGACCCAGAAGCAGAAGTTGATTACAGCATGGCATTCGGCGTACGCGTTCCACGCGTTAGCGGCTTAGAGATCATCAAGCCTCCTTATGGCCGCGTTACTGCAATCGATATGAACAGTGGTGAACATGTTTGGCAAATGGCGAACGCCGACACACCAGACTCCATCGCTAATAACCGTGCACTAGAGGGTGTTGATATTCCTCGCACTGGTGTACCCACACGCGCAGGCTTGTTGCTAACTAAAACACTACTATTTGTAGGCGAAGGCGTTGGCGGGGGCACTAAGCTCTATGCTCAAGACAAGCAAACTGGTGAAATTATCGCCAGAATCGAATTGCCTGCGACACAAACTGGGCAACCGTTTACTTACGAACACGACGGAAAGCAGTACGTCGCGATGTTCGTCAGTGGCAATGGCCGACCAACTGAATTGGTTGCCCTAGCTCTACCGTAATATCTAAATCAGGAGTAATGATAAGCATGAAAACTACATTCAAACGAGCGGCTATCACGCCGCTCCTATTGGCTGGCGCTTTTTCGGCACAAGCTGCGACTTGGGAAATAGATCCTAACGAATCTGTTGTGACTTTCGAATATTCCTACGAAGGCACTCCCTATCAAGGCCAGTTCACAAATATCGATGCGACTTTTGATATCGACCCAATGAACCCAGGTTCATGTGAGTTCACAGTTGAGATACCAATCGCTGACATCAAAGTTGATAGCGCCGAAGTACTAGATTACTTGCTCGACTTGGAAATGTTCGATGTTGACCAATGGCCAACCGCCAACTTCACAGCCGAAAGCTGCTCTTTAGAGTCAGCCACTTCGTTTGTAGCAGATGGTACTTTGACAATTCGTGATCAAACACATCCAATCAGCTTCCCTTTCGATCTCGAAATCGAAGTGTACGATGGTCAACCACGTTTTCACCTAACAAGTGAAGTTACAATTCAGCGTCTAGACTTCGGCGTAGGCCAAGGCTACTGGGCGAATACAGCGACAATTCCGAACGACGTAGTCATCAGCATTGATGTTTACGCAGGTCAGTAGGAATTTAGCGATTTTCGACAATAGGTCTAATTAAAATGTTTAAAAGTTATTTTGCGAAGTACCACCGTGTTGCAGCCCTACTAGCCCTTTCTACAGTGTTGGTTTCATGTGATCGTTTATTGACACCTGATTTCAACACAGATGTACAAGAGCTAAGAGGCGGCGCTTACGTTCTCGACAAAGACCACGCGTCATTGGTGTTCGAGATCGACCACTTGGGTTTCTCTACGTTCATCGGTTCATTTGATGAGTTCGAAGCGTCATTGGATTTTGACCCTGAAAACGTTGCCAACTCTTCACTTGAAGTGATTGTGAACGTGAACAGCCTTGACGTTAACTTGCCCGAGTTTGAAGAAGAGCTACTAGGTTCTAACTGGTTTGATGCGGAGAATTTCCCACAAGCTATTTACAGAACAACTTCTTTGCTTAGCCAAGATGGCAACACTTATACGTTTGCGGGCGACATGACGCTACACGGCGTTACTGCACCGATGAATCTAGACGTTACATTCAACGGTGGTGGTCGTAACTTCCTCACTCGTAGCTACACACTAGGCTTCGCAGCAAGCGCTACGTTCCTACGTTCTGATTTCGGTGTTGATCGTTTCACTAACTTCGGTGTTGGTGATGAGATCACTCTTGATATCAACGTTGAATTCCAAGAGTCTGAATAAGCCTTTATTCTGCTTCATTGAAGTTCAAAAAAACGGCAACTTGATATTTATCAGTTGCCGTTTTTTTGCCTTAGTTTTAAGCCTGGGGGTGTGGATACACAACAGCTTCTTGTACTAAACTTTTCTGCATTTGCAACTCATACATATGCCGATATAAGCCTGCATCGGCAAGCAAAGCAAGATGTGAACCCTGCTGCATAATCCGCCCCTGATGCAGTACCACAATCTGATCTGCATGCGTGATCGTACTGAGCCTATGGGCAATTGCGATGATTGTAGTCGATCCACGCAGCTCATTGAGCGCTTGAGTAATAACTGCCTCGGTATGGCTGTCTACATTCGCGGTCGCCTCATCAAGTATAAGAATTCGTGGCCGACGCGCCAACGTGCGAGCCAGTGACAGCAATTGCCGCTGCCCAGTCGACAACTCCCCTCCTCTCTCACCTAATCTTGTCTCATAGCCCTCAGGGAGGCTCATGATGTAATCATGCAATTGCGCCTGCTTAGCCGCCGCTTCCACCTCGCTTTGGGAAATCGGCAAGCCCAAGGTGATATTCTCACGCACCGTGCTAGCACTGATAAACGGATCCTGGAGCACTACCCCCATTTGCGCGCGAAGGTTGTCTTGATCAATGGCCTCCAAGGGAATGCCGTCAATGAGGATTCTACCGCTTGCAACAGGGTAGAAACGTAGCAATACACTTAACAAGGTACTTTTACCACTACCGGTATGTCCTACAATCGCAAAGAACTGCCCTGGCTCGATCCGAATATTGATACCGCTGAGCACTGGGTTTTCATCGGCATAACAAAAACTCAGATTCTCTATCTGAATTTTGCCGGCCCCGATCTTGTATTCGCTTGCTGCCTGTACCTCGCCGGTCTCATCGATAATTCCGAACACCCTCTGCCCAGCTACTACGGCTTGCTGCAATAAACTTAGACGTTGAGTCATTTCCACTACAGGCTCAGTAATACGAGACAGATAGTTAATGAAGGCATAGATGACTCCCACCTCAACCACGGTAGTGAATGATTGCGATCCAAAGTAATACAGAACGCCAGCGAGGGTGATGGTACGTAACAAGTCCGGCAAAGGACGCAGCATCATCGCATTCAGTCGCATATTGCTCATCCGCGCATCAAAATAGTCCTGACTGATATTGCGAAACTGTTTGGTAAATCGTCCCTGTTGGTTGAGCATCTGCACAATGCGCATTCCTTGTATCGCCTCGGCGATCGAGGCGTTGATGCGACTAAGAACGCTGCGCGCTCGGTGATAGCGTGGCGAGCTCAGCCGCTGATAGTAATACATCACCACTATGACAGTCGGCAAAATGACGCTGCACAGCAACATTAAACGTAGGTCGAGATAGGCCATCGCGACAAACACCGCCACGATGAGCGTGATGTTTTGTATGAACGACGACATCACTTGTACAAACAGTTCCTTGATTGCCTCAGTGTCATTGGTGATACGCGAAACCAAGGCTCCGGCTGGGCGGTGATCGAAGTAGGCAAGCGGTTTGCGCATGACTGATGCAAATACTTGCGAGCGGATCGTGCGCACCACAGAGAAGGCGACTTGATTAAAACGCATCGCGTTGTGATAACCAGCCCATGCAGACAAACCATAGAAGAACGCATAGGCTATTGCGAGCACAGTCAATTCCCCCACAGGGTATTGCCCCAACGCCACATAGTCATCTAGAAAGACCTTCACTAGTACTGGCCCGAGAACTTGCCCCGCTGTTGCTAGCAATAGCAGCACGCCTGCCTCTTTCAAAAGACGAGGATAGGCAAGGCTGTAACGCAATAGCCGCCACAGTGCCGCGAAATCGACCCCTTGTTGATGTTTATCGTCCTGATGCAACGGTCTGCTCCAATCTTTGATAGTCCACCATCTGCGCATACCAACCTTGCTGCTGCACCAGAGAGTGATGATCGCCGCGCTCGATAATTTCGCCATGATTGAGCACCACTATCTGCTCGGCATCTTCAACAGCAGTGAGCCGGTGACAAAGAATGATACTCGTGCGCTGTGCTCGCACCTCTGACAAATGCTTAAGTATGCGACGCTCCGTTTCAATATCGACTGCAGACAAAGCATCATCTAGTACGAGGATTGGTGCGTCTAACAGCAAGGCGCGAGCGATGGCGATACGCTGTTTTTGACCGCCAGATAGTGTAATACCTCGCTCGCCCACTAAGGTCTTATAGGCTTGCGGGAAGCGCATAATATCAGCATCAATCGAGGCTAGCTGTGCCGCTGCGCGAATCTCTTCCATACTCGCACCTGGTCGCCCTAAGGCAATATTCTCGGCAATGCTCGCTGTGAACAGAAAAGGGTCCTGAGGCACCAAGGCAATTTGTTCTCGCAGGGTTTGCAAAGACAGTTCTTGCAATGCGATGCCGCCAATTTTCAATTCGCAATCGGGATGATCGAAATAACGCAACAGGAGGTTCACGATCGTGCTCTTTCCTGCCCCCGTAGGGCCAACAATACCTAGGGTGTGCCCTGCCTCTACCGCAATTTTAATATTATGTAGCACGGGCATTGCACTGCCTATATAGGTAAAGCTTCTGATATCGATGGCTATATCGCTACTCGCAATCCTGTCTACCGTCCCGCTATCTTGCACTGGCGACTCAGTTTCCAGCAGCTGCTGAATACGCTCGTATGCAGCCGAACCACGCTCCACTATATTAAGAAGCCAGCCGTAGGCAAACATCGGCCAAATGAGAAACCCCAGATACATTGTGAAACTGGTGAGCTGGCCAATAGTGAGTTGCCCCTGTTGAATCTGCCAAGCTCCCATACTGATACACAGCAAAAAAGACGAGCCAACCGTGATAAAAATGGCAGGATCGTAGAGAGAATCCGTCGCCGCAACGCGCATATTGGCGTCTGCAGTTTTATCGGCAATACTTAGAAACTTGTCATCTTCGATTTTTTCACGGCCGAAGGCACGCACCATCCGAATTCCCGACACGCTTTCTTGCACGCGATCATTCAGGTCGGAGAAACGCTCCTGCGCCTCTTTAAAACCAATATGTAGCCGGTCACCCAAGGCCACGAAATACCATGCCATAAAGGGAAACGGCAGCAGCGCGACTAAGGTCAATTGCCAATTGATCATGATCATCATAATCCCGACCACCAACACACCTGTCACTAGACCGTCGATTCCCGACAAGACCCCTTCCCCCGCGGTCATTTCTAGGGCAGAGATATCATTGGTGGCTCGTGCCATAAGGTCGCCCGTGCGGTGCTGGGCAAAAAAACCCGGCGCCATACGGGTCATGTGCTCATACAGACGTTGCCGCATCGTCTCGGCCAACTGGAATGAAGAGTAAAACAAGAACACGCGCCAGAGATATCGCATGACGTACACGACTATGGCAATAAGAAGGACTACCGTGACATAGCGCAGCAGAAGCGCTTTGGTCAGCGTGTTCGCGACCACTTGATCAATTAGTTGCCCAGCAATCCAAGGCACCACCATCTCTAGCACATCAGTCCCAAGCAGCATCACAATGGCGGCCGTATAGCGGCGCCACTGGGATTTGAAATACCAAGACAGCTTTAGAAATAGGGACATGAAACTTCCAAATGGCGCAGTCTAACAGGGTTTTTACACCACAAAGTGCTCACAATCACACAAGCATAACGAGCACCGAAAAGTAATTAGCAAGATTATGAATAATCAGATTTACCTGAGTGGACGCTTTGTTACAATAGCACACCGAACATGCCCCACAAAACCGTTATGGCAATGCCATGGAGGAGACCTAACAGTCAATGAATACAGAATACACACGCGTTGAAGATTTCTACGAAGCCGAAACATTCAATCGTATCAAGGAGTTAGCTGATACTAAAGAAACCCCATTCGTGGTGATTGATATCGCTACGATTGAGAATGCTTACGACACATTGAAAGAACTCTTCCCTTACGCGAGCGTGTATTACGCGGTCAAGGCGAACCCTGCAGCCGAAGTATTGAGCTGTTTGCGCGACCGCGGCTCCAATTTTGATGTGGCCTCCATATACGAGCTCGACAAACTCTTAGAAAACGGTGTTGAAGCTAGCCGTTGCAGCTATGGCAACACTATTAAAAAGAGCCGTGACATCCGTTACTTCTATGAGCAAGGCGTGCGAATGTATGCCACTGATTCCGAAGCAGATCTGCGCAATATTGCGAAAGCAGCTCCTGGCTCGCGGGTGTATGTCCGTATCCTCACTGAAGGCAGCGGAACCGCTGACTGGCCATTGTCGCGCAAATTTGGTTGCCAGACAGACATGGCAATGGACTTACTGGTACTTGCTCGAGACCTAGGGCTAGAGCCCTACGGCGTGTCCTTCCATGTCGGCTCACAGCAACGTGATATCGGTGCTTGGGACGCAGCAATCGGCAAAGTAAAAGTAATCTTCGAGCGACTAAAAGAAGAAGATAACATCACCTTGAAGATGATTAATCTAGGGGGCGGTTTCCCCGCCAATTACATTACACGCGCCAACACGCTTGATTTGTATGCCGAAGAGATTACTCGCTTTATCGAAGAAGACTTCGGTGACGATTTCCCAGAGATCATACTCGAACCAGGCCGTTCGCTAATCTCTAACTCAGGGGTTTTGGTCTCAGAGGTTGTGTTGATCTCACGCAAATCACATACGGCTCTCCAGCGCTGGGTGTTTACCGATGTTGGTAAATTCTCTGGCCTTATCGAAACACTAGATGAATGTATCAAGTACCCGATCTATGTGGAGAAACAAGGTGAGTTGGAAGAGGTGGTGATTGCAGGGCCAACCTGTGACAGTGCTGATATTATGTATGAACACTACAAGTATGGTCTGCCATTGAACCTCGCAATTGGTGACAGAATGTACTGGCTATCAACCGGCGCGTATACAACAAGCTATAGCTCTGTTGAGTTCAATGGCTTCCCGCCACTTAAATCTTACTTCGTCTAAACGACGCTCGAAGCGCGAAGGCCTTAGGCCTTCGCAGCTCCTTGTGTTCCAATTAGATCTTCTTCGCTTTGCTCCATCGACAGCAGCTTCGTTGTCACAACACCGCTAGTAATTGCCCCGTTAACGTTCAGTGCGGTTCGCGCCATATCGATGAGCGGCTCAATAGAGATCAACAAAGCCACCACAGTGACCGGCAAGCCCATCGCCGGCAATACGATCAAGGCAGCAAAGGTAGCACCGCCACCAACGCCCGCCACACCGAACGAGCTCACGGCAATAATCGCCACTAAGCTTAGCAAGAACATGAAGTCTGTTGGATCCACACCCACTGTTGGCGCCACCATTACTGCCAGCATCGCTGGATAGATACCTGCACAGCCGTTTTGACCGATGGTTGCACCAAAGCTCGCAGAGAGGTTGGCAACAGGCGAAGGCACTTTCAACTCTTCTATCTGTGTCTTAACCGTTAGCGGAATAGTGGCCGCCGAACTGCGTGTCGCAAATGCAAAACTTAGTACCGGCCATATCTTCTGGAAATAAGCCTTGATATTCATGCCAGTGCCAATGATGAACATTGAGTGCACTACAAACATGATGAGAATAGCCACATAGGAAGCGAGCACAAAACTGATTAGATTGAGGATATCCTCCCCGTTCGAGCTAGCGACAACATAGGTCATCAGCGCGAGAATCCCGTAAGGTGTCAGCGCCATCACCATGCGCACGAGCTTCATCACGATCGCTTGCATTGCCTCAACGAAAGATTTTATCGCTTGGCCCTGTTCAGGGTTATCTTTACCCACCATGATCGCCGCAATGCCACTGAGTATGCCAAAGATCACCACCGCAATGATCGAGTTGTCTCGGGCATTAGTGAGGTCTGAGAATATATTCGTCGGAATGAAACCTGAGATCACGTCTGGCAGGCTCAACCCAGAAACAGAGCCACGTCTCACCTCTAAGACATCTGCTCGAGCAAGCTCGCGCGCACCGGCAACCATGCCTTCGGCACTTAAACCAGCCACTAGTGTCACGACGATGCCAACCACTGCGGCAATTGCTGTGGTCAATACCAACATACCCACGACTGAAAAGCCTATCTTGCCAACAGAGGCAATCGCATCCATACGCAAAACCGAAGCGATCATTGTCACTAAGATCAACGGCATGATAATCATGCGCAATAAACGCACATAGGAGTCGCCCACGAGGTTGGTCCAGTTCAGGGTTTGCCCCATGACCTCTGACTCCATGCCATAGACGAACTGCAAAAAGAAGCCAAAGGCAAGGCCAAGCACCATGCCGGTGAGCACTTTTCGGGAGAGGCTTTCGGTTTTTTGGCTGATGTTGTAGATCAAATACAACAGGGCGCAAAAGAGAATTAAATTGATGACGGTGTATAGGCTCATGGTCGAGTACTCATATTATTGGTATGCCGTGAAATTAAACTACCTTAGGCACACTTACAAGGACTAGATACGAGCGCTTTTGTTACACATTAATCCGGCAAGTTGGACATCATAATAGCCAAGGTATCAGAGCGGAATTCTCGACGATACAGTACCGCCACGACCAAAGCAGATAAAAGCATGAAGATGAAAAAATTTACAAACCACCCCAGCACTGCCATGCTGAAATAATAGGTCCGCAAGCCATTATTAAAATTACCGGCCGCCTTCGATGCCATAGTGGAAATACTTTCGATGCAGCGATCTATTAGCTCATCAGAGGCTTTTTCGTGCTGCTCTGGCACACCACCCAGCATCACCGACACCTGCCCAAATTGCCGCAGACTCCAAGTAAACTTGAAGAACGCATAGACAAACAAACAGATTAATAACAACACCTTAAGCTCCCATTGCCCGCGCGAACCTTGATCGGAGAAGGGAATATCACTCAGCATAGTGATGACTGTTTCGGAGGAAGTGCCCAAGACTGTCATCAAACCTGCCAATATAAACAGTGTGGTCGAAGCGAAAAAGGAGACGCTGCGTTCAAGATTGGCAATGATATTGGTATCAGCAATTCGATTTTCTCGGCGCAAGGCTTTGCGAATCCACTGCTTGCGAAAGCGGTGCATGGCGTAGGCCAGTGTTGGAGTGTCGATGCTGCGCAACCAGGTGTAATAAAAATAACCACGAAAACACAGTAGAAACCATGCCACAGAAATGAGGTTACCAATATTGTCCAACAACAAATCGCCGAGAATCATGCTCAGACTTTTTCCTTATAAGCTTATTTCTTAATGTGATAACCAGTTTTGAATATCCAAGAGATTACTGCTAGGCAAATGCCTAAAAACACCATAATCATAGTTAAGCTGACGCCAATGCTGACATCGGATATTTCATAGAAGCTCCAGCGAAAGCCACTGATCAGATAAAGCACCGGATTAAACAATGTGACCGTCTGCCAAAACGGCGGCAACATACTGGCAGAATAAAAACTTCCGCCGAGAAACACCAGCGGTGTCACAATTAAAAGCGGGATCAATTGCAACTTTTCAAAATTATCTGCCCAAATACCAATGATAAATCCAAAAAGGCTAAACGACACACAGGTCAACACTAAAAACAGCAGCATCAAAAAGGGGTGTGCGATTTGCAAAGGCACAAAAAACCCAGCGGTGGCCAGAATAATCGCGCCAAGAATAAGCGACTTGCTGGCCGCAGCACCTACATAACCTAACAACGCTTCAAACATGGAAACTGGCGCTGACAGTAATTCATAGATTGTGCCTGTAAACTTCGGGAAATAAATACCAAAGGAGGCGTTTGAAATACTATTGGTTAACAGTGATAGCATAACTAAGCCTGGCACAATAAACGCACCATAGCTGACACCGTCGACCTCTTGAATCCTTCCGCCGATCGCTGCCCCAAAAACCACGAAGTACAATGACGTTGATATCACTGGAGCAATAATACTTTGCATTAAGGTACGCCAAGTGCGAGCCATTTCAAAATTGTAAATCGCCTTTACACCATGCCAGTTCATTACGACTCCTCCACGAGTTTCACGAATATTTCTTCTAAGGAGCTTTGCTTGGTTTGCATATCTTTAAATCCAATGCCTGCGCTGCGCAGATCATCCATCAAACTTGTGATGCCTGTGCGCTCACCTTGGGTATCATAGGTATAGGTCAGTTGCTGACCATCATCGCTTAATAATAATTGATGAGCTGACAGGCTTTCGGGCAGCGCAGTTAATGTGCGGGTGAGTTCAAGAATCAATTGCTTCTTTCCCAATTTACGCATGAGTTCATCTTTCTCTTCCACCAAAAGGATTTCTCCACGGGTGACAACCCCTATGCGATCGGCAATCTCTTCGGCCTCTTCAATATAGTGCGTGGTCAGAATAATAGTGACACCCGATTCGCGCAGTTTTCTCACTAAGGCCCACATATCTTTGCGCAGCTCTACATCGACACCTGCGGTTGGCTCGTCTAGAAATAGCACCCGAGGCTCATGGGAAAGTGCTTTAGCGATAAGCACGCGTCGCTTCATACCACCGGACAGTTCGATAATTTTATTATCTTTCTTCTCCCAAAGGGATAAGTCTCGTAACACTTGTTCGATGTACTCTGGGTTGGGAGACTTACCGAATAAACCGCGACTGAAATTAACCGTCGATAGAACAGAAGCAAAAGATTCCGTCGTTAGTTCTTGAGGGACTAAACCAATGATCGATCGGGTAGAGCGAAAATCCTTAATAATGTCTTTGCCATCAACCAAGATTTCGCCTTCGCTTGGGCTTACGATGCCACAGATGGCTGATATCAAGGTCGTCTTTCCTGCACCATTTGGCCCCAATAGGGCGATAATCTCGCCTTTGCGAATCTCAAGATTGATATTATTAAGGGCCTTAAAGCCACCCGCATAAGTTTTTGAAAGATTGCGGATCGAAACGATGGATTCCACTAATTACACCTCTGCCATTGCGTCGATGGCCTCTGCTAATCTAGCAACCCCGACTATTGTCATTCCATTAATGCCGCCCTTTGGCACATTTGCCTTAGGCACGATCGCGCGTTTGAACCCATGTTTGGCAGCTTCATGTAGACGCTCTTGTCCACTAGGCACTGGCCTGATTTCGCCAGCCAAACCCACCTCGCCAAATACCACCATGTCATGAGGTAAAGCTTTGTCACGGAAGCTGGAAATAATGGCAAGGATCAACGCCAAGTCCGCACTAGTCTCAGTAACGCGCACACCACCGACCACATTGACAAAAACGTCTTGATCGGCCATGTACACGCCGCCATGACGATGCAATACCGCAAGCAACATGGCCATACGATTTTGATCTAGCCCCACCGCTAAGCGGCGCGGATTGCCTAATTGCGTACCATCGACAAGCGCTTGAATCTCCACCAGTAGTGGCCGTGTTCCTTCCCAGAGCACCATCACGACCGAGCCAGCGCTCTCCTCTTCCGTTCTGGCTAAGAAGATCGCTGAAGGATTTTTCACCTCCTTCAAGCCTTTCTCAGTCATGGCGAACACACCCAACTCATTCACAGCACCAAAACGGTTCTTTTGTCCACGCAGGGTTCTGTATTTACTGTCACTGCCACCGTCGAGCATCAAGAAGCAGTCGATCATATGCTCAAGTACTTTCGGGCCGGCAAGATTGCCATCTTTGGTGACATGCCCTACGAGAAATAAAATGGTATTGGTCTGTTTCGCATACTGGATAAGATACGCGGCGCACTCTCGCACCTGCGACACACTGCCTGGTGCCGAGGCGATATCGGCACTGTGCATCACTTGAATAGAGTCGACGACTAATAATTTGGGCTGTTCTTGTTGGGCGACTTGGCAGATTTTTTCAACATTCGTCTCTGCTAGCATTTTCAAGTTTTTCTCAGGCAAACCGAGGCGTCGCGCTCGCATTCCCACTTGCTGCAAAGACTCCTCGCCAGTCACATAGAGGGCACTAGTTGATTGCGCAAGCAAGCACATCACTTGCAGCAGTAAGGTACTCTTACCAGCGCCAGGATTTCCGCCAATCAAGATTGCCGAACCGGGCACAAGACCACCACCTAAGACTCGATCTAATTCTAGTATCGTCGTGGAAACCCGCGGCACCGACTCCAAGTCGATGTCGGCTAAGTCTTGTACTCCTGAGGTCGTGCCAGCATAGCCTTGTTTGCGAAAATCCGGTTTTGCGGCAGGAGACGCCGCACTGCCAAGACTTATTTTTGAAAGAGTGTTCCATTCTTTGCAAGCCACACACTGGCCCTGCCATTGCCCATGCTCTGCGCCACACTCGGTGCACACATAGGCATTCTTTACTTTCGCCATTGCAATTCCTTCTCTTTCCTGTGGCCGCTTCTAGCTATAAACAAAGTGCACGCGCGGGGTGACTTGGCAAAATAGCTCATACGCTATTGTATTGCAGTGCCTAGCAATTTCATCGGCGGGCAAACCTTCCCCCCAAAGAATCACTTCGTCCCCCACTTGCGCTTCAAGACAGTCGCTTAGATCAACTGTGATCATGTCCATCGAAACACGCCCACACAAAGCCACCCTTCGCTGCAGTACGCCGCGACTTGTTTTGCAGTTTACAAGCACAGGCGTCCCTTGAGGCATGCGACGCGGATAACCGTCACCATAACCTATGGATATGACACCGATGCGCTGCTCATGCGGGCAAACATAGCTTGCGCCGTATCCTACGCTCGCCCCTGCTGCAACCGTTTTTACAGAGATCAGTTTGGCACGCAAGGTCATAACCGGTGCAATTCCTCGTTCTATGGCATTCTCGCCTGCAACCGCCGTTCCCCCATAAAGCATGATCCCTGGGCGCAACCATTGGAAATGGGCTTGCGGCCAAAGCTGAATGCCAGAGGAGGCCGCAAAGCTAATCTCGCGAGACTCCTGCGGCACGCCTGCAGCATCTAAGGTCTGCGCAAAGTGCGATAACTGGCGCTCAGACATAGCGCTGCTTAGATCATCGGCGCAGGCAAAATGCGACATGAAGACGATTTTGGCAACCTGCGGGTGTTGTTGTAATTGCTGCCATGCCTGCGCAAACTCTTGCGCGGAAAACCCCAGGCGATGCATACCGGTATCGAGTTTCAGCCACACGCATATGGGCTTGAGCTCTTTATGCCGCGCAAAAAAGTCTGTCAACATGTGTAGCTGGAACAAAGAATGCACGACAAGGTGTAACTCTTGCGCGAGAGCTTGCTTTAATTGCGTTTCGCTAAAAACGCCTTCCAGCAAGAGTATAGGTTCATTAATTCCTGCACCGCGTAACTCCAATGCTTCCTCGATCGAGGCCACACCGAAACAGTCTGTAGGGCGTAATTGTGTGCGTAGAGTTTGCGCGATAGCGAGTGCGCCGTGACCGTAGGCATTGGCCTTCACGACGGCAACCACATTGGCACTAGGACAGTAAGACCGTGCTTTCGCAAAATTTAGAAGCAAGGCTCCTAAGTCTATTGTGGCCCAGGCACGAAAATCATTCGTGTTGGGTGTAACTTTCATCGTATGCCTGCATAGCAAGAGTTTCGAAACGCGTAAATTGCCCGAGGAACCCGAGCTTCACTGTGCCTATGGGACCATTACGTTGCTTACCGATGATGATCTCGGCAACACCTTTGTCTTGCGTGTCTTCATTATAGACTTCATCACGATACACGAATGCGATGATATCGGCGTCTTGCTCGATCGCACCTGATTCACGTAGATCCGACATCACCGGACGCTTATTCGGGCGCTGCTCCAATGAGCGGTTCAGCTGCGATAGCGCGATCACAGGGCATTGAAATTCACGTGCCATAGTCTTAAGCGAGCGAGAAATTTCTGAGATCTCGCCGACGCGATTGTCACCAAACCCTTTGATTTGCATAAGCTGCAAATAATCCACAACGATCAAACCGATCGAGCCGTGTTCGCGTGCGACCCGACGCGCGCGAGAACGCATTTCCATTGGGCTAAGCCCAACGCTGTCATCGATCAGCAAAGGTTTGTCTTTTAACTTGCTCACCGCTGCAGTCAAGCGTGGCCAATCATCCTCTTCTAGCTTACCGGTACGCAGACGCTTCTGATCAATCTTGCCGACAGAGCTCAGCATTCTGGTCACAAGGCTTTCGGCAGGCATCTCGAGACTGAACACCAATACTGGCTTATTACTTAGCAGCAAGGCATTTTCGGCCAAGTTCATAGCAAACGATGTTTTACCCATCGACGGGCGGCCGGCCACAATGATGAGGTCGGATTTCTGTAAGCCAGAGGTTTTGTCGTCAAGATCTTTGAAACCAGTAGGCAGCCCCGTAAGTGCTCCATCTGACTGGAAGAGTTCGTCGATGCGAGTCACAGCATCTTGTAAGAGCGGATTGATCGCCTTCGGCCCACCGTCTTTGGGCCTGTCATCGGCGATCTTAAACACCTTTTGTTCAGCAACATCGAGTACGTCGTCGGCCCGCTGCCCTGCAGGATTAAAGCCACTGTCGGCGATCTCATAGGCCACGCGAATCAATTTGCGCAGCTTAGAGCGCTCGGCAATGATCTCCGCATACGCGCCTATATTGGCCGATCCGCGCGCATTACTGGCCAAATCACTCAAATACTCAATCCCGCCGGCGTCATCTAGCTCACCAAGGCTATCTAGCGCCTCTACCAAGGTAACAACGTCTAAGGGTTTGTCCGCCTCGGTTTGAGTGAACATCACGCGGTAGATCAATTGGTGCTCATGGCGAAAGAAGTCTTCTTCTATGAGCTTTTCAACGACCGTGTCCCACACAGAATTGTCGAGCATCAAGCCACCCAGCACCGCCTGCTCTGCTTCTATCGAGTGCGGAGGAGTCTTTAAGGAAGCTAGCGCGCCAGCATCAAGTGGTTTTTTGCTTTTCTCAAACAATTCAGACATGGGCTAATCACTATAGCGGCCCGTGCGGTGACGAGCATTTAGAAAAAAAAAGCGCCATCACTCCTAAGAATGATAGCGCTTCATTGTCCACTATTGCCCCGAGTTCAACAACCGCAGAATGAGGCGGTACGATGTACGGGCAATGGCGTCTTAAGCAGGAACGACTGCTAGAGTAACCACTTCTTCAACTTCGTAGCCGAGGTCGATTGTTAGTTCGTACTCACCCACTTCGCGCAATGCACCATTCGGCAAGCGTACTTCAGACTTGCTTACGTCCGAACCGGCCGCTTCATTGATCGCATCAGCCACATCACGTGTACCGATAGAACCGAAGAGCTTGCCTTCTTCACCAGCGTTTACCGCAATAGTAACGCGCAATTCTTTCAGCTTAGACGCACGGCCTTGAGCAGCAGCGACTTTCTCATTGTGCGCTGCAAGCAGCTCAGCACGACGAGCTTCGAAGTTCTCTAGGTTAGTTTTAGTGGCTGGAATCGCCTTGCCCGTTGGGAACAGGAAGTTACGAGCATAGCCAGCTTTTACCGAGGCAGAATCACCTACCGCACCAAGCTTGCCTACTTTTTCCAATAGAATGACGTTCATTTTTACTTCCTCATTAAAATCTGCGTGTATTCTTAATCTACATTTAAGCGCTGAACGCTTGCCTTAATCTCTACCGCGTTATTCGCGCGGGGCTACCCTCGATCGAAAATCTACCCAGCTATCGGCTACCGCTGCGAGGACCACTAACTGGACCATTACGGGGTACATCAATACTGAATAGAAAATTACCAAAACTGCGACTGGCAATTTTCTTCGACCTACCAGGCCATGCACTAAAGCAACGCCTGCAAACAGCAGCGGTAACACGAAGAACAGTGAAACCTGCTGCACCACCGGCGGCCCTAAGTTCGCCAGTAAAAACATCGAAAACAACACTGCGCCAGACTTCCAACTTAAACGCAGTTGATGGAATTCTTCACGAAAACCACCAGGATTAAACAGTTTTGCTTGCCAACTACGGGCCAGCATTAACAGTGCCACCGACAAAAATGCTACCGAGGTGCCAAAAAACACCAACAATAACGGCCTGAGCAATTCTGGCTCTATTAACACCACCTGGCCTTGCAGCTCAGGGGCACTGGCAATTTGTTCCATCAATTGCAGCAATTGTTCTTCCATCATCGTGAGGAAGGTGGGCTGAATCATCAAACCCAATTGCGCGCCGATGCCAACGCCGATGGAAGCCAACAATGTGGTTTCCCAAGAGCCGGTAGTGCGCAGTACTTGTGCAAGCACCGTAATACCAAGCAATAACAATAGAGGAATTACATCCCCTGTAACCGCCCACGCTACTGCGGGCAATATTGCCCAAGCGAGTACGATCAAAGCTTCAGACTTGCCGTGCCTCAGAGTGACTAGAGCCACGACCGGTGCACTCAAAAAGTTGATCACCGGCAGTAGGCCAAGCAAAACAGCCGCAATTATCGATTGGCGGCGGCCTGACATCACATAAGCGGCCAAAGCCTTCATACGCGTCTCCGTACTGCTGCATGGCCATAACGGTCATGCAACATAACACTAACGGATTTAGGCAGTATGGCTATCTGTATACGGAATCAGTGCAAGATGACGAGCACGTTTCACAGCAGTAGCCAATTGACGCTGATAGCGCGCCTTAGTACCAGTGATACGGCTAGGAACGATCTTGCCAGTTTCAGACACATACGCCTTCAAAGTTTCGATATCTTTGTAGTCAATCTTAGTGGTGCCTTCTGCTGTAAATTTGCAGAATTTACGTCTACGGAAAAAACGAGACATGTTTAGATCCTTTCAATAAGTTTGTTTAAACAACAGCCTTTAGCAATAAGTGATGCGCATTAGCGCACCCGCTTGGCAATTAATCGTTAGACTCTTCTTTTTCAACTTCTTCAGCTGAATCATCAGAATCGCCAGACTCTTCACTTGCTTCTTCTTCGCCTTGTGCGGCAGCCGCTTCGGCTTGACGCGCAGCTGCGTCTTCTTCGATCTTACGCTTTTGCTCAGCACGGGCACGACGCTCACGGCTTTCACGCTCGCCTTTTAAGATCAAAGACTCTTCAGTAACAGGGCCAGACTCTTTCATGACCAGGTTACGGATGATTGCGTCGTTGTAACGGAATAAAGTAGTGATTTCGTCCAGCACTTCGCTACCACACTCGATGTTCATGAGGATGTAGTGCGCTTTGTGGATTTTATTGATTGGATAAGCTAACTGGCGACGGCCCCAGTCTTCTAGACGGTGCACTGTACCACCGCTGTCTTTAACGATCTGAGTGTAGCGTTCAACCATACCCGGCACTTGGTCGGATTGGTCAGGGTGTACTAAAAATACAACTTCATAATGTCTCATAGAGACTCCTTACGGGTTGAAGTCTTCTGACTAACACCGGCTTGAGAGGCCTAATGCGCAGGAAGACAAGGAGTTAAGGGGCATTGCCTAAAGACAGCTCCCCGAAATTAAAGAGCGGGCATTCTAGAGATTAGCAAGCCAATATGCAAATCATTTAGCTTTTTACTGCACTTGATCAGCTCTCTAATAGCTTCGATCACCACCACACTAAAGACCGAGCCTCATGTGGGAGCGGGCCTGCCCGCGATAAATTTAGCTAGGTGGCAAGAAATCGCGGGCAGGCCCGCTCCCACAAGGAGGGTTCTTTCCGGTTTGGGGTGGCACTTTTCGCGGGCAGGCCCGCTCCCACAAGGAGGGTTCTTTCCGGTTTGGGGTAGCACTTTTCGCGGGCAGGCCCGCTCCCACAAGGAGGGCACCTTCTAGTTTGGAGGGGCACAGGTCGAGGTTAGGGGGTTTGGCGTTGGCGCACGGCTTCGAAAAGGCATAAGCCAGTGGCTACTGAGACATTAAGGCTGCTTAGAGCGCCAGCCATAGGAATAGACATCAGAAAATCACAGTGCTCACGAGTCAATCGGCGCAGCCCTTTGCCTTCCGAGCCCATGACGATGGCTATTGCTTGTTTAAAGTCCATCGCGTAGAGGCTTTGCTCTGCCTCGCCCGCAGCTCCTGCGATCCAAATGCCGCGCTGTTTCAGCCCTTCCAAGCAACGACTGAGATTAGTCACTGCCACAAAAGGGATTGTGTCAGCGGCGCCACAGGCCACTTTGCGGGCAGTCATATTCAAAGGGGCGGAGCGGTCTTTGGGCACAATCACCGCATCCACACCGGCCGCATCAGCTGTGCGCAGGCACGCGCCCAAATTGTGAGGGTCGGTCACTTCATCAAGGATCAATAGCAACGGGGCATGCGGAAGGCCATCCAGTAGCGCCTCTAAACCACGCTCGTCCAACAGGCTACCGCCTAACTTACATAGCGCAACAACGCCTTGATGAACCGCGCCTTTCTGGATATTGCGCAAGCGCTTGTCGAGGTCTTTTCGATCCAAACCCTGCCAAGCTACACCAGCCGCGCTAGCGAGCGATTTAATGTCATTGATGCGTTTGTCTTCGCGATCTTGCTGTAAAAATAGTTCCAATACGTCTTCTGGATGCTGTTTGAGAAGCTCGCTGACCGTATGGATGCCATAGACCCATTCTTTGTTACTCAATTTCTTGTCCTTTGGATTTACGGGGCCTTGCTAGCGCTTGGTTTGCGGCGCTTGCCCTTATTCTTAGCGCTTGGCTTTTTCTTCTTGCTTACCGCGGCTTTTGATTTGCTGTCAGCCGCCTTAGCCGGCGCTGCTTTGGCATTGGTTTTGGATTTGCTTTTCGACTTTGCCTTTTTGGGTGGCAAACCTGCCGCGCTTTGCGGATTACCCGCAGCATCCAACATCACCAAATCAATCTTGCGATCATCCAAATCGACACGCGCCACTTTCACCCGCACAGTATCGCCCAAGTGATACACCATGCCGTTACGCTCACCGCGCAATTGGTGCCGCACGGGGTCGAACTGATAATAATCGTTTTTCAAGGCCGTGATATGCACCAAGCCTTCGACATAAATATCGCTAAGCTCTACAAATAAACCAAACGCGGTGACACTACTAACGGTGCCCGAGAAATCCTCGCCGACACGGTCTTGCACATACTCACACTTGAGCCAGTCCAACACGTCGTAGCTCGCCGCATCGGCGCGCCGCTCAGTCATTGAGCAAGTCTCACCAAAGGCTTGCATATCTTTCAGGTCGTAGGGGTAGATTGCCTTGCGCGCCAAAGGAGTTACACCAGACACCTTTTGCACATTCTGTGTATGCGCTTTACTGCGCACTAGATAACGAATCGCTCGATGCACCAACAGATCAGGGTAACGCCTAATAGGTGAAGTGAAATGTGTATACGCGGCAAAACCAAGACCAAAATGGCCGATGTTCTCTGGCTGATACACCGCCTGTAATAGAGATCGAATCATGACCGTTTGAATCAAGTGGGCATCAGGCCGGTCAGCAATTTTCTGCAAGACTCGCTGGTAGTCTTTGGGCACCGGTTTTGCCGAGCGCGTTAGCTGAAGACCGATCTCTTTCAAGAAGGCTTTGAGATTATCCATCTTGTCCATGTTCGGACCATCATGCACACGGTATAGAACTGGCAATGCAGATTCTGACAAAAACTTTGCCGTGCAAACATTGGCCGCCAACATACACTCTTCGATCAAGCGATGCGCGCTATTGCGCACGACTGGCACAATGGAGCTGATCTTGCGCGTCTCACCAAACACGATACGTGTTTCGGTACTAATAAAGTCCAAGGCTCCGGCCTGTCGGCGAAGTTTCGCAAGCTTGTGATACACCTTGTTTAATGAGTCCAGTGCTGGCAGCAATGCCTCGTAACGGGTTCGCAGGCGCTCTTGGGTTTTCGCGCGCAAAGCCGTTTCTGGCTCTTCGAGAATATCTGCCACCTCGGTATAAGTCATGCGCGCGTGGGAGTGAATCACCCCCTCATAAAATAGGTAGTCTTGCACACGGCCCTGCTTGTCTAGATGCATCTCGCACACCATCACCAAGCGGTCGACTTTCGGCTTCAAAGAACACAGGCCATTGGACAATGCCTCTGGCAACATTGGAATCACATGCCCAGGAAAGTACACAGAGTTGCCGCGGTTTTGCGCCTCTTCATCGAGCGCAGAATTGATCGCCACATAATGGGACACATCCGCAATAGCCACATACAATTTGCAAGTACCGCCAGCGCCTTGCTCGCAATACACCGCGTCATCAAAATCTTTGGCATCTTCACCATCAATCGTCACGAATGGCAGCGCACGCAAATCAACACGTTGTGCCGACTCTTGTTCAGAGACTTGAGTAGCGAAGCCTTTCATCTCTTTAAGCACATCACGGGGCCATTCATAAGGAATATTATGGCTTCGTACCGCTACATCTATTTCCATCCCTGGCTTCATATTGTCGCCAAGAATTTCTACAATTTTGCCTACCGCTTTGCGGCGTGAAGTTGGGAATGCCGTGATTTCTGCGACAACAAACTGCCCGTCCTGGGCATCACGATTCTCTTTTTCAGGAATCATAATCTCGTGACTATTACGACGATTATCTGGCACCACAACGCCAAAGCCTTGCTCCCAGCAATATCGTCCAACAATCTGATTGCTGCGCCGCTCTAGCACCTCAAAGATCATTGCCTCTTTGCGCCCGCGTCGATCGACACCAGACACTCGTGCTAGCACGATGTCACCATCGAACACTTTTTGCATCTCGGTATTGGGCAGAACTAGATCGCCAGACCCATCAGCCGGGATAAAGAAGCCGTAGCCATCTTTGTTGCCGTGCACGCGACCCTTGATCAACTCCATCCGGTCTACCAAACCATACACGCCACGCCGATTGCTAATGAGCTGCCCGTCACGCGCCATAGCAATTAAGCGCCGACGCAAAGCTTCGGTGTGGTCATGGGATTCTAGTTTGAGATGTTCACAGAGCGACTGGTAGGTAACAGGCTCACCTATTTGCTCCATGTATTCGAGGATGTATTCGCGCGAGGGGATCGGATTTTCGTAGTTTTCCGCTTCCCGACTTGCGAAGGGGTCTTTAATCATTTCAGTTGCTTTTGATTTCTTAGCCATATCCTGCCAAATTAAATGGGTTTCTAGCAGGCAGTATACACCCCAAAGCCCTATATTACTTGCACTATTAAGCCTCTCCCTAATTGACAGCTTGCAGTCGCAACGATAAAGTGCGCGCTTCGAACACCCCTATTGCCCAGGTGGTGGAATTGGTAGACACGCTAGCTTCAGGTGCTAGTGCTCGAAAGGGCGTGGAGGTTCAAGTCCTCTTCTGGGCACCAACACCTCGTCCCATCACCTCCCAGTAAGTCCTTATTATTTCTATATTTCAATAGGTTAAATAAAACGAAGTCCGAGAAAGTCCCATCGAGCTTCACCGCATCCTAGCTTTATTGTAACATTCTTAGTAACACTAACCAGCAAACCAATTTTTGGGTGTTACTATGCCAAGAATCGCAACTCCACTAACTGACACTTCGATCAAGCAAGCCAAAAAACGAGAAAAGGAATACAACCTGTCAGATGGGAATGGACTACACTTGAGAGTCAAGCCTGTAGGGTCAAAATTATGGATACTCAATTACACCAATAGAGCAACAGGGAAGCGATCGAACTTAGGGCTCGGCACCTATCCTGCAGTCTCCCTAGCCACAGCGCGCAAATTAACTCAGGAATACCAAACCCATATAGCAGAGGGCAAAGACCCAAAAAGTATTAAAGCCGAGAAACTAAATCATCTCAAAGACACTCTGGAAAGTGTGGCCCGCATATGGCTAGAAAAGAAGAAGCAAGTTGTAAAACCCAATTATCATCGCAAGATAGAAAGCTGTTTAAAGTCTTATATTTTCCCAAAACTTGGCGACACCCCAATCACCGAATTAAGCGCAAAACAAACCATTGAAGTAATACATGCAGCCTACAACGACGACAAGCTTGAAACAGTAAAGAAGATATGCAGATGGCTAAATGAAATCATGACCTACGCACTCAATAGCGGCATTGCATTTAACAACCCACTCACGGGCATTGGCAAAGCGTTCAATCCACCAAAAGTCACCCATCTACCAACTATCTTGCCAATTGAGCTGCCCAAGCTAATGCACACAATCCGTCATTCAAGCACAAAACAAGTAACAAGAATTTTGATTGAATGGCAATTACATACCATGGTGCGGCCGAGCGAGGCAGCTGGTACAAGGTGGGATGAAATAGACATTGAAGGCGCGCTATGGACAATCCCTGCAGAAAGGATGAAAAAAAACATACTGCACAAAGTACCCCTTAGCCCAGAGTCTCTAAAGCTACTCGAAATCCTTAAACCAATTAGTGGACACAGAGAATTCGTTTTCCCTTCAGATCGCAACCCTAGAAACCCAACCAACTCCCAGACCGCCAACAGAGCAATATGTAAGCCTCCCTTAAACTAGCGGCATCCACAAATAGAGTTCTCCGGGATAAACT
>CAJXSF010000026.1 GCA_913061515.1 uncultured Gammaproteobacteria bacterium | reverse complement strand
TCTACACTAGATCGCTCGTCGGCAGCGTCAGATGTGTATAAGAGACAGACCGACAGCCGCTCAACAAGCGCATAGCTCTGAAAAATCATTCCTATTTGGCGCCGAGCTTGGCGCAGTGCTCCGCCACGGACTTTACTTATATCAACGCCATCTAATTCGACAGTTCCTGCACTAGGCTCCACCAAACGATTCACACAACGAATCAGGGTACTCTTACCGGCACCCGAGGGGCCAATGAGCGCTAACACTTGCCCAGCAGGCACGGACAGCGAGATATCGTTTAGTGCAAGATCACCCGTCGCATAGCGCTTAGTCAAACCAGTTAATTTCAGCATTTAATTCTCGTTATTTGTGCTGCACTGATAGTCAGTCGCAGTTATAAATAGTATTGGTGGCGGCATCGATAGTGCGCACAACTGCCCAATGCTCTTGATAGCTAATGGGGATGAACTGTTCCATCCCGGCATCGGCAAACTCTTTCTGCAATGCCGTGCCTTCCCAATTGAAGCTAAAGAACGCCTCTTTTATTTTGGCTGCGAGTTCTGGCTTTAGATTATGCGCGACACCGTAGCCTGTCGTTGGAAACGACTCTGATTGGTAGATAGACGTGTATTGCTGCGCTTGCACCACGTCTCTGGCAAGCATACGAAACAGCACCTCATTCGCGATCGCGGCCGCGTCATAGTCTTTGTTCACTACCCCTAAGATAGAGTTGTCGTGACTGCCTGAATACGAGGTCTTATAGTCTTCATTAGCGGTGAAGCCGAATTGGGCGCTCAGCAGCGCGGAAGGGGCCTTAAAACCAGAATTCGAGGTGGGAGAGGTAAACGCTAGGGTTCGACCCTCTAAATCTTCTATGGTGTTTATACCGCTACCTGGGTAGCTGATGATTTCCATCTGATAGCCATAATTGCCGTTTTTCTCAGCCATCATCGCAAAGGGCACAAACCCTACGCAATTGACCGCAATAGGTGTCGACCCTGTATTGAAGCCAGCGATATGGAGGCGCCCAGCACGCATAGCCTCTAGCTGTGCGGCATTTGACTGTACTGGGAAGAAGCGCACTTCCTTGCCCGTTAAGGCTTCCAGGTGCGAGATGAATTCATCCCACACTTTTGAGTACATCGCAGGATCTTCAACGGGGGTATAGGCGAAAATCAAGATTCGCGGATCGCGCCACTGCGTTTGATCTAGGGGAACATCGGCAACAAGGTCTGAATCGACATCTTGATAACGAGGAGAGATTTCCGCCCCATAGCCTTTCTCAAGCGCCATAGTAGCCACCAGGCTACACACCCCTAAATATGCCAAGCTTTTACACATACGCCCCCCTTAGCGATTCACTTGTTGGAGTATAGGGGAATGTTTTCGCAAGTAACACCGTGCATTAAAGTCTAGCGCTACTGTCACAAACCGCGCGTTCACGACTCTACTTAACAATCGCTTCTGCTTGCGGAAGTTTACCTTCGCTAAACTAAAAAATTGGAGTTCAAAATGGTCGATACGCAACTGAAGATTCAGCTACCACGGGCACTACTCGCATTGCGATTAGGCGTGTTCATAGTGATGTTGATGTGGACGCTGGATAAATTTGTAAACCCAAGCCATGCGACGGGAATTTTTGCTAATTTCTACGGCGTTGAGGGGCTGGGCGATGCATTGATATTCGCCATGGCAGTATTAGAGTTAGTGCTGGTTCTTGCGTTTGTTGCAGGGCTATACAAGCGACTTACGTATGGCGCCATTTTGATACTGCACGGAGCTTCTACGCTTTCCTCTTGGAGCTTCTACTTCGGTTTTAGCAATATGCTATTCTTTGCCGCTTGGCCGATGTTTGCAGCTTGCTACGCCCTATATATCTTGCGCGATGCAGACACCTTGATGACTTTCAAACGCAGCCAAACCTTATAACTGCCACACAATCTGAGAGACGTCTCTGTCTCTCAGATTGTCCAGACTAGTCAAGCAAGCACCTTACTCAGCAGCAGGTTTACTCGATGGCGTCCGGCGCTTGCCTTTATCTTTATCGGTGCGTTTTTTCACTTTCGCTTTCGCCGCTTTCGGTTTGGCTCTAGCAGAAGAAGGCTCTAAATCTGGAAAACGCTCGAGGACTTCGCGAGTGATGTCTTTACTCTGACCCTCTTCGAATACAGGTTTCGCTGCTACTGGTTTGTCGGCACTCTTGGTCTTTGGGGCTTTACTTTCAAAGTGCTTCTTCGCCGCAGGCTTGCTCGGCTCGCGCTCTTTCTTAAAAGCCTCTTTCTTAAACCCTTCTTTTTTCGGACTCTCTGCACGCGAAGGTCGCGGCTGTGTTGAAGGTGCCTTGCGCTGAGTCTTGTTGACCGCTTCGATATTTAACGGCTTGCTGCAAATATGCGTTTTCTGCAAGATTTGCATCACTTCCTTCGGCATTCCGCCTGGCAGATCTACCGTGCAATAGTCGTCATAAATTCGAATATGGCCGATATAACGACCTTCGATGTCCGCCTCGTTGGCAATAGCACCCACTACTTCTCGTGGTGTTACACCATCTTTATGCCCCACCTGAATCCGGAAACGCTCCATTGGAATATCCGGATAGTCGCGAAGAGGTTTAGCGCGACCATCATCGGCAGGGTTATGCTCTCTACGCGGTGCGCGTGGGCGCTCGTCTGTAAAATCATTGCCGCTCAACACATCGGAAAATTCACTCTCACTTGGTTTGCGCTTCTCTGTGCGCTCACGTCGGCTTGGGCGCTCAGTTGGTCGACCCGTCTCTTTTCCACGTTTTGTTGGGCGCTCACGGCCACCGCTCGAATCACCATATGCGAAGCCTTCACGATCGCTGCGCGGTGAGTCTCCATGCCCAAGGCTCGGCTCCAATGGCCTGTCTTTTTGTAACAAATAAGCCATAGCCGCTGCTACATGCTCTGGCGTACATTCGTGCTCGCGCACTAGGTCATCCACAAGCTTATGGAAGAAATCCAATTTGCCACTGACTATCGCCTCTGAAATACCTTCTTTGAATACTGCACTGCGCTTTTCAATTAGCTCACCACGGGTTGGCAATTCCATTCGAGTAATTTTCTTGCGCGTGGTTTTCTCAATAGAGGCTAGTAAGCGGCGCTCACGAGGCGCTACAAACAGAATGGCTTTACCACTTCGCCCTGCACGACCCGTTCGTCCTATGCGGTGAACATAGGCTTCGTCATCGTAAGGGATATCAAAGTTCATCACGTGACTTAAACGATCGACGTCCAAACCACGTGCAGCAACATCAGTGGCCACAATAATGTCTAGCGTGCCTTTCTTTAGTTGATCGACGGTTCTGCTACGGATGGCTTGATTCATATCACCGTTCAATGGTGAGGCGGCAAAACCACGCGCACTGAGCTTGTCCGCCAAATCCACCGTGCTTGTCTTCGTGCGCACGAAAATAATCATTGCATCGAAATCTTCGACTTCAAGTATGCGCGTCAAGGCATCAAGTTTATTCGTGCCCTGCACCAACCAGTAAAATTGCTCGATGTCCTCATTCGTGGAGATCGCACTTTCGATTTTGATTTCTTGTGGTTGATTAAGATATTTCTGCGCTACCGAGCGAATTGGCCCAGGCATCGTCGCTGAGAAAAGCGCGACCTGTCTCGTCTTCGGTGTGTTATCGAGAATAGTTTCAACATCGTCAATAAAGCCCATGCGTAACATTTCATCGGCTTCATCTAACACGAGAGTGTTGAGCCCTGAAAGGTCGATGGTCTTGCGATTCAAGTGATCGAGCAGTCGCCCTGGAGTTGCGACAACCACTTGTGCGCCACGACGCAGACCGGACAGTTGACGCCCCATATCTTGCCCACCGTAGATAGGCAGAACGTGAAAACCGCGCATTCCAGCCGCATAGGTCTGAAAAGCCTCTGCGACTTGAATTGCAAGCTCGCGAGTAGGGCACAGCACAAGCGCTTGGATGTTACTTTTAGACAAATCGATCTTAGCCAGCACCGGTAACGCAAACGCTGCCGTTTTCCCCGTTCCAGTTTGGGCCATCCCTACAACGTCTTTGCCTTCCAGCAGCACTGGAATTGTGGCTTGTTGAATTGGAGACGGTTTTTCATAGCCGACTTTATTCAGCGTATCTTGTAGAAATTGGGGCAAATCGAGCTCAGCAAAACTGAGTTCCGGGCGGGTACTGGATGACATATCGGGCCTTGTACTGGTGAATCTATTAAGAAGAGTAATGCAGTGACGGTTGAAACTGAATGCGGAAGAACAGCTGCAAATTCAAACGGGTAGCGATTATACGTCAAAATGGCAGCAAACGCCTAGTAGGTTCTGCAAAGGCGGGGGAGATGGCGCATCAGAAAGATGCGCCATTGGGATTTAACGACTACGAATAAACTCGACCGCACGGTCAGGAAAGTCAGTAAAAAGGCCGTCAATGCCTACATCGAACAGATAAATATCGAGCATTTGCTCAAAACTGTTTGCGAAATCAGGAAGTTGTCCTTCATCTAACCGGAACGTATAGGGGTGCACCTGCATCCCATTCGCATGGGCCAAGCTAACAAAATCATTAATCTTAACGTTACCTGGTGTTGACCCTTCATCAATCAGCATCGACTTTTCCGGCCCCACACCGTCTGCATAAGCGGCGATCTCTTTCACTCCAGCCTCACTGCGCATCCACGCAGACTCTCTTCCGCCTATCAACTGCACTAAGGACAAGTCTATGCCTAGCTCTGGCATCAACTCGTCATGAACGCGCTTAAGCTCGTCAAACTCAAAGGTTTGCACAAACACTTTGTCACTTTTCTTTGTGTAGCCATAGTCTTTGAGAACTTCTAGCACTGCTCTGCCGAGGTCTTTCCCGTTTTGCGCATGAAATGCAGGTGACTTTAACTCTGGATAGATTCCAACATTACGTCCCATGGATTGATTCAAACCCTGAATGAGCTCGATCTCTTGGGCTAGGGTGTGCATTTTGAACACTGACTTACCCACAGGGAAACGCGAGCCGTAATTCGCTCGCTTCTGGCCACCCTCTATTCGAAACCCTTCACTCACATTCAGGGTTAAGATCTCCGCCAGGGTGAAATCAACCACGTAGAATTTGCCATCCGCACGCGCTCGACCAGGAAACTTCTCCGCCACGTCGGTTGTTCGATCAAGCGTCGTGTCATGAATCACTAAGAGCTCATCGTCCTTCGTCATCACCACATCTTGCTCAATATAATCGGCCCCCATGGCATAGGCCATGGCCTTTGCCGCAAGTGTATGCTCAGGCAAGTAGCCGCTCGCGCCACGGTGCGCCACAACAACTTTTTCATCTGACTGCGCCACTGCAGTCGCGGGTTGAAATGCACCGAGCACAATACTCATAGCAATTGCTCCGAATATAGGACAGATTAAAGTTTGAAAACGCTGCATCTGATTATCCTTTAAAAGTCAGTTAGATCAGGCGGTAGTCTATTTCAACTGTGTGTCAGCAGTATTGCAAGCGCTAGATTGCGAGCGCTTCCGATTCTCCAGTATTAACTGCCTAAACGGTAACGCAGCTTTAACACCCAGTTATCCACAATCTTGTCAGTCCAAGCATGAGCCAGCATTCCAGAGAAATCATCCTCGAAGGTTCTGGCTAGATTTCCCCCACGGGTATACACAAAGAATAGATCGGACAATGGGGCTAGCTCCCAACGATAACGCGCTTGAAAACTTAAACGACTGACAGAGAAATCGTCTGAGTCTGCATTGAGCTTAGCGGTTTCGACCAGTGTATCGACCTTATTGGTAGCTACCTGATAGAAGCGATCCTCGAAGGCTTTTATTCCCGTCCATTGCAAACTAAACCGCAATTGTTGCTTTGCGCTTATGAAATAGTCCATTTCGACACGGGGCGTCCACTCACTAGACTCAAACGCTGTCATGCGCCCGGCGCTTTGATGCACCAACCAACCTGACGAATCGACATAGCGCAAACTTGCATCGACGGAGAAAGAGCCGTGTGGTTGCCAAGTTAGATTCGTCGAATAAGTAATCGCGGAATCACCTAGATCCTCCTGAGCAAGGTTCAAACCTGCTCCGACGGAGACAGGCCGGGAACGATCGCTATTCCAATTCAGTAGCAATGCCCAACGCTCAGGAATCTTAAAGCTGCCGTTTCCTCGACTTAAACGGTCGTCTACTCGCGCTGGAAAATAACGCCCTTCCGTACTAAGAGAAGAATTGTCCGTAAAGCTTAAACTCTGTCTCAAGAACATCCCAAGGCGGACAGGGCGACCATCTGTGTTCCACTGATTTTTCACATCGAAACTGCGAGTACGCGAGCGCAATCCAGGCAAATTAGATTCACTTTTACTGAACGTATAGTCCATTTGCATCAAGTCATTACGCTGCAAGAACCCAATATCGTTTAGCTCTATAGTATCGTCGAAATAGGTGCCAACGACTGTGTGTTGAACGCCACGCTCTGGCCGATAATTCATATCGAAATACATGCCATTCCCTGTCACGTCTTGTACATCACTATGTACAAGCTGACCATCCCAAGACCAACGCGTGTCTTCCGAAAAATAGTGCAGGTCGACGCCATTGACCAGCGCATCTCGATCAGGGTGAGACAAAGCACTGGCAAACCAACCGATTCCTCGCCGCCCACCCCTGCTAGTGTTTTCATACAATAGACGCGCCACGGCGAAATCTCGACCCGGCGCCTGAAGTTGCACTGGCGAGTCATCCCCACGCACACCTCGCAACAAGGTATCATCTTCTGCAGCTAATAGTGTCCCGTAACGCCAAGGCCCGTTCTGCCCAGTGACTTTCATTGCGCCAAGCAACTCACTAGGGCGACTAACGTCGGTAGCAATCACTCGAATGTCTGAGGGAATATCAAACATTGCCTGACGCCCAATTCGCCGAGTATTTAATAGTGTTGTGGGACTACTGCCACCACCACCGTCACGTGGAGACGTACTGAACACGTCTTGCCCCTCAAGAAAGAAAGCTCGTTTTTCTTCAAAGAAGATTTCGAAAGCACTGAGATTCACTACCACATCGTCTGACTCCACAGTGCCGAAATCAGGGTTTAGTGTTGCCGAAATCTGTAGGTTAGAGCTTGGTTTCCAATAAATATCTGCGCCGACTCTGTAATCGGTCTCGTTTTTTAGATTATCGAAAGTGCTCGAGGCATAGGGATAAAAAGTAAATTGCGTGGCGGGGTTGATACCAATCAATTCAAATTTTTGGAATCCAGAAAGGTATTCACCCGCAGTACTCGGCAACGCAGGCCAAGGATACGTTTCTGCTCTACTTGCGACCATTCGCTCGGTATAAATTCCTATCGTGCGTGTTTCTCCACTTTGCGGCAACGCCATCATTGACCATGGAATCATTATCTCTGCAACCCAGCCATCTTCTACCTGTTTTGTCACAGCGTCCCATGGTCCATCCCATTGGCGATTAATTTGCCTCTCGGGCAGTATCGTTCCATCAGAAAAAGTGCCAGGTAGATTGATGCGAAGAAAATATCCGTAGAGGCCTTCGCCTGACGGGTCAATTGAGATTACATAGCCATCACGCTGCACGCCTGCATCCCGCGAACTCATCCTCGCTACCAACGTGTCTTGGGCTTGGAAATTTTTCACTCCCACATAGAGTCCACGCTCGTTATAGAAGATGCGAGTGTGAGTCTCCAGAGGAGCGGGCGCCAATGTATCGGGCTGAATTACCCGCATGCCATCGATCACAGAGAGCGTTTGCCAGACTGGCTCATCGAGCACCCCATCTAAACGAATCACAGATTCGGACTGAGGCACTTTGCTAAGCACTGGGATAGTAGTGTTGTTTTGTGCGCCTGCTTGGTTAAGAGCAACGCTGGTGAGCAGCACAGCTAAGGTCTGTTTCGAGAAAAGGGGTCGGAGCATATTCGCTTACCGTTATTATTATGATTGTTGCGCCGAATAATAACAGGCTTTGCGGCCCACAAAAACTTTGCCACAATTGATCAGAATTATTCTGTGATTTGCCACCATTTCTGCATTCGGAAGACTAGTCGATGGTGTTCAATGGACACTCACTTGACCCATCGACAGTTTACGCTGGAGTAAATATGAGAATGTTCAGAAGACGCTACAATCCCATTTTTATAGAAGAGGACTATCAGTTTCGTAATCGCAGTGGCGGCCTACTGCAGAAAACCCTTTTCATTCTAGTGACCTTCTCCATCGTCATTGGCGCGCTCTATTTCTTTATCCAATAGGCTTATGCCTGCTTTCAATTGGCAAAAAAAAGGATCAATGCATTCGCATTAACCCTTTTCTTCAAGTCGTCACAACGATTAGTTTCCGACTTTGTCCCATCCTGCGGCTTTAGGTTCACCCTCTTCGGCGACTGGTCTAAAGGCTTCGCTGTACAAGAAAAAGTCAGTGAGCACTGTACGCAAATGAATCGAGGCATTGAGATTGTCGATCACCTCGGACCCGATTTTTGGCTGCGCTAGCACGAAGCTAACCACTGCATTCGCTTTCTTAAGATCTTCAACAATCACTTGCTCAAAAGCGTTGCTAGAACCGGCTAGCTGCTCAGCCGCATGCTCCATCGCTGCCAGCATTGCTTGCAACTCTGTGCGTGGATGAGGGCCCGGGCCAGTCTCTACTTGCGGTGGGCGACCCTGGGCCGCATAAGCTAATAGAAACTCGTAACCGGACTCAATTACTTCAATATCATCTTCCAGATTGGTCACAGTGCTGCTTACTCCGGCTTCCACTTATCAGTGTCGTGGTTCGCTTTCAACTCATCTTCTGAGATCCAACCTTGTACCATTGAGCGCGTGTAGAAACGCTTCTCTGGGCGTACTGCGAAATAAATATGAATAGCAGTAAAGGCGATAAGACCTAAAGTTGAGATGCCATGAAGCAGGAAGAAAACACCAAGAGTCGCTTCGTTATCAACGCTTGGGCGATCCCACCATGGTGAATCAATGTGTAAGAACAACGTGATACCAGTGGCGATCACAGCAATAACCAATACGGTCATAGCCCAATGCATGCCTTTCTGCTCGAAAGAATATTTCCCTGGTTTGATAGTCTCATCAAAGGGCTCTTTGAAGTCAGCTGGGCCAAGCAACATTGATTTAAAGTCTTGCCAAAACAAGGCTCGAATTGTGTGGAAGATACACACGAAACTCAGAATTAAGCCGGCAATCCAATGGATATTCAACCAAGAGATACGCAAACCAATGATTGGCGCAATACCGGTAAAGATAAGAACGAGCACGCTGCCCGCCATAATCCAATGGAAAGCTCTATCAATACCTTCGTGGCGCTTAACACGCTTGCCCTGGGCTGATGGCATCGCTTTTTTCTTAGCCAAGGCGGCCATAAAAATCGCGTGAGCTGCAAGTAATACAAACGCCGTGACCGCGATTACCCAAAGTAGGTCCCAGGATACTCCTAAGATTACTTCTTCACCCCACACGTCACGTCTATAACGAATAATTTCCACAGTCCTAGTCCTCAATGTTTCGATCTATTGTTATTTTATACACAAAAGCCTGCCACTCATGTCGCTGCGCATGTCGATGCAGTGAATGTGTAGCAGGCTTTTATCTATTTAAGCTTGGCCGCGAAGGGCACGTTTCACAAGATTATCCATTAAAGGCATCTTAAAGTGATTGTAGTTCAATGGGTTTGCGTCTCGGCTCGCGAGATTGCCAACGCTATTCGCTGTTGCTTCATCACGTGCTTTGCCACGTACCGCTTGCTCTACAGAAGTGAGACGACGTGGCGTGGCTTGTACAGCACCCGCTACGATTCGCGACTCTTCGATAACACCATTGTTAACGCGCATTGCTGCAGACAAGCTCACTAGAGCGAAATCCCAAGCATTACGGTCAGCGACTTTCTCGAAGAAGAACTGCGCGTTAGCCCATTTTGCAGGAATGCGCACAGCAGTAAGAATGTCACCAGGAGCCAAAACAGTTGTATGAGTGATATCTACGTTAGGACCGACGAAGAAATCTTCCGCGGATACAACGCGTTGACCGCTTGCACTATCGATAACCATTTGCGCTTCAAGTGCTACAAGTGCTGGACCTGTATCGCTTGGCGTTACCGCCACACAACGGCTAGCGTTGAAAATAGCGTGCTCGCGGTTCATCCCTTCTGGAGTGTCCGCGTAACAAAGGTTGCCACCTGCACGGTAGCAGTTCAGACCGCGACGGTAGTACCAGCAGCGCACGTCTTGTGAGACGTTACCAGCGATAGTACCAACGTTACGAATCTGAGGGCTCGCTACTTTTACAGCCGCTTGTGAAAGAAGCGCATAACGCTCTTTGATTAGCGGATTATTAGCAATCTCAGTAAGAGTTACCAAGGCACCAATTTCGATGCCGTCAGCAGTTTCTGTAATGCCGCGCATAGATTCGATCCCTTTCAGGTCGATCAATGCGTCTGCACTTTTTGCGCGATCTTTAAGCCACCCGTAAGTGTCTTGACCACCGCCAACCAACCAACCTCTGTCGGCGAATTGGTTCGCGATTCCTATAGCATCCTCTACTCTTACCGGCTGGTAGAGGCTCATTTCGGGCATAACGTCGTGTGATGACATAGCTTAAACCTCAGAATGTATTTGTTTTCAGATTGCCAGTGTTATGGCCGTTCTGCGCAATATGATTCACGATCATATCTGCAGTCACTGGTGTGCGATTGAACAAATGGCCGTCCAGTGCATCAGTAAAGGCGCTCATTAGTGCCGCAACAGCACAACCTTGCGCTGGCTCACCAATACCCTTCGCACCAACCGGGCTCTGTGGGTCAGGCAAGTCCATACCCGCAGTATTCATTGTCACAGGGACATCGAGATACGTTGGTGGTTTGGACTGATATAGACCTACGTTAGCCGGTAGACCGTTCTGAGGGTCATAGACATGACGCTCGTATGCAGCCATGCCGAAACCCCAAACCCCGCCGCCATTCATTGCTTGGCTGAGGCCCTGAGGGTGTACAACGGTGCCGCATTCAGCAACAGCGCTGTAGTCGGTAATATCAAATTTACCTGTCTCTGTATCGAGCTCGATCTCAACGAAAGCGATAGCCATACCAGGAACCGCGCCTTCGCGAGGTAGCGTGTCTTTAGCTACGCCGATGAGGCCAGTGCCTTGCATCGCTTGTACTGAGCGCTGCGTAGTGCGGTGGATATTGTCTGGATATTCCATACCGCTGTACTTACCACCCATTTCGATCGCTTTTTGTGCAGCTTCGCCGTAGCTCATTCCTTTTGAGCTATCGCTCGTTAGGAATACGCGCTCGCCGCCGATGCTATAGTCATCGATAGTGCCGCCGAACTCTGCCATTGCGATTTCTTTCATTTTTTCAATGATGTCTAACGCTGCAACATGGCTTGAACGAGTTTCAGTAAACATCGTGTTACTACCGCCTTGATACGTGCTGTGCGGTAGATTCAACGCTTCGTTACCATGAACGATTACACAGTTATCCCAGTTACACTGCAGCGCTTCTGCTGCCGCACGAGTGATACCTGCGTATGAGTAAGTTCCTAAGTTACCAACACCTGTGTGCAAGTAAATTGTGCCGTCTGGCGCGATACGGATCAGACCGTCGTAGCCATTAGAGCCGGCAGTGTGGAAGCCCTGACCAACACCGATACCGCGCACTTTCGTAGCGCTGATTTGGCGTGGCTTGGCGATCTTTTCTTCCCAATTGAACATTTGTGCTGCTTTGTCGATCGACTCTGGCATGTATGAGCTAGATAGCCCACCTTGACGCTCACCGATCTTGCCATCAGCACGTGGAGCATTGATGCGTCGGAATGCCACGCGATCGATACCAGCCATATTTGCGGCCTTGTCCATCATTGGAGCGAGCACTGCAGCCATTTCATTCTGACCTGGCCCACGCTGAGCACCACGAGGTGTTGTGTTGGTGTACATAGACACACCACGGAAACGCATTGCTTCTGGCTGGAACATGATAGAGATGTGCTCAGCTGACGAGCCACCCGAACCACCACCACCTGAACCGGCGTCGTTAACGATGATTACGTCAACCGCGCCAACACGACCAGTGTCTTTCAAACCAATTTTGATCCAACCTTGCATACCTGAACGAGCAGAACCGATAAAGAATTCTTCGGCACGCGTGATGCGTAGCTGCACGGGGCGGTTCAATTGACGCGCGAAGCGACCAGTGATTGCCATATTAGGGTATGGGAAGATTTTAGAACCAAAACCGCCACCAGTGTTTTCGTTGATGAACACTAGGTTGGCTGGGTCTATTTCTAGCATGCCCGCGAGCACATCATGCCCAACAGTATGGCTTTGCAAAGAACCGTGGAAATAACATTTGCCATTTTCCCAGTACGCCATACTTGTGCGCGACTCTAGAGAATGGTGTGGCTGGCCGATTGTGACAAAGGGCTCTTCGATAACGGTAGTACACTCAGCAAAACGTGCTGCCACGTCGCCGTACTCCCACTCAGAACCAAACTCAGCACCAGTTGGCTCACGACCATTGCGGAATGCCGTAACTTGGTCGATTGACCATTTGATTCGACCGACGTCAGTACCTGAAGCAGTAGTCCCTGCAGCGGCTTCGCCACTGTTTCGGATCAATGTATTACCCATTGGGTAAGGATCTGGACCGCCTTCAGTTAGCGTATCTAGTGGGTCGACCACGAACGGGCGACGCTGATACTCAACCACGATTTTTGCCAATGCTTCTTCGGCGATTAGGTCGCTCTCAGCAGCTACTGCAAGAATCGGCTGACCGATGTACGTGACGTATTCTTTTGCCAAAGCAGGGTTTGCAGGTGGTGCTGATGGCGGCAAATCATCTGCGGTAAATATGCCAACAACTCCAGGCATCGCCAACGCAGCAGAAGCATCGATGTTTACTACACGACCGGCTGGAATTGGACTAGTCAGCATACGTGCGAACACCATGCCGTCTTTTTTGAAATCTTCGGCGTAGCGTGCTGCGCCAGTGACCTTGCCTTCTACATCAGGCGGAGTGAAGTCTTTTCCGATATGCATATAGGTCATGATAATTGCCCCGAGGCGCGCATTACGCCATTCAGATAGTGATCATATGCCCCACAGCGGCAAAGATTGCCGGACATTGCCTGACGCGCTTCTTCGCGAGTAGGCCGGGGGTTGTTTTTAAGTAAGGCGAATGCAGACATCACTTGTCCAGCAGTACAGAAACCACATGCTGGGCTAAGCTCTGCTACGAAAGCTGCCTGCACCGGATGCAAAGTACCGTCGGCAGCGCGTAGGCCTTCAACCGTTACAACTGCTTTATCCTTCACTTCATGAGTAAGGGTAGAACAGGCATAAATGTTCACGTCATCAGCAACCACTGTGCACGCGCCGCACTCACCACGGTTACAACCGAGCTTAGTGCCGGTCAAACCTAGTTTGTAGCGCAATGTATGGGCTAGCGTCTCTTGAGGTGCGACGTCAACGCGACGGACTTGTCCGTTCACGTTTATGGATAGTAGACGCTCTACTGCGCCAGCTGGACGGTCAGCGCCAGTGGCTGAGTACCATAGCGAGGTGGATGTTGCGGCTACACCGGAGGCGATAACCCCCTTGATAAATCGTCGTCTTGTTAGTTTTGGATTCACAGGCTTTCTTAGCCTCCCTATCACAGGTGGTATAAAGGGAAATGCTCTTTTGAGGTGGACTAGGGTAATGCACATATGGGCTATTATCAAGTGATATACCGATAGCGACACCGCAATTAAACCCCAGCTCGCCGCAAGCCCTTCACCCACCATTTTATACCGAGCAATCGCTCTACAGGTCTGAGCCTGCCGAGCCTCGGCGCAACTTGACATATTTTTCTTCGATGGTATTGTGTCCGCCCCCCGTGGAATTACCTTCCCGGTTTTCGCGCGCCCATAATATTTCAATGCTAACGCTGCTTTGTTTGTTAGCTCGTGGGAGGGGAATGGATTAATTCGCCGATTATCGCATCAGATCAACCTCAAGTTGAGCAGAATCCCGTCTCTAGAGGGCTCTCGGTAGCATGACTTTAGCTGCCAATGATATTGATGTGTGCGAACTGTAAACGAAAATCGAACAACGAGAGCTGTAGATCTATGAGCATCAAAGCCTATCCCCCATACACATTCGGCTTACCCGAAGAGTCCGGCCTATACAATCCTAACAACGAGAAGGATTCGTGTGGTGTTGGTTTTGTAGCTGACATCAAGGGTCGCCCAAGTCATCAAATCATGCTAGATGCCTATCATCTAAACTCTCGCATGGATCACCGCGGCGGCTGCGGATTCGAAGCCAACACTGGCGACGGCGCCGGCATATTGATGGCATTACCGCATTCGTTCTTTGGCATAATCGCCAAATCTGAACTAGACGTGAGCCTACCGGACGCTGGTAAATACGCAGTCGGCAATATTTTTCTTCCGCAAATCGAAAGCGAGCGCGCTAAATGCGTAGAGGTGATCAATCGCTTGATCAGCGAAGAAGGACAGACCCTGCTTGGCTGGCGCGATGTTCCTGTTGATGCCGATGGCGCCGACGTCGGCCCTGCCGCCCGTGTCGCCCAACCGCATATTGCGCAACTATATATAGGTGCCGCAGAAGGCTTGAGCCAAGACGACTTCGAACGCCGCCTTTATGTGATTCGCAAGCGCTTCACCCATGCACTGCATGGCGATAGCAGCTTGACGCAAGCAAAAATGGTCTACGCGTGCAGCTTATCGACTAAAGTCATAGTCTATAAAGGCATGTTGACTCCAGGGCAATTATTCCCATTCTATCAAGACCTTACCAACTCTGAATGCGCCACGCATTTGGCGATGGTGCACTCGCGCTTTAGCACCAACACCTTCCCATCTTGGGACCGCGCCCAACCAAACCGCTTCATGAGCCACAATGGTGAGATCAACACCTTGCGCGGCAACAGAAATCAAATGGTGGCACGTGAAGGCAGCGCAAAGAGCCCCTTGTTTGGCAATGATATGTCCAATCTTTTCCCTATCATCGATACGGATAGCTCCGACTCTGGCTCATTTGATGCCGTGCTTGAATTCATGTTGTTATCTGGCCGCTCGCTACAAGAATCGGTCATGATGATGATTCCAGAGGCTTGGCAATCAGACGTCAACATGCCTCAGGACAAAAAAGACTTTTACGAGTATCACTCAGCGCTTATGGAGCCTTGGGATGGTCCGGCTTCGATCGTATTCACCGACGGCCACTATATTGGCGCGGTATTGGACCGCAACGGTCTTCGCCCTAGCCGTTATTACGTCACCCATGACGACAAAGTCATCATGGCTTCAGAGGTAGGGGTGCTGCACGTCGACCCAGAGAATGTTCGACTCAAAGGGCGCTTACAGCCAGGGCGCATGTTCTTGCTCGACTTCGAACAAGGCCGCTTGATTCCTGACGAAGAGCTTAAACACAACATCGCTGCGCACCGCCCATACGGTGAGTGGCTGAAAAACCAAAAAGTCACGCTTGCCGATATCTCAAAAGATTCAGCCGAGCACTCATTAGATGGCGAAAACGTCCTACAACGGATGCAAGCTTTCGGCTACACGACTGAAACTATGCAGTTTATGTTGCTGCCTTTGGTGACGGAATTACGTGACCCGCTTGGCTCTATGGGCAACGATTCTGCATTGGCCTGCCTATCGGACAAGTCGCGCATGGTCTATGACTACTTCAAGCAATTGTTTGCGCAGATTACCAACCCGCCAATCGACTCAATTCGCGAAGAAGTGGTGATGTCGATCGAGTGCTTCATTGGGCCTGAAGGCAACTTGTTAGAGACCACGGAAGAGCAAGCACACCGCCTAAGCCTCGAGCACCCAATTCTTTCTAGCAAAGAGATGTCCGATATCCGCAACATGGACCATCGCGGCATGCGCTCCAAGGTTCTCGATATCACTTATGATTGCGGCGAAGAGAACGGCTTCCACGCTGCGCTAGCGCGCATTTGTACAGAAGCAGAAGCAGCGATTGCCGAGGGTTATTCGTTTGTAGTGCTATCTGACCGTGCAATTAGCAAGACCCGCATCCCAATAAGCGCGTTAATCGCCTGTGGCGCGGTGCATCACCACCTTGTTGCCAAGCATCAGCGTTCACGCATTGGCATAATAATCGAGACAGGCGAGGCACGCGAAGTACATCATTTCTGCTTGCTAACGGGCTATGGCGCAGACGCCATCAACCCTTACCTTGCCTTTGAAGCCCTATGGCAAGCCCGCAACGATGGCTTGCTAGGCACACAATTCGATACAGAAGACAGCCTCGTGTATGCCTATAAGAAAGCCGTCGCGAAAGGCATGCTGAAAGTAATGGCTAAAATGGGCATTTCGACTTTGCAATCCTATAAAGGTGCGCAAATTTTCGAAGCAGTCGGCTTGGCTAGCGAAATCATTCAACGCTGCTTTGTGGGCACAGCGAGCCGCGTGCAAGGCGTTAATTTCGCCACGCTTATCGAAGAAACAGAACGTCGCCACCGTCTAGGCTTCCCAGAAAACGGCAATAGCCTGCCCGTATTGAACAACCCTGGTGATTTCCACTGGCGCAATGGCGGTGACGGGCACATGTGGGATCCAACGAGTATTGCGAACCTGCAAAACGCAGCGCGCAATAATAGCTCTGAGGCCTATGCCGCGTTCTCTAAGCACACCAATGAGCAAACGACTCGTAACTGCACATTGCGCGGTTTGATGGCGTTTAGAACTGACCAAACTACTGCGATCCCGCTTGATGAAGTAGAGCCTGCAAGTGAAATCGTGAAGCGTTTTGCCACAGGCGCGATGAGCCTAGGCTCAATCTCCTCCGAGTCCCACGAGTCTCTCGCGATCGCCATGAACCGTATGGGCGGCAAGTCCAATACAGGTGAGGGCGGTGAAGACCCAATTCGCTTCGTGCCTATGGCTAACGGAGACTCCAAGCGTTCGGCAATTAAGCAGATCGCTTCTGGTCGTTTCGGTGTCACTATTTGGTATCTGAGCAATGCAGACGAGCTGCAAATTAAAATTGCTCAAGGCGCTAAGCCTGGTGAAGGCGGCGAGCTTCCTGGCGGTAAAGTGGATGATTACATCGCGAAGATCCGTCACTCGACGCCTGGCGTTGGCCTTATTAGCCCACCGCCACACCACGATATTTACTCGATCGAGGATATCGCGCAGCTGATTCACGATCTTAAGAATGCGAATCGACATGCACGTATCAGCGTTAAGCTAGTATCAGAGATCGGTGTCGGCACCATTGCGGCAGGTGTTACTAAAGCGAAGACAGATCACCTGGTAATTGCCGGCCACGATGGCGGCACAGGGGCATCACCGCTTACCTCGATCAAACATGCCGGCCTGCCTTGGGAACTCGGTTTGGCTGAAACGCACCAGACCTTGGTGATGAACAACTTGCGCTCACGCGTGGTATTGCAAACAGACGGACAACTAAAAACTGGCCGTGACGTTGCGATTGCCGCCTTGCTAGGGGCTGAAGAGTTCGGCTTTGCTACGGCGCCATTGATCACCCTTGGCTGTATCATGATGCGCAAGTGTCACTTGAATACTTGCCCAGTCGGTATTGCGACGCAAGACCCTGAACTGCGTAAGAAGTTCAAAGGCAAACCAGAACACGTGGTGAACTATTTGTTCATGGTGGCCGAAGAGATGCGTGAGATCATGGCCGAACTTGGCATTCGCACAGTGACAGAAATGGTCGGACGTGTAGACCTTCTAAACACTAAAGACGCAATTAACCATTGGAAGGCGAGCGGGCTTGACCTTACTTCGATCCTAGCGCCGGCACGCATCATCTTTGAAGGCACACAAGTGCACCAGACGATCGAGCAAGACCACGGATTGGACAAAGCACTCGATAATCAGATTATCGATCTGGCACGTGATGCAATCGAAAACGGAACAAAGGTCAATATCGAACTGCCAGTCATCAATATCAACCGAGTAGTTGGAACGATGCTGTCAGGAGAAGTGGCGCGTCGCTGGAAGGCAGATATGCTTCCAGAGGACACCATCAACATCAAACTCCACGGTTCAGCCGGGCAGAGTTTGGGAGCATGGCTTGCCAAGGGTATTACAATCACAGTGGAAGGCGATGCCAACGACTACGTTGGTAAAGGGCTTTCTGGCGGCAAGATCGTGATCTATCCACCGAAGAACAGTACGTTTAAAGCGGAAGAAAACATCATTGCCGGCAACGTTAACCTATACGGCGCCACGAGCGGTGAAGCGTATTTCCGCGGCATTGCTGCAGAACGCTTCGCTGTTCGTAACAGTGGTGCAACGGCGGTTGTCGAAGGCATTGGCGATCACGGCTGCGAATACATGACTGGCGGACGCGTTGCGATTCTTGGTAAGACAGGTCGCAACTTTGGCGCAGGCATGAGTGGCGGGGTTGCTTATGTGTGGGACAAAGACAAAGACTTTAGCAAGCAATGCAACACAGAGACATATGAGCTTGAAGACCTTGTTGATGACGCCGACATTAACGAGCTAAAAGCAATGATCAGCAAGCATCTTGAGTACACTGACTCGACTGTGGCGCGCGATATCCTAGAGAACTGGGAAGCAAGCGTGTCACAGTTTGTGAAAGTGATGCCGATTGACTACAAGCGCGTGTTGTTAGAGCGCGCTAACCGACAAGAAGAGCAGGCTCTCACAGTATAAACGCCTGCCTTCGGGCAGGTGTGAGCACCGAGATGCAGAAAACCAAAGAATACTTGAATAATTGGATCTACTGATGGGCAAAATTACTGGCTTTAAAGAATTCGAACGACGCGCTGAACCTTATCGCGCTCCAGAAGAACGTCTACTCGACTATAAAGAAATTTATACCGAGCACGATGAAAAACACCTGAGCACTCAAGGCGCTCGTTGTATGGACTGTGGTGTCCCTTTTTGCCAGTCAGGCGAAGGTTGCCCAGTGTACAACTTGATACCTGAATGGAACGATCTCGTTTATAAGGGACGTTGGGAAGAGGCGCTTAACCGCCTTCATAAGACCAACAACTTCCCTGAGTTCACCGGTCGCGTATGCCCCGCTCCTTGTGAAGGCTCATGCGTACTTGGCATCAACGAGCCAGCTGTCACCATTAAGAACATTGAAAATGCCATTATCGACAAAGGGTTCGAAAACGGCTGGGTTGTGCCGGTCACGCCTAGCGTGCGCACTGGCAAAAAAGTTGCAGTTGTTGGCTCAGGCCCTGCGGGACTTGCGGCAGCAGCTCAACTGAATCAATCCGGACACGATGTGACAGTGTATGAGCGCGAAGATCGCATCGGCGGTTTGCTGATGTACGGCATTCCAAACATGAAGCTCGAGAAAGATGTCGTTAATCGTCGCGTCCAATTGCTCCGCGATGAAGGTGTTAAATTTGTCGTCAATGCCGATATCGGTGGCAAGGGCGAAAACGCCATCGACGTCGACACCTTGCTCGCGGATGTCGATGCTTTATGTTTAGCCACAGGCGCCACTAATCCGCGTGATCTTAAAATCACCAATCGCGAAGGCGATGGCGTCTATTTCGCAATGAATTTTCTAACAGCGAATACGCGCAGCTTGCTAGATTCAAACCTCGAAGACGGCAATTACATTAGCGCTAAAGACAAGAACGTCATCGTGATCGGTGGCGGCGACACAGGGACAGACTGTATCGCTACATCTTTGCGTCATGGCTGTAAGTCTTTAGTTAACTTTGAAATCATGTCTCGCCCACCTATCGATCGCGCTGCGGACAACCCCTGGCCTCTTTGGCCAAAGATCTACCGTGAAGATTATGGTCACATCGAAGCTCAACATCGCTTCGGCACTGATCCACGCACTTATTCGATCTCTGGCAAAGAATTCGTTCGCGATGCCAATGGTAAATTGCTAGGCATCAATACTGTTGAGGTCGATAATAAGTTTCAAGAGATCCCTGGCACCATTAAGTTCTGGGAAGCCGACTTGATTCTTCTATCTATGGGCTTTCTCGGACCAGAAGCCTATGTAGCCGAGCCACTAGGTTTGGAGCTAGACCAACGCTCTAACTACAAGGCACAGTACAAGTCATTTATCACAAGCAATCCGAAAGTGTTTGCGGCCGGTGACTGTCGTCGTGGACAATCGCTTGTAGTACGCGCAATTGACGAAGGCCGCTTGGTAGCCGAAGAGATTAATAAGTTTTTGAAGTGATCTCTTGTTTAGCCTCAGCTTCAAAATAGGAAGCTGAGGCTAATACTTCCTCCAGCGCTAGGCTTTCGCACAGGAACCCGCAATGCCAGAGCATGTGTTGGAATTAAACAATGTCAGTAAACGATACGGCACTTTCACTGCTGTAGACGATATTAGCTTCAGCATTCCTGCTGGCAGCATCTATGGATTTCTTGGGCCAAACGGCGCAGGCAAAACCACCACCATCCGCATGATTCTCGATATTCTCAAACCTGATGCAGGTAGTATTCGCATTTTGGGTGAACCCTGCGCGCTTAATGTGCGCCACCGCATTGGTTATCTGCCTGAAGAGAAGGGCCTGTATAAAAAAATGCGGGTATGGGCCATTATCGCTTACTTCGCCACTCTCAAAGGGATGAGCAATAAGGAAGCAAAGTTGCGCGCCTTTGAACTTCTCGAACGCTACGGTTTAAAGGACTACGCAGAAGCAAAGGTTGAGTCGCTATCCAAAGGCATGGGGCAAAAAGTGCAAGTCCTCTCGGCGGTGGCGCATCGACCAGAGCTAGTGATCTTAGACGAGCCGTTCTCGGGCCTAGACCCAGTAAACCAAGAAGTGCTTGAACAACTTATTCACGACATGGCACAAGCAGGCCAAACCGTGATTTTCTCGACTCACATCATGCAACATGCCGAAAGGCTCTGCGATCGCATGCTGTTGATCACCAAAGGACAGAAGGTGTTTGATGGCACCTTAGCAGACGCTCACGCCATAATTCCTCGTCGGGTTATACTCGAGTGCGCGGGGGACATTCGCCCTGCCCTAGACAGCTCAAGTATTGTGGGCGTCAAAGAAGTGCTACCCGAAAGCGGCAAGAAACCCCAATCATTGCGCCACTGGGAAATACTCATAAAAGAACACACAGACCCGCAGTCTATTTTGCAGTGCTGCCTCAACGCTGGCATTCCTCTCACGCGCTTTGACCACACCCAGCCTAGCTTGCACGACGTATTTGTTCATCTTGTAGGAAGTGACGCGAAGGAGCATCAGCTGCGATGAGAATGATCCTTTTGATTGCACTACGCGAATATGCCGAGAACGTGAAAACCAAGGGCTTCTGGGCCGGCATCTTGTTATTTCCCCTTATATTAGTTGGTGTGTTCTTTTTTCAGACCTTACTGGCCGATTCCACACCCACACGCCACTATTTATTGATTGATCAAACTGGTCAATATAGCGAAGCCGTGCAAAGCGGTATTCGCCAAGAGCATCAACGACGTATCCTTCAAGAATTCGTCAATTATGTTATTGAGAATCGCCGAGAAAGTAATCCAGAACAAACCGTAGCCACTGCCAACAACCAAATCGATCAATTGATTGATGATGTGGGTGCAGATGAGGTAGCCGCGCTAGATCAGTGGTTAGAAAGTGGAGGTTTAGATTTTGCCTTAGCCCTGGCCAGCCCTTATTTGCGCGAGGACGCGCCTGAGTTTATTCCTCCGCGAGAGTTGTTCGTGCAAGCATCACTACCCCAGGGCGTTGATCCACAGGCAACGCCAGAGCAATTGCTTGAACAATTACGACCTTGGCTAACGGGCGAGCAACAGATCGAAGCGCAAGGCCAAAGTGGTCCCCTATTTGCCCTAATATTAATTCCTGCCGAAGTCAATGACGCCATCATTCGACCTAGCCCTACGCCTATGCCCTCTAACACAGGAGCAGGCATACAGTATTGGGCAAGCAACTTGACCGATACGCGACTACCCAATGCCATTGAGCGAAGCATTAACAGCAGCATTCGTAACACCGAGTTCTCTCAAAGAGGAATTGACGTCGATGTTGTTCGCAGCGTGCAACGCACTCGCATGCCGATTAATCGCTTAGACCCACGCAAAGACGAAGGGCAAGAGGCCGTCAGTGTTGCCGACACCTTCCGGCAGTGGGCGCCAGTTGGCTTTGTTTATTTGATGTTCATCTCTCTCATGCAAAGCGTGCAATATTTGCTGAGCAATACGATCGAAGAAAAGTCTAACCGTATTATCGAGGTTCTGCTCGCCTCAGTTACCCCTTTAGAGCTGATGATGGGGAAATTATTTGGCATTGGCTTGAGTGGTATCACCACTATCGCAGCATGGCTACTATCGTTTTTCTTATTCATCGGGCTTTACCCAGGCACAGAAACGCAACTATTGAGCCAATTTTTTAATGTATTACTTTCTTCTGACCTTATTCCCTATTTTATCTTTTACTTCCTTGCCGGATACGCACTTTATGCAGGCATTTTCTTAGCCATTGGGAGCCTCTGTAATACACTCAAGGAAGCACAAAGCTTGATGATGCCGATGATGATGATCTTAATTGTGCCTTTAATTACCATGACATTTATTGCCCAAGACCCCAATGGCCCAATTGCCCGCATAATGTCCTGGATTCCTTTATTTACTCCCTTCACCATGATGAACAGGGCAGCAGCGCAACCGCCAACGATCGACCTAGTAGGCACCACAATCGTACTTCTGCTTAGCATCGCATTGGTTTTGTGGCTTTCTGGAAAGATTTTCCGACAGGGCGTATTACGCACTGGGCAGCCACCTAGGATTGTCGAAATTATTCGCATGCTCCATCACAAACAATAGGATTAGCCCAATGAAAGAAATGCTAGAGAGACGTAGCTTCTTAGTATTACTTGGCATTGTCACTCTATTGTTTGCCTTTATATTGCGACCGTTCTGGAGCGCAATTTTTTGGGCAGTTGTAGTGGCCGTTATTTTCTCGCCACTACAACATCAGATCCAAAAACGCTTCAATAGCGGTAACTCTCTGACAGCATTGAGCACCTTATTCATAGGCTCGGTGATCGTGATCATCCCAGCTCTGGCCTTGCTCTCGACATTCATTCAAGAGGGGACAAATCTTTATAGCAGCATTGAATCGCAGGAGATCCAACCAGAACAGTATATCGATCAAATTGTACTGGCGATTCCTTTCGCACCAGAGCTAATGGCGCGCAGTAACGCCGACACTAACAGCATTCGCGAATACCTTTCTAGTTCTGCCTTAGGGATAGGCGAGTTTATCGCCCAGCAAGCATTGAGCATTGGTCGCAATACTTTGAACTTCACTGTCAAACTGGTGTTGATGCTCTACCTCACATTTTTCTTGTTGCGAGACGGCGAGGAACTGGTAGGGCTGATGAAGTCTGCCGTCCCATTAAGTGAAACGCGCAAACATTTGTTGTTTGAGAAATTCGTCGAAGTGACGCGCGCCACGATCAAGGGCAACTTACTAGTGGCCGTTGTGCAAGGCGCACTGGGCGGACTCATATTCTGGTTGCTCGATATTCCTGGCCCGGTACTTTGGGCTGTAGTGATGGCATTCTTATCGCTTATTCCTGCGGTAGGCGCCGCACTAGTGTGGGCCCCAGTAGCGATCTATCTTTACGGCACCGGGGCATGGCTACAAGCGTCGATATTGTTTGCATATGGTGCCCTAATTATAGGCTTGGCAGACAATGTCTTAAGACCTATCCTCGTAGGGAGAGACACCAAGCTTCCTGATTACATTGTGCTTTTTTCCACCATGGGAGGCATCGCCTTGTTTGGCATAAACGGCTTCGTGATTGGCCCGCTTATTGCGGCCGTCTTTCTTGCCTTCTGGAATATCTTTATTACTGATATCAATACCGATGCTAAGGCTTGATGAGGGCGCTGCGCTATCAAATTGCACCATATGGGGAGTGTGATTTACGCTCGATTCGTTTACGATTTCCATTAAGCGACCGTCAACTCAAAAAAAAAGGGGCTTTTCATGACCCCCTTTTTTCAACTGGAAAAAAACTATTCAAGCAGCTGTGGAAAGTACTTCCCCAGTTGCTGTTCACTTAATACACCACTGTGGGATTCAAAGCTGTGGTCATGGGCGAAGAAGTAACTGCGTGGTAACTCACCATGCCAAAGAGGGTCGATACTAAAACGGAGCCTTTCGACAAAGGCATCGGCAAACATCCAGCTTTCAAACTCGGCCAAATTATAGCTGTCGAGAATATCTAGGGCCTCCTCACGATCATCTAGAAGATCTGTAGAGATGACCACCAAAGGGAAGTCCGGCTGCTGCTGCTTTATCTCCCCTAAGAGTTTGAGCTCAACGCGGCACGGAGCGCAATCAATAGACCAAAGGCTAAGCACAAAGGGCTTGCCAGCAAACTCTTCTTTGATCTGCGCGAAGCTTTGACTGTCAAACGCTTGGATATTGTCCGCATGTACTTGCCCAACACTCAGCAACGCTGTTACCGCAAAAGCAGCCTTAACGAACTTCAACATTCGCAATCTCCTTAAAGATATAGCCATACTGCGCAGTCCACCAACTTAGATACACACCCTGATCAGTGTTAATAAGTAACGGATGATCACTAGCCTGATCACTGAGGTATAGATCTTCGGCTGCACTCCAAGTCTCGCCATCATCATGGGAGCGCATAATCTTAAGTTGCGTTTGAACGCCATTGAAGCCCTTCCACACCATCTTCAACTCACTCCCATGCATGGCCAAACTCGGGTGCCCGGCGCCTGGGGTAGCATCGACCTCTAGCAGATGTGATGAAGTAGCACTGCCTAAATCATAACGCGCGTAGTAAATCCCTTTATGAATATTCCCAGCACTAAACCAACTCATATGATATTGATCATCGTTTTGAGCTAACACCATACTTGGCCCATGATGCGGACAAGCATCAATATACCAATCATCAACGGTCGCTCTATCCATACCACTCACTTGCCCTTCTGGGCTGAGAACGGCAATGGCATGGTCGCGAATCTGACTGTCATAGATTTGTCGCCAAAGTATTGCGACATTGTCGCTGCCCTGTGGCGCCACTGCTATTCGACAACATTCACAGCTATTGTGTGAGACACGGTAATTGTCGCTGAAAGTTTTCCCGTAGTCTTTCGAAACCGCATAATAGATCGCAGCGCCAGGATAGCTTTCATCGCGTGCTAGAGTAGCTTCCATATCTCGCTTGTCTATCCAAGTCAGATACAAATTACCAGACTGGGTAAGATACAAACTATCGAAACGATGCCCGGTATGTAAGCCATCATCATTAATCGTTTGCGGTTTAGTGAAATGCTTACCCCCATCTTCTGAACGACTAAAACGAATCAAACCAGTGAAATTCGACGACGTTTTAGTAGTCCAGGATAGAAGAATATCGCCACGCGAAGAGAGCACAATCTTTGGACGATTTTCACCGTTGAATTCAGCATCTTCTGGCTCATCATTTACTCGTACAGCTTGCGAATATGTCGAGCCTTGATCGTCAGAGTAAGCAACATAGACGTGCTTGTCTTGGACAAAGGTCACCCATAGACGGCCGTCGGCATCGACAGCAGCGCTGGGCGCACCACCGCAATGCACGCTAATGACGTCTTCACCAAACTGGTTTTGAAGTTCGTCGCAGTTCTCGGCATGAGCCAATTGCATAGACGCCACAATCAAAGAAAGTAATAAGCTAGCAATACTTTTAGAAGTCATAAGAAAGGTTCGCATAGTAAGTGCGGCCAGGCCATGGATGCGCAACATAGGCTAACTCATCTGTTACATTGTCCACACCTAACCCTAAGGCAACACCATTAGTAAAATTATAAGTTGTCTTCAAGCCTAGGCGTGTAAAACCATCCTGAGCACCATAAACACCATCTTCACGATCTGTATTGTCATTGCGCCCAAAGCTATCGCTCGCGTACTGCATGTTCAAGCCTGCGTCCCACTGCGAACTGATATGGTACGTTAACAATAGATTGCCACGCCACTGCGGCATACGAGGATAGTCATTCCCTTCAATACTAGGATCAGGATTATTTTTTACAATCTCTGAATCTGTGTAAACCATATTGAAACGTACATCTAGGTTGTCTATCGCAAGGTCGTCAATGTTAGCAATGAACTCCACACCACGTGTTTCAATCTCATCAACAGGAATGAAAGTGCGTACTGAAAGCCCACCAGGCAAATTCTCTGATTGCGATTCAATAACATCTTTTATTGTTTCTTGGAACAAGTTGACACGAACAGTGCCACCTGCAACATCTCTTTCAAGCATTAGGTTCTGGTGCAAGCCATCTTCTGGCTGCAACTCTGGGTTAGCGACACTAATGGCATTGTAAGCAGAGTATTGGCTAAACAGTTCTTCAACAATAGGGAAGCGATACGCCTTACCGAGCGCATAAGCAAAACGCCATTGCTCTACCGGCTGATAACCTACAGAGAATTTTGGAGAGACCTCTTTACGAGACGTTTTTGGCACCGAAACCACATCAAACTGCGGCGTAGTCGCATCGTCTCTGGAGAAGTAGCCATTATCACTTTCAAAGCTTTCCCAGCGCGCTCCCAAACCAAGGTCCCATTGCGCATTTACATCCCAGTTCATCTGTGCAAACAGTGCGTTTAATTGCGTCTCACCGCCACTACGACTTGTAAAAGCAGTAAACTCACCAGTGCTATAATTAGCAGAGCTATAAACATCCATGTTTAACTCATAGGCATCATGCCTTGCTCCAAGAATTAATCCTAAACCGTCTACTCCCAAGTCATCGAAGTACAATTTCGCCTCTGCGCTGCTCCAACCGGTATCCCCAAAGTCATTGACTTGTCCGGCAAGGCTGTAAGCTGAGTCTGCAGGGTTTGCAAACGAGGAGCGCGTTTCATCACGCAATACTTCAAACTGATTCACGTTCGCTTCAAAAACGATACTTTCGGTAATTGGTCCGCGCATCCGCAGCCCAACAGATAGGCTGTCTCGCTCTTGCTCAGAGACTCCTAGTCGTGACGTCGGCGCATTGAAAGCAACACCGTTCTGAATCACATTGCCGCTCCATACTGTGTTACCAGCCCCATCAGTTAAGTAACTGTTCGGAGAATTCGCACCATTAAATCGATCTTCGTATGCGATATTGAGCAGCGCCTGCCATTGCCCAAACTCTTGACCAATTTTGAGTTTGTAGTTGTCTGTTAGCGTGTCTTGCACACCGGTATCACCGAAGAACGTACGGAGATTCGATCGCTCGTCATTGCCCGCGATACCACCTGTTACAGTCGTTAGGTTGCTCGCAGACGTCCCACCGCCATAATAGAAAGTCTGAGGCTGAGATTCGCTATCGAGGCGGTTATAGGAGAAATACACACTGGTGTCGCCAATCTTATCGCCATAGGAAAAAAACGCCTTGTGACCGGTGACCGTGTCATCAAAACCATAGGCATCAAAACTCTGCGAAAAATAGGAGGTGTCGACGTGAAACTCACGTTCTTGAGGAATCGCCGACTCAATAAGCACCACGCCGCCCATCGAGTTGCCACTGAACTCCGCTGAGAAGGGACCATAAAGGACCTCTACTTGGGCTATCTCACTCGCTGAGACCATCGTCCAACGAGGCGCACCATTCCAGCGTGACTGTAAGAGATAGTGTAGGGGAACGCCATCGGCAAAGACCATTGAACGCGAGGTTTGAAACATATTGGAGCCACGCATGCCCATCGTGCCATTGGAATCCCCGATGAAACGTCGACGGATGACTAAACTAGGCTCAAATTTAACGACATCTTCAGTGGTCGCCACATTTATACTAACAAGGTCTTGTTGGGTAAGAAGGCTACTCGGATGGGAAGTCGCCGCTCGCTGATTGGATTGCTCGCCCCATACTACGACTTCTTCAATTGATTCCGATTCCGCTGCCAGAGCTTGCGAACAAGCCAAGGCACTGATAATTAAAGCGATTTCAAGACTCAAAGACGCTCGGCGTGCATTGTTAAGCATAATTTAGGCTCATATCAAATTCTAAAAGCGGAAGTCTAACGGTTTCAAAGTGCCGCACAATGTGACCAAATGTCGCAGGCGTCCAAACTCTACACACATCGCTACAAAGTGATGGGGTACGAGTCCGCAGTGACTTACGCTAGAATAGCGGTCGATAAAACATTCTCGAAGCAGATAACAGAAGAGGGACCCCCTTGAACAACAGCAAGATTGCCTTCATCGGCGCAGGTAATATGGCCAATAGCCTCATCCACGGGCTCATTAATAAGGGTGTTCCCCAGAGTAATATCACCGCTTGCGATATTGATCAGGAGAAAGTGCAAGCACTTGTAGACACCTGCGGCATTCACACTGCCAGCATGATCGATGCGGCGAAGTCTGCCGATGTCTTAGTCCTGGCCGTTAAACCACAGGTCATGGAAGCGGTGTGCACTGAGCTTCGCAAGGTGCTATCGGAGTCCGGTTGTCTCCTTATCTCGATCGCAGCGGGTGTGCCACTGCACAGCCTAGAGGCGTGGCTAGGCAGTGCCCAATCAATCGTGCGCTGCATGCCTAACACGCCTGCATTGGTTTCGGAAGGCGCCACTGGCCTATTCGCCAACGCCAATACTAGTGATGCTCAAGCAAAGCTTGCCGAAGCAGTCTTATCTGCCGTGGGGATTTGCAGCTGGCTAGAGAATGAAGCGCAGATCGACATGGTCACGGCACTGTCCGGCAGCGGCCCAGCGTATTACTTCCTATTAATGGAAGCGATGGAACAAGCGGCTATCACAATGGGGTTGCCTGCCGAAATGGCAAGACAGTTTACGATTCAAACCGCACTCGGAGCTGCTAAATTGGCGGCTAGTAGCGATGTTCCCCCAGACGAACTGCGACGCCGCGTGACCTCTCCTGGCGGAACGACAGAGGCGGCAATCAAGAGTTTCGAGAGCGATGCGTTTCGTAGTATTGTCGAGCGTGCAATCGGCGCGGCTCAAAAACGCTCTATTGAGCTAGCTAACTGAGCGCTGAATAGATTGGCGATGGTACACAAACGGCACTAATCACAGAGAGAAGATGCGATGGGTTCTTTAGGAAGTGTAGGGTATTTGGTAGTCAACACATTAGGCGGTTTGTACATTCTCGCCATTCTGTTGCGTTTTATGCTGCAGGTCGCGCGCGCGGATTTTTATAATCCCTTTACCCAAGCGATCGTGAAAGTGACTGACCCATCCGTCAAACTATTTAGACGTTTTATTCCTGGGTACCGCGGCTTTGATTTCGCCTCGCTGGTGTTAGCGCTTCTTGCTCAATGTATCGCGACAACCCTGTTAATTTTCTTCAGCGGTTTCGCCATTCCAAGCGTCGGCTTGATCGTGAGCTGGTCTAGTGTCGGCTTACTGTCTTTCATACTGAACATCTACTTCTGGGCTATGATCATCTCTATCGTGTCTAGTTTTATCGCTCCGTTTAGCCGACACCCTGGGCTCGTGTTAGTTAGACAGCTAACAGAACCTATCATGGAGCCATTCCGTCGCCTTTTACCCTCTATGGGTGGTTTAGACTTCTCCCCAATATTTGTATTTCTAGCACTACAAATCATGCGCGTCGTTCTCATCGATCCCATGGGAGTCAATACTCGCGTAGTGCTTGGAATTTAGCTTGGCAGCAGAGCAAGACAACACCTATTTTCAGTGGCAGGGTCAAGATCTTTTTCTATCCTGCCGATTGCAACCCAAAGCGGCGCGAGATGAGTTTGCCGAAGTCCTAGGTGACCAGCTTAAGGTTCGGATTACCGCGCCTCCGGTTGATGGCAAAGCGAACAAACACCTCATCAAGTTCTTGGCGAAGCAGTTTAAAGTTCCTCAAGACAGGGTGAGCATAATGAGTGGCGAGAACTCAAGACAGAAACGCATTAGAATATCAGGCCCACAATGCCTTCCAGACGAGTTGCAATTGCAACCCACCAAAAATACCAAACAAAACACGGATAGCGCAAAATACTAATATGCCAAACACTGTCCCAGAAAACTCCGTAGGAATCGTAACGCCTCAGTGCTTGCATTTTGACGAACCCCTTTTGCTGCGCAGCGGCAAAAGCATCAACAGCTACGACCTGATGATAGAGACCTATGGCCGCTTGAATGACAAAAAAAGCAACGCCATACTAATTTGCCACGCCCTAAGCGGTGATCATCACGCTGCCGGTTATCACAGTAAAGACGAAAGCAAACCAGGCTGGTGGGACCACTGCATTGGCCCCGGCAAGCCGATCGATACCAATAAATTTTTCGTTGTTTGTCTAAACAATCTAGGCGGTTGCGCAGGCAGCACAGGGCCGAGCTCTGTGAACCCTGATACAGGCACTTTTTATGGCCCTGACTTCCCTGTTGTTACAGTCCGCGATTGGGTGAAGAGCCAAGTCGCCCTAATGGAAAAACTAGAGATTGTGCAATGGGCAGCCGTTGTCGGTGGCAGCCTCGGTGGAATGCAGGTCATGCGTTGGGCGATCAGCTACCCAGAGAAACTTCGTCATGCCATTATGATTGCCGTAGCGCCTAAGTTGTCGGCACAAAACATTGCCTTCAATGAAGTAGCGCGCCAGTCAATTACCGCCGACCCAAATTTTCACAATGGCCGCTACCTTGAGCATGGCACCTACCCAAAGAAAGGCGTGATGCTCGCGCGCATGGTTGGGCATATCACCTATCTATCAGATAGTGCCATGCGCGATAAGTTCGGCAAAGCCGCCGAGCCTATCAATAGTGAATCCATAGCCGGAAACTTTGGTCGAGACCTACGCACAGGCAAACTCAGCTTCGGGCTAAATGTCGATTTTCAAGTCGAGAGTTATCTGCACTATCAAGGCGAGCGCTTCTCTGAACGCTTCGATGCGAATACTTATCTGTTGATGACAAAGGCACTGGATTATTTCGACCCCACTGTGGACTACGACGGCAGCCTAAGCGCCGCATTTGCCAACAGTAGTTGTCGCTTTTTATTGATGTCATTCAGCTCGGACTGGCGTTTCCCGCCAGAACGCTCGCGTGAAATTGTCGACGCACTGCTTGAGGCAGGCAAACAAGTCAGCTATCTAGAGATTGAGGCTGATCAAGGCCACGACGCCTTTCTTCTGCCGGTTCCACGCTACATTGATGCCTTTACAACCTATCTCCAACGTGTAAGTGATGAGGTGAATTCATGATGCGCCCAGACTTAGACATCATTCAACATTGGATTGAGCCGGGCAGTCGCGTATTGGATTTAGGATGCGGCGACGGGAGTTTATTAAAGTTTCTAAAATCTGAAAAAGAGGTCTCAGAAATTGGCTTAGAAATAGCTGAGAACAACATCAGGCTTTGTTTGGAGAAAGGGGTGAATGTTATCGAGCAAGACCTTAACAAGAGCCTGCAAAATTTTAAAGATAAGAGTTTTGATACCGTACTTTTAACGCAGACCCTGCAAGCGGTGAATTACCCTGACGTCATCATCGACGAGATGCTTAGAATCGGCAAAAACTGCATCGTGACATTCCCCAACTTCGGAAACTGGCGCTCACGTATGTATTTATTTTTTAGAGGAAGAATGCCAGTTTCAAACTTCATGCCCTATGAGTGGTATAACACGCCGAACATCCATTTTTGTACCGTGCGTGATTTCGATGAACTGTGTCGAGATAAAAACATCAAGGTGATCACACGTACGGTTGTCGATCACCGACATCGTGGCAGCTGGATGATAAAATTGTGGCCGAACCTTTTGGGCGAAACAGCGATCTACCATATTAGCCGTTAAGGAATAAGAGTTACATAATGAAAAAGATTGTGCTTGCAACAGGTAATGCGGGAAAGCTCAGAGAATTTCAACAAATTCTTGGAAACGCATCTATAGAGTTTGTGACCCAGCGAAGCCTAGGGGTGGAGGACGCTGACGAGACCGGCTTAAGCTTTGTTGAGAATGCTATTATCAAGGCGCGGCATGCCTGCTCGATTACGGGTCTGCCAGCTTTAGCTGACGACTCTGGCATTGAAGTCGATGCCCTCAATGGCAAACCCGGCATTTACTCGGCACGCTATGCAGGCCCGGGTGCTACTGACCAAAGCAACAATGCGAAATTACTTGCAGCGCTTGCCGAAGTGCCTATTGAAGGCCGCGCCGCTCGGTTTCAATGTGTCATCGTTTTTATGCGACATAGCGAAGACCCTATGCCTTTCATTGCCCAGGGCACTTGGGAGGGACGCATTCTATTCGACGTCTCCGGCGAGAATGGCTTTGGCTACGACCCACTATTTTATGTGCCTACGCATCAATGCGCCTCTGCGCAGCTAGACCCCGCCACAAAAAATAGTATTAGTCATCGCGGCCAAGCCTTACAAAGTTTATTGGAGCATTGGCCTGCTCTTAGCGGTGCAATCTAGTGCCATCTGGCCCCAAGCCGGCCTTACTACTGCCGCCTCTAAGTCTGTATATTCACATTCCGTGGTGCGTGCGAAAATGCCCCTATTGCGATTTCAACTCACACCAAAAGAGTTCCGAATTACCAGAAAAAGAATATATTGATGCCCTACTAAAAGACGTTGCATCATCACTAGTTTATGTTCAAGGGCGCCCATTGCAATCCATATTTTTTGGAGGCGGAACCCCTAGCCTTTTTAGCGCAAAGGGCCTTGCAAGCTTACTGACGGGCATTGAAAAGCAAATTCCTTTTGCTAGCGATATCGAAATAACGCTCGAGGCAAACCCTGGCACTGCCGAGCGTCTCAAATTTGCTGACTACCGTTTAGCGGGCATCAATCGTCTGTCAATTGGCGTGCAAAGTTTTGATGACTTGCAATTACAAGCACTAGGGCGAATTCATGGCAGTGATGATGCGGTAAAAGCGATCGAGTTTGCGCTTGCCGGTGGCTTCGATAATTTTAACATCGACATCATGTATGGCTTGAAAGGGCAGACTACAGCTGCCGCGATGCGTGACCTACGAACAGCCATTGCCCTTACACCAACTCATTTATCTTGGTATCAACTGACTATCGAGCCCAACACAGAATTTTATAAACGTCCTCCCGTGCTACCTGAGGATGACGCACTCATCGATATACAAGACAACGGCTTAGCCTTGCTCCAATCCCACGGCTATTCTCGCTATGAAGTATCAGCATTCTCACAGCTAGGCCGACAATCTTGCCACAACTTGAACTATTGGCGCTTCGGGGACTATATAGGGGTTGGCGCTGGCGCCCATGGCAAGATTACGCTACCGGACAGCCGCTCAATTGTGAGAACTCGCAAGAAAAAGCAACCTGATCACTATTTAGCCGACTCACACTCGCAGCCCGCGCATCGCCAAGAAATTGCGCAAGACGAAATCGCACTTGAGTATCTATTGAACGTCTTACGTTTATCCGAAGGCTTTACAGCGGCACATTTCGAGCACAATACTGGGCTAGGTTTCGACACTATAGAAAAGCAGGTATCATCATTGCAGCAACAGGGATTAATGGAGCGTGATGGCCTTCTAATCCGCCCGAGCGAGAAAGGACAACAGTTTTTAAATAGCGTCCTAGAGGCATTTCTTTGATTAGAAGAGCATGTCGCTGACGCCCTACAGGGGAAAAGACATGAGTCGAGCGCTTTACGAACAGCACTGTGAAGCCTGTACGATTGGCACGCGCGCTATGCTACCTGAAGATTCTAATAAATTGCTGGCTTCCGTACCGCGATGGAAAAAAGTCAATGTCGATGGCATGGAACAAATACGCCGCGAATTTCACTTTTCAGACTTCAAAGAAGCCGCTGCCTTTACCCACAAGATTGGTTTGATAGCTGAGCGCGAGAACCACCACCCCAGCATTGTATTGGAGTGGGGCAAAGCCACTGTGTCTTGGTGGACCCATAAAGCCAATGGTCTGCATGAGAACGATTTCATTATGGCAGCCAAGACAGACCTTATTGCCTCCAATGCAGCAGGTCAAAAATGAGCCCGCACTTTCCCGATTTCATGACTCATCTCGATGCCTTGATCAGCAAGCCAAGCGTCAGTTCAGCGAATCCAGATTACGACATCAGCAACGCTGCCGTTATCGACTACTTAGCCCAATGCTATGAAGACTTAGGTTTTGAGTGCGAGCGCGTGCCTAGTGACCCTACCTCAGAGTTAACTGCCAACAATGAGAAAATCAATCTGATTGCCACCCGTGGAACAGGTCCGGGAGGCCTCGTGCTAGCAGGCCATACCGATACGGTGCCACTAGATGAAGCGCTTTGGCATATGAACCCATTTCGACTAACGGAAAAAAACGGGCGTTTATACGGGCTTGGCAGTACCGACATGAAAAGTTTTTTTGCCTTAGTGATGGAGGCGCTTAAGACGTTCGAAGGGGTAACGTTCAAGCAACCTCTCATTATTCTTGCCACGGCAGATGAAGAAACTTCCATGCAAGGGGCCAGAACCCTGGCTGAACTCGGGCGCCCACGTGCGCGTTGCGCGGTCATTGGCGAGCCAACCGGCATGCGCCCAATCAATGCCCATAAAGGCATCATGATGGAGTCTATCGACCTGCTTGGGCAAAGCGGACATTCCTCTGACCCAGATCTAGGGCATAACGCCTTGGACGCGATGCACAGTGTGATTAGCGAGCTCATCGTGTTCCGACAAGAATTGCAAACGCGCTTCAACAACCCTGTTTTCACTATTCCTAGGCCGACATTAAACCTAGGCTGCATCCATGGGGGAGACAATCCCAATCGTATCTGCGGCCAGTGCCGCTTGGAATTCGATATTCGTTTGTTACCAGGAATGGAAATCGAAGCTTTGCGTGAAGAAATCCGCGGGCGCGTAACGCCTATTGCAGAGCGCTTTGGAGTAGTGCCTACCATCGCACCTCTATTCGCAGGACTACCCGCGTTCATGACTGCTGCAGAAAACGATTTAGTCAAAACGGCAGAAAAATTGACAGGGCATAGCGCCGCAACCGTTGCCTTCGGAACTGAGGCCCCTCTGTTGCAGCGCTTAGGAATGGACACAATCGTTCTTGGGCCTGGCGATATCGATCAGGCTCATCAACCCGATGAGTACTTAGCGCTAGATCGGGTTGGACCTTATATTGAGACATTACGAGGACTTATCAGGCACTATTGCCTCTGATGGGTCGCACAAAAGCATTCATAACATTCAATAAATAGACTATATTCACGCCATGCAAAATCTCCCCGATTACATAGACTGGTTCAGACACTCCTCCAGTTATATTAATGCCCACCGAAAAAAGGTGTTCGTTGTGCTCCTGCCCGGAGAAGCACTTGAGCATCCAAATTTTGAGAACATCGTTCACGACATCAATTTGCTGAACAGCCTCGGCGTTAAACTTGTGTTAGTGCATGGCTCGCGCCCACAGATTAATAACGCACTTTGCGCGGCAAATATTCAATCGACCTATCACAAAGATCTAAGGATCACCGACGCCGATAGCCTATTGCACGTCAAGCAAGTGATCGGGTCTCTCAGTATCGATGTAGAGGCGATGTTTTCTATGGGGCTTGCCAATTCTCCGATGCACGGGGCCGACATTACCGTCAGTCGCGGAAATTTCATTACGGCCAGACCATTAGGAGTGCTCGACGGTATCGATCACGCATTAACAGGAGTCGTACGCAAGGTTAACGCCCGCGCCATTCAACAACACCTAGATGCGCACAACATCGTGTTGCTTAATAATCTTGGTTATTCGACCACCGGCGAAGTATTTAATCTCTCAGCCGAGGACGTGGCTACAGAAGTAGCAATTGCCTTGCACGCGGAAAAACTGATTATGTTTTTACCGCAAAATGGCATTTTGGATGCCAATGGCGAGATGGTCAGCACCCTCAGCCCCGCCTCTGCACAACATGTTTTAGAAGCGGTGACAGCGAAGAAAGAGAATAGTGCCAATGGCGTGGCTCACGCACTAGCCGCTGCACTCAAAGCCTGTAGCAAGAATGTACCTCGCAGCCACCTGATCAGCTTCGAACACAATGGCGCATTAATAGAAGAGTTGTTTACTCGTGATGGCAGCGGCACTTTGGTCTCTAAAGAGACGTTCGAGGTATTGCGCCAAGCCACTATTGAAGACGTTGCTGGCCTATTAGACCTTATTAAACCGCTTGAAGATGCCGGCGTGCTTGTGCACAGGTCGCGGGAACTATTAGAGGCCGAGATTAATTATTTCTTCGTTATAGAGCGCGAAGGCATGATTATCGCTTGCGCGGCTCTCTATCCTCTTGATGAGAGTTGCGGCGAGATCGCCTGCATCGCAATTCATAGAGACTATCAAGATACCGGCCGCGGCAAAGACTTGCTCGCCGCCATAGAGAAACATGCTAAACAGGTAGGCATGAGTAAAGTGGTGGTACTGACAACACAAACGACTCATTGGTTTTTGGAAAAAGGGTTTACCCCCATCACTGTGGCGGAGCTGCCAGAGAAGAAACAAAAACTTTATAACTACCAACGCAACTCCAAAGCGTTGGTCAAAACTTTGAACTAGACGCTCACAAATTCAGGTCTCTTAGCCACGTATTGTACAAAACTATAAAAACGCAGCACCGAGGCACTACAACGAAAAGGAGAAACATTCATGAAGAGACTTATGTTGACCAGCCTAATCGGCTTGGCTTTCAGCGCGAACCTACAAGCTCAGACTTTCACTGCGGGAGATCCACTTGGCACTATCAATGAAGCGGGTGTTGCCACGCCAATCTCGTCCAACGTTAAAGTATTCGGGAGCTTTCGCACAGCCGAAAGCTGCACCTTCGACTCAGAACGAAATCTTATTCTGGCAATGAATAACGGAGTGCAGGATAACGACGGCTATGTGTCTTTAATTAATCCCGATGGCAGCGTGCATACTTCCAAATGGATTGGCGCGACTCGCGACGGTTTAGAATTGAACCGCCCCCTAGGTAGTGCCATTAACAATGGAACTCTCTATGCCGTGGATGTCGACCAAGTGCGCATGTTCGACCTTGCTAGCGGCCAACCTATGGGTTCGGTGACCGTGCCAGAGGCAACGGGATTAAACGGGGTAGGCGTGACAGCAGACGGCACAGTCTATGCATCGAATACTCGTGCTGTCGAACGCATCTATAAAGTGACACCCGATGGCGAAACGAGTGTATTTGCACAAGGGGCACCTTTAGCAGCACCTAATGGCGTAGCTATCGATAACGACGGCAATATCGTCGTGGTCAATATTGGCGACAATGCAGTCATCACCTACAACCCAGCTGGCGAAGTCATCAAGACAGAACATGCGGCAGAGGGCGGTAATGACGGCGTCGTGATCATGGCGGACGGCACTAAATATGTCAGCAGTGTACGTTTCGGTAGCGTCTCACGCATCCGCCCAGGCCAGACCGCAGAAGTGATCGCCTCAGGCATCCCATCGGCAGCCTCTATGTGTTATGACTCGGTGCAAAACCAACTTGTGATTCCAATGAATTCCAACAACGCTTTGGCATTCATTCCGCTAGACTAAAATACGCCTCCGCCTTTAAGCTTATTGCTTAGAGGCGGAGCGCTCTAGTATCACAAAACTATAGTCGTATGGGTTTGGCCCTGACGCCGAATAATCTTCTCGCCCTAACTCTTCCCATTGCGTTAAATCAAATACGGGAAAATGCGCATCGCCCTCTACCTCGGCATGCACTTGGGTGAGATACAGTCTATCGGCAATCGGTAATGCCAATGCGTAGATTTGTGCCCCCCCTATCACGACCACCTCTTGCGCACCGTCAATCAGGCTAATGCTTTGGGCAAGCGACAATGCATCCTCTAGAGAGTGCACTATTTTAACCCCTGCTGCTGTAAACGTTTTATCCCGCGTAATGACGATATTTGTACGCCCAGGCAGTGGCCGGCCGATAGACTCCCACGTATTACGCCCCATGATAATCGGCTTACCCATCGTGACGCGTTTGAAATATTTAAGATCTTCGGGCAGATGCCATGGCAAGGCATTGTTGCGGCCAATAGTTCGATTACGCGACATAGCCCATATCATTGCTAACTTCATAAGCAAAATCCTTTAAATGGCAATTGGCACCTTTATGGGCGAGACAAGCTCTCACGCGAAAACTCGGAAAAGTTGTCCATAATTGTGGTGACTGGTGCTAGCATATCGCTATTAAGCGCCCCCCAAAATGGTATAATCGCTAGCCTTAATCGAGGGCTATTTTAACATAATACATTAAAGCAACTCGACCAATACCTGTTTGTCAATAGCGTTGCTGAGTGCGTAACGAGGAGTTCGGCCAACCATGCTTCAATATTTAGACTTGTGCAAAAGGGTCGTCGAGGAAGGCGTGTGGATTGAGAACGAACGCACTGGCAAAAAGTGTCTCACTGTTATCAATGCCGACCTAAGCTACGATGTAGGTGCTGGGCAGTTCCCGCTCGTGACAACAAGAAAGAGTTTTTATAAAGCCGCGATCGCCGAGATGATTGGCTATATTCGCGGGTATGACAACGCTGCCGATTTTCGAAAAATCGGGACCCGCACTTGGGATGCTAATGCCAACGAAAATAAAGCCTGGCTCGCCAACCCTTACCGAAAGGGCGAGGACGACTGTGGTTTCATTTATGGAAAAGTTGGGCGAAATTTTCCCAAACCCGATGGAGGCAGCATAGATTTACTTAGAAACATCTATGAAGATTTACGGCAAGGAAAAGATGATAGAGGAGAGATTCTAAGCTTTTATCATCCCGGAGCATTTCATATGGGCTGCTTACGCCCATGCATGTATAGCCACCACTTTTCTTTGCTAGGGGACACCCTTTATTTGAATAGCACTCAAAGAAGCTGTGATATTCCGCTGGGCTTGAATTTCAACATGGTGCAAGTGTATTTCTTACTCGCAATAATGGCTCAAATAACTGGCCACAAAGCTGGCACGGCCTACCATAAGATCGTCAACGCCCACATCTACGAAGATCAACTTGATCTTATGGTCAACGTGCAATTGAAACGCGAGCCCTTCCCAGCCCCAACGCTGCATATCAATCCAGAGATAAAGACCCTCGAAGATTTAGAGACTTGGGTAACGGTAGATGACTTTTCGATATCTGACTACCAATACCACGATGCCATTGCCTATCCATTCTCTGTTTAATAGCATCAAACAAGCAGAGTCCGCACTAAAAGAAGAAAATTACTCAAGAAAGACCGTCTCGCTCAACTAGTTTAGGGTTTTTCGGTGTGATTGCTAGGCACCTTATAGGCGTAAACCATCAGCGCAATCCCGGCAGCAATCATGGGCAGTGACAGTATTTGCCCCATCGTCATCCAATCTAGCAAGACAAATCCTATGCCCTCATCCGGCTCTCTGAAAAATTCGACGAAGAAACGTTGCACACCATAGCCTATGCCAAACAGCCCTGACACAGCGCAAGTTGGACGGGGTTTTGACGAGAACCACCACAACAAACTAAACAGAACGATGCCCTCTAGCGCAAACTGGTAGAGCTGAGACGCATGGCGCGGCAATGGATCGACGTGCGGAAAGACCATTCCCCAGGAGACATCCGTATGGCGCCCCCATAACTCACCACCGATGAAGTTACCTATGCGACCCGCGCCCAAGCCAAATGGCGCCAAAGGGGCAACAAAATCTAAGACTTTAAAGTAAGACTTATTGATCTTACCCGCATACCAATACAAGGCTGCCATTACCCCCAAAATGCCACCATGGAAAGACATACCTCCTTCCCAAACACGCAGCACCCAAGCAGGGTCTGAAAGCACTTTGTCAAAATTGTAAAACAAAGCAGAGCCTATGCGCCCACCCAACACGGCCCCAAGCGCCCCATAGAAAATAAGGTCGGCAACTTGCTCATCGGTCCAGACATCAGCCGATCGCTTAGCCCGCGCTTTGGCGAGCAACCAAGCACCACCAAAGGCGATGATGTACATGATGCCATACCAGTGAACAGTTAGCGGGCCAAGTGAGAATGCGACGGGATCAAATTGCGGATAGGTGAGCATGCGTAGAGGTCTTAAATAGAAGTTGGGAAGGGAGGCAAAACCCCCGTCATAGGAGACACGATGCTCCCCTATGACCTAAGTCGTGTCAAGGTGTTATCGAATTGTCGATTTAGCCGAGAAGCGCAAGCAGCGCTTTCTTTTTTTCTAACGAGAGCGCTTGAAACTTCTCGACAACTTTATGAGCAGGCTTAGGCAAAGCTGGTTTCAAGCCAAAGGTATCGGCAGTCGATTTTAATCCACGCGCTATGGATTCGGTCACGTGCTGCTCTAGTAGCAACGTGATTTCCGAATTCATGCTACGGCGGTTTAGGCGCGAAATTTCCGTTAGATGGGCATGGTATTCGCACGGCAAACGTAGGATAAATTTGTTTTTTTCACCGCTGAACTGGGCTGCCAGAGAATGGTTGCTGTGCTGACTTGCTGACATTGTACTATTCCCTAAAATAGATTTGAGCATGACGACACCATCCCTAGAAACGTCATGACTCGGTAAAATCCCTTTGACACTTCAGCTCCTGAAGCAATCCAAGAAGTGCATTATCCGCATAGAGACCCAATTTTATGTAGGAATATTGCTCAAAATTGTGAATATTCCGTCAAATTCGGTAGTGTGAAACAAAAATCAGATCGATTAATTATTTCTAGAAGAACGCAGCAATCTGTCCACCCCAGCATTATACAATGCCATATCGATACAGCTGCGCACCATTTGCGCATCATCCATGGTCATCACTTGCTCGAGTAACTGTTTGGCCGCGCTAAAGGTCAAACTGCGGATCACTGCTTTGACCTTTAGTAAGGTTGTGGCGTTCATTGAGAGCACATCATATCCCATGGCCATCAATAATACTGCTCCGCCAGGGTCACCTGCCATCTCCCCGCAGATACTAACAGGCTTGTTTTCCAGATGCGCCTGCTCCACAACATAGCGAAGAGCCTGCAGGACAGAAGGGTGGAATGAGGAGTATAGGCTCGCCACTCGTGGGTTGTTTCGATCCACTGCGAGCAAGTATTGCGTTAAGTCGTTGCTTCCAACAGAAATGAAATCCACTAAACGGCTCAGGGTTCTTGTTTGATACACCGCCGCCGGCACTTCAATCATGACCCCAATAGGAGGCATACGCACCTCTAGGCCTTCTTCACGCAGCTCTCTGTACGCGCGCTTAATAATCTGGATAGACCCAGTGACTTCTTGCGTGTTCGAGACCATTGGCAACATGATCTGTAGATTATCTAAGCCCTCGCTAGCTCTGATCATGGCTCGGACTTGTGAGATAAAGATTTCTGGGTGATCTAGTGTCACGCGAATACCGCGCCAGCCCAAGAAGGGGTTTTCTTCTTCAATTGGAAAATAGGGCAGAGCTTTGTCACCCCCAATATCCAGCGTCCGCATAGTGACCGGTTTTGGCGAAAATGCAGCAAGCTGCTCCCGATAGATCGCGGTTTGTTCTTGCTCACTCGGAAAGCGTTCGCTTAGCAGGAACGGAACTTCTGTACGAAAAAGGCCAATCCCCTCAGCGCCATGGTCTAAAGAGCGAACCACATCGGACATCAGCCCGGTGTTAACCCAGAGGTTCATCCGATGGGAGTCTAAGGTCTCACAGGGAAGGTCTATCAAACCCTCTAAGCCCCGCACTAATTGCTCCTCTTCCTTAATGACCTCTCGATAGCGGTTGCGCAGTTGGTCACTAGGATTGCTATACACTTGCCCGTTGTAGCCATCGACAATCAATTCACGCCCGTCTAGCTGACGATAAGGAAGGTCAACCACACCCATTGTGGTCGGAATGCCCATAGTGCGCGCCAAGATAGCCACGTGAGAGTTGCCTGAGCCTTTGACTGAAACTAGACCTAATAATTTTTCTTTCGGCACCTCGGCCAACATGGCAGCGGTTAACTCTTCACCTACAAGGATGGTGTCATTGGGGTATTCAGTTTTAGTAACATTGCGATTTTGCAGATGAAACAGCACGCGACTACATAGATCTTTAATGTCTGCGGCGCGTTCACGCAAGTAGGGGTCCTTCATCGTTTCGAAAGCCCGCACATGATCTTTGGCAACCTCGGCGAGCGAGCCTTGCGCCCATTGCCCCTGGCGTATCCGCTCAATTACTTCTTTGCCGAGAGCGTCATCATCTAGCATGCGCAGGTAGACGGCGAAAAGCTCTCGCTCCTCAGGCCGAAGTCGCGTTTCAAGCGTGCTACTCAGCTCGCTCATATCCTTGCGAACGGCCTCCAAGGCTAGATTGAAAAACTCGACCTCTTTGTCGATATCGTGACAGGCACGCTGTGGAATAAGATCGAGATCAGCGGGAGGAAACACAACCACAGCATGCCCGATGGCTACCCCATTGGAGCCCGCGACCCCATTGAAGCTAGTGTCTGACTTGCGCTGCCCAGAGACTGTCTCTTATACACATCTGACGCTGCCGACGAGCGATCTAGTGTAGAT
>CAJXSF010000025.1 GCA_913061515.1 uncultured Gammaproteobacteria bacterium | reverse complement strand
TACACTAGATCGCTCGTCGGCAGCGTCAGATGTGTATAAGAGACAGCCTATATAGTCAGTGTCCTCAAGCTCGTTTCGTAAGCGTGTTCTGCCTAGTGCCATGTCATAGCCATGTTCGCGAAGAAAGTCGCCCTTGCCAGCGAAAGCAAGCGACGCGCCCCCCATAAAGACTTGCTTGTAGCCTGCGCTTTCTAGTACATCAGGCAAACACGTCGCTTTGTCCAGTAGTTGTGAGAACATCACCTCATTACCACTAAGGCTTGATTCGTAAAGAAGGGGAGTGCCACACAGGCTCGACACTAAACCGCCCATTGTCCACTCAGACTCTGGCACCTGTTGCATATTACTCAATCGCCAACCTTGGGTGTTGAGCTCGTGCAGAGTAGGGGTTAGGCCTGGGAATAGGGCTTCATCAGTGTAGATTTTTTCAAAGCCTTCTAGAAAAATCATGACTAAATTTTTGCCGGCAGTGGCTGTAGGCTCTGCGCTTGTTAATGCCTCGGGGTTAAGCGCTAATTCTTCCCATTCAATTGATTCCAAGGCTTGCGTTTGAGATGACATGGCTGCGCTGATCGATCCAGCCAAGGTAGAGCGCAGCCCAGGGTCTAATAACAACGCGAACAATGCCAGTGCAAAAAGCGATGACTTGGAGAGGCTCGAAGCGGGTTGCTTGTGCCGAAAATAGTAAAAACAAGCTAATACACACAGGGTCCAAATGATGGTGACCGCGATCAATGGGTAGTAGGCCGCACGCGACTCTAAAATAGTGGTCAGGTTTAAGTGGAAGAAGAACTGCTGGTTGAAATAACCACCTTGCAGGTAATAGCTGATGAACTGCGCCGCAAAATAGAGGGTCAGGATGTACACTATTAGCAAACCAACCGTCGTTCGTAAAAAGGGTTTTTCAATACGAGCGATAAGCTGCGTAGTAGCGAACACTAAAAGGGCGACGGATGCGAAAGCAAAAATAAGCCCAGTGATGCTTGCGTCGACACTGTAATAATGGGCTAGCGCGATAGGAATGAAGAGTAGCGCTAGTAGTGAACGTTGCATTGGGTTAAACAAGGTGATGCGCCTTAAAATTTGATACGTGAAATGTGTCAATACTACTACAGTTGTGTGACATCACTAAAGATGTATAAGAGCATATTGACGGGAGTGTGAAATAGATGAGAAACGGACAAGCGCAAAAACTTTTGTTCAGCTATGCCTTTCGACCATTTTTCTTACTACTGGTCTTGCAGGCGATTAGCATGGTGCTGTTCTGGTCGCTGTACTGGAGCAATGTGCTGCCGTTTACTTGGGAGCGCAACCCAATCTCTTGGCATGGGCATGAAATGCTCAATGGATTTGTGGGCGCTGCTATCGCTGGGTTTCTGTTAACCGCAGTCGCTAACTGGACAAGTCGACCTGCGGTGTCTGGGCTGCCACTAATATTATTGTGTTCCTTGTGGATTGGTGGGCGACTTGCGTTGGCTTCCTCGTTTTGGGCTGCCGTTTTCGATTTCGCCTTCTGGTGCTTGCTGTTATTGATTGCTAGCAACGAAATACTGCGCGCAGCTAACAGTCGCAACTACAAGATCCTCGCTATATTGGCAGTATTGTTAGTTCTAGACCTCGGGTGGCATTGTGCTGAGCTTTGGCAGCCCGCGCTACAAGGTCAATTTCTTTGGGCGCAATTATGGGTGGTCGTATTACTGGTGACGATTATCGGTGGGCGAGTCATTCCAGCTTTTACCGGTAACTGGCTTCGTCGACAAGCGGCGCAGCAAAACATTCAACCAACACTTAACTCTATGCCGGTTGCTTTCAATTACTTCGATCTAATCGCAATTTTTGCGCTGATATTGTTTGCTTTTTGCACCGTGTTCACTGTTGCATCGTCCATCACCTTGGCAGTAGGGGGCATAGCGGCCTTGCTGCATGCAATACGCCTTGTGCGCTGGCAGGGGCATCGTACTTTCAGTGATCCGCTAGTGTGGATGTTGCATCTTTCTTATGCCTGGATTCCCATTGGCATCGCGTTGATGGCTCTGGCTAGCACGGGGTGGATAAGCAACTCGGCCGGCATTCATGCACTCACAACTGGCGCCATCGCAGGCATGATTGTTAGTGTCTCGAGCCGCGCCGCGCTTGGGCACACTAATCGTGCATTAATAGCTCACCCTTTACTCACGACTTGTATCTTATTACTGAACCTCACCGCGATCTTCCGTGTAAGCGCTAGTGTTTTGAATCTACCATTTTTGATCAATATCTCAGCACTGAGCTGGGTTACCGCGTTTGCGTTTTATGGGTATGTTTACGTGCCGATCTTGATGGGGCCGCCAGCTAAAAATTGTTAGCTTTTTTATATAGTCAGTATCTCTAATTTCAGGACTTATTAGAGAAATTAAAATAGTCGTTTTGAAAAGTTTAGAAGTTTGGCTGGTAGCTTATAGCTTGCGAGTAGGTGAGATATATCCTATATCACTAATTCCGGTAATCTTTATTATTACTTGGCATATAAATGCTTTTGCCTGCTTTGAGGCTAATTTCGTCTTTGTTTTTAAAAAAGACTTCTCGCCCAAGTTGGGTGGATTTGCAGTGTAAGTCGTCTACGCTCAATGATGCTAATCCATATGCACTCAACCTTTCTAAGATGTGAACAAATTCTCCATATGAAATTTGCTTTCTTGTTGGTTCGCTCAAGTGCTGCATAGATGTGTCAAATATTTCTCTACATCTTCTTGATTCTGAGATGCTGGAGAGTGCCAGCAACCAAAAGCATTCATTTTCGCTAAATTCCCTCATATTAAGCTTGAATGACTTTTTACTGACTTTTGAATCTCTTAGCTTTGTTAGGACTATTGTTAAAATTGATAACCATGTTATGACTACTACTTCAAACCAGTTTTTTATTAAAGAATTTAAAATATAAAGTGCGCATTGTTCTGCTTTAGGAATTACGCTTTCGATATAATAAATGGTTATGGCTGTAAATATAAAAGTCGCCAAATAGAATGCGATTGCCATTTTTGGATTTTCTTTGAAGTTTCTTACTTCTTCTATCCAGCTTAGAGCTTTTCTTATCATTTTTGTTCTAATCCGTTATTGTTAAATATACGTTTGAACCTGACGGTATCACTCTTGCTTTAGGTTGAGCTTCAGGCATTTGTGGCAAAATCCGCATTCTAGTCTATGCTCAAAATAGGTCTAGGGAAGCACGCCTTTTACCAAGCTCGAGTGAATAGATGGTTTCTTGTAAACCGTCTATTTGCTGAGCATCTTTTCTACCTATCCAACATAGCAACGACGAGCGAGTCCCCGAGCGAGGAGGGCGGAGTTGGATTAGTCCCAATAATGCTATCAAAATGTGGTTACTCGCTTGTATCTTATGGGTTACTGGCAAGTAACTGTGCAGTAACTTTGAGGTTACAGAATCAGGGGCTATTTGCTATGCACAGATACGCACCGTAGGTGCGTGCTGGGGGTAGCAAAAGTCCCCTTGGTATATAACACCAAATCGGCTGACCAAAAAACAGCATTTTTTGATATAAATACCTCAGAAATTCAATATCTTACCTCTGCCGATGGCACACACGAATAATAATTGCTTACTTGGCCTGATCAGCTAGCGTTGCACCGGATTCTGCCATGTGTTTTTCCAATGCATAGGCCAGATTTACTTTTTGGATAACAGTTAATAGCAAGTCTTGTTGATCGGCTCGAAACTCTGGGAATTGCGAAAACAACTGTCGAAGTTGCGCCACTTTGCTTAAATCCTCAGTGTTAAAGATGATTTCATCAGCGCTACAGTTCAAAGCACGTATTAACGGCGCTACGCTCGATAGTCGTGGGTCTTCCACTTCTCCCGTCTCAATTCGATAAATGTTCTTCTCAGGCACTCCAGAGGCTTCTGACAGCTCTTTGGCTGTCAATCCTTGCTCGGTTCTCACTTTTCTGATTCTTTCGCCAATACTCATCTATCCGCCCTCTGATTGACCGCCCATTGGTGGGCAGTGATTGCACCATGGCATTCTACCCCCCATCTTTGGGTGATGATTCTTGAAATACCCACTAATGTGCATTACGATTCCTCTCTAATGGGTATTGACGCATACTCAGAAGAGGGGAGGACAGAGGTTAGTAATACTGTCCTTTTGTCTCATACTTTTACCTTTCAGGCTCCGAAAGCACACATGATCGATTGGGTAACAGCCATAATTCCTTTCGTACATGAGCCACTTAATAGCGGCTCCGTACTCAAGGTTTTACCCTCTGGTGAGGTTGACTGGGAGTCTCCATGTCGCCTTCAAGTTGAAGGCTCTCATGAGCAAGGCATTACCGTAAAAAGCCAAGGCGGTGACGGTTCCGGTCTGGCGACCGAACTCGTCATACATGGCAATCCTGCGAAGTTCTTACAAGGTCACAACATCTTTGGCAGTGATGACCTTCTATCTCTAGTGCTCGACACCTTTCTCACGGTTGCTAGTAAGTTGAATTTACCTTTAACTCAAGAAACAATCGATTTGGTAAGGGAAGGGGACTACCCTTTAGCTCGGGTAGATATTAACGGCATGTTTGAACTACGAACTCTTGCCGATGTAAAAAACTGGCTTCGCGCTGCTGAGTTTAAAAGCAAAACGCGTCATGGCCGCCCATCTTCCAAAGGCGGCACACTCTACTGGGGAAAACATTCCAGACGTTGGTCAATCAAGGCTTATAGCAAAGGGGAGGAAATACAGGCTTCTAAATCGCACAAATTAGCACCACAATTTAAAGACACGCCACTATACGATTTCGCACAAAACAAATTAAGAATAGAACTGACGTTAAGATCTAAAGAGCTTGAAAAGATCGGGTTAAAAACTGCCCGCAGCTGGCAAAAAGAAACGTCTATGAGACTATTAAACACGTACATAAAGAGAATCGAAATGAGCGAACAAATAGCGCTATCCACCAAAGTATTGCACGAACTTCCAACCTATTTGCGATCCACTTATGTGCTCTGGAAAGACGGGCACAATCCTCGCGAAATGCTATCAAAGCCGACATTTTATAAGCACAGAGCGCATCTTTTACAGCATGGTATTGATATCAATATCACTGTCGAAAAAGTTGATCGCTCTAACGTGGTTCCTTTGGTTCGCGTTCTAGAAGCTAAGCCAGTACAAATCCCAGACTGGGCATTCGAACTTGGATTGGTTCATCACTCAGCTGAAAAGCTCACCAACGTAGGCTAACCAAATGCACCCTGGCTTCGTGATGATCGTTCGTGACGGAACTTTGCATCTGGCTAAGTATTCGGCTTACTTAGTGGCGGGTTCAAAACCAACGGTCATGATGTGCGGCTCGTACATCAAAGGCGATCGTTATTCAGCGACTCGTGGTCAGATCGATGTGGATGTTTGCAGCAAATGTGCGCTGCACATGGTGGCAATCTAACTTCCGATTATATCTAGTACCGGATTTAGCAGGGGTAAAGCCTACTATGTTAATTCCGGTAATCTTTATTACCGGAATTAGTGAAATGGGGGGTGTTTAGGACTTCTATAAGGATTTCAGACACTTTTAAGTGATCCTTCGCGAAGCCCTATGTCGATTCTGAGTCTTACGACGGTGTTCTCATCGTGACAAACTCTTCAGCAACGCTTGGATGAATTCCGATTGTGGCGTCAAAGTCTGCTTTTGTAGCGCCCGACTTAATGGCTATACCAATGCCTTGCATAATCTCCGCGGCATATTCGCCCATCATATGTGCGCCGATCACTCTGTCGGTGGCCACATCGACGATCAACTTTAGGAAGTTCTTTTCACCGCGACCACTAAGTGTATGGCGTAATGGCGTGAATCGGCTTCGGTAAACGGCAATCTCTTGGTATTTTTCCCGAGCAATTGACTCAGTTAGGCCCACTGTGGCGATTTCAGGCTGACAGAATACTGCGGTTGGAATATTGTCATAGGACATGTCTTTACCGCCTTTGCCAAACAATCGGTGTGCTAATAGCTGGCCTTCAGCTAGAGCCACAGGTGTTAACGCTACACGGTCGATAACGTCTCCAACGGCGTGGATATTGGCGATATTTGTGTCGAATTGCTCATTTACGATGATAGCGCCGTTTTTTGCGAGCTTAATTCCAAGGGCTTCAAGGCCCAAATTGGCGGTATTTGGGTGTCTACCGGTGGCAAATAGGACGGTTTCGACCTCGATATCGGGCCCACGATCGAAACTAACAGTAAGAATATCGTCAGATTTCACGATTTTCGTCACATTGGTCTGCAATAACTGCGTGGCGTATTTATCGAACTCCTGCGAGAAAGCCTCGGCAAGCTCAACATCGAAACCGCGTAGAACGGCACCTCCTCGATAAGATACCGAGGTTTCAACGCCCAGTGCGGCGAATATTCCCGCGAGCTCCACAGCGATATACCCACCACCAACCACTAAAGCCGATTTGGGCAACTTGTCTAAAGAGAAGACCTCATTAGAGGTGATTGCATGCTCGCTGCCAGGAAATTCGGGGACAAAGGGCCAACCACCTGTTGCGATTAGAATCTCTTTCGCTGTGACTGTATGGGTTTCCAAAGCAATAGTGTGCTCATCCAACAAACTGGCACGTTCATGGATGACATGTACACCAGCATTGGTCATGAGGTTCTGATAGATTGAGTTTAAGCGATTGATTTCAGTATCTTTGTTCTCAATAAGTGTGGACCATTCAAACGCTGGAGCTTGTGGAAACTCCCATCCGTAACCCCGTGCATCGACGAAATCTTTGGCATAATACGCGGCATAACTGAAAAGCTTTTTAGGGATGCAGCCTACATTGACACAGGTGCCACCCATATAGCGTTCTTCAGCCATGGCCACTTTGGCGCCGAGTGATGCGGCTATTCGTCCAGCCCTTACTCCACCTGATCCGCCGCCGATGATAAACAGATCGTAGTCAAAATTTGTCACGTTGATAATTCCTATTTAAGTGCTCTCTCTATTGAGAGTTGAGTAAGGTGCTTGTTACAGCTATGATCACAAATAATTTTGCTCGAATACAGGCTTTATTAACATGTGTCCCGATTCTTGTGAACTAAACGCACGGCATGATTCAGACTCCAACGCAGATCAAGAAACGCGTCAATACACGGTAACTGAACAAGCGCCTGCGGCTGAACCTTCTGCAAAGCCAGAAATCAGTAAGTTTGTCGTGCGCTTGCCGGCCGAATTGTTAGAGAACCTTAAACGTGTCTCCCGGCACCATAATCGCAGCATGAACACTGAGATAAATCTTTTACTTGGCCGTTATATAGAGCAAGTTAAAGGGGAGTCGCGCCCAGGCGTAGACGAACACGTCAAACTTGATTCATTGCTGATGCAGAAAATAAGCGCACTTCCTGCTCAAAAACTGGAAGCCCTGCTAGACCTGCTCGAATAAGCCCTATTCCCACTTCTTATTTACTTGGCTTTTGGACATGCGAAAATCTCTCGATCTTTTTGACCAAAAAGAGGAGCTGGTTGTCGCCAAACTCACTGATGCCCAGCTGCACTATTTCCCCAATGCTATAAGCACATATGATGCGGATAATTTCCTGTCGGTATGTCTGAAAGAATTACCTTGGCGGCAAGACACGATACGCATCGCTGGTAAGCAAATTCCTGTACCAAGATTGCAGAATTGGTATGGTGATGCGCAAGCGCAGTATAGTTATTCAGGCATTCGCTTAAAGCCGTTGCCTTGGCCTGACGCGTTGCTAGCCATAAAAAGGCAGGTTGAAAGCATTAGTCAGCATAATTTCAATTCAGTTCTAGCCAATTATTATCGTGATGGAAATGACAGTGTCGACTGGCACAGTGACGATGAGCCTGAGTTAGGTGAGCAACCAGTCATTGCTTCACTAAGCCTTGGAGCAACGCGCACGTTTACGCTAAAGCATCGTTACGACAAAACAATCGCACAACAAAAGATTCAGCTTCATCACGGTAGTTTGTTGGTGATGAGCGGCCATACTCAATCGCATTGGTTGCACCGAGTCGCTAAGGAAAAACATGTCGACACTGCGCGTATCAATCTTACTTTTCGCCAGATTAAAGTGAACGAATAGATGGAACATTTTGAGTTGTGTATTACCGGTGCGGGTGTGATTGGCCTGGCCATTGCTGAACGCTTGTCAAAAACACTCTCAGCTAAATATACAATTCTGTTAATAGATCAACATTCATCGGTAGGCCAGGAAACCAGTAGCCGAAACAGTGAAGTGATTCATGCAGGAATTTACTACCCGAAAGGATCTTTGAAAGCGCGTTTATGTCGCGAAGGCAATGCCCTACTTTACAATTACTGCCAACAGTTTGAAATCGCCTATAGACAAACCGGCAAACTAATTATCGCGCAAGACGGTGAACAAAGCAGCTTAGAGAAAATTGCCAAGCAGGCAAATGAAAACGGCGTAACAGATTTACGCGAGATTGATCGGCAAACATTGCACGCCCTTGAACCTTCTGTGACTGGAGCGCACGCCCTTCTATCCCCCACCACCGGCATTATCGATAGCCACGGTTTTATGCAGCGATTATTGCAGCAAGCCGAGAGTCGTGGTGTACAGTTTGCAGGCTTAACGCAAGTGTTAGAGGTAAAGCGCCATACTAAAGGGTTTGAGGTATTGTGTGAATCTGGGGATAAGAACAATCGACAAACTTATCGTTTTAGCTGCACCGCCTTTATCAATGCGGCAGGTTTGCAGGCACAGCAATTGGCGCAAAAAATAGAATCACTTTCGACAAACAACATTCCTCAAGTGCACTGGTATAAAGGCAGTTATTTTAAGCTTAATAAACGCATTAAGCTTCAGCACTTGGTGTATCCAGTGCCTGAGCACTCGAATATCGGATTGGGAGTACACGCCACATTAGACCTTGCAGGAGGAGTTCGATTCGGGCCTGACGTTGAAGCTGTTGCTGAGAAAGACTATGCGGTCAATCCAATGCGTGCTAAACAATTTGCCGAAGCGATCCGGCGTTATATACCAGGGATTAATAGTGATGATTTGGTGCCGGATTATGCAGGGATAAGGCCGAAGCTACATCGAGCAACGGAGCCCGTGCAAGATTTTGTGATTCAAAGCCAAGCGGACCATGGCATTGCAGGGTTGATTCAATTGTTCGGAATTGAATCCCCAGGGCTTACGGCGAGTTTGGCGATCGCTCAATATGTCGATGCCGAACTCGCACAGAATTGAAGCCAATTACTTAGTATTGTTCGGCCTGCGTGGCCACGTGTGCATAGACTGATGAACTACCATCGGTTTTAAGCAGCAGTACATCGTAGGGGTGAAACTGATCGCCAATCTCCATTCCAGGGCTGCCCATTGGCATACCTGGCACAGCTAGGCCGAGCGCATCATCGGGCATTTCAGCCATGAAACGAGAAATAATATTGGCTGGAATATGCCCTTCGAACACATAGCCATGCTCAGACACAGCGGTGTGACAAGACTGATACTCTGGCTTGATTCCTAATTTAAGTTTTTCGCCGTTCAGGTCTGCGGGGTGACTGATCTGCGCTGCAAAGCCTCGATCACTGACATGATCAATCCAGCCTACGCAACAGCCACATGAAGGGTCTTTCATTACTTGTAACACAGTCGATTCTTGCGCCTCTGATGCTTGCGCTACACTCGTGCTTTCTTGTTGGCAGGCTGTCAAAAATCCTACAAGGCTTAATAAAAAACTAAGACGTAAGAATGAAAACCTAGCAAATGAAAAAGACATTGTTGACCTCACATTGTATTTGTTGGTTTGTCGCTGTTAAGACTGCCAGCCAGTAACGTTTCGATTTTGCGGCGCACTTGCCCCTGAACATCCTTAAATTGTATGCCGACACCGGTCGCCTGGTTGTCTTGAGAAAAAGCCGGAGTAATCCACACGACCGTGCCTGCAACAGGGATTCGTTCGCCTTCATCGAGTAGCTTTAGCAACATAAAAACTTCGTTGCCGATTTCATATTGGCGTGCGGTAGGGATAAATAGCCCGCCGTTTTTCAAAAATGGCATATAGGCGGCATACAACACGGCTTTGTCTTTGATCGACAAAGACAAAATACCATGTTTTGCAGGTTTGCTATCTGCTTCTGCCACCGTCATTGACTATAGGCCTTTTTGTGATCTGAAAAGTTGCTGTAACTGCATCAATAAATCTTCTAACAATAATTGTAAATTGGGGTTTGATACTCCTGCAATCTGCGTTTGCGCTTGCACGACATTGGCATAGAAGCTCATTAAGCCTTTCGCTAGTTGGCTATGGCTAGAAGCCTGGCTGGGCATCAGTTGTGCTGCCTCTTGTAAGGCGCGCCCTTTTATAAATTGGCGTTGCCCTGTGACTTCAAACTTACTCAGTGCACTAAGCCAGTAGCTTAGAATATTGAGCACCTCAGCGCAGTGATTCTTTTGATAGCGAGTCGCGATTTTCGTAGCCAGGGTTTGTTGCTTGATCACTAGCAGTAAATCTGCCCCGATCTCTTCATGTAAACTTTTGGTTTCGTCTTCAAGCATAGCTAAGGCATTGAAAACGCGACCTTGCGCATAGTCTAGCGCAAACTCAACATCCTCGCTTGTTGCACTTGGCACTTGTGCATTAAGCCAGGCAATGGCTTGGGCAGCATTCGGGCTACTGAGCTTTAAGGGGCGGCAGCGGCTTGAAATGGTCGCCATAACCGCCTTTGGTCGATCGCTTAAAATCAGAAATACCGCATCTTGAGGCGGCTCTTCGAGGCCTTTCAGCAAAGCATTCGCAGCACTGATGTTCAGTGTTTCCGCAGTGTCTAGAACAATGACGCGTTTGCCGAAGGAATGCGAACTTGTTTCAAGAAAATGTTTTAAGTCGCGGATTTGATCGATGCGAATAACCTTGGACTTATCCAGTGGTTTAACGATGATTAGATCAGGGTTATTGCCCGCAGCACTCAATAAACACGCAGGGCAATGCCCACATGCACTTTGTGGTGTGGGGGTATGGCACAGCAGTCGTTGCGCAAGCATATTGGCGAAATAGCGTTTGCCACTGGCCGCTTGCGCACTAATCAGATAGGCGTGTGGAGCCTTGCCACTGTCGACCTGTTCGACTGTGCGGTTCCAGGCCTCTTGATGCCAGGGTAGTGCTTGCGTCGCTAAGCTCACAACAAACGCTCCAAATGGGCCAGAATATCGGCTTGCACCGCTTCTATCGAAGCCCCTGCATCGATAATTACGCAACGTGCTGGTTCTGCCTTGGCGCGCTGCAAATAGGTCGAACGTACTTTGTTAAAGAACTCGACTTGTTCTTGTTCGAATCGGTCTAAGGCGGCACGTTGACTTGCGCGTTCTAAGCCGACCTCGGGCTCTAGGTCTAGTAAAAACGTGACATCGGGGCGCAAAGAGCCTTGTACGAGGGTCTCAAGCTGTGCGATTGACTCAGAACTTAGCCCTCGCCCTCCCCCTTGGTAGGCATAAGTGGCGTCGGTGAATCGATCGCTCACGACCCATTTTCCTGCCGCTAGCGCCGGCGCGATTACTTGAGCAATATGCTGCGCACGCGCTGCAAAGATCAACAACAGCTCTGTCATCTCAGCGATGGCTTCGTCATGATTTTCCAGTAATAGCGAACGGATCTTCTCGGCAAATGGAGTGCCTCCGGGCTCTCTGGTCAACACAAATTCAATGCCAGCGCGCTCGAGGCGATCTGTGATGCATTCAATATTGGTGCTTTTCCCAACACCTTCCCCGCCTTCTATCGTTATGAATCGTCCCTTCATTGAACTTTGTACCACCTGTTAGGTCTTCGCTATTGTGTCTGTCGAAGTTGATAGCGTCTTACCGCTGCATTGTGTTCGCTAAGAGTAGCGGAAAAATGGTGCCCTCCGTCGCCGGTCGCGACGAAATAGAGAGTTTCTCCATCACTTGGGTTCAGGCTCGCGTGTATTGCGTTGCGGCCAGCCATGGCGATGGGCGTGGGCGGAAGCCCATTGATTCTATAAGTGTTGTAAGCAGTGGTCGTTTCTAAGTCTACGCGCCGGATATTGCCTTCGTAGCTCTCTCCCATGCCATAGATGACAGTGGGATCAGATTGCAGACGCATACCCGCGTGTAGACGACGGATAAATACACCAGCGATTTCTCCATGCTCACTAAAAATTCCCGACTCTTTTTCAATGATAGAGGCTAAGGTTAATGCTTCATAGGGGGTCTGGAGAGGGAGCCCAACGGCACGGGTTTCCCACTCTTGGCTCAACACCTGTTGTAATCGCGCACTAGCGCGGCGCAGCAGGTCACGGTCGCTAGTGCCGGCGGTATAGAAATAGGTGTCTGGGTACAGGCTGCCCTCTAGATGCTCAAAGGGCGTTCCGATGGCCGCTAGAATCTCCGCATCAGAAAGTCCTTGCAAGGTGATGTTGAGTTTGGGGCTGTTCCAAAGGGCACTTAAGGCATCCTGCACTCTTGTCCCTTCGATAAACGTTATGGGGTATTGGACAGCTTGTCCTGAAACCAAATGCTCTAGAGCGGCTCTAGGGCTCATTCCTGGGCTAATCGCGAACTCACCTGTACGTATGGAGCGATCGAAGCCTTCGCGCTGTGCCCAATAGGAGAAAATGGCGGGATGGTTTAAGCCGACTTGCGCCTCTAGTAATGACGCCACTTGCCGCAAGCTACTACCGGGGCGTACTTCAATCACGGTGGGCTGCGCCAGCGGCATTGGAGCATCGAGATAACGCGCAAGCCAAGCATTGGCGCTAAACAGCATGATCGCAAATATGGCGAGAATTGCCATGACAGATCGAATAATAAGCTTGCGAGGCATTTAGGCTATATTCCAAACTTTACGTTGTAAGTGGCGAGTATTTTCACCGATGGCAAACCCTATCATAGAATCATCCCATTGCAGCGCTGTTACCGGCCAAATACCAAAGACACTATTGCAGACGATTACCTCTTCGGCTGTTGCGATGTCGGCAAATTCAATTGCTGCAATCGCTAAATGCTTAGCGCCTTCGCGTTGAATAGTTTGAATGATCTGAGCACGCATCACGCCGGCAACACCTGCTTGGTCTAGCGTTGGCGTATACCAGCGGCCATCTTTAAACAGAAAAACATTCGACTTCACCCCTTCAATAAGCAAGCCGGTGTCATCGCACATCAAACCTTCTTGCACCGTGTCTGGCAGCTCCATGCTGGCCATAACTTGATCTAGGCGATTGAGGTGTTTGAGCCCGGCTAAGGCGCTATTGCGTGACAGTGGGTGTGCGCATTTGAAAACGCTGATGCCCTCTTGGCTATAGCGCTCATAATTCTCTGGAAGCGGGTGAAATTGCAGGATGCGTGTGTGCTCCATGTTTGTGGCTACGCCGTAACCACGGCCACCGGCACCACGACTGATGATAATCTTCACAATACCGTCGGGCGCTGAACTTTGCACAAAGCTATTGAATTCCGCGAGCAGGAGTGGTGTCGCAAGAGGGATTTTTAAGCGTTGACAGGCATCGCTTAGACGGGCGAGATGCGCTTCGAAGAATATGGGCTTGGCATTGCGAATTAAGATGGTTTCAAAGGCGCCATCGCCATACTGGACGGCGCGATCGAGTACAGGAAGATGATTTTGAAGCTGCCCGTTGACGAGCATAAGACCCTCCAGAGCTGACACGGCCAATGCGTGTTGCACCCCCTAGCGATCGACTATAGGCGTCTAAAGACCAAGCTGCCGTTAGTACCACCGAAACCGAAAGAATTGCTCACTGCAACGTCAACCTTGGTGTCTCGGCTGTGGTGTGGCACATAGTCTAGGTCACAGCCTTCATCAGGATTATCCAAATTGATTGTTGGCGTTACAAGTTGATCGCGAATCGACAAGGCACAAATGATTGCTTCGACTGCCCCTGAGGCGCCTAACAAGTGACCAATCATCGATTTTGACGAGCTCACGGCAAGGTTCTGCGCGTGGTTGTTAAAGACACTCTTAATCGCGTGCGTCTCAGCAACGTCGCCTGCCAATGTGGAGGTGCCGTGGGCGTTGATATAGTCAACTTGAGTAGGATCGATGCTCGCACTTCGCAAAGCATTGCGCATACATAGAGCAGCACCCTTGCCGCCTTCTGATGGCGAGGTCATGTGATAAGCATCACCGCTCATGCCAAAGCCTGCCAATTCTGCATAGATCTTCGCGCCACGCTTTTTCGCGTGCTCGTACTCTTCTAATACCATGATGCCAGCGCCATCGCTAAGCACAAAACCGTCACGGTCTTTATCCCATGGGCGACTAGCGCGTTGCGGATCATCATTGCGCGTGGACAGTGCACGGGCGGCGCAGAAACCACCAAGCCCTACTGGGGACGTGGCCATTTCAGCACCACCTGCCAACATGACATCGGCTTGTCCTGCCGTAATCATATTGGCAGCAACGCCAATATTGTGTGTACCAGTAGTACAGGCCGTGGTAATGGCGATATTCGGGCCTTGGAAGTTATAGCGAATCGACAAAGTACCACCAAGCATATTGATGATAGAGCCGGGAACAAAGAATGGGGAAACCTTACGCGGACCAGAGGTGCGCACAAGATTAGAGGTTTCTTCAATGGAATTGATGCCACCGATACCCGAACCGATGGCAACGCCAACACGCTCGTAATCCAATGAGGAATCTAGAAGACCTGAGTCTGTGACTGCCTGAACACCGGCGGCCAAACCGTATTGAATGAAGACATCCATACGACGCGCTTCTTTCGCGCTCAGATAAGGAGTGCAGTCGAAATCTTTAACCGAACCGCCAAAGCGAGTCGAGAAGTCAGACGTATCAAATTGCGTAAGCTCATTGATACCACTGCGTCCCTCTTTGATAGCTTGCCAAGTTGCGTCAACGCTATTCCCGAGAGGGGTTACAAGACCTAGGCCAGTGATTACCACTCTTCTACCGTTCACTGCGTCGCTCTCCAATCCTTATGAAACACTTTAATACGAACTTAAGTTTTACAGGCAAAATAAAAGCTACTCCAGATTACATCCAGAGTAGCTTAAATAGTGAGCCTAGAATTTCTTACAAATGCGAATTAATGTAATCACAGGCAAGTTGTACTGTTGTGATTTTCTCGGCTTCTTCATCAGGAATTTCGGTCTCGAACTCTTCTTCCAGAGCCATAACCAATTCCACAGTATCCAAAGAATCAGCGCCTAAATCTTCTACAAATGAAGAAGTTGGTTTTACCTCTTCTTCTTTTACGCCAAGCTGTTCGCAGACAATTTTCTTAACGCGATCTTCAATGCTACTCATAACTATTATTAGCTCCTAAATACTAATTTTTTGATACTGCCTTCTGATTAATTGGTTAATTATTAATCAACCGAGATAATCCAAAACGCAAGTTTACATCTATTTTCCACGGGTTGTAATCTTTAAGTCTAAAATAATTCAGTGCTTTACTTTAAATAATAAAATTATCAATAAGTTAAGCTGAAAAATTAAAGAGTTAAGGCATGTGCATTCCGCCATTAATATGCAGTGTTTCGCCTGTTATATAGGCAGCAGATTCGGATGCTAGAAATCCAACTGCCGCACTAATTTCTTCTACTTGCCCAAATCGGCCTAGAGGAATCTGTGCAAGGAAAGTCTCCATCTGCTTTTCATTCAGGGCTCGAGTCATATCGGTATCGATAAATCCAGGCGCGATACAATTGACAGTAATACCACGTGAACCGATCTCGCGGGCCAAGGAGCGTGAAAACCCTTCGATCCCAGCTTTGGAGGCCGCGTAGTTGGTTTGCCCCGCATTGCCACTAGAGGCCACAACAGAACTAATATTAATGATGCGACCCCAGCGTGCTTTGGTCATGCCCTTTACTACTAATTTGCAAACGCGATATAGCGAGTTGAGATTAGTATCGATGACATCATCCCATTCGTCTGCCTTCATGCGCATTAGCAAATTATCGCGCGTTATCCCAGCATTGTTGACCAACACTAAAGGCACGCCATAGGCTGACTCGATTTCGCTAAACACTTGTGCGACTGACTCGTTAGAGGAAACGTTTAAGCACATTCCTGTGCCCTCAATGCCAGCGTCTTGCAGATAGGCACTAATAGCGGCAGCGCCGTTATCTGATGTCGCTGTGCCGATCACCGTCATACCCTGTTTGCCTAGCGTCAGTGCAATCGACTTGCCGATTCCTCGGCTAGCGCCAGTCACTAATGCAATTCTCTTTGCTGTATCGTTCATAGTCATATCCAATTGTAGATCAAATTCTATTGAGGGATTTCTTCAAGCGCTTGGGCGAATTGTTCTGGCGCTTCAGTCGAGAACGTGCCCATGTCTGCTTCGATGCGCTTGATCAGACCGCCGAGTACTTTTCCTGGTCCGCATTCTACCACTTGGCTGAGACCGAAATCCCACATACAACCGATACTCTCAACCCATTGCACAGGCATGTAGAGCTGTTTAAGCAAGTTTTGCTTAATATCGTCTGAGCTCTTGGCGACGCGGCCATTGATATTCTGGACTACTGGAATATTGGGTGTTTTGAACTCAACGGCATCAAGATCAGCGGCTAATCGCTCGGCCGCAGGCTTCATTAGGGCACAGTGCGACGGCACGCTGACATTAAGGAGCAATGCACGTTTTGCACCGGCCTCTTTGCAAGCGGCCATAGCGCGTTCGACTGCAGCGCTCGAGCCAGCAATAACAGTTTGCCCGGTTGAATTATAGTTAGCCGGAGCGACGACTTCGCCCTGTGCCTGTGCTTCACAAATCGCAATGATCTTTTCATCGTCTAGCCCAAGAATGGCCGCCATAGCACCAGTGCCGCTTGGCACGGCCTCTTGCATATACAGCCCGCGTTTGTGAACTAATTTCACGGCATCGCCAAGGCTAAGCACGTCTGCACACACCAATGCTGAGTATTCGCCAAGACTATGGCCTGCTAATAATTCTGGAAGTGCCCCGCCCTGCTCCATCCAGACTCGCCAAACAGCGACTGAGGCAGTTAAAAGCGCAGGTTGCGTAATATGGGTTTGGTCTAACAAGCCTTCTGGGTCGTTCTGGCAAATATCCCAAAGGTCCATGCCTAGCGCCTCTGATGCTTCAGCAAAGCATGCTTGTACGAGTGGGTACTGTGCCGCTAGATCACTTAACATTCCTTTGCGTTGAGACCCTTGCCCAGGAAATACAAAGCCAAATTTCTTCATTATCAATTTCCTTGATTCATATTTAGTTCATTCATACGCGCACTGATCAGTTGCGGAACGCAGTCAGTGACCTCTTTAAAAGCTTGTTCTATAGCGTAGTAAAACGCTTGCACCTGTGCGTGCCCGTGACTCTTCACGATGATGCCTTGCAAACCTAAAACACTGGCGCCATTGAACTGCACCGGGTCGATCTGCTTGCGCAGACGGCGCAACATCGGTGCTGCCGCTAGCGTCATTAGCCAGGAGAATAGTCCCTTGTCAGCCTGAGCCTTCAAAAGACGCTCTAAGACTTTGACAACGCCGGCGCTAGTCTTGATCGTGACATTGCCCGCAAAACCGTCGCACACGACTACATCGGCTTTATTGCTAAAAATTTCGTTGCCTTCAATATAGCCAACAAAATTGATTGAGCTTGTTTGCTCTAATAGCTTTGCTGCCTCGCGAATCTGCGTCGTTCCTTTGTGCTCCTCGTGCCCAACATTTAGCAATGCCACCCGAGGGTTGGCAATGGAATCAACTGTTGCTGCGAGTATGGAGCCCATGATGGCGAATTCATGCAATTGCGATGCTGGGCTTGTGACGTTTGCGCCCACATCCAAAATATAGGCTTGGCGCTGATCTTCATACAAAGGGATATTGGCGATGATGGCGGGCTTTGAAATTCCGGGGATAGTTTTGAGCAGATGGCGTCCTGCAAGTAAGAGCGCTCCTGTATTGCCAGCACTCACACAGGCATCAGCACGAGCCTCTTTGACAAGATTCACGCTGAGAAACATGGAGGATTCTTTCGACTTACGTAAAACGGACTCAGGTTTACAGTCGTCTTCGACACATACGCTGGTATGAAGGATTTCCAGACGTTGTTGCAGTGTCGCACTGGCCCCGGATAACAAAGCGTTAATTTGTGGCTCATCGCCCACCAAGATCAACGATAGATCGTCGTGAGCTTGCAGTGCGCGAAGTGCAGCGGGAACTGTCACGGAGGGGCCAAAATCCCCTCCCATGACATCAATTGCAATGCACTTAGGCACAGACAGTTTTACTTGTCGCCAAGATCCAACACTTTCTTGCCTTTGTAGAAACCATCGGCAGTCACGTGGTGACGACGATGTACTTCGCCAGTAGTTTGGTCAGTAGACAATGTTGGACCTGTCAATGAATCGTGTGCGCGACGCATGTTGCGACGTGAGCGTGATACTTTTACCTGTTGAACAGCCATGCTTGTAGCTCCTAGTGTGTTGCCGCGCTAGTCAAAGCGCCTATAAATGAAACCTTGTATTACTTGTCTTTCAATTTTTGCAAAATCGCAAAGGGACTATCACTCCCTTGCTCGCCCTGCTTAGCATTAGGCTTGTTTGCCTGCTTCGCTGCAAACTCTAGCGAAGCGATACAGTGTTCTTCATGGTAGCTGACGATAGGCATGCAGAGAATCAATTGTTCTTCAATCACTTCTGCCAGCACAAGCTTAACGTCTTCGCAAATCCATGCATCGAGTGTTTTAGGCAGTTTTTGCGCTTGTTCTTCAGTGTGTACTACTGCCAACTCAAATTGATCTTTTAGGGTAATTGTCATCGCTTCTAAACAGCGCTGGCAAGTCACTTGCACTTGCGCCTGCAAAGACCCCTGGATCAACCTTCTAAAACTGTCATCGAGGAGAAACTGCAATGACACTTGCACATTGCCCTCGTTGCTTAAAATGGCCTCACTGAATCTCGCTAAACGTGAGATTGGGAGCACTCCTTCTATAAGTGTCTGTTGGGCAAAGATTTTCCTTGCGTCAACGTAGTCTGGAATAAGGGTGTCTGCCATAGGCGCGCAATAATAGGCGTCTGAAGCCCATCTGTCAAAAAAATCTACACTCAAAGGCATGATTTTTCGACAATTTACTAATTTTGCGGCGTTTTCAGCCTTTGTCTTTCCAGTAGCTCCTGCATTGGGCCTGCAATTGGCGCGGCAATTTCGATTGTTCGGCCATCGATTGCAGTAAATTCAATTTTAGCCGCATGCAGGCATAGCTGTTTGTGCTGCACCAACACGTTTTTTGCCGTGCTCGTGTATTTGCGATCCCCGACAATTGGGTGGCCGGCATATTGGCTATGAACACGGATCTGATGCGTTCTTCCTGTAACAGGTTTAGCCTCTACAAGGCTTGTATCTTTAAGCGCCTCAAGTAATCGGAAGTGGGTAACTGCGCTCTTCCCTTCTGGGTCGACAGTGACGACTTTCTCTGCTTGTTGCAGATCATGCTTCAGTAAAGGTGCATTGACTTCGATAAGCTCCTCCGGCCAGGCACCATGAGCGATCAGGAGATAAGTTTTATTTACAAGTCTTGCTTTAAATTCACGCTGCATGTGCTTTAAATATAAGGGGTTTTTCGCTATTACTACGCAACCTGTGGTTTCTTTATCTATGCGATGCGTTAGCTCTAAGAAAAACTCGGGGTCTGCGGGGGCTGCTCGCATATAGCGCAGTGCTTCGATCAAACCGATTTGCGTTCCTGAGCCTCGATGTACTGCTAGACCCTGCGGCTTATTGATGGCCAGAACGTTGTCGTCTTCGTAGAGCACAGAATTTTCGAGTAATTGCACTAAGCTGGCACTTGGCGGAGCAATGACACTTGGCTCGGCGACTCTTATTGGCGGTACCCGCACAATATCCCCAGCATGCAGTTTGGTGTCCGGTTTAGCGCGTTTTTTATTGATGCGCACTTCGCCTTTACGAATCACTCGATAGATCTTCGATTTGGGGACGCCTTTTAATTTCCCTAGCAGGAAGTTATCTAGCCGTTGTAGCTCCGAATGCGGCCCTATCTCCAATAGCTGCACCTTGGCGCTATTGCTATTAGAAGGTTCGGAAGATTGCTGACTTGCCACGATGGAGATACTCTCACTAATTGATCGCGCTATTGTAGCAATACTGCATGGGCAATGCCTAAATATGCGCCCTCAATAGTGTACAATTGCTGCCATTTTGTATTTAGGGTTAGGACCATGTTCAATATTAAACACAGGCTCGAAGAACTTTTGAGCGCTGCCATTGACCAAGCCACTGGTTTAAGCGGAAGCAATGCCAATGTTATCTATGCCACACGCCCAGAGTTTGGCGATTATCAAGCAAATGGGGTCATGGCTGTGGCCAAACGCGCCAAAACCAACCCAAGAGAATTAGCAGTAAAGGTCCTTGCTGCAATTCCAGAGAATGAGCTCATTGCTCGCGCTGAGATCGCCGGCCCTGGGTTTATCAACTTATTCCTAGTCGATGACTATTTAACGCGCTGGGGTGAGCATTACGGTCAAAGCGAGCAAAGCCTTATCGAGCCTGTTGCTGCACCACAGCGTATCGTTGTGGACTATTCCAGCCCTAATCTTGCTAAAGAAATGCATGTAGGCCACTTGCGCGGCACTATCATCGGTGACTGCCTTGTAAGAGTCTTGGAGGCCAGTGGGCACGAAGTGATTCGTCAGAACCACGTTGGCGACTGGGGCACGCAGTTCGGCATGTTGATTGCTCACATGGAATCCTTGCAGACTGAGAACGACAAACTTTCTCTGCAGTTATCCGATCTAGAAACTTTTTATCGAGAAGCAAAGCAGCGCTTTGACAACGAGCCTGGCTTTGCCGAGACAGCGCGTAATTACGTGGTCAAATTGCAAGGTGGCGATGCGGATTGTTTGAAAGCGTGGCGCGTGTTCATTGACACCTCATTAGGCCACTGCGAAAGCGTCTATGAGCTTTTAGGCGTTACCCTTAGCCGAGCTGATTTGAAACCAGAGAGTTTCTACAATCCGCAACTTGCACACATTATTCAAACCTTGGATGACAAAGGCCTGCTCAGTGTGTCCGAAGGCGCAAAATGCGTGTTCATGGATGAGTTTACTGGCAAAGAAGGCGCCCCTTTGCCCACTATCGTACAAAAGTCCGATGGTGGCTATCTCTATGCAACAACCGATCTGGCCGCCATCGAATATCGTGCGGGCACACTTAAGGCCGATCGTGTTCTCTATGTTGTCGATGCACGTCAGAGTTTGCATTTTCAACAAGTGTTTGCGATTGCACGTAAAGCCGGCATGGCGCCAGAGTCTTGCTCTTTAGAGCATATTGCCTATGGCATGATGATGGGCGAAGACGGCAAGCCGTTTAAAACCAGAAGTGGCGATAACGTCAAACTTGTCGACCTGCTCGAAGAATCTGTGCGTCGTGCTCACACAATCGTTAGCGAGAAGAACCCTACCCTGGACGATGAGACGCGAACGCAAATCGCGGGTGTTGTTGGCATCAGTGCGGTCAAATATTCTGACCTATCGAAAAACAGAACCAGCGATTATGTGTTCGACTGGAGCACCATGCTCTCGTTTGAAGGCAACACAGCCCCCTATATGCTTTATGCCTTCGCCCGTATTAAAAGCATCTTGCGTAAAGATGAAGTGGGCGAGCTAGCCAGCGACGCAGCCTTGCAAATTACCGCCGAAGAAGAGCGCAAGTTAATCCTTAAAAATTTACAGTTTCAAGAGACGATTCTTGTGGTCGCGCAAGAAGGCTTGCCCAATTATCTCAGTGCTTATTTATATGAATTGGCCGGGCTCTTCATGCGATTCTATGAGGCTTGCCCTGTTCTTAAAGCTGAACCAGCAGTGCGTGCCTCACGCTTAAAGATTGTCAATCTGACAGCTAAGACGCTTGATAAAGGTCTCACGCTGTTGGGGCTTAATACTTTAGAAAAGATGTAAAAAAAAGCCCGCTAAACATTTATAGTTTAGCGGGCTTTTAATTTGCCATTGTGTGTTTTACACGGCCATTTTAATCACATAGCTCTAACAATAATTTGTTAAGGCGACGTGTGAACTGACCGGGATCTTCAAGCTGACGCCCTTCTGCCAGACTCGCCTGATCAAAGACCAATGAAACAAGGTCAGCAAATCGCTCTTCGTCTTGCTCTTGGTCGAGTTTCATAATCAATGGGTGCTCGGGGTTGAGTTCGAAGATAGGCTTAGTCTCCGGTACTGCCTGCCCTGCTGCTTCCATGATACGACGCATTTGCTCTCCCATATCATCGTCATCTACAACGATACACGCAGGTGAGTCAGTCAATCGATGGGTTACGCGCACGTCTTTCACTGAAGTGCTTAGCTGCTCTTTAATACGAGTAGTCAACGCTTCAAACTTCTTCTCAGTTTTAGTCTGCTCTTCTTTTTCTGTTTCGTCTTCAAGCTTGCCTAGATCTAGTGAACCACGGGCAATATCTTGAAATTTCTTACCGTCAAACTCAGTGAGATGGCCCATTAGCCACTCATCAATGCGGTCAGACATTAACAAGACTTCGATGCCTTTCTTCTTGAAAATTTCCAAGTGTGGGCTGTTACGTGCTGCGTTCGCTGTGTCTGCTACTACGTAATAGATCTTGTCTTGCTCTGGCTTCATGCGTGACACGTAATCGCTAAGGCCTTGGTCTTGCACTGAGCTAGAGTTATGGGTGCTAGCGAAAAGCAAAAGGTCTGCTGCTTTTTCTTTGTTTGCGAAATCCTCGCCTGGGCCTTCTTTCAAGACTTGCCCGAACTCAGCCCAAAACTTGGCGTATTTCTCAGGCTCGTTTTTCTTCATCTTAGAAAGCATATCGAGTGCTTTCTTGGTCAAAGCGCTACGCATAGAGTCGACCACAGGGTCTTTCTGCAGAATCTCACGCGAAACGTTCAAAGAGATATCGTTTGAATCGACAACCCCTTTAATAAAGCGTAGATATAGCGGCAAAAACTGCTCGGCTTCGTCCATGATGAATACACGTTGTACGTATAATTTCAAACCACGAGCGCCGTCACGGTTCCACATGTCGAATGGGGCTTTGGCAGGGACAAATAACAGGCTCGTATACTCAAGCTTGCCCTCTACCTTATTGTGGCTCCAGCTTAATGGCTCTTGAAAATCGTGTGATACGTGCTTGTAAAACTCAACGTACTCTTCATCTTTAAGCTCATTGCGTGGGCGTGTCCACAATGCTTTGGCTGCGTTCACTGCCTCGTATTCAACCGCTTTTTCTTTATCGTCTTCTTTGTCCTTGTCTTCGTCGAAGGACTGCTTGGCCATCAATACAGGGATTGAAATATGATCAGCGTATTTTTTAACGATGTTGCTGAGGCGATAGTACTCGGCAAAGTCTTTTTCATCAGTACGCAATTTCAAGGTGATAGACGTGCCGCGAGTTTGCTTCTCAACGGTCTCGATTGAGTAGTCAGCCTCGCCACTGGACACCCAACGCACACCTTCTGATATGGGGCTACCGGCACGACGCGTCAGCACTTCTACTTCTGAGGCCACGATGAAGGCAGAGTAGAACCCTACCCCAAACTGACCGATTAACTGAGAATCTTTCTTTTGGTCACCAGAAAGGTTCTCTAAAAATTGTGCAGTGCCAGATTTAGCGATTGTTCCAAGATTGCTAATCACATCGTCTCGGCTCATGCCAATACCATTGTCAGATATAGTCACTGTACCTGCTTCTGAGTCGAAATCGACTTGCACTTTAAGCTCAGAGTCATCTTCGTAGATTTCTGGCTTAGAGAGCGCTTCAAAGCGCAATTTATCAGCCGCATCAGAGGCATTAGAGATGAGTTCACGTAGAAACACTTCTTTGTTGCTATATAGCGAGTGAATCATTAAATGTAGAAGTTGTTTGGCTTCGGTTTCAAAGCCTCTTGTTTCTCTTTTGTTTTCTGCAGTCATCAGCAAAGTCCCTAGAATTCTTGGTAATAAAAAAGCCCGGCTACTTTTAAAGTAACCGGGCTTTAGATGGGGTCGGAACCCCAAATTTCAAGCGTAGAATTTACGAACGATAGAATTCGATCGCGTCTTCTTTACGTTGCTTGAGGTTTTCGAATCGCGCTTTGCTGTTCTCGATGTAGTTCAGGAATGAGCGAGCGGAATTCTCACCTAAATCCTGCGCACGTCGAGCAGCTACTGCTGCTTCATCGAACTCATCTAGCTCTACTAGAGCTCGTGCTAGGAACAATTGCGCATCGCCTGGGTTTTCCAAGCCACCACGCTCAAGTGCTTTCGCGATAGAGTCTGCTGCATTTCTATAGTCATGCAACATATAGTAGATATAACCTAGCTGGTCATATGAGTCACCGTTTTCAGCCATTTCAGCGGCTTTAATGGCAGGCTCTAGAGCCATTTCATACTCATTGGCTAGCATATACATCTGCACAAGACGCATCATATTCTCTTCGTCTTCTTCAACGATCCCTTGCTGCAAGCCCGCTTCTAGCACTTTCGCACCCTGATAAGGGGCATCAGCACCAGCCAAAGACTGTGCGAGGTTCAGGAACTCTGACTCGTTCTCCATATAACCTTTGGCGAACGTTACAGAGAGAGTTTCAATACGCTTCTTGTCGTCATCTAGATAACCATAGATCGCTGACAGATTGCGCCAGTCACTAGGCTCGTCAAACAACGTTGCCATTTGCTTAGTAATACGCTCAGCATTGACATAGTCTTCAAGCTCGATGTACATCAGGTTCAACAGGCCGTAAATATTCTTAGCCAATGTTTTGCCATTTGCTTGCGCTAATTCCATGTGATCTAACAAAAATGGAATCGCTTCGTTGTACTGAGCAAGGTTGTAATGGGAGTTAGCAAGCCCCAGAAACACGTTTTCATTCTCTTCTTCAGAGAGTTCTCTCCAACGATTGAATGATTCGATTGCGTCTGTGTAGCGCTCTTCACCCATGTACAACTGACCAAGTGCCATCAAGGCACGTAGACGAGATTCAACACGCAGCTCTTCGATCTGCAAAATACGCTCGAAGGTTTGCAATGCCATATCAATCTGGTCAGTGCTTAGGTAGTAGTTTGTATAGAAGTTGAGTAGCGTAGACTTCTCGAAATCATTCAAGCGGTCATAACGCTCATTCAACGCATCTAGTTCTTCCTTAGCACGTGCGTAGTCAGGCTCGTCGTTCTCGTCTTCAGGGCTCATAAGCTCCTGAATTTCAGAAATTGCCTTGAACACGCGCTCTGTTAATACATCAGAAGAACGCGTGGCTGGAGGCTGACGAGGACCGTCGTCTTCTTCAGCTGCGAAAGACGCAGTTGAATAGGCAGCACCCGCTACCAACACTCCCGCCATGGCGAGTGTTGATACGATATCGCGAGTAAGTCGCTTGGTTTTGAATAGGCTAATCATTACTGCTCACCTTCCAGTTGATAACGGAAAACGTACTGAACGTTAGGTACCGCTACCCCTTCCCCATCGACTACTTTAGGTTGGAACTTGAATTTCTCTGCAGCGCGGATTGACGAAGAGTCGAAAATGCCACGTGGTTCTGCATCTACCACAACAACATCACGAACGCCGCCAGTCTCTGTTACTGTGAATGAAACCTGACACCACCCTTGAATGCCGCGTGAAGCCGCACGTGTAGGGTATTGAGGAGTTACGTTCACGAGTGGCAACATTTCACCATCGGTGATTGAAATGCTAGCACCACCAATATCAAGACCTGTATCAAGATTTACAGCCGCACGCTCGATCTGCAAACTAGGACCGTTGTCCATGTTTAGCTGACGATCAGGTACATCTGGTGGCGGAGTGTCGAGTTGCTCGATTGGCTCGGGCTTCTCTACTTCACGCACCACTTCCATTTCGATCTCAGGCATTGTCGCATCAACAATTTTTACAACATTCACACGTTGTTCCAAAGTTGAACCTGTTGCGATCAACATTTGCATCAAATAGAACAATACAAGTGTGATAGTCAAGGCGAGAGCCACTGAAACTAACCATCTTATAGCGATCATATTACGCCTCCGTTGATATCGATACGCTTGCAATTTCAGCATCGCGAGCGGCACGTAATATAGCCATTACGTGTTCGTTCTGTGCTGCTTGGTCGCCCTGTATTACTACAGACGAATTGGGTGATTCGGCTAAACGTAATTCAAATCTAGCACGAATAAACCTTGGGTCAACAGCTTCGCCGTCAATCCAGATCTCACCGTCCGCGGTAACAGCGATAAGGATGAGATCTTTAGACTTAGGCTCTGCAGTCGAAGCTTCAGGCTTAGTAACTTCAATACCTGCCTCGGTGACGAACACTGAGGTCACGATGAAGAAGATAAGCAAGATGAAAACAACGTCTAGCATAGGGGTAAGGTCAATCTCCCCTGGGCCCTCGTCATCTCTTTTCTTCATTAAACCGCTTTTCATTGTTATGCCTTCTTAGCTTAGTTATTTAGCGCCAAATTATCTTCTAAAAGTTCTAACTCACGATCCATTTTGTGCTTGAGCCAGTTGGTCGCAAAAATTCCTGACAGTGCACCGACCATGCCCGCCATGGTTGGGATAGTGGCTTTAGAAACCCCACCCGCCATTGACTTCGCATCGCCACCGCCTGTTAGAGCCATAACAAAGAAGACCTCGATCATGCCCGTTACCGTTCCTAAAAGACCAAGTAATGGACAAATAACTACGAGAGATTCAATTAATGGCATGGAGCCGCGCAAATCCAGCGAGATCTCAGAGATCATTGCCATACGGATTTGTCGTGCTCTCCACGAATTTTTGTCAGTTCGCGCATTCCACAGGGCAAGCGTGTTTTTGACACGCTTGCTATGAGTTGAATACAGATACCAAACTCTTTCAAACACCATTGAGAATTTCACGAGGAGCAGGATGGCGATGATCCAAAGAACATCGCCTCCTTTCTCCATGAAACCAAAAACGGCATCGGAAGCATCCATCAGAGCGAAATACATTATGCGTTTCCTCGTCCTAGTTGCTTATTTGTTTGTTGCTTCGGCTTTTCTAGCGATGATACCAGTAGCCTGCTCTTCCATAATATGGATGATGCGGTCTGACTTACCTTTAACCCAGCTGTGCATTAGGATCGCAGGGATTGCCGCGACGATACCAAGTACAGTTGTCATAAGAGCCATCGAAATACCGCCAGCCATGATAGTTGGGTCACCAGCACCGTAAACTGTGATCTGCTGGAACACGTTGATCATACCAGTCACCGTACCCAATAGACCCATTAGCGGGGCGATTGTAGAGATGATCTTGATCAATGTGAGGAAGCGCTCTAGTGCAGGTGTTTCCTGTAGGATTGCCTCACCAAGCTTGAGCTCCAATGTCTCAGTGTCAACATTAGGATTAGACTCAGCTACTAGCAGTACACGACCCAGAGGGTTGTTCTTGTTAGCTTTATCCGCTTTAACCTGAGCATTCACCTTCGCTGCAACAACAGTGAGGATCAATGTTCTGATCAAACCGATAAGAACCGCAACCAAACCAACTGCAATGATGAGATAACCGATTGTGCCCGAGTTATCACGCACTTGCTCAGCAGGTGTTGGGAAGTTGATCAAGTTAGCCATCATGCTGCCACCAAGCGCACCAGTTGGGTCGATACCCACTTTGTGCATGCCGCTAGTCGCAGATTCGAGTGCAGAAGCACGGCTAACAACGTCACCAGCTGGCTGGCGTGGAAGCACTTGCAAGTGACCAATCGCGCCTGTGTAGCTTAGGTAGTCGCCATTTGAGACTGCGTTAAATGAACCAATACGAGTTACAGTGCGTGATTCTTGCTCACCTGATGGCAAGCTAACCATGTCTGTGTACTGAACGACTTTGCCAGACTCAATAAGCTCTTGCTGCATGAAGAACCAGAAACGCTCGATCTCGTCGATACGTACTTGCTCTGTATCAGAAGCAACACGCGCGATGAAGTCATCTAGGAACTCTTCACGACCATCGTACTGCGCACTGATCAATGAGTTTTCGAAAATACTACGGAAGTCACCAGCAACACCCTGGATAGTACCTAGCAGTTCGTTAAGGTCAGCACGCGCCACGCGCAATGCTTCACGACGTTCAGCGATTGTGAGCTGATTAGCATCGAAAGTCTCAGTCAACTGAGTGTTCAATGCGTTCTCTTCTTCAATACGCGCTTTCGTCTCGTCAAGAATCTGTTGTTGCTGGTTCGCTTGCTGCTGGAAGCGCTGTTCACGCTCACGGTGCTCTTGCGACTGTGCAACACGGTCTTGTTCAACGCTCTCTAGTAGCTCAGCCAAAGAGCTAGCTGGAGCTTGTGCAAAGGCCTGTGAAGAAATTGCCAAAAACAGGCTAGTTGCTGAAATTCCTGCAAGTTTGATTATTTTTTTCACTGTGCTGACTCCGGTGCTGCAATTGGTAGATCCATGATAGCTGGCGATACAAGACCGCTTGAAACGCTAATGGCGCGCTGAACTGCTGTGCGGTACTCGGCAGGGTCTAGCTCAACCCATGCACGCGCTTCGTTGTCCCATGCACCAGTCATCGTACGATCTTTTGTCTGGTACAACATCGCAATGCGACCAACGCGCAAGATGTCAACGTCACGCTCAACACCATTCAACTCAAGAGTCGTTGGGTAAGTTGAGTGAGTGCGGCCGTAGTTATTTTCGTTTTGGTAAATCACGAGGATTTGACGAAATTTCTCAGCGATAGAAACGTCTGGGCTATCGATCGCGTCACGAGCGAACTGCATGCGGCGACGACGCTCTTCCATTTGGAAAGGGATGTCTAACTCTATGAACTGCTCAACACTGCTTAGCATTTTGTTCATCAAGAATGGCATTTCTTGAGTCACGATTGCTACGTCTGTGATTGACTGTTGAATAGTAGCAATCTGTTCTTCCTGAATAGAAATCTGTTTGCGCAAACCGGCGTTCAGCACCAGCATGGCCTCCAAATTATCGTTCTCGATTTTGAACTCTTCGAAAAGCGTGGAAGTCGAGTTTGACAATCTGGTGATTGTTTCTTGAGAAGCTACAGCGGCCTGGTTTTGCTGATCTATGATATTCAAGGCTTGATCTATGATGCTTGTATCAACCTCAGCTGCTTGTGTCGCACCAGCTACAATCAACGAAGCGAAAGGAGCTAGAACCTTGTAATATAATCGACGGTTATTCATGTGCCATCCTATTATTTTATTGAACTATCTAAGTGGGACAATCTGGTAAGAACACTTCACCAAAAAGCTCACCCGACAACTTGTGTTAAAGTGAAACAAATCCTGTTTTTTCTGCCTTAGCTCCCCACGTGCTTTTCCATAAGCAGAATTGGCAGACTTTCCTTTTTTAGAACCAACCAGCAAATAGTTACCTTTCTACCCAAATTTTGTTGGTTTGAGTTTAACGGTAACTACTGCCGATAAAATCTTCCTTTATTACGGTAAATCCGGCTATCCGTGCCAAATTATGGGTTAAGCCTATCACAACCTATCTGATTTTTAGAACCACTTGCCGTACAATTTTTCCTACAAATGGCACATAAAAACCAGAGTTCAAATTATGGCTATAGTTCCCTACCAGCCTGTAATTTCTTTTAATGCATTGCCGATGTCAGCAAGACTCTTAACAGTCTTCACGCCAGCGTCTTCTAAGGCAGCAAATTTCTCATCTGCTGTACCTTTACCGCCAGAGATAATTGCACCTGCGTGCCCCATGCGCTTACCAGCAGGCGCTGTTACACCAGCAATATAAGACACCACAGGTTTAGTGACATTTGCCTTTATATAGGCAGCGGCCTCTTCTTCTGCTGTCCCGCCGATCTCGCCGATCATTACAATCGCTTCTGTCTGCGGGTCTTGCTCGAAAAGAGCAAGAATATCAATGAAGTTAGACCCTGGGATTGGGTCACCACCAATACCGACGCAAGAAGACTGACCAAAACCGTGGTCAGTTGTTTGCTTAACGGCTTCATAAGTCAGTGTGCCTGAGCGAGAAACGATCCCGACTCGGCCTGGCTTGTGGATATTGCCAGGCATAATACCGATCTTAGACTCACCAGGAGTGATGACACCTGGGCAGTTAGGGCCGATCAAACGCACGCCAAGCTCGTCGCACTTCACTTTCACGTCCAACATGTCGAGCGTTGGAATCCCTTCTGTGATACAGACGATCAACTTGATGCCGGCATTAGCCGCTTCCAGTATTGAGTCTTTACAAAATGGTGCTGGTACATAGATAACAGATGCTTCAGCGCCAGTTTCAGCAACCGCTTCAGCTACAGTGTTGAACACTGGCAAACCTAGGTGAACTTGACCACCCTTACCAGGAGTGACACCACCAACCATTTTCGTCCCGTATTCGATCGCTTGCTCGGAATGGAATGTTCCCTGCGAACCGGTAAAACCCTGACAAATTACGCGGGTGTCTTTGTTTAAAAGAATACTCACTTAGCACCTCCAGCAGCCGCTACGACTTTTTCTGCAGCGTCAGTCAGACTGCTTGCAGCGATAATATTTAAACCGCTATCACCTAATACTTTACGTCCTAGTTCAGCGTTATTGCCTTCCAATCGAACCACTACAGGAACGGTTACACCCACTTCTGCTACGGCTCCGATGATCCCTTCAGCGATCATGTCGCAACGCACGATGCCGCCAAAGATATTGATAAGAACCGCTTTGACGTTTTCGTCAGACAAAATGATTTTGAATGCTTCGGTCACTCGTTCTTTCGTCGCGCCACCGCCAACGTCTAGGAAGTTTGCTGGGCTGCCACCGTGTAACTGCACAATGTCCATCGTGCCCATTGCCAAACCTGCACCGTTGACCATACAACCGATGTTGCCATCGAGTGCGACGTAGTTTAGCTCCCACTTAGCCGCACGGGCTTCACGCTCATCGTCCTGGCTTGGGTCATGCATTTCTTGCAGCTTAGGCTGGCGATAAAGGGCATTGCCATCGATGTTGATTTTGCCGTCCAAGCAATGCAGATTGCCTTGCTCAGTGATCACCAATGGGTTGATTTCCAAAAGCGCTAGATCGAAATCGGCAAATAGTTTAGCAAGACCTAGAAACAGCTTAGTGAACTGTTTAACTTGTACATCATTCAAACCCAATTTGAACGCAAGCTCACGCGCCTGATAAGGCTGTGCACCGACTAAAGGGTCGATGATTGCACGCAAAATTTTGTCTGGTGTCTCTTCGGCCACTTTCTCAATCTCAACACCCCCTTCAGTCGATGCCATGAAGACGATGCGACGGGATGCACGGTCAACGACTGCACCTAGGTATAGTTCTTGAGCGATGTCTGTGCATGTCTCAACAAGAATCTTGCTGACAGGCTGACCATTGGCGTCAGTCTGATACGTCACTAGGTTCTTACCTAGCCAATGCTGCGCAAACGCTTTGATTTCTTCTTTAGAGCTAACTAGTTTTACACCACCGGCCTTACCGCGACCACCAGCGTGAACTTGTGCCTTAACAACCCACTTGTCTCCACCAATTTTATCGGCGGCGGCAGCGGCTTCTTCTGGCGTATCAACAGCGAAACCTGTCGATACGGGAAGACCGTATTCGGCAAAAAGTTGCTTGGCCTGATATTCGTGTAAATTCATACTGCATCCTCGTGCATCTTATTAATTACAAAATTAAAATTGAAGGCGATCTTTTAACGCTTACGCTTGTTCACGCCATGAATAGCATGGCCATTCACTGCTAGCGCAGCTTCATGAACCGTTTCAGACAACGTTGGATGTGAGAACATAGTAAGACCAATGTCTTCTGCGCTCGCACTGAACTCCATCGCAATAACCATTTGCTGCATCATGTCAGCAGCGCTTGGCCCGATAATGTGACATCCCAATACGCGATCGGTTTTTGCATCAGCGATGATTTTGACCATTCCATCTTTTTCATTAGCAGCCATTGCTCGGCCGTTGATGCTGAATGGGAAGCTGCCAACGTTATACTCGCGACCTTCCTCTTTGAGTTGTTCTTCTGTTTTACCAACCCATGCGATTTCCGGATGGGTGTAAATTACAAATGGCACTAAGTCGTAGTTGACTTGAGTTTTCTTGCCAATGATACGCTCGGCAACCATGACACCTTCTTCCATGCCTTTGTGCGCAAGCATTGGGCCACGCACCAAATCACCACATGCCCAAACGCCAGGCACTGACGTGGCGCATGTGTCATCTACAACCACGAAACCGCGCTTGTCGAGTTCAACGCCGCTAGCGTCATCTAGTAGATTTTCTGAAACTGGGCGACGGCCAACAGCGACAATCAATTTGTCAAATACGGCTTCTTTTTCGCCTTCAGAATCTGTGTAAGAAACAGTGACAGTTTTAGCCTTGCCTTTGCTTACTTTGCTGCCAGTGACTTTGGCGCCAAGTTTAATATCAAGGCCTTGCTTGCTTAGAATTTTCTTCGCTTCTTTGGCGAGCTGACCATCCACTGCGGGTAGGAAGGCATCCATTGCTTCTAGGACTGTCACTTCAGAACCAAGACGTGACCAAACACTACCAAGCTCTAGACCAATCACCCCTGCTCCGATAACGCCAAGGCGTTTCGGTGTGCTTTGGAATTCTAGTGCGCCAGTTGAATCGACTATGACATCGTTGTCAACAGGTGCTGGCGGGATATTAATAGGCGCAGAACCTGCGGCAAGAATAACGTTTTCAGCGCTAAGCTCTTCGACACTTCCGTCGTGCTTAGTCACTTGTACTTTCTTGCCTGCTAGAAGCTTACCTGCGCCGGCAATGCCAACTACTTTATTGGCGCCGAACAATTGTTTAACACCAGAGGTTAGCTGGCTAACAATTTTCGCTTTACGCGCAATCATTGCAGGCACATCGATCTTTACGCCAGTGGCGGTGATACCGTGCACTTCAAAGTCGTGCTGGGCTTCTACGTATTTGTGAGAAGAATCCAAAAGCGCTTTAGATGGAATACAACCTACGTTTAAGCAGGTGCCGCCAAATACAGCTTCGTCTTTCTCATCTTTCCATTTCTCAACGCAGGCAGTTTTTAGGCCTAACTGCGCACAGCGAATCGCAGCAACGTAACCTGCGGGCCCGCCACCAATAACAACAACATCGTACTTATCACTCATAATTTACTCGCAACTTTGTCAGCGGTTGAATTAAATTTCTAAAAGAATTCGTGCAGGATCTTCCAGAAGTTCCTTAATCGTTACTAGGAATTGCACGGCCTCTTTGCCGTCAATCATGCGGTGATCGTAAGAAAGCGCGAGATACATCATCGGGCGAATTTTAACTTCTCCGTTGACGGCCATCGGGCGGTCTTGAATCTTGTGCATTCCCAGGATTGCAGTTTGTGGGGGGTTTAAAATTGGTGTTGAGAGCAATGAGCCGAATACGCCTCCGTTGGAGATCGTGAACGTACCACCGGTCATTTCATCAATTGATAACTTACCAGCCTGTGCTTTTTTACCGTAATCACGAATCTGCGACTCGATCTGTGCAAGGCCCATATGATCGGCATTGCGCAATACAGGGACTACTAGCCCACGCGGTGAAGAAACTGCCACGCCAATATCTTGGTAGCCGTGATACACAATGTCGCTGCCATCGATTGACGCATTCACCGCAGGGAAACGTTTTAGTGCTTCAATACTTGCGCGCACAAAGAAAGACATGAATCCTAAACGGATACCGTCGTGAGATTTTTCGAATAGTTCTTTGTACTTATTGCGAAGCTCCATAATAGGTGCCATATCTACTTCGTTAAAAGTAGTGAGCATGGCAGTCGACTGACTTGCTTCCAACAAACGCTCGGCAACCTTAGCACGCAATCGGCTCATTGGAACGCGCTCTTCTACGCGGCCAGATGAAGTGTCGATATTGGCAGAAGGGTCTGAACTAGCAGCTAGCGCCGCACTCTTATTAGCCACAGCGGCCATCACATCTTCTTTAGTGACGCGACCACCCTTGCCTGTGCCTTTGATTTTCTCTACATCAAGATTGTTTTCTTCAGCGATTTTCTTCGCGGCTGGGCTTAATAATGGCTCGTCACCAGCGGCTGGCTCGCTCGCCGCCTCTTCTTTTTTCTCAGCGGGCGCTTCGTCTTTCTTGGCTTCATCTTTGCCGGCAGCAGGTGCTGCGCTTGCTGCACCGGCTTCTACTTTAGCAATGAGCTCATTGCTAACAATAGTATCACCCGTATTTTTGATGATTTCTTGCAACACGCCATCGGCAGGAGAAACAACTTCGATGACTACTTTGTCAGTTTCAATATCAACAAGCAGTTCATCACGTTTAACCGCGTCACCTGCCTTTTTATGCCAAGTTGCAATCGTGCCGTCCGGTACTGATTCAGGTAGAGTCGGTGCTTTGATTTCGACTGTCATTTTTATTTCCTTCGCGTTTTGTTGTATTTCGTCTATTTGTTAAGGGTCAGTGCTTGATCCAAGAAAGAGCGCAATTGTTCCATATGCAATGCAGGGTAACCTGCCGCTGGGGATGCCGAAGCATCACGGCCAGCATAGGACAATGCAATTCCAGGCTTGAGTTCTTCGGCAACACGTCGCATATGGTGTTGGCTTGAATACCAAGCGCCTTGATTCATGGGTTCTTCCTGACACCACATCACTTCTTTCATATTCTCAAACGGTTTCATCGCTTCATGCAGCGCTTCGGATGGGAACGGATACAACTGCTCCAGTCGAATAATCGCTATATTCTCTATTTCACGCTTGCGACGCTCTTGGCGTAGATCGTAGTAAACCTTGCCGCTACAAAGAATGACGCGTTCGACTGCCTTCGCATTCAACTCGTCGGTCTCACCAATAACCACTTGGAAAGTGCCTTCGGCCAACTCTTGCATGGTTGAAGTGCTTTCTTTGTGACGCAACAAACTCTTCGGTGACATCACGACTAGCGGTTTGCGTAGCGGGCAAAGCACTTGACGTCGCAACATGTGGAAGACTTGTGCAGAGGTAGTAGGCAAGCACACTTGAATATTGTGCTCAGCGCACATCTGCAAGAATCGCTCTAAACGAGCTGATGAATGCTCTGGCCCCTGCCCTTCATAACCATGTGGCAATAACATCGTTAGCCCACATAGGCGCTGCCATTTGTTTTCACCACTGGTAATAAATTGATCAATGACCACTTGCGCGGAGTTAGCAAAGTCACCGAACTGGGCTTCCCAGATGATTAGTGCGTTTGGCGTCGTTGTGGCATAACCGTACTCAAATGCTAATACTGCAGCTTCGGAAAGTAGCGAGTCGTAAATTTCAAAGCTGCGCTGATCTGGCGTTAATGCTTGTAGAGGAACGTACTCCTCTCCAGAAGTTTGATCATGCAATACCGCATGACGATGCGAGAACGTACCGCGCCCAACATCTTGACCTGTGATGCGCACTTTATTGCCGCTAGTCAAAATGCTTGCGTAGGCTAGCGTTTCAGCAAAACCCCAGTCGACAGGCTTGTCGCCTTCTATCATCGCTGTTCGATCATCGATAATTTTTTGCACTTGCTTGTGCAGAGAAATTTTTGACGGAATCGCGACAACTTTTTTGCCCAGTGCTTGCAGGGTATTGAGTTTAATAGTGGTGTTATACGTAGGAGTCCATTCATGGCCGAGGTATGGACTCCAATCGACAAACAATTCAACCGACGGCTCTTTCACCAAGGACTTCACAACATGCGCCCCTGTATCCAATGCCTTTCTGTAAGAAGAGTTCAAGAAATCTGATTCCTCTTCGCTCACAATTTGCTCGGCAATTAGTTTGTCGGAGTAAAGTGTACGCGTGGTTTTTTGCTGGCGAATTTGCGTGTACATCAACGGCTGGGTGCTTGATGGCTCGTCAGTTTCGTTATGGCCACGGCGGCGATAACAAATCAAATCGATTACGACGTCTTTCTTAAACTCATAACGGAAATCCAATGCCAACTGAGTGACGAACAATACCGCTTCCGGGTCATCACCGTTTACATGGAATATTGGCGCCTGCACCATTCTGGCAACATCAGTACAATATTCGGTTGAACGTGCATCTTCCTGACGGCTAGTAGTAAAGCCTACTTGGTTGTTCACTATTATGTGCACAGTACCACCAGTGCGGTAAGCACGTGTTTGTGACATCTGGAACGTTTCCATCACAACGCCTTGCCCTGCAAAAGCAGCATCACCGTGAATGATGATTGGCACAACCTTATTGCCTGTATCGTCATGGCGACGATCTTGGCGCGCACGCACAGAGCCTTCTACCACTGGAGAGACAATTTCCAAATGGGATGGATTGAAGGCCATTGCCAAGTGAACTTCGCCACCTGGGGTCATGATATTTGAAGAAAAGCCTTGGTGATATTTTACATCGCCAGAACTCTTATAAGTCGCTTTTCCTTCAAATTCGCTAAACAAGTCGGTTGGATTTTTACCAAGTGTATTCACTAGCAAATTTAAGCGGCCACGGTGAGCCATGCCGATGACGATCTCTTTGGCGCCATAACTACCAGAGCGTTGAATCAACTCATCAACGAGTGGCACTAAGCTCTCGCCGCCTTCCAAACCGAAACGTTTCGTTCCAGGGTACTTAGAATCGAGATGCTTCTCTAAACCCTCAGCAGCACTTAGGCGTTCCAACAAGTGACGTTTCACTTCATTCGGAAAATCAGGCTTGCCGTGATTGCTTTCGATGCGTTTCTCGATCCATTGCTTTTCGGCCAAATCCACAATGTGCATGAATTCATAACCGATCGATCCGCAATAAATTTGTTCGAGAATGTCGATAATTTCGCGCAGTGGGGCTTTGTCTTTCTTAATAAACAAAGAGCCAGTTTGATAAACCGTCGAGTGGTCTACCGGTGAAAGACCGTGAAAGTCTAACTGCAGGTCAGGTACCTGCTCACGACGCATGAGGTTCAATGGATCGAGATTAGCTTTTTGGTGACCGCGTACGCGATAAGAACTGATCAGATGCAGCACTTGCACTTGTTTATTCGAGTGCTCAGAGTTGACGACTGCGTCGTTGGTAAGGAGGGGTTTGAAGCGGCTAGTTTTGCCAAGTTTTTTGAAATATTGCTGTACCTCTAAATGCGAAATATCCGATTGCGGAGAATCGGATATTCTAGGGAGGTTTTCAAAATATGTGCGCCACTCTTGCGGGACCGAGTCCGGCTCCTTTAGAAATTGGTCATACAGTTGCTCGACGTAGGAGGCATTACCACCTGAGAGATGGCCCGATTTCCACATTAATTCCATAATGCTGTCATGCATTTGTTTTAATCCCAGGTTATTGAGGAGTACAGCGCTCTATAATTGAGCGCTCAAGTCCCTTGGGCTTGTCCTCGTATAAGTTGTAATTATCAGCTAGCGCGCTGCAGTAGCATTGAACGAATATGTCCAATTGCACGCGTTGGGTTTAGCCCTTTTGGACATACCGCAACGCAATTCATAATGCCTCTGCAACGGAACACTGAGAAAGGATCTTCTAAATCAGCGAGTCTTGCATCTGTCGCTGTATCGCGACTATCTGCCAAGAAACGATAAGCTTGCAGCAAGCCTGCTGGCCCTACGAATTTTTCTGGGTTCCACCAGAAAGAAGGACAGTTGGTACTGCAACAAGCGCACAGAATACACTCATACAAACCATCCAGCTTCTCGCGCTCCTCTGGAGTCTGCAAACGTTCGATTGCAGGTGCTGGAGTATTGTTGATCAAGAACGGTTCGATTTTCTCGAACTGCTGGTAAAAAACGCTCATGTCGACAACGAGGTCGCGAATGACTGGCAACCCAGGCAGTGGACGCAGAATCAATTTACCGTTTTTAGCAACAGAAGACACAGGCGTAATACAAGCCAAGCCATTCGTTCCATTGATATTCATGCCATCAGAGCCACAGACCCCTTCTCGACATGAACGACGGTAAGCGATAGAAGGGTCTTGACGCTTTAGAAGTTCTAGAACGTCCAGTACCATTAGATCTTTGCCTTCTGGCAGCTCCAACTCGTAGTCCCGCATGCTGGGCTTTTCATCAGTCTCGGGGTTATAGCGATATAAGCTCACTAACACGTTAATCTACCTTTTCCTAAACGAATTTCGTTTGACGTTTGAAAATGAATTAATAAGTTCGTACTTTTGGCTCGAATGTTGGAACAGTTTTCGGCGTAAAGTTAACAGCACGTTTCGAAACACTCTTAGATGCAGGGAAGTACAATGAGTGGCACAGCCAATTCTCATCATCACGTTCCTGGAAGTCATCACGAGCATGAGCGCCGCGGCTTTCTGTTCTTGTTTCAGCGGCAATTGCTGTTGCTTCGGCCACTTCAAACAAGTTTTCAAGCTCTAGGGCTTCAATGCGAGCAGTGTTAAATGCGTTGCTCTTATCTTCGAGATTGATGTTCGCAATACGGCCGCGAAGTTCTTTCAATTTCTCGATGCCTTGACGCATATAATCGCCGCGACGGAATACGCCGAAGTAATTTTGCATAATAGTTTGCAGTTCAGTACGAAGAACCGAAACGCTTTCACCTGATGTTGTAGAGTTCAAACGATTCAAACGAGTTAACGCTTGATCGATGTCTTCTTTCGACGCTGCGCGTTGTTCAACGCCCTGCTTCAACATGCCTTCGATGTGCTTGCCCGCTGCACGGCCAAATACCACCAAGTCGAGCAGTGAGTTGCCGCCCAAACGGTTTGCGCCATGTACGGAAACACAAGCCACTTCGCCAACTGCGAAAAGACCTTCGATAATTTTATCGTTGCCATTCGCATCTTGTGTGATCGCCTGACCATGCACATTCGTTGGAATACCGCCCATCATATAATGACATGTTGGCACTACTGGGATTGGCTCTTTTACTGGGTCAACGTGAGCGAAAGTGCGTGATAATTCCAAAATACCTGGAAGTTTAGAATTGAGCACTTTCTCGCCAAGGTGATCGAGTTTCAACAGGACATGATCGCCATTCGGGCCAACACCGCGGCCTTCTAGAATTTCCATGACCATTGAGCGCGCTACAACATCACGGCCCGCGAGATCTTTGGCATTCGGCGCATAACGTTCCATGAAACGTTCGCCGTCTTTGTTGATCAGATAGCCACCTTCCCCGCGACAACCTTCAGTCACAAGTGTGCCTGCGCCGTAGATTCCCGTTGGGTGGAACTGCCACATTTCAATGTCTTGCACTGGATAACCCGCACGCAATGCCATGCCCACACCGTCACCTGTACAGATTAACGCGTTGGTTGTAGAGGCAAAGATACGACCAGCACCGCCTGTGGCGAATACTGTGGCTTTGGATTGGATATAAACTGTTTCGCCTGTCTCAATACAAATGGCGATACACCCTACAACTACGCCGTCTTGATTGCGCACGATGTCGGTGGCATACCACTCATTGAAGAACACAGTTTTGTTTTTAACATTGCCCTGATACAGGGTGTGCAACAATGCGTGACCAGTACGGTCTGCCGCTGCGCAAGTACGAGCCGCTTGGCCGCCCTTGCCGAAATCTTTAGATTGACCACCAAATGGACGCTGATAGATACGGCCGCTTTCAGTACGCGAGAAAGGCAAACCCATGTGCTCAAGCTCAAACACCGTCTGTGGACCTTCGCTACACATATATTCGATGGCGTCTTGGTCACCGATGTAGTCAGAGCCTTTGACCGTGTCATACATATGCCAGCGCCAATCATCATTCGGGTCATCGCTTGCGATAGCGCAAGTAATACCGCCTTGGGCTGATACTGTGTGCGAACGAGTAGGAAATACTTTACTGATTACAGCCGTTTTATAGCCAGATTGTGAAAGCTGCAATGCCGCGCGCATACCTGCACCGCCGCCGCCAACAATTACTGCATCAAACGAGAGAGTCCGAATTCCAGACATTTACATACCCCATAGAATCTGAATACCCCAAACGAGGTATATAAACATCAAAACAACACTGCCCACTTGCCACAATAGACGAAGCACTGTTGCTTTCGAGCCTATCAAGTAGGTAGTGAGGTAGTCAGTGGACACTGTCCAAAGACCGACCCAAGCGTGCGCACAAAGCGATAGCAATGCCATCAAGCTTGCAATACGCATCCATGTTGTTGAGAACAAGGCTTGCCATTGTTGAAAGTTCAAGTCGGGGTTCATAATCAAGTAGCCAAATAAGCCTACGAAATAAACACCTAATATTACTGCCGTTAAGCGCTGCACGACCCAATCATAGAGCCCGCTGCGACCAAAGCTGGTTACGTTCGTTACCACAGCCACACTCCCGTTAGCACAATTGAAATCACAGACAGCACGACGACTAGCTTAGCGCCCAATTGCGCGCCTTCTAGCGTTTCACCAATGCCAAAATCCATAATTAAATGTTTGATGCCTGCAATAAAGTGATAGAGCAAACCCGAGACGACTGCCCAAACGAGCAACTTCACGATAAGATTGTCCATCCACATTGCGACGTTATTAAAACCTTGCTCTGAAGCCAGCGATTCGCTCAGCAACCACAGTAAAACCGCGGTACCGGCAAAGATGAATACTCCCGAAATCCTGTGCAGGATTGAAGTAATTGCTGGCAATGGCAGATGAAAGGTCGAAAAATCAAGATTCTTAGGTCTATTATCTTTCACAGAATTATTAGTTTCTTGAGGCCCGGGAGGGCACGATTAATGGAATAGACCATCTTTTGACAAAGTTGGCCTGCTTGTTTAAATGTGCGTATTTGCACGCGTAACTAGGGGCAGAAGTATAGTCCCCTACCCTAGGGAATACAATAAAACAGCACTCAATTTCGCGAATGTTGACAACAGGTTGTCTATTGGGGAGCTATATCGCTTCAAGAGCGGTAGAATACCCCTTTTATTCACCGCCAAGCAGTGGCTTAAAGTGCCTTAAACAGCTATTTTGCGCTAGCACTGCTTGTAGTCGCGATAATTTAATCTTATCTTAGCGGGCAAAAATCACGAGCCTAGATTTACACAGGAGTAATGCATGAGTAATAAAGTAGCCAAGCTGACCCTAGATGGCAGCGCCGAGCCGATAGACTTACCGGTATTGAGCGGAACTTTAGGGCCGGATGTTGTTGACGTTGGGGGGCTGACTGCAAAAGGGTATTTTACTTATGACCCTGGTTTCATGTCGACAGCCGCCTGCGAGTCGGCAATCACCTATATTGATGGCGGCAAAGGCGTGCTCCTGCACCGGGGCTACCCTATCGATCAGCTAGCCGAGCATTCAGACTTCCTAGAAACATGCTTTTTGCTTCTAAATGGTGAGTTACCAAGCACAAGCGAGAAAGAAGAGTTCACGAACAGCATTCGATACCACACGATGGTACACGAGCAAGTCTATGAATTCTTTAAAGGTTTCCCACGTGACGCGCACCCGATGGCGATTATGGTCGGCGTTGTAGGGGCATTATCAGCCTTTTATCACGATGCTTTGGACATCACTAACGCTGAGCATCGTAAATTAGCCGCTCATCGCTTGATTGCTAAGATCCCAACTCTTGCGGCCATGTGTTACAAGCACTCTATCGGCCAACCCTTCATGTACCCTCGCAACGACTTCAGCTACTCAGAAAACTTCCTGCACATGATGTTCAACACACCATGCGAAGAGGCGAAAGTGAGCCCAATCCTAGCGAAAGCAATGGATGTGATCTTCTTACTACACGCAGACCACGAGCAGAACGCTTCGACATCTACTGTACGTTTGGCTGGTTCTACTGGTACCAACCCTTATGCATGTATCTCTTCAGGCATCGCAGCGCTGTGGGGCCCAGCACACGGTGGCGCAAACGAAGCGGTATTGAATATGTTGTATGAGATCGAAGATGAGTCACGCATCGAAGAATTCATCGCTCGGGCGAAAGATAAGAACGATCCGTTCCGCCTAATGGGCTTTGGCCACCGCGTTTACAAGAACTTCGATCCACGCGCGAAAGTCATGCGCAAAATATGTGATGAAGTATTGGACGACTTGGGCGTTGAAAACGATCCGTTATTCCGCATTGCGCGTCGCTTAGAGAAAATCGCGCTAGAAGATGAGTACTTCATCGAGCGCAAATTGTACCCGAACGTGGATTTCTATTCGGGCATCATCCTGCAGGCGATTGGTATTCCGTCGTCAATGTTCACAGTGATTTTCTCACTTGGCCGTACGCCAGGTTGGATCTCACATTGGAACGAGATGATCAGCCAGCCGTACAAAATTGGCCGTCCTCGTCAGTTATACAAGGGCAGCACGCAGCGTGACTATCCTAAGAAGTAAGATGTAATTCGCTCACCGGGCAGTAGTCTTGCTGCTCGGTGGGTTTCTTCCCCCTCCTCCCTCTTTTTTCTTCTCTTCTTGTTCAGTGTTTTTCTTCTGAGCTACTTCGTTCTTAGGTCTCGTTGTGAGCGCTGTTGACTATTTATGTGGCACCGTAAGTCTAGATTTGAGCACTGTTGACGACTCGCGCAGCCGAGAGGCCTTAGCGGGAGACGCCAAAAGGCTCACGTCCCTGTGAAGGCTCGACGTGCGCCATCCATGGCGCCCGACGCTCCCGCTAAGACCTCTCGGCTACGCGAGTCTCGTGTGATGTTCGTGTTGACCGCAGATGATTTAAAGGCTCAAGGAATAGCAGTGAATTTGTTAAGAATGTTCACCCAAATCAAAAGCGTCTGTCTTGGGGTTTGCACGATGTGTGACGCGTGGAGTTGGTAGAAGCATTATGGAGCGTCGGCAGCCAGGACGGCGGCCGTCGAGCCTTCACAGGGACGTGAGCTTTTTGGCGTCTCCAGAATGCTTCTGCCAGCTGCACGTGTCGGACTACGAAGCACATACAAAGCCCCACCAGCCACCAAAACTCTAAACATTTACTTCGATGCATCTTTCCTTTGTGTTACAGAAGGTTTATGTGGCACGTAGGTTTAGTTCTGAGCACTGTTGACGACTCGTGCAGCCGAGAGCTCTTATCGGGAGACGCCAAAAAGCTCACGTCCCTGTGAAGGCTCGACGTGCGCCATCCATGGCGCCCGACGCTCCCG
>CAJXSF010000024.1 GCA_913061515.1 uncultured Gammaproteobacteria bacterium | reverse complement strand
CTAGATCGCTCGTCGGCAGCGTCAGATGTGTATAAGAGACAGAAGCCTTACCCTACTCCAAGAGCACTAAGTAGTGACGAGATCGCACAAATTATTGAGGATTACCGAAAAGGAGCAGAGAACGCTAAAAAAGCCGGTTTTGACGGGGTTGAATTACACGGGGCGAATGGGTATTTGCTCGACCAGTTCCTGCAAAGCTCTACCAATAAACGTGACGATCAATACGGTGGCAGCTTAGAGAACCGTGCACGGCTTATGCTCGCCGCCACCGATGCCGCTATTTCTGTATGGGGCTCTAAGCGGGTAGGCGTGCATCTTGCGCCACGTGCCGATGCTCATGATATGGGTGACGACAATCTATCGGAAACCTTCCGCTATGTCGCCAAAGAGCTCGGGAAACGCAAGATTGCATTTATCTGCACACGCGAACACTTTCATGCACCGGCACTAACGCCAGCGCTCAAAAAAGCATTCGGAGGCCCTGTGATCATCAACGAACAAATGAGCAAAGAACAGGCACAAGAGTTGATCGAAAAAGGAGATGGCGATGCAGTGGCATTTGGTCGTTGGTATATCGCTAACCCGGACTTAGTCGAGCGTCTTCGCAGCGACGCTGAATTAAACCCTTTGAATCAAAATACGATCTATGCCGAAGGAGCAACTGGGTACACAGACTATCCAGCCATGGCGTAATTTACAACGCAAGCACAGGAGCTTAGGCTGTCTGAAGAGGTATTGGGGGGATAGGACAATCCAGAGTCGCTGCTATCGCCCTGAAGACTTCTAGCTCCTGTGTACTCGCCACACCATCAGCAGCGATAATGATGGCACAGGCTTTTAAAAATGCCGGTTTTTGCAGGGGTTTTAGGTGTACCAACGTATCGAGTGCTGCATTGATTTGCGAGATGCTCATTGACTCTCGCGCTGGCACAGACGCAGGTTCGATCTCTAACATCTTCAAGGCTTCTTGATAAATAGCGCTTTCATCTACATTGTCAGTACGCCCTGCCTTCAGGACAAACGCCAAAATCAACTGACACTCTGCCGCCAAATGTTTTATGGAACGATGACTCGTATGATGCAATTTGTTCTGAGGTGCAAACACCGCCTCTAGCTGGTGCAATACCACTCGCTGCAACGCCCATTCCCACAAACTAGTTCGGCCATCGCTTTGAATCAGCACCTGCAAATTCTCTTTGAATTTCTTAAATTGCATGGAACTTAATTGACGCAGTACGGGAAGACATACATTGACCAAAGGCAATCGAAACTCTTCCTGGACATGTAACTGTTTCGACACCAATGCTTGTAAGGCTTCAAATACTTCCGGATCTGCCGATTGTTGCAGTGCAAGCAATTGTTGATCCCGTTGCTCATCGCTGGCGTCTAACAATAAGAGATAAATAATCGCTCTAGCACTGAAGGGGTCACGTGCAGCTTCAATAAGCTCCTCAGGAATACTTGCCAGAATATGCTTTGCTTGGTCTAGGTTTGCCTCGTGGACATTTCCCGATTGCGCCATAAGCGAGTCGATTAGGGCGAGTGCACTTAAGGCACTCATCGCTTGTGGGCCAGAGGCGGTAGATTGCTGTTGGCTATTCGCTCTCGCGGGCTCTCTAAGTTCGCGCTGCGGTAAGTCGTAACTGCCATCCCACTGTGGTTGAATTTTCTTGATGCGCTTCTCTAATGGTGGATGGGTGGCGAATAGCGAATTGAATGAACGCCGCACGCCATTGCCGAACAAGGAATGACTAATCTCTGCGGCACCAGGGTTTTCCAATATAGACCCAGACGCATTTGCCCCGATGCGTTTCAATGCATCTGCGATGCCATCGGGGTTACGGGTGTACTGCACTGCGGAGGCATCGGCTAGAAATTCGCGTTGCCGACTTACCGCCGCCTTAATCAAATTTCCAAAAAAAGTCCCGGCATAACCAATGATCAACAGCCCAATGCCAACGACGGCAAGCTGATTGCCATCTTTTGAGCGCCTTGAATGCCCTGTGGTGCGAATCAAATAATAACCGATGATTCCCAGCACCATGATGCCGTGCAAGATACCGATCAGACGAATATTGAGACGCATATCGCCATGCAAAATATGACTAAACTCGTGGGCAACTACCCCTTGAAGTTCATCGCGACTTAAATTCTTAATGGCACCACGGGTAATTCCAATTACCGCATCATTGGTATTGTATCCCGCAGCAAACGCGTTGATCGCGTCCTCTTCGAGCAAATACACCGGTGGCACTGGCGTGCCTGAAGCGATCGCCATTTCTTCAACAACATTCAGTATCCGCTGCTCATCTAGGTCGTCACTGCCATTCACAAGCAAGCGCCCTTGCATCATCTCAGCAATGCGCGCACCACCACCGGAAAGGCTAATGAGTTTATACAACGAACCGAAACCGACAATGGCGAGAATTGCCACACTGACATAGGCGAAAAGCCGCCAATCAATGCGCTGAAACATTGGCACATTGATGGTTTCGGCAAATGCCCCAAGGGCAAAGAGAATGAAGATATTGGTGATGGCAATTAGGCTAATCAACGAGAGCGCGAACAAGCCCACAAGCCTGACCGTGTTCTTACGGGCAATGTCCTGTGATCGGAAAAAATCCATTATCGCGCTCTCTAGTTATGCTTAAAATGATACCTTTGGCGCTTCTTGAATCTGTTCACTATCTGCAAACTGCAACAATGACGCGTCTTCGCTATGGCCGAACATCCCTGCAAATACCACCGGTGGGAATGATTGTTTGTAGGTGTTGTACATCATGACTTGGTCATTGAAGGACTGACGAGCAAAAGCGACTTTGTTCTCAGTACTAGTTAACTCTTCGCTTACCTGCATCATGTTTTGATTGGCTTTAAGATCAGGGTAGGCTTCCATAACGACATTCAAACGCCCTAGAGCAGCCCCTAGCGCCCCTTCCTTGCCCGCAAGATCAGTCATAGCCGAAGCGTTGCCTGGATTGGCTGCTGCGGCTGCAAGACCATTTGCGGCTGCGTTACGAGCAGCAATGACCGCTTCCAACGTTTCACGCTCGTGCCCCATATAGGCTTTGGCTGTTTCAACTAAATTGGGAATTAAATCGTAGCGGCGCTTAAGCTGCACCTCAATCTGCGCGAAGGCGTTTTGATAGCGATTTCGAAGACTAACGAGCTGATTGTAAATCGCAATAGCATAGAGAAATACTGCAGCTATAAGGGCTAATACAACGATCATTGTAACACTCATGACGCCTCCTTGAGATAGGGTGATGCGAGCAAGGGTTTCCCCTTACTCGCGCCGGTATAACTATGGCAATGCCAGAGCAACAATACGAGCTGCTTCTCCTCGTGAGCTGACAGACATGACCAAATACTGCTTGCCATTATACATATATGTCATTGGTACCCCAGTGACAGTTCCAGGCATCATCAGCTTCGCAACGATATCGCCGCTGACTTTATCAAATGCCCAAAGCGCATTCTCGCCACCGGGGCCTTCACCGGCAAACAATAAGGTCTTTGTAAGGACAAGACCAGAACGCGTCGGCTTGCCTGTACGCCCAATATCCACGCCTTTTAGCAATGGGTGGTTTTTGATTGCCTCTGGCGTATCACCATTGGGGATGGCCCAAACGTGATCACCGGAACTCATATCGATGGCAGTAATACGACCATAAGGAGGTTTCACTAGAGGAATACCATCGACCGATGGCGTGCGACTCCCCCCCTGAATATAGTCAACAGTTGAGACATCTGGTTCGTTTGTTAACGAAAGCACGCTAGTAGCGGTTCGCGATGGCACATACAACATGCCAGTCTCTGGGTCATAAGCCGCACCTTCCCAGTTTGACCCGCCCGTAGAGGAAGGTAAATGCAGCGTCCCCTGCGTTCCATCTTTAGGGTCGTTAAACAGCGACGGTGGCGTAAACACCGACGTGCTAAAACGGAACTTTGAAGCGGCCTCTTTTGCTAGCGCCAAGATCTCTGGAGTAAAGTCGACCAAGTCGTCCTCGCCAAAGCCTTGTCTGTCGTACGGCAAGGGTTTCGTTGGAAACGGTTGTGTTGCCGCCGTCCACTCACCAGGCACATCCGTTTGTGGAACCGGACGCTCTTCAATTGGGAAAAGCGGCTCACCGGTGGCTGGATCAAACGTGAATAAGTGCGACTGTTTCAGAGTTTGAATCAACGCGCGCTTACCACTTGGAAGTGTCGCTAGAATTGGCGCAGAAGGGGTATCCCAGTCCCATATATCATGATGGGTGGTCTGGAAGTGCCAAACTTTCTCGCCCGTCTTGTAGTCGACTGCGACAGTAGAGCTCGCGTAGAGATTATTACCAGGGCGGTCACCACCATAACGGTCACCAGTGGCCGACTCAACAGGCAAGTACACTACGCCCAGCTCTTCATCGGCCGACATCGGTGCCCATACCCCAGCATTGCCCGTATAATCTGCACCCGATAGCCAAGTTTCGTATCCAGGCTCGCCCGGTTCAGGGATGGTTTTGAATGTCCAGAGCAACTCACCGGTACTTGCATCAAAGGCTCTAACATCGCCTTTCACATTGCTGGCAGACACTGGACGCATGCCCACTAAGTGCGCAGCACCCGTGATCACAACGCCATCGATGGCCATCGGCATGAAAGACATTCCGATATCAATATCATCACGGCCAGGCCCAAGACGAAGCCCTTGCTGCAGATCGACCCACCCGGCTTCGCCGAAAGTCTCGATCTCATCGCCAGTATTGGCATCCAACGCCACTAAGAAGTAACCGGGTGTGATCACAAAAATCACGTCTCGACCGTTGTCGTTGTAATAGGTCAACCCTTTACCAGAGCCTTTTCGTGGTGCCGCGTCGAAGCGAGCGCCTTCGTTAGGCCGCCACATCCACTGAATCTGCCCTGTTTCTGCATCCAATGACACGACATTACGTGTCGCCCCAGCGGTTACAAAAACACTGCCATTCACCATCAATGGCGTTGTCACACTAAAGGCTTCAGGTGACGGACCAAAAGAAGCCGTGTTAAACATCCAAGCAATCTCTAGATCTTGAACATTGCTCGCATCGATCTGGTCCAGCGGTGCGTAGCGATTCGCGTGTTCCGTCCCATTAAAATGAGTCCACTCAAAGCTATCAGCGTTCGACTCTTCTACCGCTGCGGGCGTAATGGTCAAGGTTTCTAACTCGGCAAGGCTAACTTGGCCGCCAGGCACAGGGACATGGCCCGCAGACAAAATGAACGCCGTCACATCAAGGTATTGTTCGTTGGTGAGTGAGCCCGGCGTTTCCGCAGGCATCGTAGTACGAATAAGGTTATAAAGCTCACCGCCGCTGCGGCCTAACCAATTCCCACGTAACCGGGCATCCATCTCCACCGGCACATGACAACGGGAACATTCGGCTTGAAACACTTCTTGACCTCTTGAGACATTCGCATCTTGCGCGTTAGCACTAGCGATACCGCAAAGGCTCAAAAGTAGGAATACTGATAATCTTGACACGTACTCTCTCCTTACTTGTCGATTTCTAGTAAAACTCTTGCAGCGCGGGATAATACTGGGTTTGTGCCCTAACAAACAGGCGATATTAGGGAGCTAGTCGCAATAACCAGCCCCACTAACGCTACAAGCAGTGTTAGCTCATTCTTTCATTTCGCAACGTGGATCGCCGCTTTGAATACCGTGTATTTGCTCACGGCTTAGTGGAAGTGGAGCGCACCCATGGTCAGTGCCACAAATGAGGTCCCACTCGGGACGAGCTAGTTGATGGCACCCAAAACAATTGCCACCAAATTGGTTTATCACCTCAGTCGTCCCACGAACTGCTATTTTGCTACCAGTTGAGGAAACACTCAACTCAAAAAACTCCCAATCGTTAGTTTCTGGGTTCCATCCCTCCTGATGTTTCACCATCACTTCGGACGGAATCAACGACACCATAGACCCAGCAGGATAACGTCCACCTTCACTAGAGCTAGCAATAGCAATGGTTGCGTCCAAATCTCCCAACAGATTTGCGACAAAAAATTCCCCTACTTTTGTCATTGCACCAAGGCAGTCGAAGGAATCGTCTGTAATCTCCAATTGTTTGCTGGTGTCCGCTGTAAACGCCTGGCTTGCCAACAATAACGCCGAGCCAAGCAGGACTGACTTCTTCAAAAATGATAATTGCATAGAATATCCTCAAGATTAATAAATATTGCGCCATTGCATTATAAGATATATTGCTACGAGACCCAGTTAAAAATAGATCTCAGTGATAATTGAAGCTCTTCGCCGCCAAGGATAGCAACTAGACATTCCAGTCCTGCTACGGCACTATCGCGCCCGACATTAAAGCCCTAGAGTAGAACCATGAGTAGTTTACCCCCTTGCCCCAAATGCGCGAGCGAATACACGTATGAAAGCAGTGCAATATACATATGCCCTGAATGCGCCCATGAGTGGTCTGCCGCCGACATGCTCGAAACGCAAGACGAGACCACCACGATCACCGATTCCAACGGCAACCCCTTGCAAGATGGCGACAGCGTTACCGTCATCAAAGATCTGAAAGTTAAGGGATCATCAGCAGTTGTTAAGGTTGGCACCAAAGTGAAAAATATTCGCTTAGTCGAGGGCGACCACGATATTGACTGCAAAATCGACGGCATTGGCGCAATGAAACTCAAATCCGAATTCGTCAAAAAATCCTAGACCAAGCCATAGCAAGCACCCCTTGCTAAGATAAGCTTTATGCCTGCTTATAAAACACGTCTCGATCGCTTTTTAGCAACTGCTTTGCAAATCAATCGCAGAGCCGTTAAGCCACTGCTGGCCACAGGAAAAGTACACCTAGACGGACAACCTGCTCGCGACTGCGACACCATCATCACCCGCTTCACTCGCGTGACGCTTGAAGATCGAGTACTACAAGACCACGCAGCACGCTATTTAATGCTGCACAAACCGGCTGGCATTTTGAGCGCCACGAAAGATGCTGAACAAACCACAGTCATGTCCTTGCTGCCTAGCGCACTGCATTCCAGGCTGCACATCGTGGGGAGGCTCGATAAGAACTCCACCGGCCTGCTGTTACTGAGCAATGATGGCGAATGGTCAAACGCGTTAATGAGCCCAGGCCAACATGTCGAAAAAACCTATCTAGTCAGAGTAAAACACGAGATCGGCACAGAATGTGTTGAGGCATTCTCCAAAGGCATTCACTTTCCCTTTGAAGATGTTGTCACGCTTCCTGCCCACTTAGAAATTCTAGAGCCCACCTTAGCGCGAGTAACACTCACCGAAGGCCGCTATCATCAAATCAAAAGAATGTTTGGGCGATTCCGCAACCCTGTGCTTGAGCTACATCGCACCTCAATCGGAAAAATACAGCTGGATCCAACGCTTAAACCGGGACAATACCGAGCTCTCAGCGCGGATGAAATCTAGAAATTTGTGCAATGCGCCGCCTCTGGCGCCGCACCAGAACCCAATGCTACTGGAGCTGGGGCATCATAAGGATTGATGGGCACTGCTTGCCAAAAATCTAGCAACATCAGCAACACTAAAAAACCAACACTGCAATGCCCTACCGCTAAACGGCTTGGCAAAAGACTCTCATTCTTTTTCATTGCGCACCGCCCGTAATCCGCTCAGTGCGAAGCAGTGTTGGTCGCAGTTTCACCCCAATAATCGAGCCACAAAAAGCCGCGGCAAACCATGCCCAGCCATGCAAACTGCCCGTTGAAATGCCACTGAAAAACGCCCCTACATTGCATCCGAAAGCCACTCTAGCGCTATAGCCCAATACAAGCCCCGCCAGCGCCACAATCAGCCAACTTGCAGGGACCAGCGGCGCCACTTGCTGGCCCGGCTCTTTACGCCACCTCATCACCACGAAGGCACCTAGAATTAGCCCTATATTGGTCAACGACGTCACGTCCGTCAGGATCGACTGTTGCAAACGCATCGCATGAGCTGGTGCGCCCCAGAAACCATTACTGGCCAAATCTACTCCGGCGACAGTGACGATCTTGGCACCCCACAATCCGAGCCCATACACCACTCCCCAGGATTGCCCGGCAATCACTAGATTCAAAACCGCGAGCCCCGCTAAAAGCGCAGCGGCTAGGACCAAACGCTTCCCTGGCAAGCGTTTACCCGGCTGCGCTCGCCAAAACGTGATGCTAGCAACGAATAATAGGCCCACTAACGTCACCACCAAGCCAGACACATTGCCAAACAACCCCTGCAATGTATAAATAGGTAAGGACCCTAAGGATGTCCACCAAGCCAAATGCAGAGTGCCAAAAAAGCTGCCCAACACAAAGCCGATCAATGCGAGTGCGGCAACCGCATTGCCGCTGCCAGCATTGACTAAAGTACCAGAGCCGCAGCCCATCACTATTTGCATGCACAGACCGAACACGAACGCAGCCCCAATCATTGCAACCCCAATAGGGGCATAGGCACCATTGAGTTCATTTGGAAACGCTGCAAGAAGAGGAAAAATTACGATAGCACTAAGCGCGATGGCAAGAAGCTGAGCACATAGGCCACGGCCATCGCGATCATGAACGATCGCCCGCCAAGGCCCGGCAAACCCAAAACGCAGCCCTTCTAACACAAAACCAAACCCTAACCCCACTATCATCAGAAAGGCAGAGCGAGGGCCTGCGACAACAAAACTAGCAACAACTAGTGCAATACAAAGAAACACAAGCCCTGATCGCCGCTTCGCAATCATATGTCCTTTAGTGCCCACCAATTAGGCCCCTAAGAGAGACCCAAACCAATCAGTCGTCATCCGCCAGTAGTGCCGTAATCGATTAGGCTGATTATCCATAGGACGGCTAGTCATGCTCCATTCCGTCATACTCTCTGCATAGAGCTTTGTATTTGGCACTTTTTGCAATTCACTCAAGATAAACCAATTGATTGCAGCCAGATGGCCTGTATTACAAAAAGATACCGTAAGCGCTGCACTCGGCTGACTTTGTGCCGCTAGAATCTCACTAATCTGCGTGACTGGTTTGACCCGACTTCCTTCGAACAAAGTGTTGAAGCTGAGATTGCTAGCCCCCTTAATGGTGCCTGGCATGCCCGTCGAAGAAGTGGACCCTTCATAAAAATCCGGCGTACGTGCATCCAGTAATCGCGCACTCTTTTGCATTACCAACTCTTCCACTTCCTCTGTGCGAACTCTGTATTGATCGCTCCATTGCGGTTGAAAACTTGAAGCGGCAACGCGATGGGTTTGTGTACTGACCGGTAGATTGGCGGAAGACCAAGCATTAAATCCGCCGTTGAGAAGAGCAAGATCCTTGATTCCCAAAGATTTCAGCGTCCAATACACTCTTGCAGCAGCACCGAAATCTGCGGCATTGCTGCCTCCGTGCACTACAACCACCGGAGTATCTGCATTCAATCCCAAGCTCTGAACAATAGTGGTTAAAGTTTCGATAGAACTCACTGCGCCTGGGTTTTCACGTGGTCCTCGGAACTGGGCATAGGGCGCAGAAATCGCACCAGGGATGTGCCCCTCTTCGTAGTCGCCAGTGACTTGCAGGATTCGAACCTCTGGGGTTGCTGCCAAAATATTGGCTAATTGCGCTGGTTCTAGCAAAGCAGTCCAGCCCTGTGGAGCTGCTGTAGCAGCAAGAGGGATCCAGAGCACAGCCGCCAGGGCCAAAACGCAAAAACGGGTTAGAAAAGTCATAACACAGCTCCCTCAAGTCGCAATTCTTTCAACAAATTGTAAAAGTGCGCTATTTGTACTCCTACACCACTCTAAGTGCAAGTATTTTATACAGTTTATTTTAAAATCTCGCACCTATTTTGGCGTCTAGTTTAGGCAAATCTGCACAGTTTTTTGGGCTTACAAAAGCCTTTAGACATGTTTACACTGCACACGCATGAGCGTAGCAATTACATTGAACATAGAGCAGCCAAGCAATGATTACTCCCGTTACTCCACACGACGCCACCCAGATTTGTGAAATTTACAATCATTACATCGATACTAGTGTGATTAGCTTTGAAAGCTCGCCCGTGTCCGAAAGGGAAATGCGCGAACGAATTGCGCAAGTCGCCAAGCTTAATTTGCCATGGTTAGTTGCAAAGAGCGCAGAAGAGGTCGTCGGCTATGCCTACGCGACGCAATGGAAAGCGCGGCATGCCTATCGTTATTGTGTCGAAATCACTATCTATTTAGCTCCCGACACGAAAGCGAAAGGCATCGGAAGTGCTCTATACGAGGCATTATTCGCAGCCCTGCAGCAGCTTGACGTGCACGCGGTCATGGCATGCATAGCATTACCCAACGCCCATAGCATTGCGTTACATGAAAAATTTGGAATGCGAAAAGTAGCCCACTTTGAAAAAGTGGGCTTTAAGTTTGATCGCTGGCTTGATGTGGGTTATTGGCAGGTTAATCTGAAACAGTGATTCATCGCGGCGCAGTGTTGAGCGTTGCAGACGCATTTCTTTGTTTACGCATACGGGCAAGCCAGCGCGCAAATCGGCGCCAAGAAAGTGCAAATCCTGTCCACACCATCAAAATCGACGTAAACGACACTAAGCCAGCAATTGTCTGCCCTATTAGCCCCAAAGCCTCGCCCGTGTGCAAAAATCGCACCCAAGAGCGCGCCTGCCTGCCTGCACTGAGCTGCGAAAAAGGCACCCAAGAAACCTCTTCCCCGGTATATGCATTCAAGCTTAAGTTATGCCGTTTCTGAGGCTGCCCGCCATTGCCTTCATCTATCGCAATATCAATCGTTCCAGACTCCGTGTCTGGCACTGAAATAGTCATCGTTTTCCATTGACTAGAATAAGGCTGTGCAAGCGCTACCGCTTCCGATAACGCCAATACTTGTGCATCACTTGGCGCTTCGATTACTACCTCTTGCGCAGAAGAAGCTCCTCGCTGCGGTGGTTCTTCTCCCGCTAGGCGATACACGAGGTTATTGGCCCACGAATAATTAAAGACCGTTGCTGTCGCGACCACTACCGCTAAAGGGATAGCACTCCAAAACCCAAACACGTGGTGCCAATTAAAATCACGAGCTTGTCCCGAGCGCGCATTGGGATGAAACCAAAGGCGCAGCCGCATGGTGCTCCAACGATAGATCGCAGGCAACCATAGATAGATACCACTTACAATCAGAAACAGGAACATCAGATTGGAAATGCCGGTGATGGCCCGAGCATTGGCCCTACCTTCACCAGACACATTGAACCAGCGATGCCACGCCGTGACAGTGGAGAAGAATGAGTCGATAGTGTCACTATGTGGCTCGTAAACCTCTCCTGTGTAAGGGTTTACAATGACCTCGCCCGAGCGCCCTTGACGCAGCACCACTGGCGCCGCAGGGTCCGAAGCAATAATGACGCTTTGCGGTGTGAAATCGGCATCGCTGTTTTGTTCGATTAATGTCTCCAAAGGCACCTTGCTCTGCCCTTCGCCATCTGCAAAATACGCTTGATCTTCCCAAGCGAGAATCTGCCGTTCATAGGTGAGAATGACGCCCGTGACAGACATCATCAACACCACCACACCCGCTGCAACACCGCAGGTCAAATGCAGCCAAAATATTGCTTTTCTAATCATTAGTCATTTTCCGCACAAATTAATAGCAATGATAATAATTCTTATTACGCTTTGCAAGCAGGAGTGCACTATCCAGCAAGGGCTTGGTCATGTTGTACTATCCACAGCACATGACTTTTTATACATAAACCTAGCGAATCGAGAATGAGCAAAATGACCTTCACAAAGACTTGCCTTACAAAAGCACTAGTTGTGCTACTTTGCCTTGCTCCTCACACGCTTTTCGGTGAGGTAACGGGAATCGAAGTGCAAAGCACAGAGAGTTTAAGTAGTGCCGACAATTCCATTGAATATGAGAGAATTGCAGGCAAACTCTTTTTCGCATTGGACCCGCTAGCCTCTAATAATCAAAGAATCACTGATATTGCGCTTGCGCCGCAGAACACTGAGGGTTTAGTCGAGTTCACTAGCGACTTCGAGCTATTCATCCCCAAAACCGGCCCGCAGAGCAATACATTGCTTTACTCCGTCAACAACCGCGGCAATAGCACTTTGCCCCCAGAAATATCTTTGAGTCATCCACTGAGCCGCAGAGGCTACACCTATCTATCTACAGGATGGATTAATGAATTAGAGACACATCCCGGGCGCCTACGACTGGAAGCGCCAATCCTCAGTGACGCAGGCTCACCCGTGACCGGCCTAGTACGCTACGAAATCATCGTGAACCGAACTGAGAACAATGTGAATATCGCAGGCAATAACCATCTCGCCTATGCCCCTAGCGATCGTGGCCTCGAAGAAGCCACCCTGTCTAGACGAGTAAATCAGCTCGACCCACGGGAAATTATTCCGCGTGATAAGTTCAGTTTTGCCGTCGTGCCAGTCGCGGATGCCAATCAACCAATGGTGCAACTAGTTTTGGAAGGCGGGCTAGAGCCTGGGGTGATATACGAACTCATGTATGAAGCCAAGGATCCCGTCTTGGCTGGTGCTGGGCTTGCAGGTATTCGAGATATTGTTTCACTTCTTCGTCACGGCACAGACAATCCTGATCTGTCAGCACAACTTTCGGCGTTAGCTGTGCCACCTATCACCCATACAGTGGCATGGGGAAACTCTCAGAGCGGTCGGCTACTTCGGCAATTTCTCTACCAAGGGTTTAATGCTGATACGACTGGTCGGCAAGTGTTCGACGGTGTTGTACCGGTAATCGCTGGGGCAGGTTTTGGCATGTTCAACACACGCTTTGCAATGCCTACGCGAACCAATGGTCAACATGAAAACCTGCTCTACCCCAACGATTACTTCCCGTTCACCTATGGTGAAAGCACTGATCCCTATAGTGGACGCAGTGATGGTATTTTACGTCGAGCACGTTTAACGAATACCGAACCCAAAGTCATGCATATCCAAACTTCCAATGAGTATTGGGTTCGCGGTGGGTCACTCACCCATACTGACCCACTGGGTACACGCGATGCAGTAATCCCAGACAATGTTCGCTTTTATACAATAGGCGGCTCTGCACACTCCTCAGGGCGAGGCATTCCAAGCCTGAATTGAGGCATAGGCCAACTCCCCAACAATCACAATATGTGGACTCCAATCGCAAACTCCCTTCTTGTCGCCATGGTGCAATGGGTCAGATTTGGAGAGCTACCACCTGCAAGCCGCTATCCAAGGATTGAGAACAATAGCCTAGTCCCCTCACATTTGAGCAATGGAGAAATCAATCCGGATGCTTGGCGAGCCATTCCTGGTTACTCACACCCGAAAGCGATGTATCAGGTTGGGCACGTCGACTTTGGCGATGAGTTTTTAAGTGCGGGGATCGTAGCGCGACAGGCAATGTTCACCACGCAGTGGTATCAAGCTTTAGCACCAGCGGTAAACAGAGACAATAACGACCTAGCAAGCAGTACGATTTTACCTCCGCTCACCGCAGTGCCACTTGGCACTTTTGTGCCTTGGAATCTACGCCGAACAGAAATAGGTGCCGATACCGAGCTCGCGCGATTAACTGGGGGGTATATTCCTTTTGCGCGCACCCCCGACGAGGCCCAGATTAACAATGACCCTAGACCTGCGCTAGACAAACGCTATGCCAATAGTCAGCAATACCTTTTAGAGTATGAACGTGCAACCGACGACCTAATAAATCAGGGGTATTTATTGCCTGAATTTAAAACAAGATTTATGGAGTTAGCAGAGCAAAACCAAGAAGTGCTGCAGTAAGCCTAAACGTCAAGCATGAGCGGCTATCTAGCAGATTTAGAGGGTGTTTTGAGTGGCTGGAGCAAGGTTTCTATACCGTTAACCTTAATTTCGTGCATTAAGGCAAGCTGCTGACCTAGCTTAGTCGCGGGGAAACCTTGTTTACTAAACCAGACAAGATACGGCTCGGGCAGATCGAGTAACTTTAGGCCACGGTATTTTCCAAACGGCATTGTTTGGTTGATGGCCTCTAACAGCTGTTCTTCATTCATGGAAAGCATTAACGTTGTAGATCAGTTGCTCGCTCTAACTCCAAAATGGAATCAGCGATATCATCTAATTTCGAACTAAGAATCGCTTGTGCGTCGTACAAGCCTCTATTATAAAAAAACGCGCCAATCTGTTCAGAGAAAAAATCCAATAAAAATTCCGCATCGAACTGACCAATTTCTTGGTCAAGTTCGTTTTCAAAATATTGCCGTACCTTCGCCACAATGACGGCTTTCTCATTGTCGGTAAATTTTATTTCTGCCATGAGGACTCAAAGGCTCCAAGACTATCGATGAAACTCGCCTGCTCGCTCAGGTTGGTAGGTGATCTCTTCAATACGTACATTGAACTCCCCCATTCCGGGCTTAGGCCAAACAATTGCATCGCCCTCGGACAATCCGATCATAGCGCTGCCCACTGGTGCGAGAATCGAGATTTTACTTCCAGACCCATCCACATCTTTTGGATACACCAACGTCATACAAAACTCTTCATCTGAAGACTCGACTTTAAAACGCACAGTCGAATTCATTGTAACAACTGTCGGTGGAACAGAGTGCGGATCAACATATTCCGCCCTCGCCAACTCCTCCACTAAGCTTTCTGCGATATTGCTAGCGCTGTGTGGCAATGCATCTATAATTTTCTCTAGGCGCTCTGCGTCCAGTGTTGAGATAATTACATTCGGTTTTGTGCTCATTTTCATTCTCTATAAAGTCAAAAGACAAAAGTGTTCTACATTCAGAATGTGACACGAATTTTTCTTGCTTAGGCGGTCAATTTTAGGCCGACAATGCCCACGACAATAATCAGGATGCTTAATATTCGCGCCAAGCTAAAAGGCTCTGCGAAAAGGAGCACACCGACGATAGCAGTCCCCACAGCACCGACCCCGACCCAGACAGCATAAACCGTCCCGATTGGCAGAGAGCGCATTGCAATACTCAGAAGGAAAAAACTAGCGGCCATGGCCACAAGCGTCAGCATACTAGGCCACAGACGAGTGAAGCCATCGGTATACTTAAGTCCCACAGCCCAAACGATTTCCAAAATCCCCGCGATAAATACAATGACCCAAATCATACGATATCCTGTATTGTCGGGCCGTCCCGCGAGTAAAAAGCAGCGTTGGGGTCGTCCCCTCGCCTGTGTTCCGAACAGGCACTTACGTTACCACAAAGATACTGGCTTCGGTCAAGTGACTAGAGTGGCTACCGTCGCTTGAAAATTAATTCAAGAAGGCACACGTCCCCCAGACTCACAACTTTTTCAGAGCAGGCTTCATCACTTTCCCCATGGCATTACGTGGCAGGCTCTCTAGCAATTTCAGGGTTTTAGGCACTTTGTAAGATGACATGCGCGTTTCACACCAAAACTTCAGGTCCTTGTAGTCTAGTGTTTCTCCCTCTTTCAACACGACAAACGCCGTTACCGCCTCGCCCCAAGTTTCATCCGGCATCCCAACCACCGCACACTCTGCAATCTTGGGGTGGGTCAGTAAAGTATCTTCGATCTCCAAAGCGGATAATTTATACCCACCCGATTTGATAATATCGACAGAAGAGCGACCCATGATTCGGTAATATCCGGTCTCTCGCACTGCTACATCGCCTGTGCAAAACCAGTCATCAATGAAGGCTTCTTTCGTAGCCCTAGGGTTTCCCCAATACTCTAGAAACACATTGTCTCCTTTTATGCGAATCTCGCCGGGCACATCATCTCCTTCAATTATTTTTCCTGCTTCGTCAAATAGTGCCACTGTCACGCCTGGTAATGGTTTACCCACGGCACCGGCTCGGCGCTCGCCATGGTATGGGTTGGAGATTCCCATGCCTATTTCAGTCATGCCGTAACGCTCTAGAAGAGTCTGCCCTGTTAATTCTTGCCATTGTTTATAAAGTTTAACTGGGCAGGCGGCTGATCCACTGATATTAAGACGCATGGCTTTAAACCCAGCACAAATACGTTCTTGTTTTTGAAGCGACAACGTATCTAGATGCGAGATGATTTTCACGTAAACGGTAGGCACTGCCATAAAGACGGTGTAATCATGCGCTTCGACGTCTGCCATAATTCGGGTCATATCGAATTTGGGATAAAGTGAAATTTTCGCACCAATCCACAGGCCACAACACAAAACATTTATAATCCCATGTATATGATGCAAAGGCAGGAACAAAGGAATCACATCATCGGATTGCCATTTCCAAGCCTCTAACAAAGCAAGTATCTGCGCACGAATATTGGCGTGAGTGCTCACTACGCCTTTTGGCTTATTGGTCGTACCGCTAGTAAATAGAATCATCGCCCTACGCTCAATCTCAAGCTCGGGCATCACCGTAATTTTATCGCTAAGTAATTCTGTGACGGTAACCACCTTGATCTTAAGGGCCTTACATAAACTATGAAGGGGCACTAACGATTCGGGGTTCGAAGTGATGCTTAGAACCAGACGTGTCACACCAGCACTACTCAAGGCATGTTCTAGCTCCGGCATGGCCGATGCCGTATTCAACGGCACTGCAATCCCACCGGCGCGCCAAACCCCTAAGAGGGTTGTGACATAATCCACACTAGCGGGAATAAAAAACGCAATGCGCTCTTCTTTCAGGTCTCTGCTTTTCCCAAGTAGACCGCTAGCGAAACGATCAATTCGTTGCCGCAGCTCCGTATAAGTCCAGAGTGTGGCACCGTCTTGTAGAGCCACCTGTTCATTACTGTAATTAATCGCGGGAAAGGGCCGCATGTTAGACGTTGTATTCATAAATAGAATCCGAATTTGCAATCAAGCTTACGCAAAAGCGCGCACAGAAAAATACAATACTGATGGTCCTAATAGGCAGCCAACACCGGTGTAGAAAGTTGCGGTCATAGCGCCATAGGGAACGAGCCGTGGATCGGTCGCTGCCAAACCACCAGCCACACCACTTGTAGTGCCCATCAGCCCGCCGAAAACCATGGCTGAGTGGGGATTATTAAGACCAATTTTAGAGGCCACCATCGGAGTACCAATCATCACCAAGATTGACTTTACCACTCCCGCGGCAACACTCAAGGCGATCACATCTGAGCTCGCGCCGATTGCGGTGCCAGTCACAGGCCCAACAATATAGGTAACAGCGCCAGCCCCAATAGTGGTAATGCTTTCGGCGTCACTATAGCCAAAAGACACAGCTACGATTGCCCCTACTAGGAATGACACGAATACACCCGAAAAAATGGACACAATGCCAGCCAAACCCGACTTGCTTAACTCACTAAATTGGACACCGAATGCCGTAGAAACGATGCCAAAATCACGCATCATGCCTCCGCCCATTACTCCAACACCTGCAAGAATTCCAATATCAGCAACCCCTCGGCGCCCTTCTGTCTCAAGACCTGCAAAATACGCCGCTACGAGCCCTAGCAAAATGGCGATCGCCGAGCCGTGAATTCTCCCATAGGTTAATCGCTTAGAAATCACATAGGAGAGGTAAACTGTTATTCCTACAACCATGAACGCAACGATCAGGCCATTTGCGCGCAATACATCAGCCAAAGTTTCCATCACACACCTTCTCTCTTGACGGGCTCTTGTGCTTCATTAAGCGGAGGCAAAGGTGCTCCTCCCCCCCCAATTCGGCTAATCAACGGCACCAGTAAAAAGCTTACGATAACGGCTAACACACCAACTATTAGGGCCAACATCCCACCATCTACCGCGGCGACAACGTTTTGACTTGCCGCCATAGCAACCACAATGGGAATATACATTGCACTCCAGAACTTTATACCCTCGCCCGAGGCCCCTGTCACCAGTGCTCTCATGCGGCGCGACCCAGCAATCAACACCAACAACAGCATGGCTATTCCCACGCCACCGACGTTTGCCTGCACCCCCAAGAGCTGCCCTAACAACTCACCAGCATACAAGCCAGTGACAAGACATGCGGCTAATAATGCAACACCATAGATGACCATACGAATTCCTTATTGTTATTTACGCATACATCAAAAACAGTATAACCAAGCTATAGCAAGGTGTCAGACAAGTTATTTACTTTTATACTGACCGGCTCTAGCAATCGAGGTCACCGAAACCGAAGAGCAAACGAAATGGATGACTATATTGAATACTTGCAAGATGTGTTCTCGGGCATGGGGGCTATCAGCGCTAAACGCATGTTTGGCGGCCATGGGCTCTATTTTGACTCACTCATGTTTGCGTTGGTGGCCGATGGCGTAGTCTATCTTAAAGCCGACGCTGAAAATGCAAGTCAATTCGAGGCACTTGGCCTCGGAAAATTTCACTATGAAAAGGGTGGTAAATTAATGGCCATATCGTATTATCAAGCACCGGACGATTTGTTCGATGACCAAGAACTCGCAGCTCAGTGGGCACGACGCTCTTGGGAGGCCGCAATGCGAGGCGAGCAGAAGAAGCGCAATCCTAAATATTTACAATAAATCCAAAACGTTCAGAGACTACCAATGACAGAATTATTCAAGACAAACCCCGTGATGTTTAGAGCAAACCCTTTAGGTTTCCTTCTCGCCTTGATCCTTATCCCTGTCGGCATAGGCATCTTCATCTTTATCTATTGGTTTTTATTAGTGCGCACAACCACTTTTAGTATCTCAAAAGACCACGTGCTTTATTCAAAAGGAATTTTAAGCCGCACAAATGCAGAAATTGATTTAGACGGCATACGCACTGTGCGGATCAATCAAAGTTTGCTGAACCGCATGTTTGATACCGGCACAGTGGAGTTGTACACCGCTGGGGATTCACCAGAAATTGTTGCGAAAAATTTGGCTGCGCCAAATTCTATACGCGAGTTAATTAAAACCAATCAGTCTAATTAGCGCCGCAGCTCTTTAGGCATACTGAAAACAATATTCTCTTCAACACCTTTGAGCTCTTCTGGCTCTTGTTTGCAAATTTGTTGCAGCTTTTTCACCACTTGTTGGACCAACACTTCAGGAGCTGAGGCTCCTGCGGTGACACCAAAGCGGGTTTTATTTTCAAACCAATGAGGCTGCACATCATCTACACTATCAATCAAATAGGATTCACACCCTAGACGCTCAGCCAATTCTTTGAGTCGATTTGAGTTCGAACTATTGGGTGATCCCACCACCAATAGCAGTTCACACTCTAAAGCGAGCTGCTTCACTGCATCTTGACGATTCTGCGTAGCATAGCAAATGTCTTTTTTGCGCGGCCCCTCAATCAAAGGAAAACGACTACGCAATGCATCGATGATGCGTGAGGTATCATCCATAGAGAGCGTTGTCTGAGTGACATAAGAGAGTTTCGAAGGATCATTTACCTCTAAAGTCTCTACATCTTCAACCGATTCCACGAGGTAGATTTTACCGCCAGCACTATCATCGTACTGCCCCATCGTACCTTCGACTTCGGGGTGAAACTCGTGGCCGATCAACACGCATTCTCTGCCCGCATTGCTAAAGCCAATTACTTCTAGATGGACCTTTGTTACTAGCGGACAGGTCGCATCAAACACCTTAAAACCACGGTGCTCTGCATCTTCTTTTACCGATTGTGAAACACCGTGAGCACTGAATACGACAATTGACGAGCGGCCCTTGGCATCGACCGAGGGTATATCATTAAGCTCATCAACAAAGATTGCCCCACGTCGTCGCAACGTATCGACGACAAACTTATTATGAACGACTTCATGGCGCACGTAGATCGGTGCGCCATAGATGTCCAATGCACGGTTCACGATATCAATCGCACGATCAACCCCAGCACAAAACCCACGCGGATTGGCCAGCTTTACCTGCGCAGAATTACTTTGCACTTTTGGCTCAACATGTTGCACTGCACTCATTAGCGAATCTCCATGACCTGCACATCGGCAGGAATCACTGACACAATCTTTGCTTGAAACCGAATCTCGCGCCCCGCTAAGGGATGATTGAAATCCATCACCAGAGTATCTTCATCTATCGATTTGACTACTCCAGGTATCTCGAAGCCACCAGCATCTGCGAATGACAACACCGTGCCTTCAACAACAGGGTCCGTTGAATTGGCAAGCAATCGAGCAAACTTGCGTCTTGGCAACACTTGTACATTTTCAGGATTGATGGCGCCAAAACTTTGCTCTTCAGGCAACAAAACATCAACAACGTCGCCGGCGCCCTTTCCAAATAGAGCTTCTTCAAACCCAGGCAATAAGCTGCCATCGCCCACCACAAAGCTGGCTGGCGGTTTATCGAAGTTACTATCGACTAGTGTGCCATCAGCCAGGGCCAGTGAAAAATTCAAGGTCACCTTGCTACCCGCTGCCACCAATGCTTTCGCACTGGTGGCAGTGGCATGTTTATCTTGCTCAGGCATAGAGACGATTCTCTCCTTCCCCAACGATATTTTCTACACAGCGCGAACACAGTTCGGGATGCTCATTATTGCTCCCGACATCTGCACGGTGGTGCCAACAACGCACACACTTCACATTGGCGGATGCCTTAATTAGCAGACGCAAGCCTTCTACTTCTGTTTCTGCTGCATCACTGCCTTGCGCGATCGGTAGTATTTGCGCCTCTGATACCATCAAGGCAAAGCGAAGTTCATCATCGAGTTGTGACAACACAAGGCGCAGTTCATCGCTACAATATAGCGTTACCTCTGCACTTAATGCCGACCCAATGAGCTTCTCAGCACGCTGTTTTTCGAGCTCTTTATTCACCGCGTTCTTGACTGACATCACCTGATCCCAGAACGCATCGTTCATGTTTTCGGCCTCGGGCAGTAAGGCTAAGCCATCGCTGTGTTGCGTTAGCAATACAGACTCCGCACGCTCACCTGGAATGCTCGACCAGATCTCTTCAGCGGTAAAACTCAATATTGGTGCGACCAAGCGGCTCAATATCTCAACGATATGGTAGAGCGCTGTCTGCGTGGAGCGACGCGCAAGACTGTCCTCTTTCGTTGTGTACTGGCGATCTTTGATGACATCGAGATAGAAACTGCCTAACTCGATAACACAGAAGTTATGCACTTTTTGGTACACGCCGAGGAAGTGATAGTGGTGATAATCTTCTTGCACCTCTTTCTGCAATATTTGCGTACGACGAGTGATCCAATAGTCCAAGGCTAATAAGTGCTCAGGCGCCAAAAGATTCTCTTTTGGATCGAACCCTGACAAATTCGATAAGAGAAAACGCGCCGTATTGCGAATGCGACGATAGGAATCTGCGACGCGCTTCAAGACCTCTTTCGACGCCGTCATCTCACCACGGTAATCCGTTGAAGCTACCCATAGTCGTAAGATGTCGGCCCCGTACTCTTTGAACACTTCTTGCGGCGAAATCGTATTGCCTAAGGACTTGGACATTTTGCGCCCGTCCGAATCCACTGTGAACCCATGCGTAAGCACTTGTTTGTACGGTGCTTGCCCATTCATGGCGATTGACGTCTTCAAGGACGACTGGAACCAACCGCGATGCTGGTCAGAGCCCTCTAAATATAAGTCCGCTGGATAGCTTAACTCTTCTCGTTGCTGAAGCACTGAATAATGTGTCACGCCTGAGTCGAACCACACATCGAGCGTATCGGTGACTTTGCTATAGTGCGCGGCTTCATCCCCTAAGATATCTTCTGCACTCAACTCGAACCAAGCATCGATGCCCTTCTCTTCTATGAGAAGCGCCACCTCTTCTACTAATTCTTCTGTGCGAGGATGCAATTGCTGAGTTTCTTTGTGCACGAACAGCGTGATTGGCACACCCCAAGTTCTCTGCCGTGAAACACACCAATCCGGGCTACCTTTGAGCATCAACTCGATACGCGCCTTGCCCCAATCCGGGATCCACTGCACCTTGCCAACAGCATCTAATGCAGACTCAAGCAGACCGTTTTCAGTCATACTGATAAACCATTGTGGAGTTGCACGATAGATTAGAGGCGTTTTTGTACGCCAACAATGCGCATAGCTGTGGACGATCTTATTGAGTGACAACAGCGCCTTGCGTTGCTTCAACACTTCGATCACACGCTCGTCCGTTTTATAGACATGCTCGCCAGCGAACTCGCCCGCAGCAGCAGTAAAGATACCGTCATCATCGATCAAGTTTAACGTCGCCAAACCGTAAGTACGGCCAACATTGAAGTCATCAACGCCATGATCGGGGGCCGTATGCACGGCACCAGTACCAGCATCAGTGGTCACGTGATCACCTAGGATGATCGGCACATGACGTGCCACAAAGGGGTGCGCGAGTGCCATCAGCTCTAATGCAGCGCCTTTCGCTTTGCTCACCACCTCATAGGCTTCGCAGCCATAGCGCGCCATGACATCTTCGACCATATCGGCGGCAACAACGATCGTTTCCGGCCCATTGTCGAACTCACAATTGACCAAAGCATAATCGAGCTCTGCGTTGAGGCTCACCGCTTGATTGGAAGGCAGAGTCCAAGGAGTCGTTGTCCATATTACTACCGACAATGCCCGTTCACCTAAATCCTCTGGCACTTTCCCAAACGGCGCAAGAAACTTTTCTTTCTCAACAACGGCGAAGCGCACATCGATGGCGAATGAGGTTTTATCTTGGTATTCGACTTCAGCCTCTGCCAAGGCAGAACCACCAACGACACTCCAGTACACAGGCTTAAAACCTTTTACTAGGTGACCATTGGCCGCAATTTTTCCAAGAGCGCGCACCGTATCGGCTTCGGTTTTGAAATTCATGGTCAAATAAGGATTATCCCATTCACCCAAAACCCCTAGCCTTACGAAGTCTTGTTTTTGAATTTCAACTTGTTTCGTCGCGTAAGCCCTGCAAGCCTTGCGAAACTCAGAATAGGAGACTTTCTTGCCTGCCTTTCCCAATTTCTTCTCAACATTATGTTCGATAGGCAGACCGTGACAGTCCCAACCAGGCACATAGGGGGCATCGAAGCCGGCCAAGGTTTTAGACTTCACAATCATGTCTTTCAAAGACTTATTAACGGTGTGCCCCAAGTGCAAGGGCCCGTTTGCGTAGGGAGGGCCATCATGCAAAACGAACTTAGGACGGCCTTTGGCTTGCTTGCGTATCAAGCCGTAAAGATCCATTTCCTGCCAACGTGCCAACATCTGTGGCTCACGCTGAGCAAGGCTTGCCTTCATTGGAAACGCCGTCTGCGGCAAATTCAGGGTGTTTTTATAATCAGTCGTCATTACTCTTACCTATATTCTGTGTGCTGTATTAGCAGTATTCTTTCGGCCTCTAGCGTATTGCTATAAAGGCATGTCTTTGGCGAAAAATTCACGTACAGATTGCACGTCAATAGCGATACAAGTTTGTAGTGCTTCTAAAGACTCAAACTTTCGCTCCTCCCTTATTTTCTGCCGAAAAATCACTGTAATACGCTCCCCGTATATGTCGCTGTCAAAATCTAGCAAGTGCACCTCTAAAATAGCTTTGTTGCCTTCCGAGACGGTGGGTCGATAGCCAATGTTGGCGGCCCCTTTCAATAAACGCTCGGCCATATCGACATTGTCTACCTTGACGTCGCAGGCGTATACCCCATGCAGAGGCAAACTCTTGCGATTCAATTTTACATTGCAAGTTGGAAACCCTAAGTCACGCCCAAGTTGCTGCCCCATTACCACTGTCCCCGAGATACCGTAGGGGCGATTAAGCAATAGTTCAACCAGATCAAATTCCCCAGCCTGTAACTGTTGCCTAACATAGGTGCTGCTGATCCGCACCCCTTCATGCTCACAACTGGTAGTTTCAATGAGTTCGAACCCATGTTTTGCTCCGAATTCCTTCAGCATGGCGAAATCGCCCCGTCGCTGATGACCAAAACGGAAATCGTTGCCGATGATGAGCGCTGCCACCCCTAGCCCATTGACTAGAATGCTTTCAATATACTCCTGCGCACTGAGCTGACGCAGAGCATCATTGAATTTGAGCTTGTAAACAACGTCGACCCCTAAAGCCGCTAGTAGTTCAAGCTTTTCTTCCAGTTCACTTAAGCGCGCAGGACAATCCTGAGGACTGACCGCGAAAAACTCCTCTGGGTGAGGCTCGATGAGAATGACGACCGACGGCAATTGCAATTCAGATGCCTTATTGCGCAGCTGTTGAATTATCAACTGGTGCCCAGTGTGTACGCCATCGAATTTGCCGATAGTCGCTACACAGCCTTTATGTTGGGCAAGGAAACCGCTCGTCTCCTCTATGATTTGCATAGTCGGTGCCACAAAGAGTGCCTAGGGAAATAAAAGTGCGCGATTATACCCTGTTAGCCGTGTCAGCCCCAAAAACTTATTCTTTCGGGCGGACTCGCTCTGTGCCTTTCTTAAACAAGAGGCGGGACAAGGCCAATAGGCAGACAATCATAATCGTCTGCCCGACGATGGCGTTTACGACGGAAATCGTCTCTGGACGTGTGGAAATAAAGATCATGTTGACGAAAGTCCCTAAAGCTGTGGCCGCGAAAACTCCTGCAAACAGCAATTGAAATATTCCAAAAAGCCTATCCATTTTGCCCTCCTAGGGCTACTTTCACTTGCCTGCTACTAGGCAACACTCAACACTAATTTACCGATCATCGACCCAGACTCAAGTTTAGCATGGGCTTTGAGCAGATTCGTGGCCGACAAGTCACCATAATGCTCCGTGCGCGTATGTCGCAGCTCCCCTTGATCGAATAATGCGGCAGCCCGCGTTAGTAGGGCGCCCTGCTCTGCCATATCGGCAGTCTGAAACCGCGCACGGGTAAACATGAACTCCCAAGTGATAGCGACACTTTTCGGCTTAAAGAGATTGATGTTCACCGGTTGGTTGGACTCCGTGTCGACAATCAAACACAGCTTTCCTTGCGGTCGAATAATATCAGCCATAGCGCGCCAATACTGTGCTGTCCCAACTAGGCAAAGAATATAATCGACCCCCTCAATACCATTACGTTTGCACTCATCCTCTAGCTCTTCGCGATGGTTGAGCACGGCATCCGCACCCATTTCACGACACCACTGCTCACTCTGGGGGCGCGAGGCAGTCGCGTACACCTTTAAACCTGCAAGCTTCTTGGCCAACTGAATGGCAATTGAGCCCACGCCGCCAGCACCACCAATAATTAAAATAGAGCGATCTTTATTGGTCTCAGGATCCATCGGGATGCCCATGCGCTCGAACATCGCCTCCCAGGCTGTGATAGTAGTCAACGGCATAGCCGCCGCATCCTCAAAACTTAGGGACGCCGGCTTTTTCCCCACCAAGCGTTCGTCAATGACATGGAATTGACTATTACAGCCCGGCTGTGTCACATCGCCCGCGTAGTAGACTTGATCACCAGGTTTAAAGTCAGCGCTTTGCTCGCCAACACTCTCGACGATTCCAGCACAGTCCCAACCTAGAATACGAGGAAAATCCAAACGACTCCCTGCCGTCATGCGAATCTTGGTGTCTACTGGATTTACCGAAATAGCCCGCACACGCACTAAGAGTTGACGCCCGCTAGCAACGGGTGCTGGTATATCGACATCTTCTAGGGCATTGGGCTCAACGACAGGTAGGGAATTATGGACGCCAACAGCTTTCATAGTGTTCCTTTTTCTTATTAATTAGTGGGACTACGCAGCTTATTATTACACTGCGTAACACTGCGCGACAATCCAAGCTAGGCGCCCTTGCTAGCATTGGTGCAAAAACGACTGTTATGATGCGCCACAAGTACATTCATGCAGCAAAAAGAGCAGCCCCCCAATGTTGGGTAAGATCTTATTTACCATCGTCATCATTTTATTAGGGTTTCTGTGGATTCGCAGAAATCGTGAGCAGGAGAGACGCCAAGCGCAAAAACCCGCCCCTGTCAGCCCCAAAACAGAATCGGCACCTCCCGCTCTAAACGACTACCGTTTCGCCGCCTATCTATTCTTAGTAATGATGATTGGCTCCGGCTCGTACCTCTATTATCTGCGTTGGCAAGACGATCATCGTTTAGTCACAGTATTATTACATCGGGACGGCTCGCAAAACCCCGTGACCTATCAGGTACAAAAAAGCGAATTGGAAGAACGCGCTTTTACCACCGTCGATGGCATAAGAGTCACAGTGGCTGACAGCGAACGTATGGAAGTCATTGGCCTCTAGAGAAGTGCGGCGCAAAGAGTAGCTTATGAGCAAACACACTCACAATGATGATGAAAACCTCCCCATAGGCGGTGGTCTAAAAGCAGTCAAATACGTGCTCTCACTAGCGGGAAACGTAGGCCCTAGGCGCCTTGCGCAAGCTGTACGCTCCAAAAATACTTGTAAGGCATGTGCTTTCGGTACGGGTGGCCAAAGAGGCGGCTTGCACAATGAACACAGTAGCGGTATCGAGATCTGCAACAAAAATATTCAAGCGCAGTCTGGCGATATGCGCGCTGCTATCCCTAGCGCTATTTTTACCGATAACAGCATCAAGGAACTGCAGCAGCTAAGCGCAAGAGAGCTAGAAGCCCTGGGCCGACTAGCGCATCCTTTGTACAAAGCACCAGGGGCTGACCGTTACAGCATTATTACTTATGATCAAGCGATCGGCCGTATAAGCAATAAAATGCAACAGACGGAGCCGAATCGCAGCTTTTTTTACAGCTCTGGACGCTCCTCTAATGAGGCCGCATTCATCCTGCAATTGTTTGCGCGGCTGTTTGGCAGCAACCACATCAATAATTGCTCTTACTATTGCCACCAAGCCTCTGGGGTTGGCTTACAAGCTAGCATCGGGACCGGCACAGCAACGGTACAATACGCCGACCTAGAACACGCCGACACTATCGTAGTAATTGGCGCCAACCCCGCCTCTAATCACCCCCGTTTCCTGAAAGTCTTGATCGAGTGCAGACGCCGTGGCGGAGAGGCCATCATCATTAACCCAGCGCGCGAACCCGGCCTGCTGCGCTTTGCCTCACCCAGTAATTTTCGCTCTATGATTGCCGGGGGCGCGCAAATCGCATCGCTTTATGTACAACCCCACGTAGGAGGAGACCTTGCCCTTTTACAAGCAATCGCCAAGGCTGTGTTAGCCGCAGGCGGCGAAGATACAAATTTCATCACCGAACACTGCAAGCACTTTGATGAATATAGCGCTCACATCCAAAGCTTGAACTGGCCCGACTTGGTGAGCCAAAGCGGTGTCGAAGAAGCCCAGATTCGTGAGGTAGCACAGCGCTTGATTGACTCTCAGCGCAGCGTGTTTAGTTGGGGGATGGGTGTCACCCACCACAGCCATGGCACAGAAAATATCGAAGCGATTAGCAATCTCGCGCTGCTGCGCGGCATGATTGGAAAAACTGGCAGCGGCCTATTGCCACTGCGCGGACATAGCAATGTACAGGGGGTTGGTTCGATGGGAGTCACCCCAGCCCTCAAACAACAGGTATTCGAAAACCTCGAAACCCATTTAAACATTCGTTTACCGTCGAGTCAGGGTATGGACACCATGGCCTGCGTGCACGCCGCCCACAATGGCGAGGTCGATTTCGCCTTTCTTTTAGGTGGCAATCTGTATGCGGCTAGCCCCGACTCTACTTATGCAGACAAAGCGCTAGCAAACATCCCATTCAAAGTACAAATTAGCTCTAGTCTTAACCTCAGCCATGTGCACGGCATAGGGGAAGAGAGTCTAGTACTTCCTATTCGCGTCAGAGACGAAGAACAGCAAGCTACAACACAAGAGTCGATGTTTAATTACGTGCGTCTGAGTGATGGTGGCCTAGAACGCATCGAGGATTTACGCTCTGAAGTTGATTTAATCAGCAGCATTGCAGCGCAAGTGATCGACAAGGAAACACTCGATTTCACCGTATTCCGTAATCATCATGAAATTCGTAGCGCCATTGCCAAGGCAATCCCAGGGTACTCTCCTATTAATCAGCTCGATCAGGTAAAGGAAGAGTTCCATGTGCAAGGGCGCCACCTTAACCAGCCACGCTTCAATACCGTTGATGGAAAAGCAAACTTTCGTGTGCCGGCCAAATCGGCTGCGCCAAAACGACAAGACTCGCATAACTACACTCTCAGTAGCGTTCGCAGCGAAGGGCAATTCAATACCATTGTGTATTCAGATGACGATGTCTATCGAGGCCAGAGCTCCCGCAACGTTGTCCTAATGCACCCTGAGGACATAGCAAAAGAGGGATTCAAAGAAGGGATGAGAGTACGGCTCGACAATGACACTGGAAGTATGCGGTCACTCACCCTACGCGCCTTCAATATTCGCCAAGGCAATCTGCTGACTTATTTTCCTGAGGCCAACGTACTTGTCCCGCTCAATGTGGACCCACGCAGCCATACCCCCTCATTCAAGGCGGTAAAGGTTCGAATAGCACCGGAGCCGAACTAAAACAGTGCAGCAATGGCACTGCCCTATTTTGCCCCTCGTTTTATCGAATTTCCCCCGCGGGAGCAGCGCTATGCTGCTAGAATTGATAATAATCTAATTTTAGCCAAGAGCCCTATGCGCCTATTTCGAAAATTCATTTTCGTAGTTCTGTTATTTCCCGCCTTTCTCCATGGCTCGGAAGAACTCGTCACCGTTGCGGACGGCAGCACTATCAAAGTCTTTGTTTTCTACCCAAAAGATTTTGGCGAAGGCCCGTGGCCGCTAACCGTATTAATGTCAGGTGGTACGGCCAATGAGTATGTTGTGCGCGCGCAATTCTGGCTTGGTCACGAATTAGCAAATCAAGGTTGGGCGATTGCCGTGCCAGTCTCTCCGAACGACGATGGTTTTTTCGGAGCAAGCGGTGAACGAATCCCTGAAGTCATTGCCAGCCTGCAGAAGTCGAGCGCCATTCAGCCAGGCAAAACCTTGTTAGTCGGCGTGTCCAATGGCGGTAGCTCCGCGTTGGAGCTTGCCAGCCAACATCCAGAGAATTATCTAGGCGTCGTCGCTGTGCCTGGCATTATCAAAGACGAAGATAAGATTGGTCATTTCGACGGCTTACCCGTTTACGTGCGCATTGGCGAGAATGATTTCCTACGCTGGAACAAAGAATTGCCAACACTGATTCGGCAGCTCACAGACGCGGGGGCAAAGGTCAATGCGAAGCTTCAACCTAATGCCAACCACGTCTTCCCTATCAATTGGGCTGAGCTTCAGCCCTGGTTGGACAGCATCCGCGAAGATGCCCTGCAAGTCGACTAAGATCGAAATCTTAGAAGCGACTATCTTCGATCCAATAATCTGTCACGACATTATCAGTGATCTCTATCGAAAGCTGACTCTCTTTGGTTTTCTCAACATCTATATGAAATAGTAGAAATAAACCAAGCTCGGTTTCGACTTCGCTGCGATTGCTGTAATGCCAAAGCTGTGAACCATCTTCAAACTGCGTCCTACGGCCAGGTTCACCAAAGTTGCTCCGCACCCACGATGCACTCGTCTGCCCACGCTGTATTCTTGAAACTTCCGCTTGACTCCAACTTGCACTACTCGTGTGAGTGTCCGAGTCAACCGTAAACAAGCACCCTGTCATCGATAACATTCCAAACACTAGCAACAGCCTTATCCACATTGTGTTTTCCCCTGCGTTTATTATTAGTAAAAGAACCCATAAGCCTAAAACTCATGGTTAAAGCCATCTTAAGCATCGCGGATGAATCAAAGCTGAATCAAATCGACACACTAAAGTTTTCCTATTCGCAGTGTTTTCCTCTATTATCGCCAGCACTTAAAGAATTCGTTCCATCAGTCAATTAGGAGTAGAAAGGACATCATGTATACATTGGTAAAAATCATTCATATGAGCTGCGCAATGATTTCAGTGCTCGGGTTTATTGCTCGAGGGGTATTGAAAATCAAAGAGTCTCCGCTCGTCGAGAAGAAACTTGTTAAAGTTCTTCCACACATAGTGGACACAGTGTTATTGCTTAGCGCCATCACATTAGTAGTCATGTCTGGGCAATACCCGTGGGTCGCTCCATGGGTAGGGGCAAAAATACTGGGCTTAATAGTGTATATTGGATTGGGCGTCGTCGTTATGCGCACTGCACAAACATCGAAAAGCAGAATGATCGCCTTTATTCTAGCCATCATCACTGCGCTGTATATCTTCATGGTTGCAGGCACAAAAACAATTTTTTAAACCGCCCGTTTTTTATTGCTTGACATAAAAAATATTAGGCATAAAATTCGCCACTTAAATTTCAACCACAAAGAACCGAAAAATGTTTACTCAACAAGCCCATTACAACACAGCGCCACAGAACTCAGCTATCACAGCTGCGCATCTGTCGTGCGTGCGTGGCATGAAGACCTGGGGGGTCCATTTAGAGTAGATTTTTGATTCAAATAGTTTTGCATTAAAAAAGGCCTCTAAGTTCCCATTGAATTTAGAGGCCTTTTTCTTTTCTCGAAAAAAAGTGCTGCCTAAAAAGAGGCCGAGTACAGGGGGACCTATGTCCACAGAAAACACAAGGAATGAAAATACCGCCTTAAACTTAGCGCTAAGACGCAATATTCGTGTGATCTACGCATTAGCATTCTTCCATGCATTCATGCTTATTGCACCTGTTCTAGTGCCTTTCTTTGAATCCAAAGGTCTCACAATTGCACAGATATTTTATCTGCAAGCGATCTTTGCCGGAACAATAATGTTACTTGAGGCCCCTTCAGGCTATCTTGCAGACAAACTCGGCCGTCGCACTGTGCTTCTAGTTGGGAGTTTTGCACACGGGGTGGGGTCGCTATGCTTATTATTTGCAGATGGCTTTTTGGGTTTGGCTTTGTTCGAGTTTGTGCTTGGTATTGCTGCCAGCATGATGTCGGGGGCAGATCTAGCCCTGCTCTATGATTCCGAGCAATCTCTAAACGCTAAGGACGATGAACAAAGCAGCAGCATCGCGCATTTAACCTCTACTAAAGCTTTTGCGGCAGGTGCTGGCGCCTTGTTAGGCGGTGCGCTTGCGCTCTGGTCTTTCGACATTATTCTGCTAGCACAAACACCACTTGCGTGGATTTGTCTAGCGCTGGCGTTAATGATTATTGAACCACCGATAGTGCGAGAGTCTGAACAAAAGACGCCTCTGAACTTTAAGGGGATCTATCACCACGTTCTCAGAGGAGACAAACTATTGCGTCACGTATTTTTTGCCATTCCTTTATACAATTTGAGCACATTTCAAGTTGTATGGCTGATCCAGCCGTATTGGCAAGAGCGAGGTCTGTCGCTAATGATGTTCGGGGTGTTGTGGTTTGCGCAAAACATTACCGTTGGTATCGCCAGTCATTTCGGTCACGCCGTCGAAAAACATAAAGGCGCTGTATTTGCTTTACTTATGATCGGATTGCTGCCGATAGTGGCGCATTTCGGCATGGCATGGCTAAACGGTTGGTATGGAATTGCATTGTGCTTTATTGTGTTTTTCTGTCGTGGTCTTTATCAAGTGACCCTAGTAAACGCATTAAACAGAAGAGTACCCGGTAGTGTTCGTGCTACGGTCAATTCACTTACGAGCCTAACATTTAGGTTTGGGTTTGTACTGACGGGTCCCTTTCTTGGACACATAGCCCAAACTCGTGGTTTGTCGACAGCTCTTAATATGCTTGGCTTCAGTTCTTTACTGATGTTTCTGCTAATCATGCTGCCGTTAATTCGAGCTGTCAAAACTTACAAAGCAATACTGCCTAAACCACAACTTGCAACCTAGCGATGCACCATTATTGTGCATCGCTAGACTCATTCCAGGGCGCGCGCACGGGGTTGGTGCTTTTCGGAGCGGCATGGTAAAGTTTGCCCGCTGTTAAAGTACGAACTTGCTATGCTTTCCATCGAGTTACGCCCACCCTCTATTGGCTACTTATTTGGATAGCAATGCAACTCAGTGCACTGAAGCGACGCATGCCAATTAACGCTGCTGGAGAATATGCATGAAACTAATTACCGCAATTATCAAACCTTTCAAATCTGACGATGTTAGAGAGTCCCTTCAGGAACTCGGCATCAATGGCATGACTGTCACAGAGGTCAAAGGCTTTGGGCGTCAAAAGGGACATACTGAGCTTTACCGAGGCGCAGAATATGTCATCGACTTTCTTCCCAAGGCTAAAGTGGAAATTGCCGTCGCCGACGAAATTGTCGACCAAGCAATCGAAGCGATATGCAAAGCCGCAAACACTGGGCAAATAGGTGATGGAAAAATATTCGTCACGGCACTAGAACAATCTATTCGTATCCGTACTGGTGAAACAGGTAACGATGCTCTGTAAGGATCAACCCATGGCGATAATAAAAACACCCACCTTAATTTCAACCGCGCTACTAACGCTTCTTCCCACTTCAGGCTTTGCAGCCGAGGCGCAAGTTGACGGCGCTAACACAGCATGGATTTTGACCGCGACAGCATTAGTGCTGTTCATGACAGTGCCTGGCCTGTCACTTTTTTATGCCGGCCTCGTGCGCAGCAAAAACGTGCTATCCGTATTAATGCAATGCTTCTCTATTGCAGCACTGGTCTCTGTTATCTGGTTGGTTGCTGGTTATAGCATCTCTTTTGGCCCTGCGGAAAGTGGCTTTTGGGGAGGGCTAGACAAAGCATTCTTGAATGGTGTGACACAGCATTCAATTTGGGGAGATATTCCAGAGTCATTATTTGTCGCGTTCCAAATGACATTTGCCATCATCACTCCTGCACTCATTGTCGGTGCATTTGCCGAACGCATTAAGTTTTCTTCGATGCTTTTGTTCAGTGGCCTTTGGGTAGTTTTTGTCTACTTTCCTGTTTGTCATTGGGTATGGGCCGAAGAAGGTTGGTTGTACCAGATGGGTTTAATCGATTTCGCCGGTGGCACGGTCGTGCATGTCACTGCAGGGGTTGCAGCCGTGGTCACGGCCGTCATGCTTGGCGCTCGCAAAGGGTTCTTAGTTACACCTATGATGCCGCACAACCTAACGATGACCTTCATAGGTGCTGGCATGCTATGGGTCGGCTGGTTTGGTTTTAACGCAGGTAGCGCCTTAGCGGCGAATGGCAGCGCCGGCATGGCACTTCTCGTCACCCATTTATCGGCATCGGCAGGCGCACTGACTTGGATGTCAATCGAATGGGTTCGACACGGCAAACCCAGTGGTCTTGGCGCAGTAACCGGTTTAGTCGCCGGCTTGGCCACCATCACTCCGGCATCGGGTTCTGTTGGTCCTGCAGGCGCGCTCGTATTGGGCATAATGGGCGGCGTTTTGTGCTTCACTGCAACTTACTATCTGAAGCAAAAGATCAAGATCGATGACTCTCTTGATGTTTTCCCTGTCCACGGAGTGGGTGGCATTCTTGGGACTCTGCTCGCTGGTGTTTTCGTTTCACAAGACTTAGGCGTCTTCAGTGGTAACGGCTATGCCGAAGGCATGAATATGGCCTCTCAATTAGGCGTGCAAGTAATCGGAATTTTGGCCACGGGAGCCTACACCGCCGTTCTCACAATCATCTTGTTCAAGTTTGTTGGCGTCGTTACCTCTGGCTACCGCGTCACTGATGACGAAGAACAAATGGGTCTGGATATTTCCGACCACGACGAGAAAGGCTACTCCATGTAACGTGTGCCCGGTGCAGTGCTTAGCTCAGTGCTGCACCGGACATATTATCCCACCCCAATCTGCTCTATACTCTTGCAACGTGCTTAGAATTCGCTTTGCTTCTAGAGGAATTGCCGATGACCCATTCGCCCTCCCCCCTTCGCTATCTCCTTTGCCCTGCCGTATTGGCGCTTGCGCTAACAGCTTGCAGCAGCGACGACGATACTAATAATGAAGTCGCACAATCTTTAGGGCTTACTGTCCTCTCAACGCGCCCTGATATGATCACTGGCGGAGATGCTCTAGTGCGCATCGACAGCAGTGGCATCGACCTTGACACTATTCGAGTCGTACTCAATGACGAAGACATCAGCGACAGTTTTACACCGATGCTAGACGGTCATAGTCTACAAGGTTTGGTTGACGGTCTGGCCATTGGCGAGAATACTCTGCTGGCAATGGATGGCGCAGGAAGTACTCGCACTCAAACTAGCTTGATTAACCACCCTATCACTGGCCCTGTCATCTCCGGCCCTCACATCACGCCTTTTGTATGTAACACGGCGCAAAACGGCTTAGGAGAACCACTTGATGCAACCTGCACCGCCGAGACACAAGTCTCCTATGTCTATCAATCGCTAGGTGGTGAATTTAAAGATATCAGTGACGTAACGGCTCCTTATCCTGAGGATATGGCTACTACTATGGTTGACGGTGCCGATGTGCCATTCATCGTGCGAGTAGAATCGGGCACTATCAATCGTTCTATTTTCCATGTTGCCGTACTAGATGACCCACAACGAAGCTATGGCGAATGGGATCCCGATTATAGTTGGAATAATCGCTTACTGTTCTCCTTCGGTGGCGGTTGCGGTACCAATTACAATCAAGGTTCACGCCCACGCGACACAGTGCTCAATGCCAGTGTTCTCGGCAAGGGTTTTGCTCACATCGTTTCCTCATTCAATGTCATGGGGCATCAATGCAATGATAATCTTTCAGCAGAAACCCTTATGATGCTGAAAGAACACTTCATCGAAAACTACGGCCTTCCAGTTTGGACCGTCGGTAGCGGCGCATCTGGTGGCGCAATTCAGCAATTGCTCATTACCCAAAACTATCCTGGTTTACTAAATGGCTTACTGCCTATCATGAGCTTCGCCGATTCGTTCAGCGTCCGCCCCGGCGTTACGGACTGCCGTTTATTGAAGCACTATTACGATGCCAACGGAGACAGTTTTAGCGAGGCACAGAAACTGGCAATTGAAGGATTCTCTGCGGGAACCTGTGCGGCATGGGAACGCTCTTATATCGATGTCATTGTCGCCGACAAAGGTTGTGGAATTGCCCCAGAGCTAGTCTACCATTCACAGACCAACCCTACAGGCGCGCGCTGTACAATCTATGACACCAATATTACTAGCGTTGGCCGCGACCCTGAGACAGGTTTCGCACTTCAAGCTCTGGACAATATTGGCATCCAATATGGTTTACAAGCATTAGAGTCTGGCCTGCTTTCCGTCGACGAGTTTATCGACCTGAATGCCAATATCGGCGGCTACGATCGCGATGGCAAGGTGGTGAGCACTCGAACCAACGGCCAAATAGAAGGTATTGAGGCGGCCTACCATACGGGACGTGTCAATCAGGGCAGTGGTGGTCTCGCTAGCGTCCCTATTCTACATTTTCGACCTTATCTAGACCCGCGTGGCGACATTCATGACCGCTTCAGAGACTTGCAAATTCGCGCGCGCCTGCGTAAGGCCAATGGCCATGCCGACAATCAAGTCATATGGCTCTACTCAGCAGATGAAACAGGTGTGACAGTCAGTGAACTGGCCCTAGCGACCATGACCCAATGGTTGGACAATCTTGTGAGCGATACGAGTGAAGCGCCAGCACTAAGTAGAGTTCTCAAAGCCAAACCCGAACAAGCCGTTGATGCATGCTGGGACGAACAAGGTATGCGTATTGACGAGGCCTTCGAGTTCAGCTCTAACGGACAGTGCAATACCCTTTACCCTCCTCACAGCAATCCACGAATCGCAGCAGGTGCACCATTAGCAGATGACACGATTAAATGTGCATTACGAACCCCAGCAAGGAGCGATTACTCCGTTAGCTTCAGCGACTCTCAATGGCAAGCACTATTAACAACATTTGACCAAGGGGTTTGTGACTACTCACAACCGGGTCAAGGTCAAGTTGATATAGCTGGGACGTTTCTGAAGTTACCGTTATAAATGAAAAGAACGAAAACTGGCGCGTTTGCCAGTTTTCGTTGATCTAGAAGTCAAAGAAGTAGACTTCTAAGTTAAATTGAATTCGTGGGTCCGGATTCCAATTATTATCGCGCTCCATCACTAATTGCGGCACAAACTCCATCACCAACCAATCCTCGTGAATCGCTTTCCTATAAACACTCTGCGCATAGTAACTTTCAACTCTTGGCGTGGGCTGACTAACCCCAATAACCCCTGCTTCGTAGGTTAGCGTTTCTCGCTCTCCTAGTGTTCTGTGCAAAGCCATTGTTTGTGCATACTGGAACTCATTGTCTCGGTCTTTGAAATTGGCCTCTGAATCGAAACGCAAAAACATGTCTTCGCGCAGACTGCGCGTGAAGAACAACCGCGCATCTTGCCCCCAACCTTCGGTATGGTAATACCAAATCCTGTGATCGACACCTAGGCCCCACTGTTCGCTCAAGTCACGTCCGTAGCGCGTTTTGAATCGGTAGAACGGATCCAGAGGAATTCGGCCCTTTACGCCAACATCATGGGTGAAGCGAAATCCATCGTCACGCTCGGGAAGCTGATAGCTGAAGCCGCCGGAGAACTCCTGCGGCCGAATATTACTAAGCCTTTGATTTTGAAGTGTCTCTTGATCAACTTGCTCTGACTCGAAAATTAGCTTCCAACGCTCGGTCGCGCGCGGCAAATCAATTCTGCCGCTAATTCGCACATTCGAATAATAGGCACCCGTCTCGCTTACTTGCTGGTTTAACCGAAGTCTTAGATAACTTTGATTACTGTGCTCTCCGACGCCGTCACCAGCAAGCCAGTCATCGAGATAGCGTCCAGCACCAGATACATTTCGTGAGACGCTGTCACGCTGGTTCTCAAGCCAGCTCCAAGCGCTAGTCTCAGTAATCTCTTCCAATGTCGGCAATACGGGAAGCCGAAGAAGCCCATTGTTTCTCTCTTCTGGCTCATCTTGGGCTATGGCAAGGTTCACACAGCATATTAACCCCAGCGCCACGGCGTTACGCCAGCGGTTAAGAAGCACTTTACTCTTGATCGGCTCTTTCTTTAGCTGCATGATTTTCCTATTGCCATCACTACACTCTAAGACACTCATAAACTTAGAGTCTTAAACATAGTATATTGTTCCGCTAGTGCGCGAGAACATTTGTATGACTCACAAGCGTAATTAGCCATTCGGAACCATGATGCAAAGGGCTTATCAACAAACTCATAAATACCAACAAACTACAGACAATAAGTCCTAGCTGCCAAGGGTACAGTTGTAGTCGTTGTTGTGCTTTCAGCAAGGCCTTTATACGTAATTCCACATCGGTTTCGGCAAAGGCCAATGCTCCCGTTGGCATCGAGCTAGTCTGTTTTATCAGACGTTTAACCTTTAACAGTGTCTCGGCCACATTCACATAACCAAATTTTTCAGCGGCACTAAAATCGCACGCCTGCTCTGTCAGTAACTGCAAGTCTGACATCATCTTTGTAGCTCCAACCCGATATAAAATCACGCTGCACAGTTTGGCTAATAAAAGTCGCAAATTGTCTCGGCGCTTCTGATGCGCGTTTTCATGCAAGAGAATAATCGACATATCAGTATTGCTACAGGCTTTCTCTAAACCTTCGCTAACGTAAATCCGCGGATGCCACCAACCCAAGGTGAATACTAAAGGTACAGCCCCTTTCAACTGCTGATAGGCACCTAAGTCTCTGCCAAGATGTTTAAACTGCGTACTCAATTGACGAGATTTGCTAAGCGTACTCACACAACGCCATGCCAATGAAAGCAATACCCCCCCCCCTAGCAATAGGCCAAACATGGCCAACTCTTCACTATGCAACATCGGGACATGACTCACACATTCCTGATGGCAGTGAGAATCGACCAATACATTCTCTATTTCTGGCATAAAAAGCAGGCTAGTGCTGGCAAGACTCATGACAAATGGACAAAGCCAATAGAGCAACAAAAGTGCACTGCCAAAACGAGGGTGTAAGGTAAAAAATGCGGGACGAATTAGAGGATAAGCAAGTATAAAAACCGCGCTCAACAATAAGCAAAGGCCTAAGAAAATTGCAGAAAAAGACCCTAGCATACTAATCACAGGTCTTCCTCCATGTCTTGTTTCTTCTTCTCGATCAATGCTTCAAGCTCAGACAGCGAGCTTTCATCCATATCCGCAGCGACATTTACGAAACTACTGAGAATTGTTTCTAGGCGTCCGTCATGTAGCAGTTGAATGACATCTCCCATCATTTTTCCCAAGAGATTGCCTCGTGAGACTAAGGCGAAATAGCAGTAAGCATGCCCACGTTTGTCTCTATCGACCATTTCTTTGCGATACAAGCGCTCCAAAGTAGACTGCACTGTGCTTAGTGAGGTTCGTTGCAAACGAGGAATTCGCTCATGAATAGATTTGGCATCTAGATGCGGAGTCTCCCATAGAGCCTCCAAAACACCCAGCTCCAATTCGCCTAGTGTATTAGGCAGCACATTAGAAGAGGACCGCTTTTTATTCATTATTCCTAAGACCGATTGCAAGTCGGCATTTCGCCAACTTTAATTTTGTAAATATAACAACGCGTTACGACAAGAAACCCCGTATTTCCGCATTAAAACTCTGGCTTTTCTTGTGAGCACATTACAATCCTTCGCACAAATTTTTGAGGTGCGAAGCCAACGCTACAGCACACCAAGATAGCACAAGAGATACACACAAAAAACTAGGGAGAGGTCATATGCGTTTGGTCGCAATCGCTATCGTTGTTTCAATAAGCCAAGGGGTTTACGCCGCTGAAAGCTCCGGCAATTCTATCGAAGAAATTACCGTGTTCGGGGAAAACAATGCGCTAACAGGCAAGCCCGTGAACGCCACCGAAGGGACGATCTATGGCGCTCAATTCACGCTTAGACCGATTACACGTCCAGGTGAGTTGCTCGAATTCGTCCCAGGCTTAATTGCGACTCAACATAGTGGCGAAGGCAAGGGAAACCAGTATTTTCTACGCGGCTTCAATCTGGACCATGGCACCGATCTGGCCATACGAGTCGACGACCTGCCAGTGAACATGCCATCTCATGCTCATGGCCAAGGTTATGCCGACCTCAATTTCTTGATACCAGAACTAATTGATCGCATGAACTATAGAAAAGGCCCCTACTACGCTGAAGTTGGGGACTTTGGTACCGCTGCCTCATCGGACTTTTCCTATGTTGATGCCTTGCAGCAGGGACTGGCAAGCTTGACCGTTGGCGAGAACGATTATACTCGCGCGTTTGCTGGATACACTTTCGATACTCTGGGAGGAAAGCTCACCGCAGCAGGCGCACACACAGACTACGCAGGGCCGTGGCAGCTCGACCAGCAGCTCGACAAATCCACGGGGTTTCTCAAATACTATCGAGAGACAGCCCTAGGTCAGTGGAGTATCACCGGAGCCACTTACGACAACACTTGGAACGCCACCGACCAAATACCACTGCGTGCAGTACAAAGTGGGGCACTCGACCGTTTCGCCACTATCGACAATAGCGACGGCGGGGAAACCCATCGACATAGTCTCGCGATTGACTGGCAACAAGAAACTGAAAATGCTGCTTGGTCATTTAATGCCTATGGGATTGATTATGGCCTCGCTCTTTTCTCAAACTTCACCTACTTCTTGGACGACCCCGTTCGTGGTGATCAATTTGAACAATTTGAAGAACGGCGCGTCTATGGCTTTCATGGGAAGTATCAACGCAACTTAGACCTAGCCGGTTTTGCTTCAACACTAAGCCTAGGCCTACAGAATCGCACCGATGACATCGATCTGGGTCTTTATAAAACCCAACAACGTCTGCGCCACACCACAACACGAGAGGACGATGTTCAACAAAGTCTTAATAGTGCTTATGCATCGATCGACATCGACTGGTCACAACGAATTCGTACCGTGGCCGCATTGCGGGCGGATCATTACGAATACGATGTCGACGCGGATCTAAACCTCAACTCAGGTGATGGTAGTGATGACCTCTTAAGCCCCAAGTTCAGTCTTATCTATGCCCAAAGCGATCGCACTGAATTATTTCTCAGCGCAGGCCAAGGGTTTCATAGCAACGATGCTCGAGGCACAACCATTACTCAAGACCCTGTCAGTGGTTTAGCTGTCGAGCAAGTAGACCCATTGGCTAAAGCACGTAGCTATGAACTCGGTCTGCGCTCGGCCGCCATACCCAATACTCAAGTGGCGGTATCACTTTTCTCCATGAAACTAGACTCTGAGCTGTTGTATGTCGGTGATGCAGGGACAACGGAAGCACTAGGAGAAAGTAAAAGACGAGGTATAGAGGTTGGGGCTCTATATGCACCGCGGCCATGGCTGTTAATTGACGCAGATCTGACGTGGACTAAAGCGCGACTATTGGGCGTCGGGGCTAATGATCGCATTCCTAACTCGGTTGAACGTACCGCCTCTTTAGGAGTGATTGTAGAAGATCTTAATAAATGGAGCGGGGGCTTGCGGATACGTTATCTTGGACAAGCGCCGTTGACCGAAGATAATAGTGTGAGTTCGGACTCCACATTGTTACTAAATGCCCAAGCTTTCTATCAACTCTCACCCGCTTGGTCTTTGGGAGTAGAGCTTATGAATCTTCTAGATAGCGATGACAATGACATTACTTATTTCTACGAGTCACAGCTGGCCAATGAATTATCACCCCAAGAGGACGTGCACTTTCATCCGGCAGAACCACGCAGTGTTCGCGTCACTTTGCAGGCACGTTTCTAAACTCTAGAGAAAATCCATGTCACCCGCCGTAAGCCACCAAGCACCTTTTAGCGTGTCTGCGGCGGGACCTCTTGTCCAAATATTGCAGGGAATCTCTATTCCAAGCTCATATTGTTTTGAGCCATCAAGACTAAGTGTCTGCGCATAAGCTTGCGTAACACGGCTACGCAGCAACAAAGACTGTTGACTAAGATGAGCCCTTAGACTCATTAACAGTTCTGGGAATTGCTGCATATCGCCAATGATATCCATCAATAGGCGACCACCCTCATGGGGTTTTATGAACACTATAGCGCGTAGCTGCGTATCCTTTGTCCCTCGAAGCTCTAGACACTCGTAATCCCCACGAGCCCAAAGAGGATGGTAAAAATACCGGTATTGCAAATAGTCCCAATCTCTCACCCCTATGATTTTATCTACAAAACTATTCGCCATAGTTTTCCATAGGGCGTTCACTTGCGCCTTGGCGCTGCTTTGGGACCAGTCAAACACATTGACCGTGAAAGTCTGCGCAATATCTGTGCTAGTAGGGATTGGATAATCAATCTCAACAAAACGGTCTGTGACATCATAAAGCCCAAGCCGCTGAGCCACCCGCAGAACTCTTTGATTGGGAAACCCAAACCCAAGCAAATGCTCGGCGCAGTTTCCAACCTGCTGTTCCAATAAGGTTGCTGCCGTTTTGAAGAACAATGTGTCGCGGCTCACAAAACTGCGATACTCTGGCAGCACCATCACATCGCATATCTGCAGCGCTTTACTTTGCTCACCAAAATACAAAATATCTCTTGGCGCGCCGCCATAGTGAGCTAATAACTTCTCATTGTCGCGCACACAAACAGCACGGCCACGCCCATCGCCGTATTTCCATTGCCAAATAGCCGCATCAAACGCGGTTTCGAAACTTTTTTCGAATAGCGGTGAAATCTCATCAATAGAAAACGCACTAATGCTGCCAAAGCAGACATCTGGGTGCACGCTTGCCTCCTTCCTAAAATCTAGAAGCGTGTAGGACAATCGTATTTGCGAATACTTGCGCGCCAAGACTTCTAGGTTCTCAGCCAGTTGTTCAAACTGCTCTGGTGCAATAGCAAGTTGTGCCACTAGCACGCTTTGATGTTTGCGCAGTAGTTCGCCAAAGAGTACCAACCCTGGCGCGACTTGCCGCCCTAGCTCTCGTTGCCGCTGCACTGAAAAGCCACAACGCTCGGCCAACTGCAAAAAATTAACAAGTACAGGCCTAGGCTCGGGATGAATTTCGCTATCATCTAACGTGAATTCATCGGCTATAAGTAATTGCCCTCCGTTTTTCAGCACCCTTGCAACGAAAGCGAATAAGGCCAGTGGATCGAAATACTGAGCCGATTGTTGAAGGATGACGGCATCGAAGCGCTGCTCAGGAGTGAACTCGGGTAGCGAGCTATGAACAAAGTCCACCCCGTCGGCACCAAGCTCTTGAACTGCGCAAAACTCTTCCTCAATACAGCTTAGTGCCGTAAGTTGATACCCCTGCGCGGCAAGCGATTTTGCGAAGGCGCCGGTCCCGAACCCTATTTCTAGAATTGCAGCAGGCGCTGGCAAAAGAAGTGCGGACAACTCGTCTTGAGCTTGCTGCTGGGCTTGGTGATAGTCACTATGTGCTCTATCTGCCTCATCGAATACACCGAAATGCAGATGCGTAAGCTGAGAATACTCAAGCTCGAGCGTGCGCGCATAAACGTTTAGAGGAAAAGGGAGGCATTGCTGATTCATAAAGACACTAACAAACTTCAGGCTAAAATAGAGACACGCACTATACCCCGTAGGCTGACAGTGAGCAAAACGAACTGCCTAGAGACATGGTAAACACTCCTTTTGTGCAACATTTACGGTAGAATGGCTTCATGAAATCCAATACATCAAGCTCCAATATTCTTACCGGTCTGCTACAAGTATTGCGCCCGGAAACCTCTGGCAGCAGCTCCTCTCGCCTCGCCTTACAGCGTTTATTGCTTTTGCGCGCTCTGGTCACCATTTTTAGCATTGTGGCAACACTCATTTTTCACTCGTTTTCGCCCTTGGTTCTGCCTGTTCCGCAACTTATCTTGGCACTTGTGTTTGTGGCAGCTTCCCTTATTTTTGGCCTTTGGCGTTTGCGTCAAGAAGTGCCGATCACAGAACATGAGTTATTTGGCCAACTATTGGCCGATGTCGGAATACTCATTGTCATCTTGTTTGTAACCGGCGGGGCTAGTAATCCGTTAATTTCCTACTTATTGGTAAACCTCGCTGTCGGGGCCACCATATTGCAGCAACGCTATGTCAATGTACTTGCTTTAGCCAATATGGCGGTCTACACCAGTTTTTTATTGAGTGAACTACAAGTGGAACATGGTGATCACAACGCCGATAATTTCCAACTCCACTTGGTAGGCATGTGGGTCACCTTTGTCGTCAGTGGCGTGCTGATCACTCTTTTCGTGACCCGCATGGCAGAGGCAATTCGCAGCCGGGAGCTCACACTCGCGCGCTCTCGAGAAAACGAAATGCGCAACGAGCAATTGGTTGCCATTGGCACTTTGGCCGCAGGAACAGCCCACGCACTAGGGACGCCTTTGTCGACGATGTCGGTTTTGCTGACAGACCTAGATAAATACAGCGATGAAGAACTACAGAAGATGTCGCTAAAAGAGGATATCAGCTTGTTGCGCCAACAAGTGGTGCGCTGCAAAGACTCACTCAATAAACTTACGCAGTTTTATAATAAGGCCGACAAGCGTCAACCTATCAATGGCACTGTGCCGATGTTTATGGAAGAGATTCAAGACTATATTCAAAACATCCACCCACGTGCGAACGTCAATTTCATACTAAAAGACAGTGCGCAATCCGCTAGCATCCCCTTTGACCTTAGTATTCGCCACGCAGTCATAAATTTGATTGAAAATGCTATTAAGGCTGCCGAGTCTAGTGTCACCGTGACGAGCCTAGTGACAGACACCCCAGCAAGGTTAATAGAGGTTATTATTCAAGACGACGGCCCAGGAATCCCAACTAGCGTTATGGAAAACATGGGCGAGCCCTTTATTTCGACTAGAAAAGATAGCATGGGCATCGGTATCTTCCTCGCAAATGCGGCCATACAACGTGCCTCAGGCAATATCGAAATGTTTAACCTTAAAACCGGTGGTGCCATGAGCATTATTCGACTGCCTTGCGCAAAAGGGTCTGCAACAGCCATTCACGCAAACGATGACAACAAGGAGGTGTAGTCAATGGAACAGCAAACAATTCTAGTTGTAGAAGATGACGAAATGTTCGCTCGAGTTATTTGCCGAGCAATGCAACAACGCGATTTTTTGACAGAGCACGCCGAAAGCTGTCTCTTATACACATC
>CAJXSF010000023.1 GCA_913061515.1 uncultured Gammaproteobacteria bacterium | reverse complement strand
CGAGATGTAGAGAGGTCTCGTGGGCTCGGAGATGTGTATAAGAGACAGGTTTAGCGCCGGGGTTGCACTGCCTGGATAATGGAAGCTTACATTTTCGAAACGGATACCATCTTGCGGATCAGGGCCGACAGTTTTGTCACCGGTAGTCTCTGCCACCTCGTGCTCCAAAAACTCAACCAAATTCGATAAATAGAGATTATCCTCATACATGCCATTGATGGCCGTTAAACTATTAGTGACTGAGCTTTGCCCCTGTCTGAACACAGCGATATACATCGTCATCTGGCCAATAGTAATCGTGGTCGCTATTGCTGCGAAAACCACCCAGCCATAAGCAAAGTAGAAGGCGGCACTGGCAATGAGCCCCAGCAAATATCCCCAGAACCCACGGCGCAATACTAGGTTTCGGTCTTGCTTATAAATATTCAAAAAGATATCGACATATCGCTGCAGGAACAGCTTGCCTATTTTGAGAAGCTTTACTTCTTTTACGCCATCTTCGCGGGTTAACACCATCTCTAGATAGATCTGCATACGCCGCTCGGCAGAACGTGCGCGCTGGTTGCGAAACGCTTCGCCCGAGAACTTTGCTTCGGCCAGGAATGCCGGCAAGCCAGCGAACCCCAATAACAAAACCGCCCAAGGCGAGAATTGAAATAACAAAAACCCATAGCTGACAAGCGAGATCGACTCACGCACCAAATCGAATGTACGCATGACTAGACTAAGAGGGCGACTCGACGCCTCTCGTCGAGCACGCACAAGCTTATCGTAGTATTCGGAGTCTTCGAAATGCTGCAACTCCAGTGTTAGCGATTTTTCCAAAATCATGACATTGATTTTGTTGCCAAGCAAAACGCGCAAGATTGACTGACACACGGTGTTTATTCTTTGCACGCCAGTAATAAGAACTACCAAGCCAGCTTCACATAGCACATAGAAAATCGTGAGATTTGTTGCAGCTTCTTTCTCTCCAGCGGGAGCCTGTATCGCGGCAACGACGGCATCTACAATCAACTGACCTACATAGGCAATGGCCGCTGGCAAAAGGCCAGCAAACAAAGTGGCTATCGCCATAGTGATGGTGAGCGCGGCACTAGTGCCCCACACAATCTCAACGGCCACACGGCTGTATTTGAATACAGAAAAGAATTTACTGACAAGCTGTACTGGCGGGGATTGCTTCAAGAGTCTATCCAGCAAGAAACGAGATTAGAGCAGGGTATAACGAACTCGCCCCCGAAATGGATCATTTCGGGGGCGACTTTCAAGCTTGCACTCGCAACTACTTCGTGAGCTTGAGAATGAAACGGTCAGTATTGCGATGCAAAGATTGCGCAAATGGCGACAGTGTATGGTCGTCATTTAGTGCAGACAATATTTGACTATCGCTGTCGACAACCGTAAATCCTGCTTCACGCACAGCGCGCAGTGCATCTAACTTGGATATGCGGTGTAGTGACGCATTATCCGCACCAGGATTGCCGATATGATCAATGATCGCCAATGTGCCACCAGGCTTTAGAACCGTTTTCAAAGCGGCCAGCATGTTTTGCGCTGCTTCTGGGTTGCCATTGTAAACGTCATGAAAATTCAAGTTAGTAATGATGAAGTCTACAGAGTCTGCAGCAACACCAAGATCATTCAGGTCACGGTTAACTCGCTCAACATTGTTCAAACGCCCGCTAACACGAGCTGTCACCGTCGCCTCTGTGGTGCCACGCGCTAAAGATGCCGGGCTATTTTGCATCAGCACTTTGCCGTTTGGCCCTACCGCGCGCGATAGCACTTCTGTATACCAGCCACCGCCAGCCATTACATCCATAACGGTCATGCCTTCTTCAAGGCCTAGATAGTCAAGCACTTGTACAGGCTTGCGACCAGCATCCAACTCTTTGTCCGCATCGCTGCGATCAGAAGAAGCTAGCGCCTGTGTTAATTTTGCAGGATCGATAGCCAAGGCATTTGCGCCGACTAACAAGGCTGCAACAGCTACTAAAGAAAGAATCGATTTCATAATGACAAACCTTTTGTGTGTGTTTAGCGAAATTTCCCATTCTATAGAGGGATTACGATAACCTAGACCGCGACACAGCTCTTTGCATTGCGCTATACGGGCAAACACCTGCACATAGGTGGGTGACGAGAATACTAGGCGGACCTAGCATAAACTAAGCTTCGGAGGGTGTACAACTTAATGAAGGCGATGCGGGCTCATCAATTCATTCTCGAAGATTTTCTTCACTCGCAGCAATTCTGACACCCCATATGAGGACTCTAAGCGTGGTAGGTGGTTTTCAATATCAGTCAGAATATTAGTGATGCTTGCGGTATCAAGACCGCTTAGGTCCATGTCAAATGGCCACGCGCTGTTTTTATTAATCATGGGGAGCTCCTAAAACTGCCGATCTCGTGCGCCAAAGCATGCGAGTGTTTATTCAAGTCTCTTTAATATCGGCACATTGCCCGATTGCTTGAATAGACAGAGAGGCTAAACGCCTTCATCAATCCCCATTGCCGTGCGCATGATTTGGCGCTTTAGCATGTCACTCTGATTCAGGCCGGACATCCCTACATTGCGCAACCATCGAATTGGCAATACTTGCTCGGCAAACAAGCGTTTAAACCCTTCCATCACCCACATCATGCCTAGGTTGTGACCTTTGCGAGCGCGCTGATAGCGCTTTAGCACGCGCAAATCACCAATGGATAATTGCCTCTCATGGGCCCTGCGGATTTCCTGCGCCAACACTTTCGCATCGAGCAAACCTAGGTTCACTCCTTGACCTGCCAGTGGGTGAATCGTGTGCGCCGCATCTCCAATTAGGGCGATATGCTCTTGCACATAGTCGCTCGCATGGCGTTGCCGCAAAGGAAAGCTGAAACGCTGGGCGACATGCTCGATCTTGCCAAGCCGGCTCTCGATAGCGCCCTGCAAGGCAAGCGCAAACTCAGCATCGCTCTTCGCCATTAGCCTATCGGCAAAATCAGGCAATACTGACCAGACTATCGAGCAGTATTGCTGCGCCGAGTCGTCCTCGTGTAAGGGCAGAAACGCGAGGACGCCCTCATCCATGAAGCGCTGGATAGCAGTCTGCTGATGAGGAAGCTGCGTCCGCACCGTGGTGACGATTGCATGGTGCTCGTAGTCCCATTCCTTCGTATTAAAACCTGCCATGGTGCGCACTCGCGAGTTCGCCCCATCGGCGGCTACGAGCAGCCGTGCGCTGATACGCCGCTCATCTTCCAAGATCACGTTGACTTGATCGCCGCCTTTGTCGACACCGCTCAGGGTGATGTTCGATAACAGAGTCACATTAGACACGGCGCCAAGCTGATCATAGAGGGCTGCTAGCAAGACGGCATTTTCAACGATATGGCCAAGCGCCTGCGCGTGCACTTCTTGCGCGGAAAAATCAATAAAGCCCGTGCCGTCGGCGTCCCATACATGCATTTTGGAGTAGGGGCTGCAGCGCCGGCTCAGCACACCGGACCAGACACCTAGCTCTTCGAAAAAGCATTGCGATGCATGGGTAATGGCGCTAACGCGAGGCTCAAACTCACCTGGGTGCGGATGAAACTGCTGCACCTTCGTCAAATCTTGACTATCGAGCACCGCAATACGCAAAGAGGTATCTTTCAAGGCTAGCGCAAGACTAGCGCCCACCATGCCACCCCCAGTGATGATCAGGTCGTAATCCAAGGCTTTTTTGACAGCATCTGACATTGTTGCACTCTTAAAATAGTGAATCTGAAAACTATAGGGGCAGTATAGCGACACTTCGCATCTGCGCCCACCAGGCATCTAGAATCACTCAGCGCAAAAGTTCCTAATTGAAGCTTGGCGGCGAATACCTGATACTGAGCGCTTGTTCTATTTTTCAGGCCCAAATCTTATGACTGACCAGCAAGCTACTAGCGCAGCGACCCCAAATTTCGTCAGCATTGAGCGCGCCCAAGACTATATTGGCAAAGCCCTCGGCAGTTCGCCTTGGCTAGAAATCACGCAAGAGCGAGTCAATCAGTTCGCCCAAGCCACTGGTGACTTCCAATTTATTCATATGGACCAAGAGCGTGCTGCCAAGGAAAGTCCTTTTGGAGGCACGATTGCTCATGGTTTCTTAACTTTGTCTTTATTGAGTATGCTCAGCGCGCAAAGCCCGACCATTAAAATCCAGGGCTGCTCGGTGCTCATTAATTACGGGCTCGACAAAGTACGCTTCATAAACCCTGTCGCAGTTGGCTCACGCATTCGTGCACACTTCATACTTGTCAGTGCCGTTGAGAAATCTCCTGGCGCCTATTTGGTCAAACACAAAATCACGGTGGAAGTGGAAGGAAAAGACAAACCCGCGATGATAGCCGAATGGCTTGGCATGTCCATCATCTGAAATCCCGCGCCACTAGCGCCTATTTAACGAGACCTATGCAATGAAACACTGGAGTTTATTAATGATCGGACTTTTATCACTACTTGGCTGTGCTGGGGAGCGCCCAACGACTCTAGGCGCAAGCGATGGCCAGCTGGGCACTTGCCCTGATTCTCCCAACTGCGTTTCCAGTTTTGAAACCCGGGAAAGCCATCAGATCGCGCCTATACGAACTAGCCTGAGCGCGATAAAGGAAGCACTCACCAACCTGCCAGAGGCTGAAATCATTAGCGATGAGCCACCGTACCTTTATGCTGAGTTCACATCGCGCCTTATGGGCTATGTCGATGATGTGGAGTTTCTAGAAGATGCCAGTACCGGTCTTGTGCATGTGCGCTCAGCATCGCGCCTCGGCCATAGCGACCTCGGCGCTAACCGTAAACGCATCGAAGCCATCCGCGCCGCGGTAACGCCCTAGGCGGACCGCTTTTTAGGCGTCACTAAACCCATCGCTTGTCTTGCAAAACTGCGTTTGAATACAGGCACTAGGTCAATCGAGAATAAGCCAAATTTTCGCGCCCAAACCAGAGCAGGGTGCTTGTTAGAGAACAGCCTCGTGGTGTAATGGCTAAAGCGCGTCGTCAGCAATTGATCGCTGCTTTGCTGCGCCATGTACTGCTGCAATACGCACATGCTCCCAAGCCCCTCACCAGCAGCGAAGGCTTGTGACAAAGTGTGTGCCAACACATCAGCATCTCGTAACGCTAAGTTCAGGCCCTGACCTGCCACTGGGTGCAAACTATGCGCGACGTTGCCTAACAATACTAAGCCTGGTCGCACTTGTTCATTTGCCACGCTCAGGCGCAGGGGATAACAAGCACGCGCTCCAAGCTTCGTAAACATTCCGAGGCGATGACCGAAGCGTGCCTGCAAGGCGTTTAGAAACTGCGCATCGTCCAACGCCATCATGGCACTGGCATCGACTTGCGAAACCGTCCAAATCAAAGCGCCACGGTTTTCACCTTGTAGCTCTTGCAAGGGCAACACGGCGAGAGGGCCGGTGTCGGTGAAACGCTCATAGGCAATATTGTGATGCTCATCGCTAAAGGCGACATTTGCTATTATTGCGCTCTGCTCGTAGTCAGTGACTTGCTGACGGATCCCTGCAGTGGCGCTCAAAGAAGACTTGCCGCCATCGGCCAATACGACCAAACCCGCGCTTATGAACTGCGCCTCATCTTCTGCACTTTGCAGCTGCAATTGCATTCCCTCTGAGATTGGAAGCATATGGGTGATCTTGGCAGGGCATAGATAGTCTATTGCTTTTGACTCTTTTAGTGCCTGTGTTAGCACAACTCCCAGATGTTGATTCTCTGCCACATAGCCTAAGGCATCGACACCCATTTCTGCTTGGTCGATACGCGCCGCACCAAAATGGCCACGATCGGAGACATGAATCTTTTTGATAGGCGTTGAGTAAGCCGCAAGCGCCTCCCACAAGCCTAAGCGTGCGTAGAGTTGCTGACTGCCGTAGGACAGCGCCGTCGTGCGCGCATCGAAACTTGTGGACGCCTGCAAGGACTCGATGGCTTCGGTGACCAATATTTTGACTGGCATCCCCGCCAACTGGCTGGCCAACATGCATGCAAAGCTGGCGCCGACGAGCCCGCCACCAACGATCACTACATCGTAGTGTGCCTGTGCAGTCTCTACTCTCATTCGCTGGCTCCTAAACGTGTGTTTGAACTACGCAACGGCGCAGGCTCGCGACTGCGCCATGAAGCGTTCGATCTCTTCCACTGTCTTCGGGGCCCCTTCGCTTATCACCCGATGGCCAGTGCGCGTGACCAACACATCGTCTTCGATGCGAATGCCAATACCACGCCACTTTTTATCGACACTGGTGTTATCAGGCGCTACATAGATGCCTGGCTCGATGGTCGTGACCATCCCAGGCTCCATAAGGCGCCACTTGCCATCTATTTTATAATCTCCGACATCATGGACATCGATGCCCAACCAATGGCCTGCACGGTGCATATAAAAGTCTTTGTAGGCCTCACTCTTAATGAGGGTCTTCACGTCGCCTTTAAGCAGCCCGAGTGCCACTAAGCCTTCAGTGATCACCTCGACGGTGGCATTATGCGGCGCATCCCACGAGGCTCCCGGCTTAACTGCCGCGATTGCTTGCAGCTGGGCGTCCAGACAGATTTCATAGAGCGCTTTCTGTTCTTTACTGAATTTGCCATTGGCAGGAAAAGTGCGGGTAATATCGGCAGCGTAGTATTCATATTCACACCCTGCATCTATTAGCACGAGGTCGCCGTCTTTGATCGTTGAATCGTTTTCGATGTAATGCAAAATACAGGCGTTCTTTCCCGCCGCAACGATATTATTATAGGCAGGCGCGCGGCTACCTGAGCGCATGAATTCATGCACAATCTCGGCTTCTAACTCATATTCTTTGCGGCCAGGCTCGCAGATTGCCATAGCACGTTTGTGAGCTTGCGCCGATATTGCACCCGCCTTCTCCATAAGTTTTATTTCACGTGCGCTTTTGAGCAAACGCATTTCATTGAGCAAATGGTCAAGAACGAGAAACTCACCTGGAGGTTGGGCGCCTTGACGTGCTTTGCCGCGCACAATTTTAACCCAATCCATGACCCGCTGGTCGAAACGCGGGTCTTTGCCCATCGAGTAATAGACGCGCTCACGCCCCTCTAAGAGGCCGGGCAAAATATCGTCAATATCGCCAATTGGAAAGGCATCATCGATTTTAAGTTTTTTAATTGCCTTTTCTGGCCCCATCAGCACGCCGGTCCATAACTCGCGGGTTTTATCTTTCTCCTGACAGAACAACACGACTTCGCCTTGCGCGCGCCCGGGGATAAGGGCAAGCACTGCATCATGCTCTACGAAGCCGGAAAGGTAGTAAAAATCACTACTTTGCCGATATAAATATTCAGTATCGTTGCTGCGAGTAGCTAATGGCGCGGCGCATAATAACGCAATGCTATTAGGCTCCATTTGCTGCATTAGCTCTTTGCGCCGGCGTGCTGCTTCGTCGTACAGTGTAGTCATCGTTAGACATTTCCTTGCTTGGCGATTGACCGGCTTTGGTCTCGCCTCTATAGTAACGGGAAATTTACCAGTGGGTTTGTGCACACCACCTTAAGTGGTAGATGCATATGGCGACCATCATAATGACAGACGAAAAATTTACCACGCTGGATCAAAAGATTGATGCCCTCATCGAGCTTTGTGCTGCGATGAAGCAGGAAAATCAGCTTTTACGAGCAAACGAGCATAACTGGCTAACCGAACGTCAGCAACTGCTTGAGAACAATAAACTCGCTAAAAGCCGGCTTGAATCCGTGCTTAATCGCCTTAAGTCTTTGGAGCAATCGGAATCTAATTGATCCCAATGCGACAGAACGCTTTTCCCTATCGGCTGAATAAAAGAGAACTTGCATGAGTGCAGAAGAGAACACCCCTGGTACCGTAGTCGTTAAGATCCTCGACAAAGAGTACCAAGTCAGCTGCCCGCCCGCTGAACAAGAGGCATTATTGAAGTCTGCCCGCTATCTTGATGAGAATATGCGTAAGATAAAGTCCCGCGGCAATATTCATGGCTTAGAAAAAATCTCTGTCATGGCCGCGCTGAACATCACTCATGACATGCTGGGCAAGAGCCAACAGCTCAATGAGAGCCGCCACCAGACACTGCAGAAGTTAAAATTCTTAGAAGATAAAATCGACCGCAGCTTGCAGATCAATCGTCAGATTGAAATAACCTGAGCTTATTGAAACAAAAAACGTATACGCTCTTGCTCGATAGCCTCCACTAAGTGCTATATACTCGTTTACGAGTTGCCTCGAGCATTAGCCAATCAATAATGTTCTTGAGCCGATATCTGTTAAACCGGAGTCTCCTTGCAGGTGCTGTTGTGCATGTCCGCTAGACGGAAAGCCTTATGTTCCGCTGGAGTCACCACCTGAACCTTTGGGTTCAGGACAATTTTGATAGCGGTGCTCTGGGTAACTTCTATTTTTGTAAGCCCCACATCATGAAACAAAACAGCCCTTCGCTACGTCAAGCTCTGCGCCAAGCGCGCCGCGCTCTCACTCCTTCGCAACAAGCACTGGCCAGTACGCGCATTTTTCATCGCCTCAGCTCTACCCTGGAGTTTCGTCGCGCCAAACGCATTGCGTTTTATATCGCTGGCGATGGTGAGATCGACCCCACGTTATTACTCGCAACAGCACTAGAGCGTGGGCAGCACTGCTTTCTGCCTTGCATACACCCATTCATACGCAATCGCATGCTTTTCGTTCGCTATCGCACTGGAGACGCCTTAGTACGCCATCCGTGGGGGATGTGGCAGCCTGTACTGCGTAGCCAGTCAATTTTGTCGCCCCGCGCGCTCGATCTTGTCTTCGTGCCGCTTGTAGGCTTTGACAGTGAGTGTAATCGCCTTGGAATGGGCAAGGGCTTCTACGATAGAGGGTTTGCTTTTCGCGCCCGCTCAGACAGGCATCGACCGCAACTGATTGGGCTTGCGCATGAGTGTCAGAGAGTAGAAAGGCTAGAAAACAAGCCCTGGGATGTGCGGATGAACAAAATAGTGAGTGACTACCAAACCTATCGGCCTTAAGGCGATATTCTTTTTCAAACTCTTAGAACAGAAGGGGGGGTCAAAGCAATCCGCTTTGTGCAACTCCGCTGGCTAGGACTCCTAGCGCAAAAAGAACAACCACCACCATCAACATGTCAGGTTTGTGTTTCATGAATTACTCGGTGTTCCAGTTAATTGTGCTTATTATTTAACAAGCCTAGTAAGCTTGTTCGTCTAAGGCTATGAAGACTATACCAATAATTACTTTGTGACAATCTCTTGACTCAGAAAAGCTAATATTTTTCCGTAAGTTAGCTTTAAGTCTCAGTTTTGAGACAAAGCATTTGGCACTTCGTTCCCCACAATGAAGAAAAAAGTGCCGCTTGTAGGGTCTAAAAATACTGTTAATATATACAGTATATGTCACTCCCTAACTCCGACAATCGCCTTGCAGCACTGCTGCGCAGCACCAGCCTATGGCGTGCTAGCGAACATCATTTGGCCGCGCCACAACAGGCAAATAGCCACTATCCCGGCGCGCCCACAGGGTTTGCCGCTCTCGATGCAAGCCTGCCTTGGCGGGGTTGGCCAGCGAACGCCTTGACCGAGATCATCACCCCCTTGTGGGGCGCCGGCGAATTACAACTCGTGCTGCCACTACTGCGTGATATCAGCACGCAAGGGCGCTCAGCTTTATGGGTCTCCCCTCCGTGCATCCCCTATGCCCCAGCACTCGCTAGCGCCGGTGTCGACATCGCCCGCATGATCATTGTCACGCCACAAAGCCACGAGGTCCTCTGGGGTATCGAGAAAGCATTACAGAATAATGCCTGCGCCGTGGTACTGGCATGGCCTGGTACGTTGTCCGGCAAGCATATACGCCGACTACAACTAGCCTGCGTGACGGGGCAAACTCTCGGCTTTGTTTTCCATCATCGCTATATACGCCACTCTAACGCCGTGCTGCGTTTACGCGCAGAGGCCGATGACAATGCGCTGAGCCTAAGCATACTAAAAGCGCGCGGCAGTCATCGTCATGACCGCGTAAGACTGCCGCGGGAGACGTTATGAATAGCCGTTTCTCGCAGGCCAGCTTTGCCTTGCATGGCCTCCACACAGCACCCATCAGTAAGAAGCTCATCAACCACGACACACCCCCTCGACAACGCAGCAAGCAAGAACCGCTTTGGTATGCCGTGTACTTTCCGCAATTTGCCTCAGCTAATAGCCAGAGCGCTATTCACCTAAAGCGGCAGCAACAGATAGCGCAGGCGCTTAGCGCCTTGAGCGCGACAGTCACCATTGCTAGCGTCGATAGTTTCTCATTTGAAGTCGCAAGCAGCTTAAATTACTTCGGTGGCATCGACAGCATTCGTAAGCGCCTGAGCGACTCCTTAACCGCGCTGCTCGAAGCTTGGCAATTACCCACGCAGGTTCAACACGCCGTCAGCCCCACACCTGCGGCAAGCCTGCTCATGGCCAAAGCTGGCTGCAATCTATTGGTCTATCGCAAAAACAATCTTCGTGCGGCGCTTGGGCGCATTCCTTTACAGGCATTGCCATTACCCAAAAAGAAAAAGCGCCAGTTCCACAACAGTGGCTTAAACATCTTGAGAGATATTTGGCGCCTGCCTTCCCATCAACTCGGCCAGCGCTTTGGTCGCGACTTTCTCAAACAATTGGACCAATGCCTAGGCCATGTTGCCAATCCAGTACCGACCTACAATAGCCCTGAGCAATTCTCTAGCGAACTAGAATGGGACTTCAGCATTGAAAACAAACAGCTGCTCTTACCCGGTATCGAAGAATTGCTTGAACGCCTGTGCGCCTTCTTGCAAACACGTGAGCTTGCGGCCAACCGCCTCGTCTTGCGTTTTTTACATGAACACCACGCCCCGACTTTACTGCACCTTGATCTGCGTCAGGCTAGTCGCCAGCATGCGCATTTAATGCTGCTGCTCGAAACGCGACTGCATGCCATTAGCCTGCATGCGGGTTGTATCGGCATGCGCCTAGAGGTCACTCATTTCCAAACAGTCTCGCTCAACAGTGCAACACTAAAAGGCATCGATGCAGCAAGCGAGACAGGCACGCACGCTGACATATTGCCGCTGCTAGAAGAGTTGCAGGCGCGCCTTGGCAACGCAGCCGTACGGCGCATCTATCTACGCGATGAACATTGTCCAGAGTTCGCAAGCCAAGACATTGCCTTTGGCGAAGTCGGCAACACTCATGCCGTCAGTACAGACAAGTCAAGCCCACGCCCGTTTTGGTTACTACCCCAACCTGTGCACTTAAAAAAAAGCGCAGGCCGGCTGTTCTATCACAGCAGTTTGCACTTACTCAGTGGGCCAGAGCGTATAGAGACACATTGGTGGAATAAACAAGAAGTGAAACGAGATTACTATATCGCGAGCAATCGCCAGGGCATGCGTCTGTGGATTTTTCATGAGCGAATGCTCGCTGACATCGACACAGAGCAAGCTTGGTATTTGCATGGTATTTTTGCTTAACAGAAGTCTCGCGACTTTAACGTCATCGCCGAGAGAAAATGACTAAGATCGACAAGATGGCTGGCAATCACATGCACGACGCCCTCACTGATTTGCAAGCTGCCAGACACCCCTAGCATACTGGCCTCACGCACAACATCTGGATACTTAGCCGCCAGTGTTGGCCATACCACTACATTCAAAAACCCCGTCTCGTCCTCTAGAGTCATAAAAGTGACTCCTGATGCTGTTTGCGGCCTCTGCCGGGAAGTCACGATGCCAGCCACTTTGATACCTTCGCCATCACCAATGGCCAACAATTGCTGTGCCGTGACGACAGAATACGATTGCAGATGCGCACGCAATAACGCTAAAGGATGTCGACGCAACGTCAAACCCATGTTGTTATAATCTGCCATGATGTTCTGCCCCTCTGATGGTTTGGGCAGCATAATTGGCAGGCGCTCATGGGCCTCGGGCCACTGCTCTTGCGCGGCAAATAGTGGCAGTTTTTCTTCATAGCCGGCCACATCCCAAAAAGCGCGATAGCGGTCTTTGGCGAGTGTCTTTAGGGCATCTGCCGCCGCTAGACTTTCTCTATCCGCGCGATTGATGCCGCTACGCTCCACTAGCGATTGCACGTTCACAAAGGCCCCTGCGCGGCGTGCCTCACAAAGCCTTTGCCCACCAACAAAGGACAAGCCTTTGACTAAACGCAAACCAAGACGTAATACGGGTATGGCGCTGTTTTTTTCAGGGTATAACAGCGTGCTATCCCACTCGCTGTGATTCACATCCACCGGCATTACGCTAACGCCATGCCTGCGCGCATCCTGAAGCAACTGGGCTGGCCCATAGAATCCCATTGGTTGACTGTTAAGCAACGCGCACACAAATGCGGCGGGGTGGTAACACTTTAGCCAAGAAGACACATAGGCAAGAAGGGCAAAACTCGCCGAATGCGATTCGGGAAAACCATAATCAGCAAAGCCTTTAATCTGACTATAGATCTGCTGCGCAAAGGAGTCTTCATAGCCTCGCTCACGCATGCCTTGCGCTAGCTTTTCCTGAAAGGGCTCTAAGCCTCCTTTCTTTTTCCAGGCGGCCATTGCGCGGCGCAACTGATCAGCCTCGCCACCACTAAAACCGGCCGCAACAATGGCAATTTTCATGACTTGTTCTTGAAAGATTGGCACCCCAAGCGTGCGCTCTAACACTTCTTTAATCTGCTCATTTGGATAGACGACAGGCTCTTTGCCGCTACGCCTCGCTAAATAGGGGTGTACCATATTGCCTTGTATAGGACCGGGCCGCACGATGGCAATCTGCACAACAAGGTCATAATAATTACGTGGCTTTAAGCGCGGCAACATACTCATCTGCGCGCGCGACTCGATCTGAAAAACACCCACCGTGTCGGCAGCGCACATCATCTCATATACGCCTGCATCTTCCTTGGGAACAGTGTGCAAACTCAGCGCCGCACTCTTGCTCATAGCGGGAGAGGCGTTAATCAAATCAATGGACTTGCGGATGACAGTCAGCATGCCTAGCGCCAGGACATCCACTTTCAACAAACCCAAGGCTTCTAGGTCATCTTTCTCCCACTGAATCACAGTCCTATCGGCCATCGCTGCGTTCTCGACTGGCACCAATTCCGACAAAGGCCCCTGACTAATTACAAAGCCCCCTACATGTTGTGATAGATGACGAGGCACTCCTAACAAGCTACGCACGAGATAAAAAAGTTGTTGCAGTTTCTCAGGCTCAACCTGCAAGCCTGGCACTACGATGTCTTCGTCAAGAGCCTGCCCATACCAGTCAATGCCTTTGCTAAGCACAGCGGTTTGCTCAGGCGTAAACCCCAGAACAGAGGCCACATCACGCACCGCACTACGCGCACGGTAGCAAATGACGGTCGCTGCCAACGCAGCACGATGACGACCATATTTGGAATAAATATACTGAATAACCTCTTCGCGGCGCTCATGCTCAAAATCGACATCGATGTCGGGCGGCTCATCACGCTCTTTGGACAAGAAGCGTTCGAACAGTAACTGCATCCGCGCTGGGTCTACGGCGGTAATACCCAAGCAATAACAAATCACCGAATTCGCTGCTGAGCCCCGACCCTGACAAAGAATCTGACGGCTACGCGCAAACACCACGATGTCATGCACCGTTAAGAAAAAATGTTCATAGCCAAGTTCAGCCACTAACTGCAGTTCTTTCTCTAACAATTGCCTTACACGCTCTGGCGCGCCCTCGGGCCAACGCTGTGCAAGGCCATGCAGACTGAGCTCACGCAACCAGCTACTCGCGCTATGCCCAGCGGGCACCAATTCATGTGGATATTCGTAGCGCAGCTCATCTAAAGAGAAGTGACATTGCTGCGCAATCGCCAGTGTCTCTTGCAACAATTCTGGCGGGTACAGTTTTGCTAAACGCTCGCGCGAGCGTAAGTGTTGCTCGTTATTAGACGCCGCAGCTCGCCCTAAACTCGCCAAACGTGTGCCTAAACGAATCGCGGTTAGAGTATCGCGCAACATGCGCCGCTCTGGCGTGTGCATGTACACAGCACCACTGGCCACGAGTGCAAGCCCAAGGGTCGACCCTAGAGCCTGAAGTGCACGCAAGCGGGCTCGGTCTCGACCATGTAGCAGCATCTCCACGGCGATCCAGACGCGCTCACAGAGTTGCCTTTGCAGCCACTGTGCCTCCTCGGGCTTTGGGTTTGTAGCGCCAGGCAACCACAGCCCAAGACAGTCACTGAGGTTTTGCGCCTCAACCAGAGCCCTGTCGAGCTGATAATGGCCTTTTGCTGCCCCCGCACGGGCCACCGTAATCAAGTGTGATAACTGCCCATAGCCAAGTCTATTACGCGCGATCAGCACAAAACTAAGACCATCCTCTAGAACGAATCGACTGCCGATGAGTAGTTTTACAGCGCTGTTTTTAGCCGCCACATGCGCTCGAACGACGCCACTTAAGGTACATTCATCGGTGATGGCTATAGCGCTATAGCCTAGCTGCTGGGCTTGCTGCACTAGCTCCTCTGGCGAGGATGCGCCCTGCAAAAAGGTGAAATGACTGAGACAGTGCAGCTCAGCATATAAGGGAAGTGACATAACGCCTACGCAAAATACTGTTTATATATACAGCATTTTGCGTATCATTGACTAAGAATTCAAGCCAATTGCGACTCTCTTCAAGATATTGCAAAAGTCTCGTTATACACATAGCAGGCGCCCAAGGCGCAATGTCATAATGCCTGCCTATGCTGAAAAACAACGCCACACAAAGCCCCACACCCCAAACCCGACGTAGCAAATGGTGGTATTTCAAACGCCTTATTTTTGCTGCGAGCGCAGTCATCGTACTTTGGTGTGTTTGGGTAGACTATACGATCCGCCGAGATTTCGAGGCCTTACAGTGGGCACTGCCCGCTAGACTCTACGCTCGACCAGTAGAGCTCTATGTTGGCGCAACAATAAGCCTAGAGCAGCTGAGCAGTACACTGAGCCGTTTAGGCTATAGAGAGAACAATGAAGTCAACGGCCCTGGCGAATATCAAATAAGCCCTTCGCGCATCAGACTATGGACTCGCGGCTTTGATTTTTGGGATGGCGAAGAGCCAAGCCTTTATCTCAATGTGGAATTTGACGGCAGCAGTATCCGCAACCTCTGGGGTGATCAAAACACTGGCGACTTAGCCTTAGTACGACTAGAACCTGTAGAGATCGCCCAGATCAACCCAGACACGGGCGAGGATCGGCTACCCATCACACTTAACGACGTGCCACAGAGCCTAAAAGACGCCATCATCGCGGTAGAGGATCAACGCTTCTACTCGCATTTTGGTGTCGACCCAGCAGGGATTGCCCGCGCCATGTTAGCCAATATAAAGGCTGGCGGCATCGTACAAGGGGGCAGCACTCTCACCCAGCAATTGATTAAAAATCTTTATCTGGACCGGCGCCAAACGCTAGGTCGCAAAATTGAAGAAGCCGTGATGGCCATCTTGCTAGAGATACACTTTAGCAAAGACGAAATTTTAGGCGCCTACCTCAACGAAATATTTCTTGGCCAGCAAGGCAACCGCGCTATCCATGGTTTTGCCCTTGCCTCTGAGTATTATTTTTCACGCCCATTAAAAGAGCTAAACCTGTCTGAGCTTGCCATGCTCGCGGGACTGCCAAGAGGCGCCTCATATTACAATCCACTGCGATATCCTGAACGCGCCACGGCGCGGCGTGATGTAGTCCTGCAACGCATGCACAGCCAAGGTTTTATTACGGCGCAAGAACAAGCTCAAGCTCAGTCGGCCAATTTACGGCTAGCATCACGTACACGCGTGCGCAATGCTCGCTACCCAGCATTCATGGCCTTAGTGCGCGAAGACCTTGCCAGAGATTACGATAGTGAAGCCTTACGCACCGAAGGCCTGCGCATCTTCACCACCTTGGATCTACGCGTGCAAGACACTGTTGATGAAAAACTCGAGGCCGCTGTTAAATCAGTTGAGCGCGCTGCAGCTAGTGGCGATGATGGACAGCTAGAAGCAGCCGTTGTGATTACCGATGCCATCAGCGGTGAAGTGCGCGCCCTCGCCGGCGGGCGCCAACAGGGCTTTGCTGGCTTCAATCGTGCCCTCAATGCTAATCGACAAATAGGCTCCCTCGTCAAACCGGCAGTGTATTTAGCGGCGCTAGAGACTGGCGACTATTCACTCGCATCAGTATTGTCTGACACACCAATCACGATAACACTCCCAGGGGATCAAGAGTGGTCACCAAAAAACTACGACAATAAATTGTTTGGCGATGTGTACTTGTTTGATGCCCTCGAACGGTCAATGAATCTAGCCACAGTCAACTTAGGCATGGCGATTGGCGTCGACAAAGTCGCTGATATGTTAAACCGACTCGGCATCGAAAAAGACATTCCACTTTACCCTTCCTTGCTACTAGGGGCGATCGACTTAACTCCTCTTGAAGTCGCGCAGATGTATCAAACACTGGCTAGCAATGGGTTTCGTTCACCGCTGCGAGCGGTCGAGGCTGTTACAACCGGCCAAGGCGCCCGCTTGGAGCGCTACGGGATCGCAACAGAGCAGGTGGCGCAGGCCGAAGCAATGTACTTGCTCGAATATGCAATGCAAGGGGTGTTCCGTCGCGGCACTGCCGAGACCATGGCCTCTCGACTAGGGCCACACTTGCCATTAGCAGGGAAAACAGGCACCACTAACGACCTGCGCGACAGCTGGTTCGCCGGATACGGAGATGATTTAGTCGGTGTTGTTTGGTTAGGATACGATGATAATAGAGACACCGGACTTACAGGGGCAAGTGGCGCCTTGCGAGTATGGACTGAGCTTATGGATAGCCTAGCAATTCAAGCTCGTGCTGATTTTGAACCTGCAGGCATTCAATGGAAGGAGGTGTCTATCGACCCTGTCACCCAAGCCAAGCAGCGCAATTGTAGCTACCCGCTACACCTGCCATTTGCGAGCAGCACTTTGCCCAACAATGCAGTAGACTGTGAAGACAATTCGGTGTTTCGTAATATTATTGATCGAGTACGAGGTTTAGGACGATGAGGTATCGCATTGCTTTTTTGCTTGCGCTAAGCCTGCTCAGTGCCTGTGCAACTTACTCTGGCGGTCGCGGCATTCCCGCCCCGGTGGAATCACGCGACAATAGCATTAACGCTCCCAGTCAGAACCTGCCAAGCGCGCAACCTGCAAGCGCTACTATTAACGCACCTATCCAGCGACGCGAATTACCTGGTGGCACAAACGAACGAGATTCCGGTGATTTCGACATGCCAACCCCTCGCGAAGAACCCGCCACAGCTTCGTCGACATTATTACAAGGCGTCGACTCTGCCATAGCACAAGGGGATCTTGAACGCGCGGCGGCCTTGTGTGAGAGAGCGCTGCGCATTAACCCTCGCGATGCACTGCTTTGGTATCGGCTTGCCAGTGTGCGGGCGCAACAAAACCGTCGTAGCGAAGCACGAGGGTTTGCGCAACGGGCATTGAGCTATGCTGGCGCCGACCAAGTGCTAGAAGCGCAAATACAGGCCTTACTGCGCAGTTTGTGAGCGTGATTATTTCGGGTAAAGGATCATCTGCGTACAGCGAAACAAGGCAATCGTTTTGCCTGTATCGACATGAGTGACTACTGCATCCCACACTTGTGTCGAGCGCCCCAAATGCACCGGACTTGCAACAGACTTGATAGTGCCAGAACGCGCCGTTCCTAAGTGATTGGATTTTAACTCGATCGTTGTAAAGCCGATCGCCTCTTCAGGAATATTCGCAACGCAGCCATAGCCTGTTGTGGTGTCTGCCAATGTGACCACCGCGCCGGCATGCATAAAACCATTAGGCGCCATGTGAATTTTCTCTACTTCGATCTGCGCGATTACTTCTTCGGGTGAAACCTTGATCACATCAATATTAAGATGCCCCGGCAATTTGTCGGCGCCGCTGCGGGTAAAGTCTTCGGGTTTTAGCATATTAATACTTCCTATTCGTACAAGTTCCCATGGCTTGGCATCGCTGCAGCTTTCTTAACTCGAAGGCTCAAACGACAAACCGCTGGTATGACTAACAGGGTTAGTGCTGTCGAGGCGACTAAACCCGAAATAATAGCCCACGCCATGGGGGGCCATAGCGTCGATGAGGATAATGCCAGCGGCAGTAGACCAGTAACCGTTGTGGCACTGGTTAACAAAATGGGTCGCGCGCGACGGGCCACTGCATCATCGACTGCAAAGCTAAGAGTAGCACCTTCGCGTAAACGTTGGTCGATAAAATCGATCAAGACGATGGCGTTATTCACCACTATACCGACAAGGGCGATGACCCCAAGCAAAGGCTGAAAGCCGAAAGGCGAATCCGTCAGCACAAGGCCTGGAAATATACCCGCCGCAGCTAAGGGCACCGTCAATAGCACGATACCTACGCGTTTGTAAGAATTAAACTGCAATAGCAAAAAGAACAACAGGAGCAGAATGCCAATGGGTGCCACGGCGAAAATTGCCTGATTTGCTTCACCTGAACTTTCTAAGTCACCACCAAATTCTATGCGCGTTCCAGCGGGCAGGGGAGTCTGATCTAAGCGCTCATTGAGTTCGTCGACTATCTGACTAAAGCTATAGCCTGGCGCCAGACCACTCGTGATGCTTAATACCCGCACTCCATTGCGATGGTGAATACTTGCCACTTGCCAGTCAGGCTTGGCTGTACTAATCAGACTCAGTGGCACCGGGATGTTCTGCGCGTTGAATACATAGCTCGAGAGCAGTTCATTAACACTTAGCCGGGTTCCTTTGTCAGAGCGCAGCACAATTGGCAGCGGATCAAGTTCCTGACGATACTGTTCTATAGGCAAGCCAAGACTACGAGCAAATAAGGTTTGTGCAACGTCGTTACGGCTCACTCCATAGCGCTGGGCGCTAGCATCATCGACTGCCATTTCTAACACGGGCGTGCCAGTGTCCATGTCATGACGCACATCCACGGCACCCCGAATCGCCTTGAGTGCGGCAAAAACTTGTTCGCCTGCTAGCAGTCTTGCTTGCTCATCAGCGTTATAGAGTCGCACCTCCACTGGGGCAGCACGAGGCGGTCCCTGAGCAAGAGTGCCGGCCACAATTTCTATCTCTGGGTAGGTATTTGCCGCATGTGTGCGCACCCATTCGATTAAAGCCCCAGTTTGATCCAATCGCTCGGTGTTCACTACTAATCTAGCGCGGTTGGGAGATTGGGTCGCATTGGGCAGGTTGTAGTAAAAACCTGGGCCAGTGTCACCGACGAAACGATGAATGCTGACCACACCCTCGCGAGCACGCAGTTCTCGCTCAAACACTAGCGCCATGTCATTGGTATAACTAATGTCAGTGCCTTCAGGCAAAAACATTTCTACAACAATTTGCGGTCTATCCGCATTTGGAAAAAACTGAAAATTCAACATAGGCATCAAAAAGATGCTGAGAATAGGCAATGTCAGCCCACTCACGGCGACCAGTTTTGGATAAGCTTTGCTCAACTTGGCCAAGCCTCGCCCTAAAGATTCAATCCATGCAGTTCTATTCACATTATTGGCTTTAAGAAATTTGGCCGCGAGCAAGGGGGCAAGGCTTACTGCTAAAAGATAGCTAATACTGAGAGTCAACATGATCATCACCGGAATCCCTCGGGTGAAATCAGCCGTCCCCCCTTTGGACAGTAGCAATGGTGTAAACGCAGCGAGCGTGGTTGCGGTGGAAGCACCTAATGGCCCTGCTAGCTCTTGCACTGCATCGACTAATGCTTGTTTACGACTGGAGCCTTCATTGAGCCGATGCTGAATGTTTTCGACCATCACGATCGCGTTGTCGATCAGAATACCAAGGGAGATTACTAAACCAATCACGGCGATCTGGTGCAAGACACCACCACCAAAATCATACACTCCCAAACTAATCAGTGTGACCAATGGCAACATGCTTGCTACTAGCACTCCCATTCGCCATCCCATTCCATAAAACAGAATGAGCGTGATGATGCCCATGCTCACTAGCAAATTGCTCGCAAGGTCAGAGAGGCGCGCATCGACCTGATCGGGTTGGAAGAATAATTCTTGTATTGTTAACGGAGCGAATTCGTTGGATAAAAGGGCGACACGTTCTCGAACATTTTCTCCAAACGCTATCGCATCAACTTGATTATTTTGGGCATAGATACTGATGGCAACAACTTGCTCACCATTTTGCCACACACTTGCTGCCGGAGGTTCCACAGCGCCACGTTGCACATCAGCAATGAGTTCTAGCGCAACACTAGCTCCGTTTGCGATAGGCACCTGGGTTTGCTTTAGTTCATCGATATTTTCAAACTCATTATTGCTCAGTAAGTTAATTCTTTGGGTGTCGGCAACGAGAAATCCACCTGGCGCTACTGTATTGCGCTGCGCGATTACTCCCGCAACTGCAGCTGGGCTGATACCTAGCCGCGCCATCTGCGCATCGCGCAAAGTGATATTGATTTGCTCGCTTGTATCACCCTCAAGTTCTATGCGGGACACGCCCGGAAGATCCATCAAGCGCCGCTTAAGTTGTTCTGCCGCCAAACTTAGTTTGACTGTCGATGGGTCACCAGCAAGCGCCAGCACCACAGCTGGCAGCCCCGTTAAACGATCGTCCAAGATCATGTCACCCACACCAGCAGGGAATTGTGTTTGCGCTCGCTCCATGGCGATTCGCACTCGATCCCATGCCGCGTCAGTGGCATAGATTGAGTCAAGTAGACCCACTGACACAAGCGCCACACCTGTGCGCGCTGTCGCCGTATACTCTAGAACTTCTTCGACTTGCGAGACTTCATCTTGTAGGGGCTCTAGGATTAATCGCTCCATTGTTTCTGCAGGAGCACCGGGGTAAAGAACCGTGATCAAGCCAGCTCTGGCGGGAAAAAAAGGATCTTCTTGACGCGCCATGCCACCGAACGAAGCGAGCCCTGCCAAGAACAGCATCACCACTACCAATATCACCAAACGGGGTTTGGCGATAAAACGTAAGAGTAGATGGTTAGGGTTCATTGTAAGACTTCCACTTCATCACCTTCGGCGAGCCGTGAAATTCCGGCATACACTACTTGCTCGCCAGCATGAAGCGACCCCGAAAGAATATAGGCACGCTCACCCGTTATCTTATCAACCTCCACTAAGGTGCGATGTGCTCGCCCATCTTGCACTTTAAACACGCTCAAACCTGCAGCCGAACGCATCACCGAACTCAATGGCACACTAAGTTGCTCACGCCTCTCACGCGCAATGGCAACCTCTAGAGCTTCGCCACTTTGCACAGCACCATCTGCTAATGAGACGAGCACAGCCAGCAAAGGGTCATTTCCGCTACTACCGGTACTTATTTCAGAGATAGTACCGCTAGACTCTTGACCGGAGAGGCTGTTTCTAACGGCTAGGGTGTCGCCTATCGCTAAGCTTGCAAGCATATGAGGCGGCACGCGAATCTCTACTTCATACGAGCCAATGCCAACGATGCGCACAACTGGCTGGCCCGGCTGAGCAAATTCTCCGGGCTCCAATAGTACCGACTCGACAACCCCAGAAAATGGCGCCCGTAAAATACTTTCGCTGCTCAAGTCTTCGCTGCCCTGCAAAGTGGCTACCGCGTTATCAATGGCTGCATTTTGACTCTCGATAATTGCTTGTTGCTGCTCTAGACTCTGGATTGCTAGCAGTCCGCGTTGATGTAACTGCTCTAAGCGCACTAGCTCTCGCTGGGACTGCTGCAAGTCCGACTGCAGCTGCACCAGCCGAGCCTGAGCCGCTGCCGCGGCAGGGGCAAGCTGCGGGTTGTATAGAGTCGCAACAAGCTGATCAGCCGCAAGCGGCTGCCCAATTTGCACCGGGCGATTGGACACGACCCCACCCACTTGAAAACTCAGCGTCGCGCGTTGTCGCGAACGCGCGACCCCTGCAAAGTACAGCAAAGCGCTGTCGTCGTTTAGCGATACTTCTGCGACCCGCACCGGAACAGCGTTTGCGGGGTCCACTTGCTCATCTAAACTGCTAGACTCGGAGCACGCGAGAAGCGTGAGAAGTGCGCAACTGAGTGCGGACGTCCTGACAATGGCATTGAATTGCATAGTATTAACCTTTTGAGCTTTTTGACATTGTGTCATTAATTGACATTATGTCAAGAAGCGGCTAAAAATGCGTGACTGACAGATAGGAAGTAGTAATGGTTCAGACAAGTAGAAGAAGCAGAGAGAAGCAACAACGGCATGAAGAGATTCTCGATGCCGCAGAGAAGATCTTTTTCAGCAAAGGCTTTGCCAACAGCTCGATGGACGAGATCGGCAAACAAGCCCAGCTTAGCCGTGCCTTGCTTTATGTGTATTTCAAAGATAAAGCCGCCATCATGCTCGGTGTGATGCTGCGCGCATGCAATTGCTTAGAAAGCTATTTTCAGAAGGCTCTTGCGGATGGAGGGAATGGCCTGCAACAGATCGAAGGCATAGGGCATGCCTATTACGTATTCTCGAAACAAAACAGTGACTATTTTGATGTGCTCATCGATCTCAATACATTCCCGATACGCGAAAGCGATGGTTCACAGGTTGAAGCGCTGCTTAACTGCAATGCCCGCATTACCACGCTAATGGAAGAGGCGCTCACCAATGGCGTCGAAGATGGCACATTGGACCCGGTCAATGTCAGTGATGTCACACGTACAGCTTATTTTCTGCAAGGTGCCCTACATGGCGTGATCATGGCGGCGCGCACACGCCATAGCGAACCCATGGCAAAACAAGATGGCGAAGAATTAGTGCTCTATACTATTTCGATGCTCACCGAATCCATGCGCAATCGTCGCTAGCTCACTCCATATATTCGCACTCAGGCCAGGGAGCTTCTAAAGGGACTATCTTCTGCATGGCCAGAGCACGATAGACACAAGCTTCGGACCTTTCCAGTGATGTTTGTGCCGCGCGTTGCCGCAACTGCTCAATTGCAGCTTGGTCATACATTTTTCCCTGTCGAATTACTCCCACAGGATTTTGCAGTACGCTCACATCATCGCGAGGATCACTATTTACTAGCAGTAAATCTGCCATAAAGCTTTCGCTAACTTGCCCGAGCGATTGCCCTAACCCTAACACTTGCGCGCCATTAACAGTTGCCGCTTGCAATGTGGCATATGGGCTAACGCCGGCTTCGACAAAAAGTGCCAGCTCATCTATTAAAGAAAGCCCAGGTATATTGGTGAATATTCCTGCATCCGTGCCAGTGACCACATGCACGCCTTCTTCAACAAATATTTGCAAAACCCGCCCATAAAATGCGTCGTAATCGGCCCGGGCATCGACTCCTCGCGCCGCCCAATTGGCATAGTTTTCTTGTTCCATCAAGGTGATAAACGGGTTGAGTAGCTCAACCCCAGCACGAGATAAGAATTCGCCTTGAGTTTGCGCCACCATTACGAGATTGTGATGCGCCAAAAGCGTGGCATCGACACTAGTCCCTGAGTTTGCAATCTTCTGCGCTAGGTCTCGAACGCGCGTTTCATCCATATCATCGGAAAGGGCATGCCACACAATACTCTCGATATGCTCGAAAGTAGTAAAACCATCGTCAAGCAATTCATCAAACTGTATTCGAAAGGGTTTTTCGAACGGAACGCCCTCATCACGAACCCCCTCAGGCGTATGCCCCATGATTCCCATCTCAAGCCTGCGGGCTTCATCACGAATAGCCTCATAAGCTTCTCGGCTTAAGTTCGAATACACTTTTACGTCTCTATACCCCTGCTCATACTGAGCTTGCACTTCTTCGCGCCCCTGGGCTGCAGTTTCAATCAACTTATGGTTAATCTGAAAATTGGGGCCGTTGCCGTTCAGTATTGGCCCTGTCGTTATTAACCTTGGGCCTTCCAACTCACCCGATTCAATCTGCTCTTGAAAATTAAGTAAGTAGGGCATACCTGAAGCGTTGCGCACTGTTGTCACACCGTAAGATAAATACGCTAATAATTCTGGTGCATCCCAAACATGCACGTGCATATCGATCAGTCCTGGCATTAAGAATAAGCCCGTGCCATCGACAGTGACGACATCGGCAGGAGCGGTGAACGAGGCAGAGGATGCGATACGGCGAATCACACCATTGTTAATCAACACAGATTGATCGAAAAGCTCATCGCTAGCAGTGCCCGCAAAATTGAGTATGCTCACATGCTCTATGAGCAGGGCACCCTCAGAACTTTCCGCGTTCTCTTGAGCAAGATTGATCGAGGAATAATTAAGCACAACTCCTAAAAAAAGCCCTACTAAAAAACGCTTATTACAATTTGCTTGCCTATTACGTTGAAACACATTTATTTCCTCTTTTTCTGTGTGACACATTTCAGTAAAGATAAGCTTTAGCTGCGCAACGACGGGAATACCACAAGAAATAAATCGCAGCGCCGATCACCACGATAGGAAGCACTAAAGCGGCCACTACTTGCGCATTCGCAACTGCGTGGCCGATTCGCACAATAACATTAGTTAGGGAGAGGGAAAAGAAAACGGGCTGATCGATTTGTAGTCGATCAGCCCGTCTGACAATCCATGTCGGTTCTAAAGCGCGGACTCATTCCATAAGTCGCTTGTTTTCTATTAAGCTCGTTCCATGAGCTCTTCTAGAACCTGTACAATCTGCTGGTACTCAGTCTGACCAACGGCGCTGTCATCTTCGCCATCAAACTCGATTTCAGGAAGTACCTTTTTCACATCGCCTTTGCTGATGACGCCATCTTGATTTGAGTCATTGATCCCTAGCGCGGGAAGAGCTTGATCTGCTTCTTGTTTATTCAAGATACCGTCCTGGTTTGTATCTGCTTCTGCGAACTCTGGCGTCTCTTGCGCGAAAGTCATTCCAGAAACCGTTAGCAAAATGCCTGCTGCTGCAATTAGTGATTTTTTCATTGTTACACTCCTGTTATACCCAATGTGAAAATTATTTGCCTTACGCTTTAGGTATTGCAACCGTTATGCCAACTAATATTTATCTATAAATATCAGCTACTTACTTATTTTTAGCCGATCTCCTCCCCTCTTGATCTGTTGTGCAAACCCCACACTTTCCATGCTTATTTGTAAGTGCTTGTTTCTAAAGCCCTTGAGTGTTGGCCTAGACCAACACCACACTTTACTTAGTGAAAGGCAAAAAAAAGGCCCCGATATGGGGCCTAAAAGTGGGGCTGAATGCCTATTTAAATGAAGAGCGTCCGCCAGAACGTCGGCCACACTTCTTAACGCATAAATTACGTAAGGACTGTAATAAAAAATGTGGCTCGGTACGCGCGGCAAGTTTCACATCCTGTGAACTCTGGGGAAGGCGCGGGAAACGGTCCGTTAGCTCCACTCCCATCACGAAAGCAGAAACAGTGGCATTTGGAACAGTGTTATCGTTCATCGATATTCTCCTTGATTCGATCTTTTCTTCCAGACCGCGACAGCGGCGTATATGATGGAAGGAGCAATCTTCGTACCAAGAACAATATATCTAACAATAACAACAGCTTAGGGTTTTTGAGCAATCTTCTGCGGCTTAGAAGTGTTGGGCTTACACGACAGGACTACGCATAAATCCATAACCACTTGTTTTTAAAGGACTTAACTGTTGGCTGAGCCCAACACATTAACGCAAAGCCGCTAATCCTCGGTGTTTCGGAACTGCGCCGGGTCTAAACCGTGACGTTTTAGCAGATTATAAAACTCACTACGGTTGCGTTCAGAAAGACGAGCCGCCAGAGCAATATTGCCTTCTGTTAAGTTCAGTAGGCGCAGTAAATAATCATGCTCAAACTGTTCTTTCGCTTCAGTCAGACCTAGCAATCGCGTCGACTTGAAGCGCAGCGCTCGCTCAACCAAGGCCTTCGAGATCAGCGCCGTTGATGTAAGCACAACACATTGCTCCACAATATTAAGCAATTGCCTGACATTGCCTGGCCAAGGTGCCCCAAGGAGAAGTTCCATCGCCTCAGGTGAGAAACGCACTTCGCCTTTATTATGACGTTCAGACAGTAGCTTGCAAAAATGCTTAGCGAGCAGCGCGATGTCTTCTCGACGTTCAGACAGAGGAGGGAGCTCCAAGGTAATGACGTTGAGCCGATAGAATAAATCTTCCCTAAAAGTGCCTTGTGCTACCTTCTCATTGAGATCCTGATGGGTGGCGGCGATTATTCTTACGTCTACAGACGTTGTCTGCGTCGAGCCTACTGGCCGCACTTCATGTTGTTCCAACACCCGCAGTAATTTAGCCTGAGCAGCGATGGGCATATCACCAATCTCATCCAAGAAGACAGTGCCTTCATTTGCGGCTAAAAACAAACCGGTATGCGCCTTGCTAGCGCCCGTGAAAGACCCAGCCACATGACCAAATAGTTCAGACTCTAAAAGCGCCTCTGGAAGAGCTGCGCAATTCAAGGCCATGAAGGGTTTATCACGACGTGAACTCGCTTTGTGAATAGCGGAAGCAAGTAGCTCCTTGCCCGTTCCGGTTTGGCTTTGCACTAGCACACTGACATCCGTGACAGCAGCCGCCTTAGTTTGAGCCAGAAGATTCTCCATGACTTGGCTGCAACTTACGATTTCTGAGCGCCAGGCTAGATCTTCGCCATCTTCAACTGGCCGTTCCATTTCACCACTCTGCGCTAAGGCTTTTTCGATATGTGCAAGAAGTATTTGGGCGTCGAAAGGTTTGACCAAGTAGCTAAACACGCCTTTCTGTGTTGCCGCAACTGCTTCAGGAATGGTGCCATGAGCAGTTAACATAATTACTGGCAAGCGCAGATCTTTTTGCTGTAATCGGGAAAATAACTCCATGCCATCCATGCCGGGCATGCGCAAGTCCGTGACGATAACATGCGGCCTGAATGTTCCCAATTTGACCAAGGCTTCTTCGGCACTGTTTACCGCGACCACTTCATAGTGATTTGCGGTAAGGCGGACGCTGATTAGACGCAGTAAATCTGCATCATCATCGACTAATAGTATTCTGTGTTTAGTTGCCATGTGTCTGAATATCCCTTTCGTTGATCGCGACAACGATTCATAGTTCACGTAACTCTTCGCGATTATTCAGTTGTTGCTCAATAGAGGTCAGTGCATCAATCTGCGACTGCAAAGTAATACGTTCTTTCTCTAATACTTGAATCAGTTCCTGATTCGTTCTTGCAAGCGTTCGAGCATTGAGCACCTGTTTCCATAGCGTAGAGAATGTTTGATACTCAGGCGTTAGCGCGGCGAACTCGACACTGTCGAGCAATGCAATTGCTTCATCATCGCTTTGCGCACCGCCTTCACTGCGTGCACTCAACAATATTGCATACTGCACAAGGCTCTCAGGGCTGGGCTCATTGTCTTGTAGCGCCACCAGTCGCGCTTTCTCGTCTTGCAGACTATCCGCTTCTGCCTCTAGCACCCATTTGTAATAGCTCAACGCATGTATTTTGGAATAGGCATCAAGATTGAAGGGGTTAGTTGTACAAGCAGATAGGGTCAAAAGGCCAAAAGCCAATAGGAATAAATTGAACCTGTTCACATATTTGTCCTTTTCGTTAGTTCTAGGCTTGCAAGTCAACCCTAAGCTGATACGGGTAGCGTTAACTTGAAACAGGCGCCTGTTGCACTTTTTTCCAAGGTTAGCGTCGCCCCTATGGCTTTGGCATAGTCACTTGCTATGGCCAAACCCAAGCCTGTGCCGCTGTACTGCACATTGGGCTGTGTAGAGCCTTGAAAGAATGCCTCAAATATTCGTTCTCTTTCCTGCTCTGCAATACCAGGACCTTGATCTTGTATTGTTAGTACCGCTTGCTCGTTGTCGACTTGCAGCTCTATTGTTATGACAGCGTTTACCGGCGAGAATTTCAATGCGTTGGTAAATAGATTATCGACAATCACCCGCAAGCGTTCACGATCAACCGTTACTCGCACTTTCGCCAAGGTCAGCGCCACTTGTAGCTGGCCGGATTGCACAGCCAATGTATGGGCACTAACAACGTCTGCAAGTATTTTGTCAAATCGCACACGTTCTGGCATCGCATTGAGAACATCAAAGTTCTGCGCGTTATGGCGTAATAGCTCTTCAATTAGGCCCTGCAGTCGTTGGCAGTTGCTGGCTATGATTTGACTAATCTCCTGCTGCTCTTTGCTCAAAGAGCCCACCACACCGTCATTGAGAAGCGACGCGCCTTCTTGCATTGAGGCTAAGGGCGTTTTCAATTCATGCGAGACATGTCGTAAGAATGAGGTGCGCTGCTGCTCTAACTCTTCTAGACGTCCTCGTAACCACTCCAGACGCATCCCTAAGGTCTGTAGATCGCGGGGCCCATCGACGCTGATGGCCTTTGAGTACTCACCACTGCCTATCGCATTGATTGCGCGGTCGATTTGTTGCAGCGGCCGGGTGATTAGCAAGACAAAAATTGCTGCAAGCACCGAGGCCGCGCCGATGAAAAGTATGGCCTGAATAGTTAATGACTGTTGAGTGCTGACACTACGCTCTTGCAACAAGGCTTGCTGCTGGGCAATCCATTGCTCTATTGACGTTGCGATTTGATAAGCCAGCCGAGATAGTTCGGGAAAGGTGGTTGCGTTATCGTCGTTAGATTGGCCTTGTCGAACATTATCGAATGCATTGCTTTCTATAGACAGCAACTCATCAACTAACGCAGAGGCCTGATCACCGATCTGTAACCGAGAGATTTCTTCTAAGGTTTCGAAGTACTCTGCGCGGCGACTAAGATAAAGTTGATAGAGATCTTCCTCTCCCAGAATTGCGTACTGACGCGCATTGCGCTCCATCGCAATCGTCTGTTGAATCAGCTGTCTGCTAGCACTCATGCCTGAGGCCACGACGGTAACGGTGTTTTGACTTTGCTGACTCAGTCGTTCGAGTTGTTGGGCGGTAACCAATAGTGCAGCAATTAGCAATGCCGCCACGGCGACAAAGCCAATGATTACGAGCTGCCTGATTGACCGCGTTGTGAATACTTGCATCGATGCTAAATGGCTTCGAATCGTTTTAATTGTAGGTTTTTCTTCGTGGTCCGAGGATCAAACACACGCCCGTTGATGACGATGTAAACCCCTGCTGGCAGCGTTTGTACCGCCATAGTCGCACATCCAATGTTAAACACAGCATCGCTATCTTTGAACCTAGCTGGGAGCATTGACCCCGTGAACACGATCGTCTTATCGGTGATATCGAAGAGCAACTGTGCCGTTTGCACCATTGTGTCGGTGCCATGAGTAATGATGATACGCGAGACAGTTTCCGCTTCAACCTTGGCACGGATCATTGCACGGTCTTCTTCGGTAAAATCAATACTGTCTTTTTTCAGGATTGATTCTACCGAAAACTCTAGGTCGACATTCGACTGGCCTAGAATGACCTCTGCTTGCGGCTCACCAACTTCGAAATCACTATTCTTGTCATAGTAAACCTTGTCGATAGTGCCGCCCGTTGCGAAAACTTTGATCTGCATGATAAGCCTCTAGAATAATTGCATGGCATTGTAATGCTCAGCCTGCATTTATACCACAACTGACGCTTAGCACTTTTTCCAGATCGAAACCTGACTAACAACATACTCATATTTTCGGCGATGTTCGCGAATCATGAAGGGAAGGTCGTCCTCATGAAGCAATTCAAAGCCTGTCAGGATTGTTGCAAGTCTTTCTAGCGCACCGCCACTATTGGGTGCATCTAGAAATTGTTCAGCATCTGTATAGGTGTCCATCCAACTATTGGGTGAAACTATTACCAGTACCGCACCTTTGTTTAGCAGATTATCATCCTCGACAAACTGACGCAGACACGCTCGCGGGTCTGGTAGGCGACAGAGTAAATTACTCAATAACACCGCATCGAAGCCTTGCATATTTTTCGCTTCATTAAGCGCACCAGCATCCCCTTGCAAAAACTGCACACGCGCCGGCTTGCAATCGCTGGAAAGCTCGGCGAGTAGTTGTGAATAGTATCGGCCCGTCTCATGGCGTCGATACTCTGCTTTGCCATATTGCTTCATGCGCAATGCCGCATCAACGAATGACTGGCTATAATCCAAACCGATCACCTCATCGAATGTTTTACTGAGCTCAAAACTTGCTCTACCCACAGCACAGCCAAGGTCTAATACTTTGCCATTGTGCTCTGCGTATTTCGTTACTAACTCGACAGTCGCTGGAATGAACTCCTGCACATCTGGGTGCCCAGCCCGCGCGCTGATCTCTACATCTCGATTCTCTTCTTTACTTCCATAGTGGAATAGCATGTATTGATTAAGAAGAGCATTGGTCTCATAACGGTCTTTTTCTTGCGCAAGATCTTCTTCACTTTGCACCATACGAAAGCCCGCATGTTGGAAAAAATGTGGACGAAAATGGAAGCGCGACCACATACTGGCTTCATCACCGGTACTGATAAATGAGCCGCCAAGAATCATTTGATGCTGGCCATCAAAGCAGGGCGTGCTGAAATCGACGTAGTAGGGGTGGATCTTGAACTCTGGCAGCGGATGAAATGCATCCTCACACCATTGCCAAACATTACCGAAAACATCGTTAAAGCCACGGTTGTTAGCGGCGAACTTATCTACCGGCCCCTCACTGCCAAAATGCAAATTGTTATTGACCTCATGGCGGCTTGCGAGCTCTGCCTCATCGGCCATGACTCTATCGATATTCGTGCGCTGCACATCGTTTGCGTCCCAAAGACGCGAGTCTTGCATTACTGGTTCTCGTAGTGCGATATGTTCGGCTTCTTTGAGAAGACGATAGGGCACCGCGACGTCATCACGTTCGCTGCGCCACGCGCAGTAGGCCTTGGCCTCATAGTAGTTGGCAACGACCGGCCAAGACCATTGCATTGGCTCTACGCTGAAAGTGGTTCGCAATTTGAATCGGTGCGAGCCTACAGGCCCATCTTGCACCCAGAAACTAGGCCACCGGGTGTTGCGAAAACGCCTCCAGGCAAGTCCTTCTTGACTCCAAAACCGGTCTTCTAGATAGCCGCCGCTTGCGACAAATTCATAATATTCTCCGTTGCTAATAAGTCGTTGACTCGCCTTAAAGGCAGCACAGTCTCGCGTATCAGTGCCGTATTCGTTATCCCAGCCAAAACTGGGCCAGTCGGCCGGCTTTCCTAAACGTACTTGCGTTGCATCCACAGCGATCATCGGATTGGTGGCTGGATAATCGCTACCGGCTTTCGGCTCGCTATTCGGCCCAGCCGTTTCACTTAAGAGCACCTTGGGCCAATTCTCTGGTGTTTTCAAATGTTCTGGGGGCAGTTCACGCATCAAGACACTGGAGGTTTCGAGATGAATGCGCTCGTGCTCAAAACACATTGCTAGCGCCCAAGCAGGGCTCGCCTGCGTGATCGTCTCTTCAAACATAGGATGAGTCTGAATTAGGGTTCGAACTAGCTGATATACCTTTTTACGGTAGGCGACGACCTCTGTGAGAGTTGGCCATATCGTCTGATCCCCTTCGTGCAGATCATCCCAACTCATCTCGTCCACGCCGGTTTCGAATAAGACTTCAAAATGCGCATTGACCGGCTCATCAATTAGTCCCGCCACGAGGAGTTTATTGACGTAGAAAGTGACAGGGTGCGCGTAGTAGAAAATTAGCGGGTGACGTGTCTTATGATAAGGTCGTAGATAATAGGCCTCTTCGCTAACAAGGGCCGAGAACAAACTTTCCGTTAGACCCCAAGTATTTTCGAAATAATGCAGGAACGCATCACGACCATCGCTCACATTCAGCAAACGCAAAGAAGAGGTTGGTTTAGGGGCTAAACGTTGCGTTGTAATCATTGGGGTTAACTGGGCAGCCCCCCCAATCGTAGTCACTTCATTCAATGTTTTTTTCATGAGATTCCATTGCGCTATCAATGAGAGTCAGTAAACCTATAGTGTAGTGACTATAATTAGCCCTAGACGTTACAGTTTGTCGAACATTCAACAGGCGCTTTCCTGTTGTTTGCTTGAGTTGACTATCGGTTACGGTAAACTGGCCGCCACACTCTAATCTTGGCAAATTGCACACGAGGCATTATTTTGCGCAGCAAACTCCCAAATGTCGGGACCACTATATTTACAGTGATGTCGACAATGGCACAGGATCATGGTGCCATCAACCTCTCTCAAGGCTTTCCTGATTTCGACTGCCCTGCTCGCTTACGTGAACTTGTTGCTCAGTACTTAGACGACAAAAAGAATCAGTACCCACCAATGACCGGTATTCCAAGCCTGCGAGCGGCGATTGCTCAGAAGGTTCTTGATCTATACGGCTGCAGTGCCGATATGGATCAAGAAGTCACTGTCACCTCTGGTGCGACAGAGGCCATTTTCGATGCAATTCAAGCTAGTGTCAGTGCAGGGGAGGAGGTTATCGTCTTCGACCCTGCCTATGACTGTTATGACCCTGCCGTCACACTTGCCGGTGGAAGAACCATCCATATACCCTTGAGCTTACCCAAATTCACCATCGATTGGGATCGTGTGAAGGCAGCCATATCTGCACGAACACGCATGATTATTATCAATACCCCGCATAACCCCAGCGGCGCAATAATGAGCAAGGAGGATTTAAACATCCTTGCACAGATCACTCGCGACACTGAGATACTAATATTGTCCGATGAAGTATACGAACACATGGTGTTTGATGGGCAGCAACATGAAAGCGTGCTGCGGCACGAAGAGTTGCGCCAACGTAGTTTCGCCATTTTCTCTTTTGGTAAAACTTACCATGCTACGGGGTGGAAACTAGCCTATTGCGTAGCACCACCATCTATGACTGCAGAATTTCGCAAGGTGCACCAGTTTGTGACGTTTACCTCGACTAGTTTTATTCAGTATGCGGTTGCGGATTTCATGCAAGAATGCCCACAACACGCCGCAGAATTGTCTCTTTTTTATCAAGAAAAACGAGACACTTTTAATCACTTATTAGGTGAGTCTCGCTTGCAGTTTTCACCTTCGCACGGCACTTATTTTCAGCTGGTAGATTACAGTGAAATTAGCTCACTACCTGATTTCGAGTTTGCGAGTTACTTAACAAAAGAAAAGGGTGTGGCTGCAATCCCTTTATCGCCGTTCTATAAAGAAGCGCCAAATAACACTTTAATACGATTTTGCTTTTGTAAAGATGATGCTACTTTGCATGCTGCCGCCAAAATTCTCTGCACTTTATAGAGCAACGCCATGTCCGCCATTGATCTAGACCAACTCGCTGCCGAGATTAAGCAATGTAGCCTCGACTTAGGGTTTCAAGAACTGCGCATTGCCGATATCGACCTGTCTGCCTATAGACCGTATTTGGAAAACTGGCTGGGCAATCACTATCACGGTGAGATGCATTATATGGAGCGACATGCCGATCTACGCCTTGCTCCTGAAAATTTAGTGCCTGATACGTTAAGGGTACTCTGTGTTCGCATGGATTATGCATTGACCAGTAGCAATTCAATTGCCGAGCTTAAAACGCCGGACAAAGCCTATATTTCTCGTTATGCCCGTGGCCGTGACTACCACAAATTGATCCGCAAGCGATTGCAGAAACTTGCCAGCATTATTAGTGAAAAAGTTGGGCCATTTGGGTATCGCGCATTTGTGGATAGCGCACCGGTACTGGAACGGGCGTTGGCAGAAAAATCAGGGATGGGATGGATAGGCAAAAATACTATGCTCATCAATCGCAAAGCAGGGTCTTGGTTTTTTCTTGCGGAATTATTTACAGACCTGCCTTTGCCTATCGACCCCCCAACCACTAGCCACTGCGGCACTTGCTCAGCATGCTTAGATATTTGCCCAACCAACGCCTTTGTAGCCCCAAATGTACTGGACGCTAGGCGGTGTATTTCCTATCTCACTATTGAGCTACGAACGGCCATTCCGGAAGAGCTTCGGCCCCTGATGGGGAATCGTATTTTTGGCTGCGATGACTGCCAGATTATTTGCCCATGGAATAAATTCACTCGCGTCAGTGAAGAGCAAGACTTCTCGCCACGCCACGGTTTAGATGACACCTCGTTGCTTGCGCTTTTTGCCTGGACAGAAGAAGAATTTCTGGAAAGAACAGAAGGGTCGGCGATCCGCAGAATCGGTCATGAATGCTGGCTACGCAATATCGCCGTGGCCTTGGGAAATGCAGATGCAAGCCCGCAGTTAATCAGCGCCTTACAAGCCCAACGCCAGCATAAATCCGAACTCGTTCGCGAACACGTCGAGTGGGCCTTACGCCAGCACGGGGCTCAGTGACAATGGCGGTTTATTTCTGAATAAAGTGCTCTCGGTAATATTGCAGTTCGGCAATAGAGTCTTTGATATCGTCCAATGCCTGATGCGTTGCCCCCTTCTTCAAATTGCTAAGCACCTCTGGCGACCAACGCCGCGCGAGCTCTTTTACTGTGCTGACATCAAGGTTACGGTAGTGGAAGAATGACTCGAGCTCTGGCATATAGCGCGCTAGAAAGCGTCGGTCTTGGCAAATACTATTTCCGCACATTGGCGAAGCGCCTTGTTGTGAATATTCACTGAGAAAAGCCAGGGTTTGCGCTTGTGCATCCATCTCGCTAACCGTGCTTTTTTTAACTCTCTCGATAAGCCCTGAGTTGCCGTGGGTGCGTTGATTCCACTCATCCATCGCCGCAAGCGCCTCATCGGACTGTTTGACAGCCAACACAGGCCCTTGCGCGAGAATATTTAAATCGCCATCGGTCACGATCGTGGCAATCTCTATAATACGATCCGTCTCAGGTACGAGACCCGTCATTTCTAGATCTATCCAAATCAAACTGTCTTTCTTGTTTATTGCTGACATAGGGGTCCCTAAATTATTTGCTAAAATCGAGCATTGCGCCAATTGTAGCAGAGCAGGAGTTTTGCAGTAGTCCCCGCCGCTGTCGCTTTTCCTGTACACTGCGCGACTTAAATAGGCTGGGTTTAGCGCCCAACAAAGGTGGTACGCAACGCATGAGCAAAAGGCGACTCACTCAACAACAGCGCGTCCGGATAGACCGTAATCAAGCGCAGCGTGGGCGACGCATGAGCACAGCGGCTGCCGCCGAAAAACAGATTAATACAGAGAGCTTAGGCCCACAGCAATCGGGCATAGTCATTTGTCACTACGGGCAACAACTCGAAATTGAAAGTAGCGCGCAAGAGACTTTAGGCAAAGTATATCGATGCTTCCAGCGCACTAATTTGCCGGCACTCGCCACGGGCGATCGCGTAATCTTTCAGGCAGACAGTGAAACAACCGGAGTTGTCGTCGCCCTACAAGAGCGCAGCTCCTTGATGTCGCGCCCCAATCAGCAAGCAAATTTACGCCCAATAGCGGCCAATGTAACTGCTGTGGCGATCACTATTGCACCGCTGCCCGAGCCATTCCCGAACCTAATCGATCGCTATTTAGTCATGGCGCAATACCTTGGCTTAGACGCAATTATCGTCTTGAACAAAATCGACCTTTTGGACGCCGAACGTGATGCAGGCTTAGAGCAATCGTTGGCCAACTATTCTCGCATCGGCTACCCCGTGATTCGTGTCTCAAGTCAAACGGGGCTTGGGCTAGTTGAGCTCAAAGAGCAGCTGCGCAAAGAGACGGTAGTATTTGTTGGGCAATCTGGGGTTGGTAAGTCTTCGCTTATTAACTCTTTGCGAGGCGGGCTCGACGCCGACGATATCGCCGCAGTAGGAGGGTTATCCCTCGCTAGAGACAAGGGCACCCATACCACCACAGCTGCGCGCTTATATCATCTGCCAGGCAGTGGCGACCTAATCGATTCACCGGGGATTCGCGAGTTTGGCTTATGGCATATGACACCACAGATGGTGTTTGACGGCTTTGTGGAGTTTGCCCCGTATCGCGGAGCTTGCCGCTTTCGCGACTGCAAACACGAAAGCGAACCTGACTGCGCCTTACGCCAGGCCGTTGAAGCGGGGGAGGTCAGCCAGCAAAGGCTCAATAGCTATTTCTTTCTATTGAGCTCGTTGGAGATTTAGAAGATCTCAACGGTTGGCGTTGGAGGAATTAATTCTGGGTTAGGAGTAGGGGCATTGAGCCCTGCGTTGGACTGCGCCTCGATACGCGCTTCGGCAACCGAATTTAACACCATGATCACGATCCGACGATTCATGGCACTTGTGACATCCTCTTCGTCCAAGGGCACCGAGTCTGCCATGCCGATGATTTGTGCGATTTGCGCGGGATCCAAGCCGCCGTCAATAAGCGCACGCCGGGCAGCATTTGCTCTGTCTGCAGACAACTCCCAATTGCTATAGCCATCTTCGCTGCTAAACGGTGCGCCATCGGTATGCCCGAACACACTTATTTTATTAGGCACGTTGCTGAAAATCCGACCCATTGCCCAAAGTATCTCTAAGGCATAAGGACGCAGGCCCGACTGCCCACTATTGAACAACGGCCGTCCGGCACGGTCGATTATTTGTACCATTAAGCCATCTTCGGTGACTTCGAACGACACGCTATCGCGGAACCATTCAAATTGCTGATTCAAGTTGATCTCTGCCTCTACATCACCACGCAGGCGCTGCAAGGTTTCCGTCTCTCGAAGACGAGCAAGTTCTACGAACTCAGGATTTTGCATTTCTTCATCAGCGTCAACAAGAGGTTCTTCGTCCTGACGAACCAAAGACAGGTTCAACCCTTGATTGGTAATATTCAGAGGCCGCCCCTGCAAGTCGAGCACATAGGGCGTACCACCATCACCAACAGCGCCAAGATTGGTTGGGTCAGAGAAGTAACCGGCGATCGCCATTTTTTCTAGATTGGTTGTCGATTCGATAAGCCAAAGCACTAGGAAAAAAGCCATCAATGCCAAGGCGAAGTCAGCAAAAGCGATTTTCCACGCACCCCCGTGCGCACCGCCCGCAACCTTCTTGACTCGTTTAATGACTATATTCGATTCGCTTTTTTCCACAGTCCTACTCAGTTCTTGGGCAGTTCATAAAGGTTCGCTGACTCGTTATCGACTTCGAACATGAGTCTCTAGTTCGGAGAATGTTGGGCGATCAGCAGAGAATAGCGTTTTGCGTGCGAACTCAACGGCCATTTGTGGGGGCAAACCGTTGGAGGTCGCCACAATTGCCGCTTTGACGCATTCGAACATCTTAATGTCCTCATCTGCCACAGATTCCAGACGCGTACTCATTGGACCGATAAACCCGTAGGCAAGGAAAATACCAAGGAAGGTCCCGACAAGGGCTGCCGCAACGCTCTGCCCCAAGGCCTCAGGGGGCCCGCCAAGCTTTTGCATCGTGATCACAATCCCCAATACCGCGGCCACGATACCAAACCCCGGCAAGCCGTCGGCGATTCGATGGATGGCGTGAGCAGGCTCATGCATTTCATGTAGCTCAGTTTCGATCTCTACATCCATCATCGCTTCAATCTCGTGCGGCGCAAGATTGCTGGTTGTAAGTATTCGAAGATTATCGGCTATGAACTCAATCATACGCTTGTCTTTCAATAGCTTTGGATACCGCGTAAAGATGCCGCTCTCTGCGGGAGACTCGATATCGCCCTCGACAGCCATCATGCCTTCGCGACGCGCTTTATTGAATATATCGTAGAGCAAGCCCAGTAAATCTAAGTAAAGGGCCGAATTCTTATTGGACCCAAAGATTGCTGCTGGCAGCTGCTTGCCTGTATGAACAACGAGATGCATGCTATTGGCGATTAGAAATGCACCCAATGCCGCGCCAACAATGATGATGACCTCTGTGGGCTGCCATAACACTCCGAGAATACCGCCGTGCAATACGTAACCACCGGCAACACTCCCGATAACGACGATGCAACCTATAAAAAACAGCATTGATTTGTTTCCTCTACCTGAATTAGGTGCTAACCAGCCCTACCAAAGGGAATGCGAGACTAACTACGCGGCTGCCATTACCGAAGCCCCAAGAATGGTTCTATTTGTATATAGATCGGACAAAATGGAAATTTCATTAGCGTTGCGACGAGATTATAACCATTTTTGCTATAAACTTGTGTCACTTCCGACGCTTGATTAAGCTGTGCATCCTTTACGCCACAGACCTTTGACCTAGATCATATGAACGAAAAACTGTTTCTTAGCTTTCAACACCTCGTCCCCCAACATCTTCTTTCGCGCGCGGTAGGGGCCTTAGCGCAAACGCGTATTGGATTTTTGAAGAATCCGTTCATCTCTTGGTTTGCCAAACGCTATGCCGTCAATATGGACGAAGCCCAATGCTCCGATCCTTTGGCGTTCCATAGCTTTAATGAGTTTTTCACCCGCGCGCTAAAGCCCGGAGCTCGCCCCATCGCCGCAGGGGAAGACGCCATCGTCAGCCCTGCCGATGGTGTGGTTAGCCAGCTAGGCGACATCAATAACGGCACATTGTTGCAGGCCAAAGGCAAAAACTTTAGCTTAGTGAGCCTACTTGGGGGGGATGCCAAGGCGGCTGAAGAGTTCCAAGAGGGAAGCTTTTGTACAGTCTATTTGTCACCTAAAGATTATCACCGCGTTCATATGCCACTGGCAGGCAAGCTCACCCGAATGGTGCATGTGCCTGGCAAGTTGTTCTCTGTTAATCAAGTCACGAGCGAGAACGTCGACAGCCTTTTTGCGCGCAACGAGCGAGTTGTCTGTTTCTTTGAAACCGAGGCCGGCCCAATGGCCTTAGTTCTAGTCGGCGCCATGATTGTCGCTAGCGTCGATACCGTATGGGCAGGGCAAGTATGCCCAGGCCGAGTAAAACGTGTGGATATTGACTATAGCAACCACGCGCCAGCGATTCAGATTGGCAAAGGCGAGGAGATGGGTCGCTTCAAACTCGGCTCAACTGTCGTCGCCGTGTTTGGGCCTGGCGTGGCGCAATTTGAGAAGACGCTCAGTGCAGGCAGCACTGTGCAGATGGGCGAGGTGATGGCGCGAACACTGCCGTTAACTGCGAAGGAGTAAGTACTCGCGCACCTCAAAGATCAGTCAATATAGGAACAACAGTAGTCAGTGACTTCGATGACTTTGATGTCGAATGCTGAGTTGGCTTCAACTTCGAAGCTTTCACCACTAACGATCGTGACCCATGCTTCTGAGCCTGGCAATTTAATCTCTACAGTCCCGGACTGTATTTCCATGATTTCTTTTTTCTCTGTGCCAAAACGGTAATCACCTGGGAGCATAATTCCTAAGGTTTTAGTCTCTCCAGAATCAAACTCAACCACTCTGCTTGTAACTTTTCCGTCGAAATACACATTGGCGGCCTTTACGACGGTGACATTCTTAAATTTACTCATGGGGCAATCTCTGTTAGAAAGGTTCAAACGGGCGCCGATTCTAGCATGCACTTTTTAGTGGACGCTAAAGCAATTTGCGCCAAACGCCCTGGAGGCCAAAATGTGCAAAGGTTTAGAGATAGACGAAAGTCAGAAAGAGACCCTCAAGAAATGCTATGAAGATGCCCATGATCAGCGCTTATCAAAATGGGCTAAGTTTCGGAATGGCTTGACGATGTTCGTCATCGGTATGCATTCGGCCACCAATCGCATCCCTAGCCATTATGACGAGAACAATAAATTATTCTGACCATTGTGCTCTTATTGCGCTAATAGAAAAGTTCGATAGGCATCGTTGTGTGTTTCATCCCAACAACGGTAGCCAATCTGAGTCATAAACTCCTCAAATTGCTCAATCTCGTCGGGCGGCACCTGCATTCCGCACAATACTCGCCCATAGGCGGCGCCATGGTTACGGTAGTGAAACATCGAAATATTCCACCGCCCGCCCAATAGGTCGAGAAATTTCGAAAATGCCCCAGGGCGCTCCGGAAACTCAAAACGATAGACCCGCTCATTGTTAATCGCCTCGTTGCGACCACCAACCATATAACGGATATGCAGCTTGGCCGCTTCGTTGTCAGACATGTCGACGACGTCGATACGCTTACGCGCAAGCGCGGCAAGCAGTTTATCTCGCCCGGATTCGGAGTCAGCCAAACGGACTCCCACAAATATTTTTGCCCGCGCAGGATCGCCATAGCGATAGTTGAACTCAGTGATATAACGTTTGCCCAAGGCTCTCGCAAAACGACGGAAACTGCCTGGCTTCTCATCAATCGATACCGCAAGGATCGCTTCGCGGTTCTCGCCAAGTTCAGTGCGTTCGGAAATATGCCGCAGCCGGTCGAAGTTAACATTGGCACCTGTTATTACTGACATCAATATTTTTCCGGTTAGCGAGTGCTCTCTAACATACTTCTTCAGGCCTGCTATAGCCAAGGCTCCCGCAGGTTCTGTCATTGCGCGGGTATCATCAAACACGTCTTTGACTGCCGCACAGATCTCATCTGTGGTAACAGTGACCACCTCATCGACCAGTTTGCGCAGCACACGAAATGGCTCTTTGCCAATTTGTGCCACGGCGACGCCGTCGGCAAACAAACCAACTTGCGGGAGGACAACGCGGCGCTTCGCCTTCAATGCCGCATCTAAGCATGCTGAGTCCTCAGCCTCTACCGCCACCAATTTGATTTCCGGGCGAATGTACTTGATGTAGGCTGCGATGCCGGCCATCAAACCACCGCCACCGACCGGCACAAACAATACATCGATATTGGCGCTATGTTGTCGAACTATCTCCAAGCCGACTGTTCCCTGGCCTGCAATCACTGCTGGGTCATCGAACGCATGGACGAATGTGTAGCCTTTTTGCACGACAAGATTTTTTGCATGGGTCGATGCCTCATCGTAAGTGTCCCCATGCAAGATGACTTTTCCCCCTAATGCCTTGACCGCATTGACCTTAATCATTGGCGTGGTTACCGGCATCACAATACTCGTATGAATCCCTAGCCGCGAGCCCGCCATCGCAACCCCTTGCGCATGATTGCCTGCCGAGGCGGCAATCACCCCTTTCTTAGCAGCCTCCGGAGTAAGCCCTGCCATTTTGTTATAGGCACCGCGTATCTTGAAGCTATGCACGGGCTGCATATCTTCACGCTTCAATAACACCGTGTTTTGCAAACGCTGTGACAAGACTTCGGCTTTCTCTATTGGCGTCTCTACAGCGACGTCATAGACCTTGGCAGAAAGAATGTCTTTTACATACTTGTCCATTGGTGACCTTAAGTAAGAGCTTTCATTGAGAAATAGCAGGCGATGACATTAGCAAGTCCGTTATAATTTACGTCTATCGACAATCAAGCTGGGAAATTAGCATGGATCAGAATGAATTGAAAAAGGCGGTTGCTCAAGCTGCAGCGCAGTATGTGCAAGAACGCTTACACGAGAAGATGGTGCTTGGAGTGGGAACTGGCTCGACTGCCAATGAATTCATTGAATGCTTGCGACCATTCAAGGATCAGATTCACAGCACGGTGGCCAGCTCAGAAGAGACCAAGAAACGGCTTCTTGCGCTAGGTTTGGAAGTACTCGATCTCAATAGTGTCGATGAAGTCTCTATTTATGTCGATGGCGCAGACGAGTCCAACGAGCAACTTCATCTTATCAAGGGCGGCGGCGGGGCGCTGACACGGGAAAAGATAATTGCGGCTGTCGCTAAGGAGTTTGTCTGTATCGCAGATCAAAGCAAATACGTCCCAGTACTAGGGCGCTTTCCACTTCCGGTGGAAGTCATCCCAATGGCTAGGAGTCATGTTGCTCGCGCGATTGTGCAGCTAGGTGGAGACCCTGTATACCGAGAGGGTTTTATTACAGACAATGGCAATCATATCCTCGACATCCATCACATGGAAATCAAAGACGCCATTGGGCTAGAAAACCAGCTCAATCAAATAACAGGTGTCGTAACGAATGGACTATTTGCGGCGCGGCCTGCAGATCTACTAATCTTGGGCACAAGTGACGGCATCAGAAAATACACAGCCTGATATCTACGCTTGCTCAGCTTTACGTAAAAACAATCCAGCGCTTGGGATTTAAACCCCAAACCTAGTCCGTAAATATAAAAACGCAGAGCGTTGTTTTAGCGCTCTGCGTTTTTGCTTTACAGAGGAGTCACGTTCTCTGCTTGCGGGCCTTTTTGACCTTGAGTCACATCCATAGTGACTTTTTGGCCTTCGTGAAGAGTTTTTCTTCCGGAACCGTTAATTGCGCTAAAGTGAACGAATACGTCCTTCCCACCTTCCTGCTCAATGAAACCGAAACCTTTCTCATCATTGAACCACTTAACAGTACCTTCTACTTGCTCTGACATATTTCTCTCTTGTTCTTAAAAATTAAATACATGGCTAGCTTCAATGCCAACCCTTGAATCCATTAAGGATTCCGTTGAAGTGTAACCCTATATAAGAGCGGATGGAATATAGTTTTCGTACATAATCACAACAAACTTGCTTTTTTTTCTCAAATTTGCTGCAAAGCCCTGCCAGTGCTGCATCTTCAATCGAATATCTTTCCTGGGTTAAGCACTACATTTGGGTCAAATATCTGTTTTATCGCCTTAAAATGCTCGATTTCCGCCGGTTCACGGCTGTAATGAAGATAAGGTTTTTTCAATAAACCGACACCATGCTCGGCCGAAACGCTGCCACCAAAGCGAGCAACACACTCGAAAATGTCCTTGCTGACCTCGGCACATTGTTTAAAGAACACAGCTTTATCAAGACCATCGGGCTTTAGAATATTCAAATGCACGTTGCCATCGCCGATATGACCGAACCAAATGATTTCAAAGTCTGGGTACTGTGCCGTCACAATCGCATCAACTTCACGCAAAAAAGCAGGGACCTTGGATACTTTTACTGAAATGTCATTCTTATAAGGCGTGAAGCGAGAGATCGTTTCCGATATATCTTCTCTTAAACGCCAGAGATCGCGAGCCTGGCTGGAGGTTTGGCTCATCGTGCCGTCAAGCGCCCATTCCTGCTCCACACAATGCTCAAATGCGGCCATTGCTTCATCCAGCGTTTGCTCGCTGACATTTTCGAATTCGATCAAGGCGTAAAACTCACCTACCGTTTCACAGGGGCGCTGCAAACCTTTCTCGGCAATCACGTGTGCCAAGGCTTTTTCAGAGAAGAATTCAAACGCCGTTAGCGGCAGCTTCGATTGGAAGCTTTGCAGCACATTCATCGCCGCGTCCATCGTTTCAACTGCAAGCACTAATACCATCGGGTCTTGTGGTGGCGTGGCAAGCTTCATAGTCAACTCGACTATCAGACCCAAAGTACCCTCTGAGCCTATAAAGAGATGGCGCAGATCATAACCAGTGGCATTCTTTATCAAGCCTTGATTCAAATTAAGTAGCTCGCCGGTCCCCGTCACCACTTTCATGCCCACAACCCAGTCACGAGTTAGGCCATATTTGATGACTTTAATCCCGCCCGCATTGGTTGCCACATTGCCACCAATCTGGCTCGAGCCGGAAGAGGCGAAGTCCACTGGGTAGAAAAGCTCGTGCTCCTGCGCAAACGCCTGCAGAGCTTCTGTGACCAAACCAGGCTGACAAACTACCTGGCGATCAACAGGATCAAAATCGAGAATCTTGTTCATCTTGTCGAATGACACAACAATCTCGCCCTGAGTTGCCATGGCACCACCACTTAAGCCGGTACGACCACCCGAAGGCACGATGGCGAGCCTATGCTCATTCGCCAGTCGTACTACAGCCTGCACATGTTCAGTACTGGCAGGGAAAACGACGACGCTGGGCGCTGGCTCATAGACTTTGGTCCAATCTTTTCCATAGTTGGACAGTGTGTCTTGGTCTATTTTGACTCTTTCTGCACCAAGGATGGCGCCAAGGGCATCGACTAGTTGTTCTGGGGTTAGGCTCATTTCAGGCGACCGTAATGTAAAATTAGTGAATTCTAATGGTGTTGGCGCAAAGGGAAGGTGAATTATTTTCACTATCATCACAAAGACTTTTCATCCGCGTGCCAGCGGTGCTTATGTTACCATAGCCGCCCTATCTACTCGGCCCACTTGTTAAGAGATATCTCAGAAAATGAACCCCACATCGCTGGAAAAGAGCAAGATCAAGTTTTTACTATTGGAAGGACTCCACCAAAGTGCAGTCGATACTCTGCACCGAGCAGGCTATACCAATATTGAGTATTTAAAGACATCTCTTCCTGAGGATCAGTTAATAGAAAAGATTCGGGATGCCCACTTCATTGGTATTCGCTCACGCACCCAGCTTAATGAAACCGTGTTTGCGGCAGCTGAAAAACTACAAGCGGTCGGCTGCTTTTGTATAGGCACTAACCAAGTAGACTTGGACGCGGCACTTGAGCGCGGGATCCCTGTGTTTAACGCGCCTTTCTCCAACACGCGTAGTGTTGCAGAACTAGTCATCGCCCAAGCAATCCTTCTTCTGCGCGGCATTCCAGAGAAAAATGCAAAAGCCCATAAGGGGGTTTGGCAGAAAGTTGCTAAGCGCTCATTCGAGACCCGTGGCAAAAAACTTGGCCTCATTGGTTATGGCAATATCGGATCACAGCTAAGCGTTCTCGCCGAGTCTATGGGGATGAAAGTGTATCTTTATGACATCGTCAGCAAATTGCCGCTCGGTAACGCAGAGCAACTGCCAAGCCTTAAAGCCTTGATGGAAACATGTGACGTAGTAAGTCTTCACGTACCCGAGACAAGACAAACGGCAAATATGATTGGCGCCGAGCAATTGAGCTGGATGAAGGAAGGGGGCATTTTAATTAACGCCTCTCGCGGCACAGTGGTGGAT
>CAJXSF010000022.1 GCA_913061515.1 uncultured Gammaproteobacteria bacterium | reverse complement strand
TAGAGACGCAACAACCCAAACAAGATTGTCTTTTCCATTCAGATCAGGGCATTGAGTATGCCGCACACGAGTATAGAGACATGGTGGAATCGGCAGGGATGAAGAGAAGTATGAGCAGAAAGGCCACACCTCAGGACAATGCGATGGTTGAGTCTTACTTCCACTCGATGAAAGCGGAAATGGCTTCTAAGTTTCCATTTACTGATGAGTTTGAAGCAGTTGCTCATATACGTGACTACATTGAATTTTATAATCGAGAGCGTCTGCATTCTGCCCTGGACTATCAATCACCAACCGACTATGAAAAACTGTGCGCTTAAGAAAAGTGTCCACGAAAGTGGTGCTAGTTCAGAGCCTATTATTCAAGGCGTTAAGTCGTTTCGGGCTCAACAAATACCAGATAAAAGATGCAGAACACAGATGTCGTTATTCAGGTTTATTAAAGATCAGTTTTTGGTTAAAAAACCACCAATGGCATCAGAGGTTGTGATCAGCAAGAAAAGACATCAGATTGCCAATCTCCTGCTAGCAGTCGGCATTCTTTTGCTTGCCCTCAGCTTCGCGCTAGCGATCTATAAGCTCTTGTTTTTTAATGTCCTGAAGCTAGAGGTAGGTGAATTTGTATTTTCCTTACTAATGCTGAGTGTTGTTATTGGTCTGATTTCAGCTATTAAAACCTTGGTTGATTTAGTAAATGCGCACTCGAACTATCTTCGTGGAGTTAAGGAGCGCAGGTTGAAAATCGCTTGTGCAGTAATGGCTTCATATTCGTTAACGATTTATATGGCATTTTTTAGTGTTAACGAAGCATACCTTTTGGGACGTTACAATAAAGGAGCGCATGAAGGGGTGTGTAAAGTGTACGTTTCGAATGGCGCAAAGACAGACGCCTGCATTGAGTATCAAGGGTTGAAGGAAGATGAAACCTCGCTGGTCGGCAGGGTATTGTACTACTTGAACTAACCTACTGACTTAACAATCGGCTGCACGGCGTCCGGTTTTCCGCCGCTTCGCGGCTCCAAACCGGCGCGTGTGCCCGGGGTTATGCATAAGGAAATCGAAGTCCATGAGTGAAATAGTATTTATTTTGGGGGCTATATTCGAATCGAATTTTGAGAATAGCCACGAGCTTTACACACGCGCATCTTTCAGGGTTCCGTATAAAACTGACGGTCAGCTGGACTTGTCTTTTATTATCGTTATTTTTCGGTCGGGAAAAATAGTGCTCGAAAAATGAGGGCCTATCGAGGGAGAGTGGTCACTACGTAGTTAGGGATTAAGGGGTCAGAGCATTTGATTCTGCGAATCAAGTGATCTGACCCCCTCTTGATTATGGCTTTCTGAATTTCAGGACGAAGCGGTCGGTGTTGCCCTGGATGCCAGGGGTGCCGACTTCTTGCATCAGGTCGTCTTCTTCGTGGTAGTGCATATCGCTGAAGTCTACGAACTCAAAGCCAACGTCGACCATCTCTTTGATGATTAGTACTGGGTCTAAGCGGCGGCCTACTGCGCGGCTAGTTGGCTGGCCGTGACGGCGGGTATGATCCACTACGCCATAGATGCCACCGGACTTCATTGCATCGAAGATCGCCTCGTTCATATTGGCGCGCCCTTCGGCATTCGGGTTGTGTAGGTTCCAGAAAGTCAGCACCATATCAAAGTTGTCAGTTTCGAACTCAAACTCTGGAATATCGCCCAAAGTCACTGAATCGTTAATGGCGCTTACGCAGTTCAGGCCTGGCAAAGACATCACATCGCTCTTGAATGAGTCACTGACGCTGACAGACACGACTAGCTCACCGCCGTTCTCGCAGAGGGTTGGGCCTACAAACTTGCTCCAGTAGCCAGTGGCAGGTGAAATCTCCAAGACCTTCATATCGTCCTCAAGACCAAAAAACTCTAGGACTTCGGCTGGCTTGCGGTTCGCATCGCGGGCGACTTCAGCCTCCGTGCGGATGCTGCCGCCTAGGTTTTGCTCGATTGTCATGCGGGTTGCCGCTGGGTCGGCCGCTAAGGCTTGCGAGGTGATAAAGCACAGGCTAGCTAGGGGGATGATCTTCTTCATAAGTACTCACTTTATTGTTGTAAATTAAGGGCTGTTTTAAGTTACTAGTCTACTGTTGAGAGGTGACCGGCACTTTTATAGTTTTGGTTCAGGGAGCCAAGCCTGTTAACTGGATGGGACTTTAGCACTATTTTGAGGGTTTAGTAATCAAGGTAAATCAAGGGGTCAGAGCACTTGATTTTCAAATCAAGGGGTCAGAGCACTTGATTTTCAAGTAATCTGACCCCTTGATATGCTAGCTTAAAGACGAACTCGACAACAAACTACAAAGAGAGTGAGAGCATGATCAAGCCAGACATTCCAGAAAATGAGGCCGAAAGGCTTCATGCGCTTAAAAGCCTGAAAATTCTCGATACAGAGCATGAAGAGCGATTTGATCGCGTCACTCGTATGGCTAAACGCGTGTTTGATGTCGATATCTCACTAGTCAGCCTTGTCGATGCAGATAGGCAGTGGTTTAAATCTGTACAGGGCATAGACGCAAGTGAGACGCCACGGGATATTTCGTTTTGCGGCCATGCCATTAACCAAAGCAAGCTATTTCTTATTCCTAATGCTCTTGAAGATGAACGGTTTTTTGATAACCCGTTAGTCACAGAGGACCCAAAAATTCGTTTTTATGCAGGCTACCCACTCAAATTGAGAAAGGGAATACACCTAGGAACACTTTGCCTAATTGACTCGAAGCCAAAGTATTTGAGTGAAGACGATGAGCAGCTTTTGAGTGATTTAGGCGCAATGATTGAACGCGAGATTCAGTCAATTCAAATGGCAACCTTGGACGATTTAACCCTGACTTCCAACCGACGAGGGTTTCTTACCCTTGCGGATAACGTTCAATCAGACTGTCTGCGCAAAAAAGTCTCAATGTCGCTTGTTTTGTTCGAGCTAAATCAGCTGGGGAGCATTAATGATCAATTCGGTCATCACGAAGGTGATTTTGCTTTAAAGCAAACTGCACAGGTGTTACGCAGTGTGTTTCGTAAAAATGACACTATTGGCAGGCTGAGAGGCAACCAGTTCGTCGTCATGCTAACAGATGTTACTCAAGAGCTAATCAAGTACCTCCTCAGTCGCTTTAGAAGCGAAATAGAGACAGTAAATAAGACAATCAATAAACCTTATCTTATCGAATACAGCTCAGGTGTAGCGCGATTTGCCCATGACACAGAGCTGTCGTTAGAAGAGATGATTGCCAAGGCGAGTGCTGCCATGCAGGAATCAAGGGGTCAGATCACTTGAAAATCAAGTGCTCTGACCCCTTGATTTCTTTAGCAACTTACTCTGACCCCTTTGGTGCTAACGAGTGATGGTGTCCCAGTTCGCGACAAGGTGCTCAGCGGTTCGCCAAGCGAGGGCCTGTGCCGTTAGCGTGGGATTCCTGGCGCCACTTGTGCCCATGACTGACGAGCCAAGAATGCCAAGGTTCGGCGCTTCGTGGGCAAAGCCATAGGCATCTGTGACATTGGTCGCCGGATCATTGCCCATGCGTGTGCCACCATAGGCATGAGTCGACGCGCCCATGGCATTGCCAAGGCCCGCGCGATAAAAGTGTGTCGCACCCGCGGCGCGATACCATTCTTCCATGCGGTCTTGGGTGAACTGCGCAATCTTCAGCTCGTTGTCACGGTACTGTGCGGTAATTCGGATCACAGGAAATCCAAGCTTGTCCTTTACTTGCGGGTCCAAGTCGAGATAGTTGCCTTTATATGGCAGCGTCGTCTTCTGTATATAGGACATATTGACGCGATCAGCGTTCTCCTGCACAAACGCTTTCCATTTAGATCCCCAATTGGGCACCAGATCAAACGTTGGCATCTTCGCCGCCGAAATAGGCTTGCGGTCTGTATAGGTCCACAAATTGCCCCCACCGATGAAGTCCAAATCACTGTGATCGAAGTTGTCATCCGCCCATTCGTCAATCGCCACGCCCTGAGCGGGCAAGCCATACCAGTTGTTCAAATTCTTCGGAAATAGAGCGAACACAGGAGCGCCTTGATGGTGACTAAGATAATGCTGCCCTACCTGCCCGCTATTGTTTGCCATTCCATTAGGGTATTGACGAGAAGTCGACAGCATCAATAAGCGGACATTCTCATAAGTGTGGCTCGCCAGCATGACGGCATCCGCAGGCTGAAACATCACTTGATTGCCCATCAAATACTCGACACCCGTCACGCGCCCATCGGCATCATTGAGTATCTTTAGCACGCGCGCATGGGTCACCACTTTCAACAGGCCGGACTTTAGTGCTTCGGGTATAGTGGTCACGGCAGTCGAACTTTTCGCGTTGACGTGGCAACCACCGCGATCGCAATAGCCATGATAGAAACAACCGGGGCGGTCGCCATAGACTTCGGAATTGATCGCTGCAGGGCCTTGAAAAGGTGTCCATCCAAGTTGCCGTGCCGCGTCACTCATCATGTCGGTATAACCGGAGCTACGCAGCCCCGGCATCGGGTAGTCACGCGCACGCGGGCCTTCGAATGGACTGCCATTGGCTTGCCGTTGACCATTGATATTGCCGGCATAACCCGACACACCAAGCGCATATTCCACACGGTCGTAATAGGGCTCTAGGTCTTCATAACTAATCGGCCAATCTTCTACTGTTGAGTCCTCGGGTATACGATCAGCCCCATAACGCTCGGCCGTTGCACTAGCAGTTTTAAAATCCCAAGGATTCAGACGCCAGCTCTGCGCCCAATAATGCAATGAGGTGCCACCCACGCCATTCATCATGGGATGCCCACCGCCCTGCACCGCCTCAAAATTTATATTGGCGCGCACAGTTGGGATTTCATTTTTCGCCTTGGCCACCTGTTGCGGCCAGTCGCGTAAATTATTACGCACCTCATCGGGAGCAAAGTCTCGATTGGAAAACCAACCGCCGGCTTCAAGACCAATCACGTTCAAGCCAGCGTTGACTAACGGCAGTACTGCAACGCCGCCTACCGCGCCAAGCCCAATAACAACGACATCAGTTTTAGGCAGTTCAGTGGCCATTGGCAGCACCTCCTGTTGAAGATGAACCAGAACCCACAGGGTCCTTAAGATGAGTAGGCATGTCATAGGCCGACTGCCTGCTAGGCGCTAATGCAGAACCTTGGCTGACGTCATCTGGACTAGCAACGGCGCGCACTCCTGGGTAGCCCAGCAAGTCCCAACCGATAAAGTCTCGGTTACCGCCGTAATAGGGGTCAGAGAATGTACCGTCGATAGTGTGCGTTCTGACCATAAAGAAGAAACCACCATTGAGCATGGAGTAGCCTTCTATGGGGCTGTCCACCATTGCCTCGATGATGGCATCTTGTTCGGGCTCAGGAAGTAGATGAAACGACATGCCTTTGGATTCTAAGGAATAGTTTTCCAATGCCGACAGCCCAATTCCGTATTGCTCACGAGAGGAGGACATCGGCCCTGCTAAGGCGCGATCGATATAGTGAACAGCGCGCGCTTCGTGTGCACCTGGGCCGTTCTCATCACTAGGAAGAATGCGCGAACAAAACGCATCTAGTGTAGAGCTTTCTAGGGCGGTAAGGGTTTCGAAGGCTTCTCTGACAGGAATACGCTGCGCACTTGTTACCGGGGCCGGTTGTGCTGAGAGCGAGCCACTGCCCGTTGCTAATAGCGCTGCTCCGCTCAACCCAACCCCTTTAAGTAGGTTACGGCGCGATTGTGATGGCGCTGCCCCAGGGCCGACCTCGTCTTTGCGGGTCTTGTTCTTATTACTCATGGTTCATGCTCCTAGCATGCGGGTTTGTCCCACTGCCTATTCTTATTAGAGGAACTGTTTCCGAGACCTTACCTTATCACTATCCGCGCAAAAGGAAATCACCAAATAACACCTCAGTATTGGCTTCATCGAAAAGCCTGCGCGAATCTGTATACAGGGACGGTTGTGCGCGATAAAGTTCTGGGTAGAACGGGTAATAATAAGAACCAGATACCTCAGCCGGAGAGAAGAGATGATATCGCGACACGACTTACAAAAATGTCTAGGAATAATGTTGATGATGCTTGTTAGTCTTCCGGCTTGGTCAGCCGATGAGATCCCAGAGAGCATTGTAGTCACCAGCAGCGCATTCGCGCATAACACCGACATTCCATGGCAATACTCGGCGTATGGCGAGGGGATCTCGCCAGACCTATCATGGAGCAATCTGCCTGAAGGCACCCGTCAGCTAGCGTTGATTCTTGACGACCCTGTCGTTGGCACTCTGCAACCCTTCGTGCACTGGATCGCGTACAACATCCCTGTGACAGCCAGTGGTCTTCCAGAAGGGCTGTCACCGGACGCGATCGTGACCTACCCAGGCCTAGAGGGCATGATCAATGGCGCCAATGGTATTCGCCGTTCAGGCTATTTTGGCCCGCGCCCACCTGAGGACGGCAAAGTACACACCTATAACTTCCGCATATATGCGCTAGACCATGAGATGAATCTGGCCGACGGCCTCAACAAAGCATCGCTGCTCGATGCCATGCGTGGCCACATTCTGGCCACGGGCTTGCTGACCGGCAATTTCCAATACACCGAATAACTGTGATCGAGGAAATCAAGGGGTCGAAATCAAGGGGTCAGATTACTTGATCCGTCAGATCAAGTAATCTGACCCCTTGATTTTTGATTTGCTTGATTTTGCTTTGACTCTTGCAACGATAAAGTCCACCGCCACTTTCACTTTCGGCACCAAGTAGCGTTGTTTTTGATAGAGTAAATAAACCGCCAGCTCTCGGTTCTGAGTAACCTTAAGCTTGGGTTCAAGCTGCAATTCCTGTAGTTCACCACGCTGAAGATAGTCCGCTAACATCCAGCGTGGCGCCATCATAATCCCATCTGCGTTCGCTGCCTTTTTCGCAAGCCACTTGCCGTTATTTGAGATCGCTGCCGGCACAACCGCCGCTGTATGCCACTGTTCATCCTGCTGGTAATACCAAGTCTGTGGACCATTTGGAGTGCGAAAATACAGCCCTTTATGCTCGCGTAACTCCTTCGGGTGGCGGGGGCTGCCGTGTTCAATAAGATAAGCCGGCGCCGCAACTGCGATAAAATCATTGTCCATAAGCCGAATAGCGAGCACCCTTTCATTTGGCGCATACCCGCCACGGATAGCAATGTCCACATCATCGCGACCAAGCGCTGATAGTTCATCGCTCAGGCTGATATCAAGAATAATCTCAGGATAAAGTGCGCTGAACTCCTCCATCAGTGGCAATAAAATACGCTCTCCGATCCCCACCATCGCGCTAATTCTTAGCAACCCCATAGGTTTAGCGTGATAACTGCGCACCGATTCATTGCTTTGTTCTAACTGCTGCAGAATATCCTGCACCTGGGAGAAATAGTCGCGCCCAATCTCAGTGAGCTGTACGCTACGAGTTGTGCGTTTCAATAAGCTAGCGCCCAGGCTTTTCTCTAGGTCCGCCACGCGACGAGATAGGGACGATGAAGGCACATCAAATTGCTTTGCGGCTTTCGTGAAGCTCCCAGTCTCCGCTACCGCGGCAAAGTATTTTAGTGCTCGTAGTTGATCCATTTTACTTTCGCCCCTAGCTATTATTGTCTTAAAGACAATAAAGATTAGCACAACACCCCATATATCCCTGCATTTACTACAGCAATAATGCCTTCATCAAGCCGATTTCACCTTACATGGAGAGACATTATGAGCACTTACACCCAAATCAATCTTGTGGCACGCCCACAGCCAGGCCCAATCACGCCAGAGCTTTTCGAGCTTGTGAAAAAAGACATCCCGAAAGCGGGCCCAGGCGAGATTCTAGTCAAACAAACCCATATGTCCTTAGACCCGGCAATGCGCGGTTGGATGAGCCCAGATATGGATAGCTATGTGCCACCTGTGGGCCTAGGCGAAGTCATGCGCTCTTCGGGCTTAGGTGAGGTTGTTGAAAGTAACAGCCCCGACTTCAAAGTTGGTGACCGTGTTATGGGCATGATGGGGTGGACTGAGTATTATCTTGGTTCTGGCGAAGGCCTTAGACCTGTCCAAGAAGGCCTTGATGCTGAAATGGCGCTTTCTGTTTTTGCACTTCCTGGTCTGACTGCAACACAAGGATTATATGGTTTTACGGAACCTAAAGCAGGCGAGACCATCGTCGTTAGCGGCGCGGCAGGTTCAGTTGGTTCGATAGTTGGACAACTGGCTAAAGCAGATGGCTTGAACGTAGTAGGTGTTGCCGGAAGTGATGAGAAATGCAATTGGTTAACCCAAGAGCTAGGCTTTGATGGCGCGATCAACTACAAGACCGATGACATTTCTGCAAAACTCACAGAGTTAGCACCGAAGGGCATCGACATGTATTTCGAAAATACTGGCGGCCCAATTCAACAACATGTCATCGACCATATGAATGCTCATGGCCGTATTATTGTTTGCGGTATGATTGCAGATTACAGTAGTGCACAGCCAAGCCCAGGGCCTAACTGGATCTCCATCATTAAAAAGCGCCTAATGATTCAAGGCTTCACTATGCCTGATCATTTTGACCAAGTTCCAGCATTAGTCGGAAAACTGGCCCCTTATGTGATGGCAGGAAAGATCAAATACCGCGCCCATACTATCGAAGGCTTAGAGTCATCTATCGAAGGCTTGAACCTACTGTTCACCGGCGGCAACAAAGGCAAGCTGATCGTTAAGCTATAAATCAGTAATCTGCTGCTCATGGCGCAAGTAGTTATGAGCAGCAGATTAGTTCTTTACAACCTTTCAAATTTAAGCGCAGGGTTCGGGATTTCTGGGGTAATTTCCGGCCGTGGATCGAGGATCAAGGGGTCAGATTACTTGATTGACTGGCAACGAGACTTCGCAAAAGAGGAAGACTTTCGATCTCCTCCCCAAGCGTAGTTTTTAACTACGGCCCCGGCCTTGCGCGTTAGTTGTTGTTTGAATTGATCACCGCCTAATACCCAACCTTTATTCGCGTGGCTTCGAATTTCATCGACAAGCTCTGTTGATAACGGCCCTGCAAATAATTGTCGATACGCTTGCACCCGTCCTGCTTTCGTTGCAGCCAAGCGCTTATATTCTTGATGCTCCGTCACGAGCCCTATATCAATTCCCATTCCATTATGGCGAAAGCTCGACCAAGGGTATTCTCCAGGCTGCGCAACCATCCGAGCTCTAACAGGATTGAGTTCTATATACCGACTAACGGCGAGAAAATACTCCGTCGAAGAAACTAACGATGACTTGTATCGCCCTTCCCACAAAGTCCCCGTTCGTTCGTAAGTTAAGTTTATATAGCGCACAAAACGACGACCTAGCGCCTGCATAAAATGAGGGATACTGTCTTTACTAGCACCACTCGCTAGCAAATGTACGTGATTAGTCATCAGTACAAATGCATGTATTTTAACGTCTGCGACCAAGGCGGCCTCTTTGAGGGTATGAAGATAAAACGCATAGTCCGCCACACTGAAAAAACAAACCGAGCGATTATTGCCCCTTTGAATAAGATGCTGCGGACAACCATCGATATGCAATCTTGGCTTCCTTGCCATAATGCGACCCTGTTGTGAATTTGTGTTGTCGTATTAAGAGTAGAACGAAGTCGGTAAATTTCAAGTGTTCTGACCCCTTGATTATGGCTATACTCAGGTGACATTCTCAAAAATAACAAAAAGAGAACTCTTATGAGAAAAATCGTGCTCGCCTGCCTGATTCTTTCGCTTTTTTCCCATGCTGTCTCTGCCCAGCGCCCAATTCGACAGCTACTGCCATTGCGTGCTTATACGCTGCAAGATTATCAAGCTATCGCGTTCGCCGATGCATTGGCATTGCCCTCTTCCATCGAAGCGTCTTCCTATGCTGGCGTCGCCATGAATGCACAGGACAATCTAATAATTCTTAGCCGTGGCACTCCGACTTTTTTGGAGTTCGAGAAAAATGGACGCTTTGTGCGTTCATTCGGCGCTGATAACCTATTCAACCGCAGCCACGGTCTTCACATCGACAAAGACAATAATATTTGGGCAACCGATGTCTCTGACCATGTTGTCTTAAAACTCGACTCTGACGGTAATGTGTTGATGAGCTTAGGGACCAAAGGTGAATCCGGTGCATGGGATGAATCCACAGGCAGTCATCTATTCTCGCAACCTAACGATGTAGCCTTAGATTCAATTGGCAATATCTACGTCGCGCAAGGTCACGGCGGCGATTTTCCTGGCATTCTGAAATTCAGCCCTAGCGGAGAATTCATTACAAAATGGGGCAGTAAAGGCTATGGTCCGGGCGAGTTTGTCACCGCCCATGCCATTGAGATTGATGCAGACGACGTGCTGTATGTTGCAGACCGAGAAAGCATGCGTGTGCAACGTTATGACACCAGTGGCAATATGCTGCGCGAGTGGAAATTCGATGCGATGGTCTGTGCCATGTTTTTGCATAGCGATGGCAATATGTACATCACCACAGGCTTTGATGGGGAATTGGCAAAGGTAGATATGGATGGCAATGTGCTCGGCTCCATTGGTAGTCCAGGCACCGGCAATGGTCAGTTTGGGGAAGCCCATGCCTTAACGCTAGATAGCGAGAACAATGCCTACATTAGCGATGTCATTCTCAATCGCATACAGAAATTCGCAAAACAATAATATTGGAGTCTCACCACTATGCGCATCACCAAGTTCAGTAAATTTACCTGCTCAATGTTATTACTATTACCGACACTGGCATTTTCACAAAGTTGGACGGATGAATACCCACCCACCATCAACCATGGCCCAACGCCCTATAACCCTGTCATCAACTGGCTTAAACCCATCGCTGAACCAGGCTTAGTTTGGGGCTCTCATCCGGGGCTTGTAGTCGACTCAGCAGAGCGCATTTTTATTATTCAACGTGGCGAACTACATGCTCCTGACCCGTTACCAGCTGGCTTCACAGACTTCTATGGCTCTGTACCAGAAATGACAGCGCTAATTCCACCTGAAGGGACAAAGCGCGAAATGCAAAATGTTATTTTCATCGTAAATGATAAAGGCGACTTAGTAGAAAAGTGGAACCAGTGGGACTATCTATTTGAAGGCACCGCTGGCCCGCATAAAATCGCCATCAACCCATACGACCCTGAGCGCAAAGTTTGGGTTGTCAATGACGGGCGCGAGCAGATCCATGCCTTCTCTAATGATGGTAAAGAATTAGTGATGTCATTAGGTGTATGGAATGAAACCGCCAATGATGAAACCCATCTTGGACGACCACAGGACATCGCCTTTTTAAGTGACGGAAGTATCGTTGTGGCCGATGGTTTAACAAATTCACGAATCATCAAATTCGACAAAGACGGAAATTACATCAGCGATTGGGGCAGTAAAGGTTCAGCTGAAGGTCAGTTTGATGCCGTTCATGCAGTCGCAGTAGACAAACAAGATCGCATTTACGTTGCTGATCGCAACAATGACCGAGTACAAGTGTTCGACAAAAACGGCAAACACTTAAACACGTGGCCAGAATTGAATTTCCCCAATCATATTCTCATTACAGAAAATCAAGATGTTTGGGTGATCGATAATCAGCCAGTACGCATGGTGAAATTCGATACAGAAGGCAATCGCCTCTATTCTTGGGATATGCATGGACGTGGTCCGGGAGAGTTTGAAGAACTACATGAATTTTCCGTTGACGAAAATGGCAATTGGTATGGAGCTGACAACGTTCTAGGGCGTTCGTTGAAGTTTTCACCTAAGAGCAATGCAGCCCCTAATCTTTTGATTCAGGAAAAAACTCAATAAGTCGTCACTTACGCATTTGCAATATTGCAGGCGGTTGATTTCTATAACTTTCAACCGCCTGCATTCACATCGACGGCATTTAGTTATGCAGCGATCGCTTGTTTTTCTTTTTCCATCTCAGTGACTAGCACCTCGGCTTGTTCAGCTGTCAGGTACTGTTTTGCCCTTTTAAAAATATCACTCTCTTCTTCTTCAACATGATGATCCACAGCGTGCTTTAGTTCTTTGAACACCTCTAGCCATTCATCACTTTCGATTGGCGTATTACTTACTTTGTCGAGCTGCTTTTCAATCTCTTCATGCTCATGTTCGCCGTGCTCTAAATCTTCTTCGACCGCCTCTTTGTTAGTGGCGTCATCGATTGCTTTGTAGAAAGTCCTCTCTTCACTCTCGGCATGAACAATTAGCTCTTCTTTAATTTCGAGAAAAAGTGCCTCGCGCTGCCCAGCAGTCTCAGACTTTAGGACTTGCTCCATTAAACCGTCTACTTTCTCGTGATCCCTTGTAATGTATTGATAGATATCCATTTCATACTCCACAGTTGATAGAATTTAAAAAGTGCTCGAATGATAAATAGCAACAACTGTGCCACCGATATTTTATTTCATAAAAACAGCAACTTAAAATTATTCTAACGAATAGATAGGAAAGCGAAGCAGAAGTAATTACTAGCAGGCATAGTAAAAATTACACGATCATGCTCACCGAAAATCAAGGGGTCAGATTACTTGATTTATCTAAAAGGGTCCCAGAAATAGTGATGAAAGACCTCACTGAATGTGGACGCCACAGGAACACCGTTTGCTATTGCTGGGATATAGACCGCGTTTCTGATCCTCTTGTCGACCTCACCCGCGCACTGACTATCATCAGCTAGCTTTGATAGCCGAACGTCAACGACCTGCCCACTGGCGGAGACCGACACCATGGCAGAGATCGGCAACTCACGCACATCAAAGCAGAACAATCTATACTGCAGAATGACGCGTTGAGCAGCGCTATAGTGAGGCCCTAAACGTTCAATGTCGTAAAGGTGATTCTCTAGTATTTCAATATTTTTTTCGTCACCTTTTTGCTCATAGATCACAGAGAAATTAAACCGTATATTGGTTCTTTTGCCATCGACAATCGCAGGTGTTATGCGCGTAGTCCTGGTAGCCCGAACAATAACGTTCCGCATTCTTTGCTCTATTCCAACGTCATTGTTACTAAAACAAATCGCTCCTTGAATATCTCCACTTAGGTGAACCATCCCTTCACATTTTATTAAAATGGCACCTGCATCTCGGTGATCCGGGAAGCGTAATTTTTCGATGAATGCAGGCAACGCATCGCTGAAGCTAGCAGGAGTAACCGCGCGAGCACTCTCTGCGGAAAATGATGGCATTGCCGTGCAAAGCGCGAACGCGACAAGCAGCACCTTTCTATATTTCAATGCCATCAATAAAAACATTACGATCCTTGTATGATGTGGTCAATCGAGAGAGCAACCTAAGCGCTAGCGAGCATGCTCTGAACAATAGCGCAGTTAACTTTTGGCTCTAAGTTATAATTGGAATCAAGTAATCTGACCCCTTGATTCTGACCCCTTGATTCCCTTGATTCCTTGATTCCCTCGATTCCTTAATTGTCTAATGCATAACGCGCACCCACGAACTAGAAGGGATTTCTTTCGTGCAGATTAAACGGACTTCGATCACTAAACAACTAAATAATCCAATGCGCCATGTCGCTATCTTTAATAATTCTCATATACTATGGGCGCAAATGCTGACACTAAATTAGTTCAAAACCAGATGGAGCAAAACACGATGAAGGCCCCTATAGCGCTATTGGTACACCGAGCACTGATAAGTTGCTTTGCTATAATTATTTTCCCTCTTGCAGCCAACGCTGCATCTAAAGAGGAAATCGACATCAATGTAGAGGAAGCATTAGCGAAATTTTCTCAAGAATCACCCGCCGGCCAGCGTCTGGCTGAACGCGCCGTCGGGATGTTGGTATTCCCAAGAGTGATCAAGGCGGGCATCGGTATTGGCGGTGAGTATGGCGAAGGGGCCTTGCTAGTTAACGGGCAAACCGTCGACTATTACAATACTGCCTCAGCATCCATCGGCTTTCAGCTCGGTGCACAGGTGAAGTCACAGATCATCATGTTCATGACAGAAGATGCGTTGGCAAACTTTCGCAATAGCGATGGCTGGGAAGCAGGAGTTGATGGCAGTGTCGCCTTAGTCGAATTCGGCGCTGGCGGAGAAGTCAGCTCCAACTCTGCGCAATCACCTATTATTGGATTCATCTTCTCGAACAAAGGCTTGATGTATAACCTGACCTTTGAAGGATCGAAAATGACGAAGCTCAATCGCTAGTCATTCATCTTTGTCCACGCCGCCGCAATAGTTTCCCCCCAACTATTTGCGGCGATCTCAGTTGCAATCTCATCCTGACGGATCTCCAGCATTATTGCTGGAATATCATACTTAGCTCCGTGAATTGGGAGCGTGTAATCGATCCCCTCCTCAACTGCATAAGGCTCGTTATCTCCCACCGCTTCGCTTAGTTGCGCTTGCATTGCTATACGCAATCGCTTCGATAGAACACTATCGTTTTCGTAACACACAGCAATTGGCCAAGGTCGATCTTGTGTGTGCAGAAATGGGGTAAAGCTATGGATGCTTAGCAGCAAGGAGGTTTGCGACGTACGTGTGCTTAACAAGGCGTCAATTGCCTTATGATAAGGGTCGAAAAAATGAATTCGCCTTAGCAGACGCTCTTCTTGCGTCAGTTGCTCATTAGCAGGAATGGCAATATTAGCGCTAGTTGCAGGAATTAGATCCTCACGCTCAAGACAACGATTGCAATCGATCACTAGTCGGGAATAATTACTGAACACGAGAGGCGCATCGAGCCGTTCTGACAGATATCGCGCCACCCAAAGTGCCCCAATGTCCCATGCAATATGAGATGCTAATTGATCGGCATCCAATCCTAGCCCTCGAAACTGCTTGGGCACGCGATTGGAGGCATGATCACACAACAACACTACATTGCTCTGGCCATGTTCATTTAACACGCTAAATGCGGGTGGTTCGTCAGACATTAGTATGTGTGACATTAAGTAGCAGCGGGCTCAATCACTTCGTCAGCGCGCACCTCGAAGCGAGTAAGTTCGGTCAAACCAAAATTGTTGCTCAGTGAAACATCGGTCGCGTCACGGCCATGGGCCATCAACACGCGCCCAATTAAACGCTTATTATTGCGTGGATCAAAGGTATGCCATTGCCCACCGATATAGGCCTCAAACCAGGCAGCAAAATCCATTTTGCCATAGGGGGGTGGCTCACCAATGTCGCTCAAATAGCCCATGCAATACCGCGCAGGAATATTCAAGCAACGGCAAAACGTCACTGCTAGATGAGTGTAGTCTCGACACACACCGATTTGCGATTGATATACCTGGCTTGCCGTCATAGTGCTGTTGGCGTGGGCATAGCTAAACTTGATATGCCCATGCACAAAGTCGCAAATATCTTGAACTCGCTGCCATCCGGTGCTGCCATTGCCAAAGAGTCTCCATGCCTCATTGACCATTAGGTCTGTTTCGCAGTAACGGCTCCCCAATAAATAAACCAAGGCTTCCTCTGGCAAGGCTTGCACTTCAAACTGCTGCGCATCTAACGCAACGGGGTCCCGCTCACCATCATCATAGATCATTGCGTCGTTAGAAATGAGTGTTTCACCCTCTGGCAACACAAGCCTAGTGATCCAGTTGCCATACAAATCTCGGTATCCGCTCATCGGTATCGGTGGGTCAGTCAATATTTGATCCGGACTCAATAGAAAGCTCGCCCGTGATGAATGGACATTCAAAGTCAGGATCATCGGCGTAGGCTGGGGGCAGGAATACACTAGTTCGTAACCAATTCGAATCTTCATATCGCTCTCTTTGAAGTGATGGGCCTGCAAGTTGCAAGCGAGAAATTAGTAGCAGTAGAAATCTTTGAGCGATCGGGTGGAGGAAGGCAATGCCATCAATCTAAGGTACGCTTGATCGTATGCAAGAATCAAGGGGTCAGATCACTTGATTTTATTACACTTAGAAGATGGGAAGGATCAAGTAATCTGACCCCTTGACCCCTTGATCCCTTGATCCTATTGTTGAAAAGTCAGAAACCGGTATGATGCTTGTTCGCACCTGAAACGAAATCAAACACTATGGAAGCAATCCAGACCTGGACCGGCGCTCTAGACTCAAGCCAACGTTTACTGCTCCTACTGGCAGTAGCCGTGGCTGCCCACTTATTAGTCACCGTCATTCGCAAACTGTCTTCTTACGCCATTCGCCACTCCAGTGAGCGCAATTACCGCAAGACTGTGTCATTAATTAGCCTATTCTCGAGCTCATCAATCTTTTTTATCTACTTTACGGCTGTTGGCATTGCCTTGAGCGAGCTTGGCGTCCCCATTGCCGGCTACCTCGCTAGCGCCTCTATTATCGGCCTTGCAGTAGGTTTCGGTTCGCAGGGTTTAGTGCAAGACATCGTCTCGGGGCTTACCTCGATCTTTTCCAATATTTACGATATTGGCGATATGGTGGAGATTGGCGGGCAAGTGGGTGTGGTGAAAAACATTGGCTTACGCTTTCTTGAGATCGAAAACCCACTCGGGGCCAGAGTAATGGTTCCCAACCGCCTTGTAACCAATGTAATTAACTATCAGCGCGGCTATATTCGTTGTATCGCCGACATTACCCTGCCCGAACACGAAGACCCGAACCTTGTAGAGCGTCTCACGCTGATCGCCAACAGCGTGCAAGAGCAATTTCCTGGTATTCTTGTCACGAGGCCTTCAATCGAAGGCATTCAAAAAACCGGTGCCGGACGACGCTATTTGCGCATCAAGTTTCGCATTTGGCCAGGCAGAGGCGCTCCGATTGAGCAATCGTTTCGACAGGAAGTGGTGAGTGAAATTAGTAAGCTTGAGTCTAGCTATAAAGAGTGGATGACTGCCGTTTATTATGAAGTCGAACCGAAACTGCGCAACCCAAGAACGAAAAAGCCCGCTTAAATGCGGGCTTCTCCAAGCAACAGCTATTACCTTTTAGTTAAAAGGACACCTGCATACTTAGCCAGAAATTGCGGCTAGCGGCGATCACATTGTAGTGATCGGTGAATTGCACTTCGTCGGTATCCGACTCATACACACCATTGCCATCTAAATCGACAAACTTTGTGCTGTAGGTCGTAAAGTCTTCATCGAACAAGTTATTAACGCGTCCGAACACGGTGATGTTTTCATTCACTTTATAACTCACGCCTAGATTCCACAGATCATATTGCTCGTAGTACTGCGCCTCATCAAGCACTGTATTCCAACCGCGGTAACGGTCCGAGCGTAACTCCGACTGCAAGCTTACTGTTAGACTGTCAAATACCGTCCAATCAACTGTCGCATTAAGCATGTGCTCTGCAGTGTTAGTAAGCGGCTCGCCTTTTTGTGGGCCACTCTTCTGTTCGCTATCGGTCCAAGTGTAGTTAGCATTGAAAGACCAGCTGTCATTGATAGGATAACGCCCTGCAAGCTCAACCCCTTTGATCCCGACTTCATCGATATTGACCTTCTGACTGTACGTCGTATAACCCAAAGAGTCGTATGCACCTAGATTCACACAAGGGCGGGCGCCACCAGTTGTCCTACAACTTTGTACAGTATCGCCCCGAGCAATCTTGTCCTCAAACTTGGTATTAAAATAAGTGACATTAAAGTTTTGCCCGTTGAAGCCATTCCAGTACAGCGCGATCTCACTGTTCACACTCGTTTCAGGAGTCAAATCAGGGTTTCCTGCGAAAGGCGAAGTTCCTTGCCCACCAAAACCAGTGATGCCGTCATAGAGATCTGTGGTTTGAGGCGTCTTATAGCCCGTGCTCACCCCACCTTTTAATGTCCATGTGTCACTCAATGTGTAGACGCCATATAAACGCGGTGATAATTGACTACCAAACACCTCGTGTTCGTCAAAACGCACACCTGCGGTGATGGTGAACGGATCCACCGGCGTCCAGCTATCTTCAATGAATAGCGAGTACATCTCTTGGTCTTGCACACCACCAGGGTTATTGCTTTCCAGACCAAACACACCATCCTCTAGCTCACCATCAATCATCTGACCACCAATCATCAGAATGTGATTACCAAAGGCTTCTAATGGAATACTAATATTGGCATCCAAAGTGTATTGTCGGCTATCTAGCGGACGATCCGGACGCGGCAAGAACGTACTCTCGGCCAACGCTTTGCGGTCCTCTTCTGCCATGCCTTCGTAGGCACCTGTTGCGTAATACATCTCTGCCAATAACAAACGCTCGTCTACTGATAAAGGTAGAGTGCGACCTTCATTGGCTGTATCCACATAGGCTAATGAGATAGAGCTGGTACCGAAGCGCCATTCACCATCATGGCGCAATGACCACCAGTCACGATTAAATTCCTGATCAGCGGCATAGCCTGCTCGCGGATTCAAACTGCCACGACTTTCTCGCCAAAGCGCTTCGATATTGTCCTTAGTACCTAATGGGTAGCTCAACGCACCAGTGGCAGGATCTGTAAATGGCGTGTTGTCATACACTTGTGCTGATGTATCAAAATCAAAACGAATTGTGTTCGCCTCATTGGGCGTAAAAGTCAGGCTCAACCCGTATTCTTTGGTTTCCGAATCAACAGTCCTACCACCACCGCCAAATCCAACGCTGCGACTGTGAATGCCACCTGCAGGGTCGATCACGGGCTTTAACTCAGGCGATGAAGGGTCTGACTCATAGAAACTCCCTCGCAGTCCTAATGCCAATACATTGGGGATCAACGGACCAGTCAGCGAAAATTCGCCCTGTCTGTCGTCGCCGAACTGTTCATTCTCTTGCATCGTGCCGCTGACAGTGGCTGAACCAAACCAACGATCCGTGACTTTCTTGGTAATAATATTGATCACGCCACCAAGCGCATCGGCACCATACAGTGTCGATGCTGGCCCACGGATCACTTCAATACGCTCGATAGACTCAGCAGGAGGCATATGCCCAAAAGCATTGCCACCAAAGTTATTCGGGTAAATATCACCGTGATTGTTTTGGCGCTTGCCATCAATTAGATACAGCGTGTACTCACCCGTTAGGCCGCGCATACTAACGCTGCCCTGCCCAGTTTTGTCTCGGCTAGTGCCGATATCAACACCTTCTTGATACTTCAACATATCCAAGAGATTTACGTGCGGGCGAGTTAGAATCTCCCCCTGAGAAATCACTGAAATACTCGCGGGCGCATCGGTAATTTTCTGCTCAAAACCTGACGCGGTGACTACAATCTCCTCTACAGAATCGTTTTCAGCAGCAATAACATTGAACGTGGCAAGGGATATGGCAGCGCTGAGACTGCATAGAACATGGCGCCTAGGTTTAACAGTGAACATCGTACTCTCCAATTGATAACGTAATGACGAATGAGAATTATTGTTATTTGAGAGTGATTGTCAACAACTTCTTGCTTTATATCAAACGGAAGTCGTCACACTGCGACAATGTGCCACATTGGAAAACACCCATTTTGCGCCCATTGTAGTAATACAGAATACTTGAAGTACCATTCATCAGTGGCTTATGGTGCTGCAATCCCGTGTCGAGGAACCCAATATGACTAGACTTCAATTCGCCAGATTCACCGTAGGTTTATTAGTGGCAAGCAGCATTCATGTTTTTGCTCAACCAATAGATCCTGACTACCAAGCCTTCCTCCAAGCTAAAGGAGAAGCTCCTTGGATAATCGCCAATGCCGACCACCCGCTAGCGAACTCCGCATACCGCCCCATCCCACCATTAGCGACATTCCCAGCGGATACAGCAAAACGAGATCTAGGCTTTGCGTTATTCCATGACACCTCACTTTCCAGCGACGGCACTGTCGCTTGCAACACTTGTCATATGGGTATGATGGGCGGCACCGACGGCATGACTATCGCAAGAGGAGTCAATGGAGAACGTGGCTCTCGAAACACACCAACTGTCTTCAATGCCGCATTCAATTTTCGGCAGTTTTGGGATGGTCGTGCCTTCGATCTAGACACGCAGTCCATAGAGCCTATTACTAACCCTGTGGAGATGGGGCACAATCTAGAAGTAGTGATAAACAACTTGCAGGCCGACACTCGTTACACTGCCCTGTTTGAACAGGCCTATAGCGACGGCGTCACGGTTGCGAACCTAGCAAATGCGCTTTCACAACATACTAAAGATATGACACGCACTGACTCTCCCTTCAATGACTATTTAACTGATTCCAACAATCAGCTTTCCGAACAGGCCATGCGCGGTAAAGAGCGTTTTAACGCTGTAGGCTGTGTTTCATGCCATAACGGCATAAACCTTGGAGGCAACTCCTATCAACCTGTGGCAAGCTCACTAAGCACCGCCTTGCAGTATGCATTGCCAGGTGAACAAGGTTTAGCCGAACGCACTGGCCGAGAGCAAGATCAACTAGTCTTTAAGGTCCCACAATTGCACAACGTCGCGATGACCGCACCCTACTACCATGATGGCAGCGTCGGCACACTTCCCGATGCGATTAGGCGCATGGCTAACCATCAATCTGGGCGCGTATTAAGTGACGAAGATGTGGCTGACATTACGGCTTTTCTCACCACGCTCAATAGCGCATTTTTCAACACTGGTATGCACAATATGAACAACTCGCAATTGCAAGATGCTATGCGCCGACAGATGCCCGATGCGATGGGACAAGGGCATATGATGCACGATCAAGAGCACATGCAACATATGCGACATATGCAAAATGGGCATCATGCCCCAGCAGTAAATGACACTGAAAACAACGCAACTCATCAACACGGAGCTCACTAATGTTGATTCCTCAAACGCTGATGAAATTACCTCAAAAACCACTCCTAGCTGGGCTGCTCATCGCCAGCCTGACTTTCCCAACGCTAGGGTTTGCACAAAGCAGTGATGCACATCATCGGGAGTATCAAGCGGCCTTGGACGTCGTCACTAGCAGTGAAGCGAAACTCACGGAGGCCATGCAGCAAGTGCAATCAGGCCAAGTGGCACATTATGACTTTCTGCAATTTGAATTGATCGAGTTGATCCGCCACACGCGTGCATTGGCCTGGCCCCCTGGAAGCGTTGCTACAAACACTAAGGACGCAATTCACGAGGAAGCAATTGCTTTGCGTAACTCAGCCGAGGCATTGGAATGGGTTGTAACAGACTTCCTGCGCGCTTTTGCACAAGTGCGCAGCGCCGCAAGCAATACCTTGGATATTGCCGAACAAGCCTTGCCAGATGCAACTGATTCTACAAAAGCAGACTGGCAAGCTCTGCAAGTCGAAACTCTAAAGTTTATGGCCTCGGCATATCAGCAAGGCTCCGAAGAACTTGCGCAGGCGTTTGATAGGGTGTTAGCGAACGATTTATCCGAACAAACTACTCGTGAGCTATCGTTTCAAAAAGAACGTCTTGCTATATACCCCGATCAACTACAAGGCTTCATTGATAAGCTAGTGGATTCAGACGTGGATGTGCGCGCCGCTAAACTAAAAGCCATGTACGAAGCCGCGATTTAAACGCGGCTTCGTATGCCTGCTTAGCTAGGGTAGTTTTCTAAGACGTTTAGGAACGCCTCACGGAAGGAAGGTCTAGCGTCGTCTTCATGCATATACTCCCCTGGGCTTACACTGTGAAAACGAGAGATCTCCCCAGCCCACACACGCTCACCAGTGCTTCTATCGACCATGCTGATTTCGATAACTGCAAGATAGCGCAGCTCGACATTAATACTCTCCATTCGTATGAATGGGTCTATCTCTTGCTGCTCAGCATCTAGGCTAATATGTTTGTAACTTAAGGTGATGGCAAGATCACTATTTCGATCCCCTTTGTACAAGCCTTTCTCTCTTACAGCATCTTCAAATTCACTTAACATATAGCTTTCTAGAAACATCGGCATGTCTTTTGTATCGAGACTATAGGTGGCATATTCCGAATAGTTCCCTGGACAACACAGTGTTACTCTGGACCCAATTTGCGGGCTTGAGCTAGCACAGGCGGCTAGCGTTAAAGCGATTAAAAAGACAGTTGCTACTTTTTTCATCGAATCAAATTTCATTGTGTGTTCCTTAGATAACGGATTGATAGCTCGCCTAGTAAATCACTTATTAAACGAGGCTTATATAATCAGCTTAAAGGCATGCCCTGCCCCCGACAAGTACAGCGCAGCCCACAATATTGACCTAAAACAATGAAAGACAGAATATTTTTACACACAGTGACTTTTGCCACTCAAGCTTAGCAAATCTTGCCCTAAATCTAATTTTCCGACATAGACGCTTGTTAGCACCCACAAACGGCTATATTCTCACTCCTATCCACTTTTTCACTTGCCCCCTCTTTAGGGCTAAAACGAGCATTGTTATGAGAGTTGCCTTATCCCTGTTAAGCCTCGCATTATTGGCTGCCTGTTCCGAACCAACGCAAACAACTAGTCCCGAGCAAACACCCCCTCTACCCGTCGTCGAAGCGCAGGAAGCACAAGGCTGGCCCCATGGGTACATGGCGGCTGTAGCAAACCCCTATGCTACCGAGGCCGCCGTGACTATGTTGCAACAAGGTGGGCACGCTGTAGACGCGGCAATCGCGGCGCATGCGGTGCTTGGCTTAGTCGAGCCTGAAAGCTCCGGTATCGGCGGTGGCGGATTTTTTGTTGTTTACGAGCAAGACACTCAAAGCGTACGCTTTTTAGATGGCAGAGAAACGGCGCCAGCTGGCGCTACTGCCGACATGTTTATGCGAGAAAATACCGAGATGGGCTTTCTCGATGCATGGCAAAGTGGCCATGCGGTTGGCGTGCCCGGTGCTATCGCATTATACAAATTGGCACACGACACGTATGGAAAATTGCCGTGGCACACCCTATTCGAGCCAGCCATTACTTTAGCTAGCGAGGGCTTTGTTGTGTCAGCAAAGATGGCCGGCTATTTGCCGCAGATGGCACAGATTTCTCGCTTAGATGAAAACCCAGGTTCTGCACAATACTTCTACCCTAACGGACAACCACTGCAAGCTGGCAGCACATTGCGTAATCCTGAATATGCCAATACCTTGCAGCGCGTTGCTGATGAAGGCCCCTCAGCTTTCTACAGCGGTGAGATCGCCCAAGCCATGGCGGCAGCGGCGCAAGCAGGCCCTGACCGTGGCACAATGACGGTTGCAGACATCGAGGCTTATACCGCTGTTGAACGGGATGCAATCTGCGGCCCCTGGCGAGATCTCACTATCTGTTCGGCGACGCCGCCATCCTCTGGCGCCATGCAAATTATGCTTGCCAATCTTTATGACGAATTAGTGCCTGAAAACCCAACTCAAGCACAAAGGATTACCGCATTCGTCGACGCCCAGCGCATGTCCTATGCTGATCGTGATTATTATTTTGGCGACCCAGATCACGTAGAGGTCCCGCTTGAGCAGTTGTTAGACCCGCGCTACATCGAGTCGCGCGCCGCCAATCCTACGCCACCGGGCGATACTCCAAGCCACGGAGACCCCGCCGCCGTGTTGAATCAGGACAGTGTCGCAATTTGGGCACAAGACAGCACAAATGAGGCCGCAGGTACGACCCATTTCTCTATCGTGGACAGCGAAGGCAATGCGGTTTCAAGTACCATGACCGTCGAATCGCCATTTGGCTCAGGCCGCTGGGCAGCGGGTTTTGTTTTAAACAATGAGATGACTGATTTTGCCCGCGGTTTCGATGCTGATACACCAGAGCCTGCAAATATGATTCGCCCCGGCGCTCGCCCTCGTTCGTCGATGTCCCCAACAATCATTCTCGATTCAGACAGTGAACTTTATATGGTCACAGGCTCCCCAGGTGGCAATTCCATTCCCGCCTATACGGCCAAAACAGTGATGGGAATTGTGGATTGGGGAATGAGCGTCCAAGAAGCGGTTAACTTCCCTAATATTATCGCTCGCGGTGACACTGTTAGAGTTGAGATTGGCCGAGAACCCGGCCAAAGCTTAGCCGACCAATTAAACGCAATTGGCTATAACGTGCAAGAAGTAGACGGTGAAAACTCTGGCCTACACGTTATCTTAGTGACTGAAGACGGTCTCATTGGTGCCGCTGACCCACGCCGAGAAGGCACTGTGATGAGTGGTAGCGTGACACAATAACTAGTTCACACTAGTCCAGTTCTTTTACTAGAGAGATTGCCCCACGTATCTCCCCGACTTGATAGCCTAACGCTAAATCGTTCGGATACTTACTGCGAATCGCGCTGATAAGCTGTACACTGACCTCACTACCATGGCAGGTCAAACACAGCGGCGCGGTTGGCTGAGCCTGCATATATCGAAACTGTCCATTAACAGTCTCTGCTACATTCAAGTTAGCGCCTGGCTCCCCCATCTTTTGCTTCTGGTCAAATGTCATCAGCACTTGTCGTTCCCAATTGTCCGGGATCGCCGTTTCGCTATTGCGCGCTTTCAAACTCACGCGGCTCACATCCCAACCAGTATCGGCGCTTAGTTGCGCCGCAATTTGTGGCGCTTGTACGGCGCATACATCGACTGCATTGAGGGGCCCTCCTTCAGTCATAGCCGTCTGTAATGTGGGCAGTAAGGTGCCAACAAAGCGTTGAGTAATTTGCGAGGCCTCATTGACCAATGCCGGAGAAGCAAATTGCGGCATTCCCGCAGTTGTGACCGGAGCCGCTGGCACACTATTGCTAGCGATTGGATCATTGGGCGCGCAAGCATTCAACGCCATAACGGCAATACTGACTAGCGTCAGCTTCTGCTTAAATTGATTCATAATGCTCCCTGTAGCAACTGGCACTTTGCTTTCGACACAAGCCAATAGTAAGCGCCTAAAGTGTTATGCTCCACTGGTAGTTCAGCATTTATTGATCTAGCTCTAACACTTTTGTTGATTACACCAGCCAACAACTGGAATATGAGGTGAATTGCGCTCACTACTGCATAGAACATACTAATCATAGGATTGCATTGTGCAAGAAAACTCACCAGCACATACAAAACCTGCACACGCTGACATCGTGCTACAGGCCACTAAACTCTCCAAGTACTATCAAATGGGAGAGGTCAGAGTTCAAGCCTTACACAATGTTGATCTCAGCCTGCATCAAGGGGAATTGCTCGTCCTTTTAGGTGCCTCTGGCAGCGGCAAATCGACACTATTGAATATTCTCGGCGGACTAGATGTTGCCAGCAGCGGCAGCCTGTTCTTTGGCTCGCAGCAATTGAGCCACGCTAGCTCTAGTGAGTTGACACAATACCGCCGCGAACATGTCGGTTTTGTCTTTCAATTTTACAACCTCATCTCAAGCCTCACCGCGCGCGAGAACGTCGCGCTTGTCACCGATATCGCCGCAGATCCAATGCGTCCGGAAGATGCTCTGGCACTAGTCGGTTTAGAGTCACGCATCGATCATTTTCCTGCGCAATTATCCGGAGGTGAACAACAACGCGTTGCCATAGCCAGAGCCATCGCTAAGCGGCCACACATCTTACTCTGTGACGAGCCAACGGGTGCATTGGATGCCAATACTGGCAGGCTCGTATTGAACGTACTCGATCAGGTGAATCGAGAAACGGGCACCGCAACCGCCATCATTACTCACAATGCGGCCATCGGCAGTATGGGCGATAGCATAGTGCATATGAGTAGTGGCGAAATCACGCAGCGGCTCTACAACGAGGTGCGTGCTGACGTGGAGCATATCGAGTGGTAAGCAAAACCGAACACTTCACCCGTGCCTTGCACTGGCGCGCATTAAGCTTCAAATTGCTACGCGAATGTTGGCAACTAAAAGGTCAGTTATTCTCGATTGCCTTAGTAGTGGCCACTGGCATCATGACAGTCGTCACTATGCGAGGTAGTTACGAATCTTTGGTGCAAGCGCAACAGCAATATTACAACGACACGCGTTTTGCTGATGTTTGGAGCAGCCTACGCCGCGCCCCCGAATCATTGCGCGAACAAATCCAAGCTATTCCAGGGGTCGCCCTCGCAGATACGCGCGTAAGTTTCCTTGCAACATTAGATCTTGTAGGCCTAGATGCGCCCGCCCAAGGCCGGTTCGTCTCATTGCCTGAAACTAGGCGCCCAATACTCAATGATATTCGACTCATTCGCGGGCGCTATGTGGAAGCCGGCGCGCCCGATGAAGTGATTCTGAGTGAGAAGTTTGCCAATGCGCGAGCGCTTGGCCCTGGAGACGAGATTCGCGCCATTATCAACGGTCGTGCCCGTGATTTAGACATTGTCGGCATTGCCATATCGCCAGAGCATTCCTATACAGTACCTCCTGGCTCCTTATTACCTGAAGATGATCGCTACGGCATATTATGGATGGGAAGACGCGCACTTGGGCCCGCCTATGACATGGATGGGGCGTTCAATGAAGCATTTGTAAAACTGGCGCCCGGCATCAATGAGCTTGCAGTGATTGACCATCTGAATGATCTATTAGAGCCATACGGTGGCTACGGAGCTTATGCGCGACTCGATCAAGCATCACACCTAATGTTGCAGGGTGAACTCGATCAGAATCGCGTGATGGGCACAGCGATACCGGCCGTGTTTCTTGCTGTCGCCGTTTTCTTATTGCATCTGGTGCTTGGCCGCATGATCGCCACCCAACGTGGAGAGATTGCCGTGTTAAAAGCCTTCGGTTATCGCGATGCAGAGGTGGGGCGTCATTTTCTGACATTCGCGCTAGTCGCTGTGTTTTTTGGCGCGCTGATTGGCACAATAGGTGGGGTGCTGCTCGGGCGTGTTTACATTGATGTGTATCGGCAATATTTTGATCTGCCAGACCTGCATTATCAGCTCAGCCCAAGCCTATTATTAATAGCCTTAGTCATCAGCCTCGGGGGTGCGTTCAGCGGTGCCATGGGAGCTATTCGCAAAGCCGTGCGCTTGCCGCCAGCCGAAGCTATGCGCCCCGAACCCCCTGCGCGCTTTACACCTGGAATATTAGAGCGCTCAGGGATTGGCCGCCTGCTGCCAGCCTCGGGGCGTATGATATTGCGCAACGTAGAGCGTAAACCCTTGCAAGCATTCTTCTCGTCGCTCGGAGTAGCGTTCTCAGTTTCCATCCTCCTGATTGGTCTATTCATGTTTGACTCAGTCAACCACATGATCGATTTACAGTTTCGCAAGATTCAGCGCGAAGATATCACCGTGTCGTTCTTGCAAAACATCAATGCGGCGGCACGTCATGATCTTGCACGCCTTGACGGCGTCACACGTGTCGAAACCTTTCGCACAGTACCAGTACGTTTGCGCAACCAACACTGGAGTCGTGAAGTCGCTATTCAAGGCATGCAAAATGATGGTCAACTGCGCCGCATAATTAACGCAAACGGCGCGATCCAAACGCTGCCTGCCCAGGGGCTTGTTCTGAGCCGAGTTTTAGCGAACCGTCTGCGAGTCGCAGTAGGTGATACTCTAGAGGTAGAGATGCTAGAAGGTAAGCGCGCCCATACAAGCGTGCAAGTCGCCGGAATAGTCGAAGATTTCCTCGGCGTTTCCGCTTATATGAACCTTGATGCGCTATATCATTTGAGCGGCGAGTTTGATGTGATATCTGGCGCTTACTTATCGGTACTGGCCGCCGAACGCCCGCAGTTATATCGTCAACTTAAAAACGTCCCTGCTGTGGCTGGCGTTGCCTCCCCATCATCGATGTTAGCCTCATTCGAACAAGAGATGACCCAAAGCCTGTTCATTTCCGTCGGATTTCTTGTGGGATTTGCGAGCGTAATCGCCGTGGGCGTCATTTACAATGGCGCCAGAATAGCCCTGTCCGAGCGCGGCAGAGAATTGGCAAGCTTACGGGTCATGGGTTTTCATAGGCGAGAGGTCGCCATGTTGTTGCTTGGCGAACAAGGCATTATTACCCTTTTGGCCATTCCCTTAGGCTGGCTCATCGGCTATGCGCTCGCCTTCGCCATTGTGCAAGGGCTGCAAACCGATACGTTTCGAATTCCTTTTATTATCACCCCTCGCACTTATTGGCTCTCTGCGCTAATTACCGTATTTGCGGCTGCAGCGAGTGCCTTAGTCGTGCGCCGAAGACTCGACTCCCTCGATCTGATCAGCGTGTTAAAGACACGCGAATGAATGCCATAGGAGATTTGCGAAATGACAGATTCAGCACAGCCATCCAAGGCTAGACTCAAAAGCTGGAGCATTGGACTAGTATTTCTGTTGGTCATTGGACTTGCTGTTTTCATATCGATGCAACAAGGGCCGGTCAGCGTCCAGACAGCGCCAGTTAGCAACAGGGCATTGCAAATTACTGTCAATGAACAAGGGCGAACACGCGCCCAAGAGCCCTTCACAATTGCTGCACCGTTCTACGGACAACTGCAGCGCACCACTAAGATCGAGGGAGACAAAATTGCCGTTGGTGATGTGCTCAATACTATTGCCGTCGCCCCGGAGAATTTGCGTACACGCGCGGTTCTAGAAGCCAATTTGGCCGCAGCGCAAGCGCGACTCAATGCGGCCCAAGCAAGCGTTGAGGAAACTCAAAGTGTGTTGCAGCGCACTGCCCAAGAACTGCAACGCCGCGAACGTTTGCTAGCTCAGCGGTTAATTGGACAAGAAGAGCGCGACCGCTTTGCGCAATCGTTGGCTGCGGCCCAAACCCGCGAGGCGGCCGCCCAGGCTAACCTACAAGCAGCACGCGCGGATATAGAAGGCGCCAAATCACAGTTAATAGGGATCGACGCACTATCCCCCACTGGCTTAGTGCCAATAATCGCCCCCGTGCAAGGCACCATTCAACGTGTGTTCGAGAAAAGCCAACGCATCGTCAATGCCGGCACACCTTTGTTCCAAATCAGTGACCGAGACTCATTAGAACTGGTCATTGATCTGTTAACGCAAGAGGCTGTGAAGGTTTCTGCTGGCGACGAAATTCTCATCACCGGTTGGGGCGGCGAGCAAACTTTACGCGGTCGCGTTAAATACATCGAACCGGAAGCCTTCACTAAATACTCAGCACTAGGTGTAGAGGAACAACGTGTGAACATCATCGGCGAACTAACTGACCCCAACCCGGGCCTTGGCGCCGAGTATCGTATTGAGGCGGCGATTGTTGTTGCCGAGAACAACAACGCTCTGACAATCCCAACTAGTGCTCTATTCCGCCGCAATAATAATTGGCACACTTTTGTGGCCACCGATGGCACCGCGAGTTTGCGGGCATTGGAAATCGGCCAACGCAGTACCGACTACGCCGAAGTGATCGCTGGCGTGGAAGCCGGGGAGGAAGTCATTGTCTTTCCTTCCGATCTTGTTAATGATGGGGTAGAGATTCAACGTATTTCTCAATAACAAATTACTCAACAGGACGCGCCGTGGTATCGACCAATACTTTGCTAATACAGCACAACGATGTATTGCTGTGCAATGCCGGTAGCAGTTCTCTTAAATTATTAGCACGCCAATGCGGCCCAGTAGAGGATTCCTACGACAATATCGTGCACTTTGACGGCGACGCCAAACACTTAGCCACTTCCTTAGAAATGGCATTGCGCACACAAACGCCCCCTCGCGCCGTGTTGCATCGTATTGTGCATGCAGGCGCTGTCACTGAACACGCCCAACTAATGGATACCAAGACAGTGGAACGCATTAGCCATTGGTCTGTGCTTGCGCCTTTGCATAACCCCCTTGCATTGAGCTTGTTTCATATTATTTGCAATAAATGGCCTAAGGTTCCTCAATATGCCGTGTATGACTCTGGACTGTATAGCGAATTGCCATCAGAGGCAGCACGCTACCCGCTTCCCGAGTCGCTTTCACCACAATGGCCCCTGCGTCGCTACGGCTTTCATGGGCTTGCCCACCGCAGTCAATGGCGCAGCGCACACGCTGCATCACATGAAACGGGCATTGCCCCACCTGAACGTTTTATAAGCATCCATCTTGGTGGTGGTTGCTCGATGTCGGCTTGGCGGGGCACGCGAGTTGTCGATACTAGTATGGGTTTTACGCCCCTAGAGGGCATGATGATGAGCACGCGCAGTGGCAGTGTGGATCCTGGCATCCTTTTGCACCTTTTACAGCAAGAAAAACTAAGCCCGGAGCAGCTGAACAAAACATTAAGCAAACACTCGGGGCTTGCTGCGCTCGCGGCAGGCAACGGTGACATGCGCACCATCATCGCAAGCGACAGTGCTGAATCGAAACAAGCCATTACCCAGTACTGCTATCAAGTTCGCAAACAAATTGGGGCGTTCATAGCAGCGCTTGGTGGGATTGACGCCATTAGCATCGGCGGTGGTGTTGGAGAGAATCAAGCGAAGATACGCGAAAATATTTTCTTGCCATTACAAAACATAGGCATTGCACTAGACCAACAACGCAATCAGCAAGCCAAAGGTGTGTGTGCTTTGCATCAGGAAAACACGAAGACCGCGATATGGTTGACTCCAGTCAACGAAATGGAAGAGATGCTAAGGCACTATAGAGCCTTGGAGTCGCAATAGCGAAGGGGCACAAATGAATAACGACAAGAACAAATGGTTGGCAGGTTATGGCGTCATTTCTCACAGTGATGAAACTGTCGCGCGTGTCGAGAATTTGGTGCAAATTCTTGCTGATAAAAAGCTGTGCAATACCAACCAAGCCTGGCAGTTTTTTGCAGCGGCAGACAGAGTGGCAAGCATGGGTTTGTGGACCACTGTGCATATGACCTATGCCCAGCAGGTGTACCTTGATGGACGCACCATGCAAGCCGAAGATTTCAAACTGGTGCCAGAAGGCCATACGGGTGGCGCTCTGAATATAGTCCCCGCCTATGTCGGCTACCTACTTGCCAATGCCCTTAGCGGCAAGACTCGGGCATGGTTGATGGGACAAGGGCACTGTGTGGCCGCTATCGATGCAGTCAACGTCATGACTCGAAACTTAGAAGCAGAACAAAAGGCACGTTATGCGTTCAATGACGCAGGCCTAAGCAAATTGTGCCAGGATTTCTATAGCTACGAGATCGGTGACAATGGCAAACCCGTAGCGCCATTGGGCAGTCACGTTAACGTCTTCACCGCTGGGGGAATCAGTGAGGGCGGCTATCTCGGTTTCGCGGGTTTGCAATACGTCCACATGCCGTTGCCCGAACAAGAACTGGTAAGTTTCTTGAGTGATGGCGCCTTCGAAGAACAACGCGGAAGCGACTGGGCCGCGCGCTGGTGGCGAGGAGAAGACACAGGGCTTGTGATGCCCATCATGATTGCCAATGGTCGTCGCATCGACCAAAGAACCACGATGTCTCAGTCCGGTGGCGTGCATTGGTTCCGTGACCATCTTCGCCTCAATGGTTTTGCGCCAATCGATATCGATGGCCGTGACCCTGCTGCTTTCGCTTGGGCCATCATCACTATGGCCTTTGATCTTGAACAGCAACATCAAGAAGTTCTAGCAGGCACTCGCGAATATCCCGTGCGCCTTCCTTATGCCATCGCTGAAACTATCAAAGGGTTTGGCTTTCCAGGTGCGGGAACCAACGCCGCTCACAATCTTCCACTACCAAAAAGCTGTGCCAACGATGATGAAAGCCGGGAGTTATTTAACACCGGTTGCCAACGACTTTTTGTGCCGCAAGAAGAGCTGCATAAAGCACTAGCGACACTCAACTGCCATGCCGCGCAACACCGCGAGGAAGAAAAAGACCATCCACTGCGTAAATTGAAAGTGCCAACGCCGAAGATTCCCGTAAGCCAAGCACTGACCGGTAACACCTCCCCCATGGCCGCCATTGATGAGTGGTTTGTACAGTTCGTTAAACAAAACGCCCATATGCGTGTTCGGGTAGGCAACCCCGATGAGATGCGCAGCAATCGCATGAACAAGAGTTTGGATTACCTGAAACATCGTGTGACCTCACCAGAGTCAGGCGTCGCAGAATCTTTACACGGCTCAGTTATCACCGCGCTAAATGAAGAGGCCATCGTCAGTGCCGCACTGGCCAATAAGCAAGGCATTAACCTAGCCGTCACTTACGAGGCATTTGCAGTAAAAATGCTAGGTGCGATGCGCCAAGAGGCTATTTTTGCTCGCCATATGTTAGAGACAGGACGCGATGTCAACTGGCTTACTGTACCAATCTTACTGAGTTCACACACGTGGGAAAATGGTAAGAACGAACAGTCTCATCAAGACCCAACGTTATGCGAAGCATGGTTAGGTGAGATGGCTGATGTGGCGCCAGTGTTTTTCCCTTTCGATGCCAACTGCGCAGTAGCGCTCATGCGCAGCCTTTATCAACAGACGGCGAAGGTTGCAGCTCTTGTCGTGCCTAAAAATATCACTCCCCTGCACTGTACGTCAGAGCAAGCCCGACAAGCAGTGCAAGACGGCGCGATCGAATTACTCTGTGACGATGCCCCTGAAATTCAATTTCTTGCCATTGGAGCCTACCAATTAAGCGCCGTGCTAAAGGTTGCGCAAGAATTACAACAAGCTGGACGACGCTGCTCAGTGGTCGCTGTCGTTGAGCCAGGACGTTTCCGTATTCCACGCGATGAACGAGAGACCGAGTATGTCCATAGTGACACACAAGTCGCGCGCATTATCCCGCCTGTACAGACGCGTTTAATCGTTACTCACACACACCCTGAAATCATGACGGGGGTATTACGCCGCTTAGATACAGGCGCTTCGCACATGCATGTGCTTGGCTACCGCAATCGTGGTGGCACACTCAATGTTCGCGGCATGCAACAAGCCAACGGGCAGAGTGCGCCGCAAATAATGCAGCAAGCCAATAAGATGCTCAACTCTTTGCTTTAAGGAACACCGCATGTCAAAAAAAATTACGAGTAGGGATACAAACGAAGAAGAAAATTTTTTATTACTTACTCGTGCTGGCATAGACACCCATCAAGAACCTGTGGTGTATATGCGCAGTGACTGTCACGTCTGCCGATCCGAAGGGTTCTCCGCGCAAGGACGTGTGCGCGTGTGTGTGAACGAGCGCAGCATTATCGCCACACTCAATATTGTCACGGGCGATTTACTCAGCCATCAAAAAGCCGCTTTAAGCGATAGCGCCTGGGCATTGCTAGGCGCAAAAGAGGGAGACAAGGCTCATTTCAAACACGCCGCACCGGTTGAATCCATGGGCTTTGTGCGCGGTAAGTTGTATGGCAAAGAGTTTAGCCTAGAGGCTGCACGCGCAATCATCACCGATATCCACCAAGCCCGTTATTCCGATATTCAGCTTTCAGCGTATGTCACCGCCTGTGCGGGTAACAATTTAAACCAAGCCGAGACCATCGCAATCACCCAAGCGATGGTGGAGACTGGCCGCCGCTTCGACTGGGGCAAAGGGGTGCAGGTTCTCGACAAACATTGTGTCGGCGGCCTGCCTGGAAATCGGACTACTCCTATTGTTGTCGCGATCGTTGCCGCCAATGGTTTGATGATGCCAAAAACCTCATCTCGCGCCATTACTTCGCCAGCAGGGACTGCCGACACCATGGAGACCCTGACCACTGTGTCATTATCATTTGAAAAAATGCGGGCAGTGGTAAATGCTCAAGGCGCTTGTTTAGCCTGGGGAGGATCGGTTTCATTGAGCCCAACGGACGACCTCATCATTCGCGTCGAAAGAGCTCTGGATCTAGACAGCGAAGGTCAAATGATCGCCTCGGTCATTTCTAAAAAGTTGGCCGCGGGCTCAACCCATGTTCTGATCGATATACCCGTGGGCCCTACAGCGAAAGTGCGAAGTCCAGAGATTGCCGAACGTTTGGGAAAATTACTCGTGAGTACTGGCGATGCATTGGGCTTGCAAGTTGAAATTATTCTCAGTGATGGCAGCCAACCGGTCGGCCACGGGGTAGGCCCCGCCCTAGAGGCTCGCGATGTTCTTGCAGTGTTGCAATGCCAAGATGGGGCCCCTCAGGATTTGCGACAACGTGCGCTCACAGTGGCCGCCAAGCTATTAGAGATGGGCGGCGCCTGCCCTGCCCACGAAGGCTTGAGCCTAGCAACACAGACACTCGATAGCGGCGCCGCATGGAAAAAGTTCAAAGCAATTTGTGAAGCACAGGGAGGGCTCAAAACGCCGCCAGTGGCAAAGTTTCAGCACCCCATCGTGGCGCAGAAATCTGGAGTCGTAGCACTGTTTAATAACCGAGTCATATCGCGTTTAGCGACCCTAGCAGGCGCACCTAATACCCCAGCAGCAGGAATCGACTTGCATGTAAGCCTCGGCGATCAAGTTGAGAAAGGTCAAACTTTAATGACCTTGCACGCCGAAGCGGCCGGAGAACTCGCCTACGCATTGGACTTCTATCATGCCCACCCCGATGTGCTGCACCTAGAGGAAGAGATAGTATGAAAAAAATACTATTCGTAATGCCCGGCCAAGAAGCATTAGGCGCCTCACTCATCAGTGGGGGTGGCTTCGAGCAGGGCGAATTCGAATTGCGGCATTTTCCTGATGGCGAAACTTATGTGCGGGTGATAAGCCCAGTGCGCGGTGCGCAAGTGCTAATTCTTTGCCAACTACACCGGCCAGACGAAAAATTTCTGCCCCTGCTTCTACTCAACGCTACCTTGCGAGATTTGGGGGTGCATAGTGTTGGTTTGGTTGCACCGTATCTTGTTTATATGCGACAAGACAAACGCTTCAAAGAGGGCGAAGGCATTAGCGCCAAATACTTTGCCCGCCTTATAAGCCAGCAATTCGATTGGCTATTGACCGTCGATCCCCATTTACATCGTATTCGCGCATTAAGTGAAGTTTATAGTTTGCCTGCCCTTGCATTAACCGCGGTGCAGGCAATCGCACAGTGGTTACAAGACAATATTGCTAAAGCAATCATCATTGGGCCCGATGGAGAGTCTGAACAGTGGGCGGCACAAGTAGCAAAAGCGGCCGACTGTCCGTTCGAAGTATTAACGAAACAACGATTTGGCGACCGCGACGTGAAAGTCTCTGTGCCCCACGTCGATGAGTACAAAGCCTATACCCCAGTGTTAGTCGACGACATCATCAGTACAGGACGAACGATGCAACAAGCAGCCGCCCATTTACTTGCCGCCGGAATGTGCGCTCCTGTCTGTATTGGCGTGCATGGAATTTTCGCCCCTGGCGCCTTAGAAGAGATGCGCTCCTCTGGACTGCGGGTGATCACTAGCAATAGCATTCCCGACAACAGTAATGAAATCGATTTGGCTCCTTTACTGTTGCAAGGTATCGCTCACTTGATGCGCCGAGCTTGACGTTTCGCTAAGTCTTTTTCTATCTCTACTAACACCAAGATGACACTCGCAGCAGCGATGACGACCAACCAGTCTAGCAAGCTAATATTAGTCACCATGAAAATGCTCTGCGAGATTGGTAGGTAAGTAAACAGCAGCTGCCCTATCACTACCGCCGTGATAGAGAGCATGACAGGGGTAGCGCCTTTGAGCATGTCTTTATGAAAAATACTCTCGTCGAAGAAACGACAATTTAGCAAATACAGCGCCTCTATCATTACCACTATATTGACAGCCATGGTACGGGCATAATCAACATCCTGGTCGACACGTAAATACCAAAGAAAAACTGCGAAAGTCACCACTGTCGAACTTAAGCCAACCAATAAGACTCGGCGCAATACGCTTGCCGTAATCAGCCCCTGCGCAAAAGGTCTTGGTGGGTGCAGCATTGCTCCTCGTTCGGTTAGCTCGAAGGCTAAAGCCAGCGACAAGGTCACTGTCGTCACCATGTTGATCCATAGAATTTGTGGCGCAGTGATTGGCAAAACCCAACCAAAAATTATCGCTAGCAGAACCACGCCAGCCTCAGCTAATTGTGTAGGTAGCATGAACAATAACGACTTCACGGTATTGTCATAGACCGTGCGCCCTATCGTCACCGCTTGCGCAATGGTTGCGAAATTATCATCAGTTAAGACAATATCGCCGGCTTCACGCGCCGCATCAGTGCCTTTTAATCCCATGGCCACACCGATATCTGCTTTACGCAACGCTGGCGCATCATTAACCCCATCTCCCGTCATCGCGACTACGTGATGTAAGCGTTGCAGCGCTGCGACCAATTGCAATTTATTAGCAGGGCTTGTGCGCGCATAGATATCGACTGTTTCCGAGGCTTTTTCCAAAGCTTTATCATCCATTGCATCGAGGTCTTGTCCTGTCAGAACCTTGTCGGCGTTCAAGCCTAACTCTTTGGCAATGGCTTTGGCGGTGATCGGGTTGTCACCAGTGATCATCTTCACGCGTATTCCCGCTTCATGACAGCGGGCAATGGCGCTGATTGCTTCAGAGCGAGGCGGATCACTAATTCCCACCAAGGCAAGGATCACCATCCCCGTTTGCACATCAGTATCAACAATCTCGGTTTTATTATCGGGAAACTGTTTGTGGGCAAGTGCGAGTACACGCATCCCTTGCTCTGCAAGCGCTGCGACTTTATGTTGCCAGCTCGACAAGTCGAGTGCTTCGATTCCGTTTGCCCCATACTGCTGCGCGCACATCTGCAGAACACGCTCAGGAGCGCCTTTCAAGGCAACAAAGGCGCCAGCTGCCGCATCTGCATGCAAGGTCGCCATATAGCGTTTTTCTGAATCGAATGGCAATGCATCAAGGCGTGGGTAACTCGATTGGCTCGCCGCTCTTCCTAGCCCCTGTTTGCGAGCCAACACTATCAGAGCCCCTTCTGTTGGATCGCCACTCACTTGCCAATGCCCTTGCTCGTCTTGCGTGGTATTGGCATCGTTACAAAGCATCCCTATTAACGCGATCTTCGCAAGCACTGGCTCCCAAGCCGCGTCATGGGGACTCAATGCTCCCTGTGGCGCATACCCTTCCCCTTCCACCTTAATGCTGGCTGCGGCAGTTTCAATGACTCGCACCGTCATCGCATTGGCTGTTAATGTGCCCGTTTTATCGGTACAGACAATGTCGACAGACCCTAAAACCTCTACCGCAGGCAGTCGTCGCACCAACGCGTTACTGCGTGCCATGCGCACCACGCCAATAGACAAGACGATAGTGACGATAACGGGTAATTCCTCAGGAATCGCCGCGACCGCTATGGCGATTGCGCTTTGTAGCATTTCAGCAAAACCGTAGCCATGCACACCCATGCCATAAAGAATAATAAGCAAAGAGAGAGCCAGCACGAGGAAGGTAAGGTTGCGCGCTAATGCCGACAGTTGTTGTTGCAATCGCGTAGTTTGCGGGCGCACGCTGTCGACAAGTTGATTAATCGCCCCTATCTGCGTCGCCACACCAGTATGCGTCACGACGCCGGTTGCAGCTCCAGCCACAATCATGGTCCCCATAAAAACCATGTTATGTCGCTGGGCTATTGCGGCATCGCCAGCAACCGTTTCACAGTGTTTATCACTGGGCTCTGACTCCCCAGTCAAGATTGATTCGTCACTGCGCAGCTCCTTGCTTTGAAGTAAGCGGATATCTGCAGGGACTCTATCGCCAGCCTGCAATGACACCACGTCACCGGGAACCAACTCAGTGCTATCACGGGTTTGTAACTCGCCGTCACGCAATACGATGCAGTGCGTGATGGCCATTGACAGAATAGAGTTTAGCGCTTCCTCGGCCTTGCCTTCTTGGATAAAACCTATGATGCCATTAATGAGCACCACAGCGATGATGACGCCCGCATCGACAAAATGCCCAAGAAAATAACTAATGCCCCCACTGGCAAGTAACACATAAATAAACAAGCTACGAAACTGCCTTAGCAGCCGTTTCCACGCTGGGGTCCCCGCAACCGTTGGCATTTCATTGCGACCGAATTGCTCGCGACGCGCTGCCGCACCTTCATCGCTTAGGCCGCTAGCCTCGCTTTGCAATGCCTTCAGCAGTTCTTGCTCACTGCTCGCATGAGGGCTCGCAGGGACGTCGATCGCTCCAGTAGAGTGAGCAACTTTGTCTTCATTAGGCATTGTCATCGACCTACGGCCTCTTTAAAACACGATACTTTCGCCAAGAGCCGGAATGTCAGCACGAATACCATGCTCTTCCCAAAGTTTTAGCGACAGCGCATCTTGTGCACTGGCCTCCCCATGCACCAAGATAACTCTAGGTTGATTTTTAAATTCTAATAACCAGCTTATCAATTCACTTTGCCCAGCATGGGCGGAAAAGCCCCCTAGGGTTTCCATGCGCGCGCTTGCCATAAACTCTTCGCCAAACATGCGGAATTTTTTCTCGCCATCAACAAGGCGACGGCCAAGCGTGCCATAGGCTTGAAAGCCTATGAAAATGACTGTGTTCTTGTCGTTCCAAATACGATGCTTGAAATGATGACGGATCCGACCGCCGGTACACATCCCACTGCCTGCAATAATAATGGCCCCTTTCTTGATCTTATTAATCGCCATAGACTCTTCCGAGCTATTAGTAAGCTTTAATGTTGGCAAGAAGCTTTGTAGCGATTCTCTGCCAAACTTGCTCAAGCAACGCACGTCCTCGCTATCGAGAATATTTAACCAATGATCATAGACTTGCGTGACTTCGATCGCCATCGGGCTGTCAAGAAACACTTGCCAGTCATCTAACTTGCCCGCATGGTAAAGACAGCCAAGATGGTAGATGATTTCTTGCGAACGACCGACTGCAAACGAAGGAATCATGACATTGCCGCCACGCTCCCAAGTCTCATGCAGGATTTGTTCTAACTGCTCCACTGTATTATCCATAGTGCGGTGGTTGCGATTACCGTAGGTGCTTTCCATCATGACAACATCGGCCTCATGGAGCACCGCAGGGTCATTCATCAATACAGAGTCGGGTTTGCCCAAATCCCCCGAGAACACAAGGCGACGCGACTTTCCCTTTTCCTCTAACACTAACTCAACAATCGCCGACCCAAGAATATGGCCTGCGTCATGAAAGGTCAGCGTTGTTGCCGAGCCTATTTTCATCGGCGTCCGGTAGGGACTGGTCTCACATAGCTTGAGAACCTTTTCGACGTCCTTCTCCGTATACTCCTCTTCGATCAGAGGACGGCCACTACGCTTGCGACGCAGGTTCTCATGCTCCAGATCTCGGTGATAAAGCCCGGAGGCATCCTCTAACAACACACGCAATAGCCCCTTACTCGCCCCTGTGCAATAGATTGGGCCGGTAAAGCCGTGATGCACCAAAGTAGGCAATAAGCCGGAATGATCTAGGTGTACGTGGGACAGAATCACTGCATCGATACTCGCAGGCTCGAAGGGAAAACCTTCGCCTTGTATGCGGCGCAAAGCATCACCGCCTTGGCGCATGCCACAATCCAGAAGCACTCGCCCAATGGCAGGAGACTCTAATAAATGGCAAGAGCCAGTGACTTCCTGTGCAGCGCCGTGAAATGTCAGTGTTGCCATACTTGCTCCATACTTGCGTTCAATTGAATTGACTAGCTTGTTCAATACAGACTACGCCCTTTTGTACAGACAGTTAATGATCCAGATCAGCACTATCTGGGAATAAATTACATTTCCCAATGGTCATCTGTTTGCGTAGCTTGTCGATCTGCATCACTACGCCTATAGTCTGCCCTTGTTATAGCACTATCGGTTTCAATTTAGACTCGTGATCTTTCGGAGAATTGCACATGAGAAAATGCCTTATTGCCATATCGACCCTATCGCTTACTTTGGCGATCTCTACTGCAGTGACGGCACAATCACGTGCACCGCAAGCGTTACCAGAGGGCCCAGGAAAAGCCTTAGTCGAAAATCTTTGCACTAGCTGCCATAGCATCGCCACCATCACACGCGCCGCAGGTTTTAGCAGTGCACAGCAATGGCACGATTTGTTCTCGACCATGGTCGAACTTCCGCAAGCCCAAGCCGATACTATTGCCAACTATCTTGCTGAACACTATCCAGAGGATACCTCCAGGCGTCCTAATTTGATCGCCGGTGATGTTGATATCGAGATTATCGAATGGTTAGTTCCTACCTTGGGGCAACGCTCGCGCGACCCTGCGCAGGCCCCAGATGGCTCTATTTGGTGGACAGGCATGTGGGCTAGCCTGACCGGCCGCCTAGATCCAGAAACGGGCATGATGGAGGAATACCGCCTGCCGCCTAGTTCGCGCCCGCATACTATCGTCCCCGACGATCAAGGTTTTATTTGGTATACAGGCAATAGTAACGCCACTATTGGCAAATTAAACCCTGCAGATGGAACCGTCACCGAATACAAAACCCAAGCCCGTGACCCTCACTCTGCCGTGTTTCATCCCAATGGCAATCTCTATTTCACTGCTCAAGGCGCAGGCATGCTAGGCCGCGTGAATCCCACCACGGGAGTGGTCGACGAGGTCGAGACAGAAGCTCGCCCCTACGGCATCAAAGTTGGGCCTGACGGCACTGTCTGGGTAGCGCACAATGGCACCAATAAAATTGCTGCAATGCATCCTGACACCATGGCCATCAAGTATTACGAAGTCCCTGACACTAGCACTCGCATTCGTCGGCTCGATCTGGACAGCCAAGGCATGGTGTGGTTTGTGAATTCCACCATGGGCAAAATAGGCCGTCTTAATCCTGAGACTGGCGAAATTAAGCAATGGGACTCTCCCAGTGGTTCGAGCTCACACCCCTATGCGATTGCCGTTATTGACGATGTCATTTGGTACAACGAGTCAGGAATGCGACCTGATGCTTTAGTGCGCTTTAATCCACGCACGGAGTCATTTCAAAGCTGGGCCATTCCCTCTGGGGTTGGCATCGTGCGCAACATGGCCACTACTCAAGATGGCGATCTCTTGATACACCAAAGCAGCTCTAACCGCGTTGGCATGGTAAAAATAGATTAAGTAAGCGCTTGGTGACAGAGAAGTATACGCCTCTGTCACCAAGCGCTTAAAATGTTGACCTGACCTTAAACAACACTTGCGCCCCAGTGGAATTACAACTGAACTCGATCTCTCGCAAATCGCGATCGATAATGCGCCCGTTATAACGCTTTCTTTCAAAACAGCGTTCTGAATCAAGCCCATTGCTCAGCTCTAAACGGTAGGTAAAATTGCGGTATCCGACTTTCTCTACAAAAGCTGTGAGATCAGTTCTGATCTTTCCCATCCCATAGAACAGCACATTGTCGATATCATAACGCACGCGATTGCCCCCGGTGCCACCAACCCCACCAATGCCATCTTGATAAGTAAAGCCATAGCTCAAATTCATAGCAGACACATCGTGTCTAAATCCAATGCGGTAGTTTCCACGGTCGAAGGGAATAATCGTGCGCTTCTCGCCGATCAAGGGATCATAAATATAGGCATCTTCAAGATTCAAACCTGCTGTGATAACTGCACCTGGAAGGTCGATAAAGCCGAGACGAATACTCGCGTTTAAATACAAACCGAACACTTTGCCATCACCAACATTGCCATTGGTGCTCAGCAGAGTCTGCGGATTGGGAGACACGTCGACGCGACCAATCGAATTACTCACATCGTAATAAAACAGGCGCGAATTTAACACCCCTGCATCGTTAGGCAAACGATAGTCGAGATTAATATTATAACGCCACGTTTGCTCTTGCTCTAATTCAGGGTTGCCAGCGACCGTGTCTTGGTCTTCGTCTTGATTGTTCACCCCCGCGGAAAAATCGGCAAAACTTAATTGCGAGACGTCCTTTTCTGCTGACATTCGCAATTGAAAACTGCGACTGATGTCAAAGCGAAAATCGAGCTTGGGCTTTACAAAATCGAAGTCTCTACTTTTACTGACATCCCCGCTTTGTTCTATCTCTGACATCTCGTACAGAAGGCTGCTCTCAAGTGACATGCGCGAGTTAATTTGCCAATTGTGCACAGCAAAGCCCTCATAGCGCATCTCTTCGACTTGTGAGACCGCATTAGGAACAAACACCGGCGACAAGCCCCCGTGCTCACTTGATGGCGGCGCCGGTGTTCTCGCCCCTAGCTTCAGTGACGAGTTTTGAATAGTTTGCGAGCCTTCGATGCCCAGCTCCAAAGCCTGGGCCGCATTTAAATTCCATGCATACGAGGTACGAACAATACGTTCGCGATAACGGCTTTCGGTGTCGATAAACAAATTCTTGATCTCGGCCTGCCCTATAACATTGGCCGCATAACGCTCTCGCAGACTGTCGTTATTTTTCTCATTCACCACGGCAAGTATTTTGTACTTAGCACCACCGGAGAAGTTATGTTCGTAGTCCCCTCCAATTTCCCAATTATTCGAGATCCCTGGCAGTTCTTCTCTTTCGAACACTTGCGACTGTGGCGTGATTTTAAGATCCGTGATTACTCGCAACAGTTTTGCATCTGGATCATTCTGACCATAGAGCGCATTGAATGACACCCTATCGGCATCGGTGAATTGATACACGAGGTTAGAGTTGATGGTGTAATTGCTCTGTTCTCGCACGCGATCGAACTGGCGTGTCTCATTGAAACGCCCATCCGCCAACACGCTAAGCTCTTGGCTTTCTTGATACTCATACCCAGAGCTCACATTAGCGCTCAGCAAATAGTTTAGCTTGTCGCGCTGTCCACTATAAGAAACAGACCCAATTGGCTCAAGGGTGCCGTCGTGAAAATAGGTAGCCCCTAACTCAGCAGAGATGCTAGTTGAGGATTGAGTCTCGAACAGAACGATATTGACCAATTGGCCACTATTGCGCACGTCAAGATCCCCTGAGGTGCCTCGCACAATCTCGATATAATCGACCTGATTGGCAGGAATCCTATCTAGTTGCTCACGCGCCTCATTCGCCTTCCCAGCCAACCGTTTACCATTTATGAGGATTTGGCTTTCGGCACCCAGGCCGCGATCGTTATTCCCCAGACTTGGTACTTGATTACCATCAAGAGCAAGCGCAATCCCAGGAATTCGATTCAACATGTCATTAACTGACACGGCCTCAAATTCTGCAAAATAACTTGCAGGATAGGTAATTGAGGCATTATCACTGTTAGGCTCTTGAGAGTATGAAAAAGAGGCGTGTAAAGCGGCAAGCACACTGGCGATCAGTATGGGATGTTGTTTAGGCACAATAGATATCTCTTGTTATTTTTATTAATATTCCTACACCTAAGATGCAGTGTGTAGTCCATTTGACAGCAAATCCGTCAATAGGTGCTACCGTCTAACAAACAAACGCTGATCGATTTTGAAAATCATGAGAAAGATCTGCGTCCACCTTACAATAGACCGACATATCCACAACCGCTTTCAACAAACCAATAAAAGGGAAAAGGCATGACAACAACACATTGGAAAGGCCAGCTTTGGCACACCACCATCAGCATTGCCGCCGCTTTATTTGTAACAGGCTCGGCGCAAGCGGCAGAGCCCAATTGGGTTGATCTTGCGGTACACAATTTCGGTGCACCGATTAACACTATGTGGGCAGAGGGAGAATTGAGCTTTGCCGATGACGGCACGATGGTGTATTGCAGCGCCAGAGAAGACATGGCCGTAGCGCCTGGCGATCCAAAAGATTTATACATCGCCACATTCAATGAAGAAACTGGCAGTTGGAATACGCCTGTGAATATGGGCATTCCAGTCAATGCGGCACCAGCCACTGACGTCGACCCATTGCGCTTAGGGGATGATCGCGAACCTTGGATCACAGCCGATGGCAATACAATCTACTTCAAGTCCGATCGCGCAGCCACGACAAGCCCACGCAACAACAATGATTTGTTTGTCACCCATAAGGTCGCCGGTCAATGGAGCACACCAGAACTTGTCGGCTTCCCTATCAGCACCAATGAGGGCGATGAGCACTGCCCCGCGATTCTGCAAGATGGGCAAACCCTATGTTTCGCTTCACGCCGCGCAGGAGGCTATGGCGGCTCTGACATTTATTGCTCAAATCAAGATGCTGATGGCAATTGGATGACGCCAGTGAACCAAGGCCCTAACATCAATACGGCAGCTGAGGAGTTCCATTTTTCACAAGACAAAGATGGCATGGTGTATTTTAGCTCGGCCCGACCAGGCGGCTACGGTGGCATGGACATATGGGCAGCCATGCAAATAGATAAAAACCAATGGAGTGAAGCGCACAACCTAGGCCCCAAAGTGAACACGGCCGCTGCCGATATGTGCCCGGCGTTAATGCCCGGCAATGAGAGCATTAGTTGGTTCTCAACACGCGGCGACAATAGTCTTGGCAATATCGATATTTTTTGGACGAATAAGGCTAACTTGCCGCAGTAAGTGCCATAAAAGTTAGCCTTTTGCTAAACGGATAATGAATCGGGTTCGACCATTTGCCGACTCGACCTCGATTCGACCCGTGTGCGCATCTATCACTGTTTTGACTATCGCAAGCCCAAGCCCCGCCCCCTCTGTGTGCCGTTGGCGAGAGGGGTCGACCCTATAGAAGCGTTCAAATATTCGCGTTAAATGTTTGTCCGCTATTTCATCCCCAGCATTCTCAACTATTATCTTTAGCCATTGCCCATCGCCTAAAAGTTCAACCCGAATTTCACTGTTCTTAGGAGAGTGCGCAATGGCATTGGCTAACAGATTGCTGAATGCTCGCCGGAGTAATTCTCTGTCGCCTTGCACCGCGCCATCGAACTGGTTGATTGTTAGGCTTATTTGGCGCTCTTCCGCAAACGCTTCAAAGTACTCGAATAAGGAAAGGAACTCTGCCCGGACATGGACTCGCGCACTGTTGAGTTTTATCAGGCCATTTTCAGTCTTGGCTAGCCAAAGCATATCGTTGACCATCTTGGTCAAACGCTCTTGCTCCTCTAGTACTGAGTATAATAGTTCTCGATAGTCTTCATCGCTTCGCGCTTGCGATAAACCCACTTGCGTTTGCGTAATCATATTCGTTAACGGCGTACGTAACTCATGGGCGATGTCATCTGAAAAATGCGAAAGCTTGCTAAATCCAAGCTCAAGCTGTTCAATCATTTGATTGAAAGAGTGTACTAAGTCTTGTAGCTCTATCGGCACACTATCGACGTCAAGGCGGGTATCCAACTTAGTCGTTTGAATGGCGCGAACACTATCACTGACCCCGCGCAGTGGACGTAGGCCTTGGTAGACTCCAATCCAAGCGGCAAAGAGTGTAATCCCTCCAGCGGCAACCAGAATTAACCACAGGCTCTCTTGAAAATTGTCTAAGAACTCATGGTGGAACTCCATATCGATCGCACTGATAATCTGATAGCGCTCGCCATTGACTACCCGCGCGGCCAACACCCCTCGATAAGTTTTCCCTGCCACTGTCCATAGGTGGGTAGCGTTGACATCAATCACCTGACTGGGTGTGAGCGCAGCAATAACATTTGAAAAATCCAAAGCATTGGAACGATATAGTAGCTGTCCCTGCGCGTTTTGCACCTCATAGAAAACTCCATGATGTCCAGAGACTGCCGATGACAGCAGTAGCGGCAAGGCAGAATAATCCGCATTGACGTCCATTAACGCGTGCTCCACGGCGTCTACCATTGAGCTCAATTCGTCGGCGTCTTGCTCCACAAAATGCCGTTCAACAGTGCTCAACACTAGTCGACTCATTAGCAAGAGGCTCAGCCCAATGGCTGCCATGACAAATAACATCACCCGCAGCGATAAGGACAAAGGGCGCGGCGCTTTTTTAGTCATTGTCAGTTTCCACATCGAGTTTATAGCCCATGCCGCGCACGGTATGGATGAGCTTGGGCTCAAAATCATCATCAATTCTTGAGCGTAATCGGCGTATAGCAACGTCAATAACGTTGGTGTCACTGTCAAAATTCATGTCCCACACTTGCGAGGCAATAATCGAGCGAGGCAGCACCTCACCTCTGCGCCGCACTAGTAACTCAAGCAGGCAAAACTCTT
>CAJXSF010000021.1 GCA_913061515.1 uncultured Gammaproteobacteria bacterium | reverse complement strand
CGAGATGTAGAGAGGTCTCGTGGGCTCGGAGATGTGTATAAGAGACAGGCATTGAATATGCCCTTGCCCTTTATTCCGATGAATGCACGCATCATTCAAGGTAGCTATGTGGGCAGCCTTCAAGAAATGTCAGAGTTAATGGCCCTAGTGCGTGCTGGTAAAATCGCGCCAATTCAAATTGAAGAGCGGCCACTAAAGCAGGTGAGCCAAGCATTGGCTGATTTGAAAGCAGGGCGGGTCAAAGGGCGCATTGTGTTGCGGGGTTAGATTGCTTGGCGCGGCTTAGATTCAAGACAAAAAATGATGGACGCTGCTTGTAGCGTCTGTGGATGTTTGGGCTCTAGGCAATAGCGAAGTTGCCAATGGCAGTTATCGAAGAGCGTTTGCCATGATGTGCGCGTACGGTAATACCACGGAGCGCTGCCGCGAAACCCTTTGCCAATCCCTTGCCAAGTCTCACGACGCCAACCATCGCTTTGTTCATCGGCCTTGACTGCTGTATCTGGGTGTAAAGTCTGAATAAGCATGACCCCCGCTTCGTTTAACAGTGGAGGTAATGATTGCAGCAGCTTGGCAACACTTTCATTGCCAAGCAAAGAGAAGTTGCAAACGATCAAATCAAATTTTTGTCGTGCGAGAGCGGTTGGCACTTGGTCGTACGGCAGTGTTATAAACTCAGCTTTTTCGCCATATCGCTGCTGTGCCGCGTCAGTAAGTTCCGCAATCGCATCGATTCCTGTTACGAGTAGACCTTTGGCGGCGAGTTGGCCGGCTAGCCAACCTTCGCCACAGCCAAGATCTAACACCTTGCGAGGCTGGTGGTTCAGGACAGCGTCGATAATGGCTTGGTTAGTGACTAAACGACGACTGGCGATTTGATATGTGCGCACCGCGTTCGTCCATGCGCTAGCATTGTCGTGCCAAGTTTGCAGAACTTCTGTCTCAATAGCATTTGTTGTGCGCGAAGAATTATTCGTCATAAGTTTGAATTAAACATAAAAGGGGGATGTGAATGCAAACATTAGAGGAGTTTCGTCAAAGTACTCGCGCATGGTTAGAGGAAAACTGCCCTGCATCAATGCGCACTGCGATGGAAGAAGACGAAGTGGTCTGGGGCGGCAGACAGGCGCAGTTCAAGAATCCAGACAGCAAACTATGGTTAGAGCGCATGGCGGCGAAAGGGTGGACGACACCTACGTGGCCAAAAGAATACGGTGGCGGTGGTCTAAGCAAAGAAGAGAACATCGTTTTGCTGCAAGAGCTGCAGAGGATTAATGCACGGCAGGCGCTGAACAGTTTTGGGATTAGCATGTTAGGGCCGGTGTTGCTTGAGTATGGAACGCAGGAGCAGAAAGCCGAACATCTTCCTAAGATTGTGCGTGGTGAAATTCGTTGGTGTCAGGGCTACAGTGAGCCAGGAGCGGGTTCTGACTTAGCATCTTTAAGCACGAAGGCAATCCTCGATGGTGATGACTATGTGCTCAATGGCGCAAAGGTCTGGACATCCTACGCCGACAAAGCCGATTGGATTTTTTGTTTAGTGCGCACTGATTTCGAAGCGGCTAAGCACAGCGGTATCAGTTTCATTCTATTCGATATGCAAAGCCCAGGAGTGACGACACGGCCTATTCAATTGATCAGTGGCGCCTCACCGTTCTGTGAAACTTTCTTTGAAGATGTCCGAGTGCCCGCTAAGCAATTAGTAGGCAAACTCAATGACGGTTGGACGATCGCCAAGCGCCTCCTGCAGCATGAACGTACAATGATTTCGGGGTTCGGGCTGTCTGCAAGCAATGCAGGTCGCAAACCCGATAGCGCATCGGTAGAAGGCGTCGCTATGCGTGTGCGCGGAGATACCCAAGTGTTGTCCGATGCGGTGCTGCGTAATGAAATCGCCAAACATAAGATCGATAGCGAGGCCTTTGCATTCACCTCTCAACGTTCGCTGGAGGAGGCCAAGCAGAGTAAAGGCCCCAATGCCACCTCGTCGATGTTGAAGAATTATGGTTGTGAGCTAAACAAGCGTCGTTATGAATTACTTCTTAAAGCGCTTGGGACACAAGGGCTAGGATGGAGCAGCAAAGATAACAGTGACTTCAGTGCTCAAGAGCTTAACACTACCCGAGAATGGCTACGCTCAAAAGGCAACTCTATCGAAGGGGGGACTGCAGAGATCCAATTGAATGTGATCGCCAAACGAGTCCTTGGATTGCCCGACATGCCAACGCTCACTAAGAAGGGAGTCTAATCATGCCTATGGTATTGAATGAAGATCAAAGAATGCTGCTGGTGTCGGTACGGGCGTTCTGCCAAGAGAATGCACCGGTTAGTGAATTACGCCGTGTGCGCGATGAGCAAGATGAAGACGGGTTTTCGCGCGCACTTTGGCAGCAAATGGTGGCGTTAGGGTGGGCCGGCATGACGATCCCTGAGCAGTACGGTGGCTTTGGGTTTGGCTACACCGGCTTGGAAATAGTGCTAGAGGAAACAGGTCGCACGCTTGTGCCAACGCCTCTGCTTGCAACGGTGTTGTTGTGCGGCACACTGCTCAATTTAGGGGGGAGTGAAGCGCAGAAGTCGACACTCTTAGCAAAAATTGCCGCCGGAGAAGTGCTAATGGCACTCGCTCATGAAGAAGGGCCGTTACATAACCCCGTTCGCGTGGCCACAAAAGCGCAGGCCAATGCGGATGGTTTTATTATCACGGGTTCGAAGTGTTTCGTTCTCGATGGTCATGTCGCCGATCAATTGATTGTCGTTGCCCGCACTAGTGGCGAGCAGGACTCCGCCGATGGCATTAGCCTGTTTTTAGTAGAACGTACCGCGCCTGGTGTCGACGTGCAGCGTCTTGACCTTGTGGACAGTCGCAATGCCGCGAATATTCACTTTAGTAATGTGCAAGTGCCTAAGGATGCCTTAATCGGCGAATTAGGGAGCGGATACTCGATACTAGAAAAAGTATTGGATGTTGCGCGAATTGGTCTTGCTGCCGAGATGCTTGGCAATGCCCAAGAGGTTTTCGACAGAGTGATTGAGTATCTAAAACAGCGCGAACAATTTGGTGTGCTTATTGGGGCTTTTCAAGGCTTACAGCACCGCGCAGCGCACATGTATAGCGAATTAGAGTTATGTCGCTCTGCCGTTCGGCGCGCTTTCAGCGAACTCGATGGTGCACAGGAAGAGATCCCCGTGCTGGCGAGTATCGCCAAAGCGAAACTCTCGGAAGTACTGGAGGACGTCAGCAACGAAGGCGTGCAGATGCACGGTGGCATTGGCATGACTGATGAATTTGATATTGGTTTCTTTCTAAAACGAGCGCGGGTTGCGCAGGCCTTGTTTGGGGATGCTAATTTTCACCGTGACCGCTATGCCTGTTTGAATGGTTTCTGAGGATCTATTGTCGCCTGCGGCGAGGTAGATGGATCGTACGAAATAGTGAGGAGGTAGCAGGCCGGTGCTAGGAAGGGTTCTCAAAAGTGCGTGATAGAGGGAAGGGTGAAATGCGAGGAGAAAGAGTTTGCCCGGCCGCAAACCCTTGAGGGAATGTTTAAAAATTAATCTTCATTGTGTAACGTTGCATCAAGAATTGTCACTTGCTCGATAATCCAGTCAGTGACCGCTGGGTGTGGAATTAGGCCCATGTGGTTTGCTCGGTAGTTTAAGCCGTCGAAGACCTCTTCATAGGGGCCGAAGCCATGCACTCTAAAAGGAATGATTAAAGCGGTGCCACCATTGTCGTTGGCAGATTGTACTAGCTGACGAACATGAGTTTGCGCAGCAGCGCGTTTGTCTTCCCAGTCCTCTCGTAGTGTAGCGACATGCACCGCGCGAAAATTGTGTTGAGCGTGAATGAGTGCAGTGCGCTGTTCAATATTCTCTAACCAACGTTGATTTTCTTCATCAGTTTCGGGGCCATGTGCCAAAATCAGAATCTCTTCCTGCTCAGCGTCTTCACTAAGTTCATTTGCTCGACTTAATAATACCTCTGCCATCTGCTGCGCATCAGCAAGGCCGTCTTTGCTAATAGCGAACTGGGCATCGCTGTCTATTTGCCAGAACTCCATGCGATGCCCCATTGCGCCAGCACCATGACCTGCGTGCTGATGCTCGGGCTGCTCTCTTGCGGGAGCTCCTTCTACTAGGCCCAATATTTGGCTCGTGCGCTCGTACCAGCTTTCGCCACTAATAAACAGGCGTACAACTGCGATCTTTGTGGCACCGCGGTGTTCAAGTTTGCTAACGGCTTCTTGAATGGAGTAGGCATCGGCCATTCCAAAGGCTATTTCTATATTGTATTGGGACTGCATTGGCGCGATGGTGTCGACAACCCCTTGGTTCCATTCGTCGGAACCGCCATGGGCCATGATCAGAACGCCGAATGAGTTTTCAATTTGCGCCATCACCTGTAGGGGGATCAGTAAACCTAAAAATATCAAAGATCGAAATAGGGTTTTCATGTTGTTCCTTTAATCTGCTCGATAAATGGGAATGTGTTTAGAACTCATAGTTGAGACTTAAACGGATGTTCGTTCCTGGTGCTTGTGCCTTGTCTATGTTTGCTGTGTCAGTTGCTGCAAGTCCCTTAATGCTATTCCAGCTTGCGTATTGCGCATCAAACACATTGAACACACCTAAGCGTAAGTTGGCAGCGGCATTGAAGTCGTAATGTGCCACCACATCGATAAGTGCATAGGCATCCCCTGCAACCCTATCGGGCGCAGAAACACGGTCTTGCTCTCCGCTAAGGGTCAATAGAGTCTCAATGCCCCATTGACCTTGAGCAATGTCGTAACGCGTACTGATGACAGCGCTTATTGGGGACACGCTATCTAGAGGTCTATCTTCGATCTTGTCCTCACCTCGGGACCACGCCAAGGCGCTGGCAATTTGCCATTGCTCATTGATTTGCCAACGGCCGTTGAACTCGATGCCATAGATCTCAACCTTGCCAATATTGCTGTCTTGAAACAGGCTAATTCCGTTTGCTACCTCTACCATTTGGCTTTCAATAAAATTTCTGTAACGATTTTTATAGGCCGTAACAGAAATATCAGCATTCGCAAACGCATGTCTGAGCCCAGTTTCGATTCCGCGGCTTGACTCGGCTTTCAATTCTGGGTTTGGCACAGTGGCATAGCCGTGGCCTAAATTGACAAAGGCTTGGTTAGACTCATCAAAGTTTGGCGGGCGAAACCCTTCGGCGTATTGCACAAATGCCGTGGTCGATTCTCCTATGTCATAAAGAGCACCAAGATTAAAGCTAGTGTGATCGGTGTCGACGTCGCTAATTTGATAGCCACCGAAATTGCTAATGTCGCCACCTCCATTGAGCAATGCGTCCGGAGTGGGGGTCATTTCGTAAGAATCGTGACGAATGCCTGGGATTAACCGCAGGCGGCCATCGCCAAGGCTGATTTCATCTTGCACGAAAAAACCAGTGCGCCGCGTCTGGGTATCGGGGAACGTCTTATTTGGAAACACCTCTGGAGCGGCGAACGGATAACTTGGAATAGCACAGGCGATTTCTGAGTTGCTGACTGCGATGTCGCATCGTGCACGGGGGCGCTCGGTATCGGTTTGTTCGAATGCTAAGCCATAAACAATGTCGTGCTGCAGGCTTTGCCCGTCGAGGGTTTTGCGGAGCATGATATTGAGACTGCTGGTTTCTTGATTGAAATCGAAATCAGAAAAACGGTTCGCTAGTGTGCCACCATAAGTTTGCGGGTTGCCCGGCGTGATGAAGGAATAGCTGGTGCGTAGCTGTTCACTCTTTTGCTCACCATCGGTTTGCTGCCAATGCAATTGCGTGGTGATGTGATCGGCAAGAAGCCAATCGCTTTGCCATTCGTGCCCTAGGGTGACGCGCACTCGGTCGGTTGAGTCTTTACCGAGTGAAGTTTGCACGGAGCTGCTGAGATCGGTCTCGATATCGGTGTCGATGCCTTCATTAAGGCTATCAATTGTGAGCCTTAAGGTATGTTCAGCATTAGGACTCCACACACTTTTGACTAACCATGCGGATGACTCGGCGTCTTGAGGATTGAGCTGCCCATTCCCGTTGATCTCTGCTTCTTGTGACTGGCGCGCAGTGTATTGAACGACTGTGCCAATATTATCTTTTTCAAACGCATAGCTCAGGCCCGTTTTAAGCATTTGGTCTACGCTGCTATAAGTACTTCTTAGGCTTAAAGCGCTGGACTTGTTTGCACGCAAATAATCTTTCGGGTCGCGTGTGCGCAAGATGACAGCCCCACCCATTGCGTCGGCACCGTAAAGCGCTGAGGCAGGGCCACGTATGATTTCGATAGCCTTTAGGTCGTCCGTTTCGAATGCGTCCTTGCCATAGGAAGATGGGCCAGCGCCATAGATATCGCTACTACGAACGCCGTCGATGACGGTTAAGACACGATTACCCCCGATACCGCGTATAGAGAAACCTTGATTCCCTCCTCGGCTTGCGGTGTCCATGTTGATGCCCGGTTGAAGGCGCGTGATCTCATTGAGGTCTTCAATTAATTGACGGTCCATGTCTGCGCGATCTACCACAGAGATCGTTCCCGCAATCTGATCGATGCTGCGCGGCAGGAAGGTCGTCGTCACTATCACCTCTTCTGGTGCTTCCGACGAAGGGAGTGGCGTTTGTGCCTGAGCAAGACAGGCGGACATGCTCATGGCGCTTATCAAAACTAATTGCTGAAAGGTGTCACTAGGCAAGGGGCGGATGCGTCTTAAAACTAACATAGCTGGTTCTCCAGAATAAAAGGAGAATCGGGCTTGCTGCCTATGTTCGCGATAAGCGCTCTAAAATTGAAGGCTTTGCAACAGTGGGTGGCTGGCTGGACTCACTTGGTCAAAATTAATTTTCGGTTTGCAGTAATGCGTAAGCTGTAGCGTTCACCGTTGTGAATAATGATGATTTCTTTCTGGTCGCCGAACAGTTTCGCGCTGCTGATCTGCATTACATCAACGCTCGGCTGATTTGCATTGGGGCTGCCGTCATTGCTCATCAATGTCTCTCATTGCTTCGGTGAAGCCTATTGGCTAACTAGTACAGCGCATCATAATAAGTTTTTGCAAAAAATGCAAATGCGAATCGTTCGCATTAAATGGTTTTTATTTGCTTGTAGGAGTTGGCTTGACATTCCTAATGACGCGCGCCATTATCGCGGCCTATGACACAGTTAACACACGACACATTACAGCAATCCTATTTTTGGTGGCCCGACTCTTCGGGTTGCCAGCGTGGATATTTCTAAAAAATCTTCAAGGCCGCCCAAGAATTAGGCGGCCTTTCTTGTAGATTTCCACTCTCTATAGTCCCAACGAAAGTCCTCCTGAATCTTGCCAAGTCTTGGAAAGAGCAATAGAGGACAAGATCATGCAATCTTCAACGACAGCACAGCCTAATGCGAACAATCGCAAGGTCTCCTATGCGCACTACCTTACTCGGGGTGGCATTGGTGTGCAGCGCCGCGTTGCGCCGGTGTGCTATGCAACGAGCATTGAACAATTACGCGATCGACTCGATGAAGAGCGCGGGGTCTTACTCAGTTCCACCTATGAATACCCTGGGCGTTACAATCGCTGGGATATAGGGTTTGTGAATCCCCCAATCGTCATTAGCGCACGTGAACGTTGCCTTGTGATCGATGCCTTGAATCAGCGTGGACGGATTATGCTGCCCGAGCTCGCTCGCGCTTTGCAATCATTGGCAGAAATCGAAACCCTGCAACGCGGCGAAGAACAGATCAACGTGCAGATCAAAGCGGCAGATGATGACGTGCCGGAGGAGCAACGTAGCCGCAAGGCGAGTGTGTTCTCAGTTATTCGCGCTTTGACAGAACATTTCTATAGTGCCGAGGACTCACATTTAGGGCTCTATGGCGCATTCGCATATGACTTGGCGTTCCAATTTGAAGAGGTAAAACGCAAACAAGTGCGCGACGCAGCCACTCGTGATTTAGTCCTATATTTACCAGACGAAATCATTGTTGCCGATCATCACTGCGGCGAAGCCCATCGTTATAGTTATGATTTTGTTTGCAGGGCGAAGGCGCAAAGTGATGCTGAGCCAGGCAGAGAAACGACAGGGGGTTACCGCCGTACAGGGAAGCGCACGCCTTTTCAGTTTATTGGCAAACAGCAAGCGTTTTGTGATCATGCCAAGGGGGAGTATGCCGATATCGTAAGAGCGGCAAAAGAGTATTTCCGGCGCGGGGATCTTTTTGAGGTAGTGCCTGGGCAAGTCTTTCATGAGCCCTGCAAAGATAGCCCGTCGCGCATCTTTATGCGCTTGCAGCAACGCAACAAAGTCCCCTATGGTACTTTGATGAATCTTGGGCAGGGCGAGCATCTTCTAGCCGCCTCGCCAGAGATGTATGTGCGTGTGCAAGGCCGGCGAGTGGAGACTTGCCCTATCTCGGGAACGATTGCTCGGGGTAACAACGCCATTGAAGATGCCGCACAGATCAAAACTTTATTGAACTCGAAGAAAGATGAAGCCGAACTGTCTATGTGTACGGATGTGGACCGCAACGACAAGAGTCGCGTTTGCGTGCCAGGCTCTGTGCGGGTGATTGGTAGGCGCCAAGTAGAGATGTATTCGCGCCTTATTCACACGGTCGACCATGTAGAAGGACAGTTGGCGCCTGAGTATGATGCGCTAGATGCTTTTCTATCTCATACATGGGCGGTTACCGTAACTGGGGCTCCGAAGCAATCGGCGATTCAATTCATTGAGGACCATGAAAAATCCCCGCGCCTCTGGTATGGCGGAGCCATCGGCTGCATAGGTTTTAATGGTGATATGAATACGGGGCTTACGCTACGCGCAGCGCGCATCAAAGATGGCATGGCGCAAGTACGGGTAGGTGCGACATTGCTGATGGATTCAGACCCAGAGGATGAGGACGCTGAAACGCGCCTTAAAGCAAGTGCGATGCTTGCGGCAATTCGCGGCGAACAACAACTACCACCCGTGCGTGATTCGGCCATGGGCAGCATAGTGCAGAGCACAGGCTTAAAAGTGCTAATGGTCGATCATCGAGACTCCTTTGTGCACAACCTCGGTAGCTATTTTCGCGAACAAGGCGTGCAGCTAATCACGTTGCGAGCGCAGCTTGCCAGAGCTCGGCTGCGTCGTGGGGAGCATTTTGACTTGGTAATTCTGTCACCAGGGCCAGGAAGGCCACAGGACTTCTCACTGGCAGAGACCATCGAGATTTGCGTACAAAACAAGACGCCAATCTTTGGCGTCTGCTTAGGGCTGCAAGGCATTGTAGAAGCCTTTGGGGGACAGCTTGCGCAGCTCGACATCCCTATGCATGGCAAAAGCTCGACGATCAATCACCGGCAGGGCGTTCTGTTCAAAGGGCTCCCTGAGCGCTGTGAGATAGGCCGCTATCATTCGCTTCATGCGCGGGAGGTTCCCCAATGCCTGCGCATAACCGCGCAAACAGATGATGGGGTGGTCATGGCAATAGAGCACAAAGAGTTGCCGATCCTGGCTGTGCAGTTCCATCCGGAGTCTATCCTGAGTTTACGTGAAAATAGCGGCCAGAAGCTCGTGGCCAATGTTGTACAATATGCACAAGCCGTTGCTCAGCAACGTTCGCAACAAGCACAGGAAAACCAAGATCATGCCACTCACTACGCCTAGTTCAGACTCTAGCCAACGCTTTCTTTTTGACCACGCCGATGTGCGCGGAGAAATCGTGCGATTGAATAAGAGTTATCTCGAAACAATCGCGGGCAAACAATACCCAGAACAAGTCGCCATTCTGTTGGGGCAGTTCTTAGCTGGTAGTGCATTACTGTCCTCGACGATCAAGTTTGACGGGCGCTTAGTCCTGCAGGCGCGAAGCGAAGGAGAGGTGGCAGTCATGATGGGGGAATGCAATAGCGAAGGGGACTTACGAGGTATAGCCCGTTACGCCGAAACGCCAAGCAGCGATCAGTTTACCGAGCTGCTGCGCGATGGCTCCCTAGTGATTACCATTGATAGTCGCAAGGGCGAGCCCTATCAAGGTATTGTGCCGATCGAAGGCAGTAATCTAGCGCAGTGTTTAGAATCCTATTTTCAGCAGTCGGAACAATTGGGCAGCGTGTTTTATTTTGCCGCTAATAAAAATAGCGTCGCGGCCTTGATGTTGCAGCAAATGCCTGCCCAATTGGTGAAAGACAAAGAAGCGCGGGCTCAGCATTGGGAGCACTACTCTACACTGGCGCGGACATTGACTGACGAAGAGCTGTTAAGCCTCCCTAATGCCGATATTCTGCACCGGCTTTATCACCAAGAGGAGTTACGAGTATTTGCTCCTAAACAATTGCAATTTGCCTGCAGCTGCTCGCGTGAGCGCACGGCGCGGGCTTTAACGGCATTGGGTAAGGACGAGATCGATGAGATTGTGGCTGAACAGGGCGGGATTGAGATCAGCTGTGAGTTCTGTGCTACCGAGTATAATTTCGGCCCCGGAGAACTAGCGTTACTCATCGAAGGGGCCGAGGAAGGCACTGCGCATTGATGCCTTAAGCGGTACTCAAGGTTTGCTCATTGTCAGCGCTACGCGCATGGCGATAGCTCATCCAGATTAAAAACTGCAAGCCAAACAGAAGGGATGCCCCTACCAAGTGCAATGGTTGTACTAAGGCAGGCATCCCGAGATGCCCGAGTGTCGCGCCAGAGATAATGGCCAGTCCAATGACTAGAATCATTGCCACTGTGAAACGAGTGAGCGTATGCTGCCAGCCGACAGAGCGTACTAATAGATAAGCAAGCCAGAGATTGCTGAACAACACTACTGCTGAAAAACTTCTATGCACATAGAAGAACCAAGGCAGTGCGCTAACCCATGAGGAGCGATCGGCCCCTTCTGTATGGTTGAGATAGTCGACCATTTCTCGTACTTGTGTCCCCATCGTGATCTGTAACACCGTCAAGCCCACGACGATATATAGCCACTTTTCAAATTTTGGGTCTATGCCTTGCACAGACTCGGCCATCATGATGCCGCGCCGTGCTCTAGCAACGGCAAACAGCAATGTGGCGACAATCGCTAATGCCATTAGCATGTGCAGCGTAATCATGCCGGGCATAAGGTTGGACGAGACAACTTTTGAGCCAAGCCAGCCTTGAAAACCAACCATTAAAAACGCGGCAAGCGAGGCGGTGGCAATGGCACGATCATGCTTGCGCACCGACCACGAGTAGATGGCTGTTAACAGAATCAAAAAGCCAATTGTGACGCCGGTGAGGCGGTTGAGGTATTCGATCCATGTTTTAACGGGGTTGAATTCCGTCTCGGCATAACCAAGATCGGCGTAAATCTCTTGATAATTGGCGGGCAGTTGCTCGACGCTTGTAGGTGGCACCCAGCTACCGAAACAGGTGGGCCAATCGGGGCAACCCATGCCAGCACCCGAGGCGCGCACGCTAGCGCCAACTAAGATAAGAAAATAGACCGCAATAAGCGTAATCCACGCGATGCGCCGGTATCGCGCGAGAGCTGGTGTGTCGGCATGTAGTGGTGCAGTTGCTGTATTCATTGCTTAAACGTCTCAAACTTGATGGCAGACGCATAATTGGGTCGGCCTAATGGGCATATTGTCGAGGAAAACCCGCTTCACTACAACGAAAGCCGGTCCGCTAGTTGCCAAGAACCTGACGTAAAGCAATGCTTAGACGAATTCCTGCAAGGGTCACTCGGTCTTCTGAGATAGCCTGCATTTCACTGGCGTAATCGTCATCGAGGGCAAACTCTGACAGGCGCGTCCCTAGTCGTTCGCTGCGCAGAACGGCGGCTTTAATTTCATCAGGATAAACAAATTCGTACATGATCTGCCGACTCTCTTGTAGCCAAGTGTCAACGTGCATATCGATATCGGCAATATTGCTCTGGCGCACAAAGGAGTTCATGCGTCGCAGAGTGTCTTCGAAAGGCTGATTGCGCAATGCGCCATCCCAGCGCGCATGCAGGTTGCCCGATTGCGTGACGATCCCGTTGCCACCGCGATCGCCAGTGGCGAAAAGCTCTGAGGATACGAGTGCCCCTGAGTGCAAGGGTTGATGAATATCGCCAATAAGGTGAAGGACCCAGCTCAAGGCTATGGCACGCTCACGGCCCGTGCTAAGTGGATTTTCAAGTACGGCTAAATTGAATTCGATACCTTCAACGACATTGCTAACATCTGCCTCATGCTCAATCGGGCCTGTAGACTCGCCATGAATGCTAGGTAAAGGGTCTGCCCCCACATAAACATTACCCTGTTGCGCTTCACCGCGTATCCAAGCGCCATCAATGTAGTGCCAAGTCGGGCGATTGTAGCGAATTAGATCATCGCCCTCGAAAGAACGGGTCATGTCGGGCCAGATCGCCGCTTGGCCAAACATCCAACGCGCCTGCTCTTGTTCGCTGGCAAGCATGATATTGGCAGGCATGGCGTCGAGAAAATCGCTTTGATAGCGTGGGTGCTTTTCGACAATGCTGCTTAGTTTGTTGCGCTGGGTAGGCGTTAGTGCCTCCCAAGCCACATAGGCTGTGAGCCGATGGGATGTGGCATCCCACGCAAGAGACTGGCTAGAGGCTCCAAACAAGGCCATTAAGCAGATGCTTTGAATAATGAGTCGAGTAACAGTCATGCGTCAATTCTATCCTGTAACAAACGGGCTGAAGACCAGTGTGCCAGCGCGATCATGAATCTATGATGAACAACACCTCTACAGTACGGCGGGCCCTCGAATGCTGCGGGGCTCGAACACATTCCGTATTGTTATTGTTAAGGACGTAGTGACAGAGGGCTAACGGTTAAAGTGAGCGCTACTTTAACTCGTTTGGAAGCGGCAGACTAGCCAAAATCAGGTCGATTCGTGGTCGTTTTGGGACGTAAGTCGCAGCGTGAGTCCTTACTTACACTTCAAGCCATTCGCGTCGGACATCGCTTGCCTCGCGAAGACTCTGAGGGCTGCCTTCGTAGACGATTTGCCCGTGCCCCATGACATAGATGCGATGGGAGATTTTAAGGGCGATGGTCAATTTTTGTTCAACTAGGAGAATCGCTACACCGCGCGAGGCAATCTCTTGCAGGAGTTCGCCGACTTGCTCGACAACCTTGGGAGCAAGGCCCTCGGTGGGCTCGTCAATCATGATCAGTTCCGGATCACCCATCAGCGTGCGGCACATGCATAGCATTTGTTGTTCGCCGCCGCTTAAAACGCCGCCCGGTACATCGGCGCGCTCCCCAAGATTGGGAAACATACGGAACATCTCTTCTATGCTCCAACGTGAGCTGCCTTTGCTGTTTTTCATACCTAAAATCAGATTCTGGCGGACCGTGAGGCTAGGGAAGATATCGCGGTTTTCGGGGACGCAGCCGATACCAAGTTTGGCGATCTCATAACTTTTTTTGCCAGCAATCTGCTGGCCCTTGAATAAGATTGACCCTGATGGTTCCACTTCGCCCATGATCGTTTTTACCGTGGTAGAACGCCCCACGCCATTGCGTCCCAATAGGCTGACAATTTCGCCTTGTGCCACATTGAAGTTCACGCCCCTTAGAATATGGCTTTTGCCATACCAGGCATTTAAGTCTTGCACTTCAAGCATGTTCATCCTCCGGCACGGTTTCGCCCAAATAGGCTTCTTGTACCTTCGCGTTGCCGCGTATCTTGCTTGGCACGTCAGAGGCGATAATCTCACCATACACGAGGACTGATATTTTATCGGCCATGTCGAAGACGATATTCATATCATGTTCAACCATCACTAGGGTTTTACCGGCCGTCACTCGATTAATTAGCTCAACGGCATTCTTTGCCTCGCTATGACTCATGCCAGCCACCGGTTCGTCCAACATAATCATCTCAGCGCCGCTGGCAATAGCGATGCCCAATTCCAATGCGCGCTGCTCGGCGTAGGCTAGTTCGCCTGCGGGGAGCTTGCGTCGCTCCTGGAGTCCAATCTCTATGAGTAACTCTTCTGTACGAGTATTCAGTGCCTTGGCTTTTCCTAAAAGGTGCCAGAACGAATACTTATAGCCCATCGACCAGAGAAGCGCACAGCGAATATTTTCGAAAACACTAAGTAGTGGAAAAATATTGGTGACTTGGAAACTGCGAGCTAGCCCTTTTCTTGCGATCTCGAACGGTGGGCGGTTTTGAATAGGCTGGCCTTTAAACAATATGCTGCCCGAGCTCACAGAGTAGCGCCCTGTGATCAAATGAAAGAGTGTCGATTTGCCTGCACCGTTTGGCCCGATAATGGCGTGTTTTTCACCCGCTTCTATGTTTAGCGAGACATCGCGAATAATGCGGGTATTCCCAAACTGCTTGCTCAAACCCTGAAGCTGCAAAATACTCATGTGCGCTCCTGGGGCTTTGTGTCGATGGTATTGGCGGTATCCCAAGCATCGCGCAGGCTTGGCAGTGTTTTGCGCAGTGCTACGAAGGCTAGCGTTGCAATGATGAGCAATGCTCCCCAGCTGATGAAGCTATCGGGGTTTAGTGCGATGCCCAAAAAATTAAACGTGGGCGCATTGCTATGGCTCATCTCAATGATGGCCACTAAGGCTAGCACGAAGATAGCGCTGGGTACCGCCGTAATGGCATAAGGTTTTGCCAACAAATGCAGCTTGCCAAGATGCCAAGGTGTGCGATGCATCATGAGAAAACCTGTTAGCCCACGCGGCAGAAACATCACCGTTAATACAAACATGAGGCCCAGATAGAGCAGCCATAGATCGGTGTAATTGCTCAGCACTGAATTGATTAGGGTGAGCACAACGGCGCCAACCATAGGGCCAATAAAGAAGCCGAGCCCACCAATATAAGCCATCAACAACACATTGCCAGAGGTCACCGCATTGAGGTTTTGCTCGGTGAGTATCTCGTAGTTCAAGGCGAACAAGCCCCCTGCGATACCCGCAAAGAAGCCTGAAAATATGAAGGAGATGAAGCGCACACGACGGGCGCTATAGCCGATGAACTCGGCGCGCTCGGGATTGTCGCGTACCGCATTGGCCATGCGTCCTGCCGGTGTTTGCGTAAACAAATACATGCACACAGTGGCTAAAAATAGCCAAGCCGCCGCCAAATAATACACTTCAATATTCTGTGCGAAGTCGAAGCCGAAAAAGGGTGGGCCGAATGTCCGATCTGCACTGATACCTGCTTCCCCGCCGAAGAAAGACACGAGGATTAAGGAAGACGCGGCAATTAGCTCACCAACCCCTAAGGAGATCATGGCGAAGACGGTCCCAGCCTTGTGGGTTGAGAAACTACCAATGAACAACGCCGCGCACAGTCCGAACAAGCCGCCAACTAACGGAATGAGGGTAACCGAGAACATCATTTCTTCATTTTCGATGGCTAGCAGAGCGTGGACAGCCATAAAGCCCCCCAAGCCAAAATACACTGCATGACCGAACGATAGCATGCCGCCTTGCCCCAACAGCATGTTGTAACTGAGGGCAAACACGATGGCGATGCACATCTGATTAAGAATAGAGACAGAGAGAATAGAGGTAAAAATCTGTGGCAACACAATCAAGGCAATGGCGAACAACGCCCAGCTTAAATATTTCAGCATCCCTAACTCTCCCGTTTGCCAAAAAGACCAGAAGGGCGGAATATCAAGACTAGCACTAATAATAGATACGGCAGGATCGGCGCGACTTGTGGCAGAGTCAGGCGCCAGATGTCATTTAAAGGATGGTCGCGTTCAAAACTTACGCCAAGCCAAGCAAGTAAGTCGGGCATGCCGACATCCGAGGCGATGGCATAAGACTGTAAAAGACCAATGAGCAATGAGGCGACTAAAGCCCCAGCCAAAGACCCAAGCCCTCCAATAACCACAATTACGAACACGATGCTACCTAAAACCACGGCCATGCCGGGGAAGGTGGTCAAGACTGGGCCGGCAATGACTCCCGCTAAACCGGCGAGCCCTGTGCCAACCCCAAAGACCGCCATGAAAATTAAAGGGACATTGTGTCCCAGATTGGCAACGGTGTGTGGGTGAGTGATCGCCGCTTGAATAATAATTCCGATGCGTGTGCGCGTTAGAACAAAATACAAGCCGATGAATATCGCAATCGAAATAAAAATCATGAATGCCTTATAGGCGGGAAAGTTTTGTCCGAACAGAGTAAACAGCGGAAAATCGAGTAAATCCGGTGAGCGGTAATCTTTAGTCGCGCGGCCCCAGAAGAACTGCACGGCCTCTTCGATCAGGAAGGCTAGACCAAAGGTGAATATTAACTCGGCAACGTGGCCAGATTTGTGCACCCGGCGCAGACCATAACGCTCAATTAGTGCGCCAAGCAAGCCAACGAGCACAGGCGCCACTATGAGTGCTGGCCAAAATCCTAGGTAAAGGCTGATGGAGTACGCAAAATAGGCACCAAGCATATAAAAGCTGGCGTGGGCAAAATTGAGTACCCCCATCATGCTGAATATAAGCGTTAGCCCGCTTGCCAGCATGAAAAGCAAAAGGCCAGTGACGAGACCGTTGAGTGTGGCGAAAACCAAAACTTCAATCATAGTAGAGAAACTGATGCTCGCTATTTATTGTTGTGGTCGATTCATCTTGCAGCTACTTTCGGTGATCGTATCTTCTGCTGGAACGCGAAACTCGGTTACAAGGCCAAAGCCTGAATTGTCGGCATCAAACACGACATTCTCATCCGTGTGGACTGACACATAGAGCGGCTGAAACGATTGGTGGTCTTCGCCTCGCATCCAGACCTCTTCACCAGTCATGTTGGTAACGCGCATGTCTTCCATCGCAAGGGCGAGTTGGTAAGGGTCTGTGCCGCCGGTCTCTTCCATTGCGTTGACAAGCATTTTTAGAGAGGTGGCAAGACGCGGCTGTGTAACGTCTTTGTGCGGATATTGAGCCTTAAAGGCGCGTGTGAAGGCGATGCGCTCTTCACTAGTGACTGGGTTCGCGTAGTCGTTGTGAACTAGTCGAATGCGATTTTTGCCAGCTTCCCCCAGTGTGGCGGTAATGCCGTCATAGGCTGCGTAGAACGTATAGATTGGCACGTCCAAACCTGCGTCTGTGATCGCGCGGCCTAGGGCAACCATGTCGCCACCCCAGTTGCCAGTGATAATGGCGTCGGCACCAGAGGAGACGATTTTCGTCACATAGGGGGTGAAATCTTTCACTTGCCCAATAGGGTGTAATTCATTGCCGACGACTTCGATATCGGGGCGTTTTGCGGCCAACATGCTAATCGCGGCATCGCCAACCGCCTTGCCGAAGGAATAATCCTGGCCGATGATGTACACCTTGCTAATGTCAGGGTTCGCTGCGATGTGGCTCGTCATGACATCCATCTTAGTGTCTGAGTGTGCATCAAAGCGAAAGTGCCAAAAACTACAATCTGCCCCGGTAAGGATCGGATCTACGGCTGCATAGTTCATGAAGATAACGCGTTGATCAGGGTTGCGGCGATTGTGGCGCTCGATCGCGGTACTCAGAGCGCTAGCGACAGCGGAGCCATTGCCGGAATAGACTATTTGAATGCCTTCGCTGATGGCGCGGCGCAGCTGCTGCTGTGAATCTGCGGCAGAGTTTTTATTGTCCAATGCAATGACTTCGATAGGACGGCCGCCTAATACGCCGCCGTGATCGTTATAAAAATAGTCGGCTGCGAACTTCAGCTGCAAGTATCCCGTCTCACCGGTAGCGGCAAAGGTTCCCGATTGAGGGTCGATAAAGGCAATGCGAATCGGATCTTGGGCGTTGGCCAAGGATGCCACGCTCAAAGTCCATGCAAGGGTCAGTAGTGGAATAACGCGCAAGGTCGACGTTGAGCTCTTGAATAGGTTCATAGCAAAATTCTTTTAATAATTGAGGGTGATGTGGAGTATTAGCCTTCATGATGGACTAATTCGCTAGCGTCGAGAAGGTATCCATACAATCTCACTGCTTCGCCACATGCCTCGGACATTACCCCAGCCATTGCTTCGAATCAAGCAAGCTCGCGCCGGATTAGAGGAAAGCTGTACTAAGCCAAACCAGGACCACGAGAAGCGTGGCCCAGAGTGCACAGGCGAAAATGTCCAACAGATTGTAGCGGGTGGAGGAAAAACCGCTCACGCCAAGAAGGGCAGGTAGAATGCTGCGAATGGCAGGAATAAACCTTCCAATAAAGATTGCCGCCGCCCCGAAGCGCAACACGAGCTGTTCGGCTTTTTGCAATTGTAGTTGATAGCGTTTGGCGAGTGAGAATTCGTGAATTCTTGGCCCAAAATGCGCGCCAATATAAAACCCAGTGTGATCGCCAAGTACGGCGCCTATAAATGCGAAGGGGGCGATCTGCCAGAGGCTTAAGATGTCTGCACTATACAGCGCAATGCAGATGCCAAAAAGAATCAAGCCGGAAACAAATAGCCCTATACCAATACAGGCCTCTGCAAAGGCCAGCACAGGCACTATCCATATGGCATTGTCGCGGTGGTTTTCTAAAAACTCAAAGATGGCGGTGTCGATAACAGGACCCCTGCAAGGTGGGCTTCACATTTTAGGGGTACGTTGAAGTGCGAGGATTAGATTAAAGCGCCAAACTTAGAGGCTCTCATAGGCTTTGAGTTCGGCGCCTAGACTCGTCCAATATTCATTGAGGCCCTTTTCGACGTCCTGCAGATTGTCGTGCTCAGCTTCTTTAAATTCCATGAGCTTTTCGTGTGCCGTAGCTCGCATGCTCTTTAGTTTGGCAACTGCCTTGTGCTCTATGTCACTGGCTCTGTCCTCTTGTTCCTTCATTTTAGCGGCTAATTCGTCGATTTTGCTGCTTAATGCATCTAACTGTTGCTCGAGTTTATGCTCTATCTCTTTCTTGTTGCTCATGATCACTCCTTTTATCGCGGCTTAAGTGTTTTGCTAAGATGCGTACTAGTTACTTGGTGACTATATAGTAGATTTCAAGACGCAGGCTTGATACATGACAAATAAGCAAGCCCGTGCGATTCTAGTGACACACCCCTTTTCTTCTGCGATTCGAGTCAAACAATGACTGCACTGGTACAGTTTTTAGTAACAAGGCGCTTTGCATTATTGAGCCTAAGTCTTTTTTGTTGCGTCGTGTTTGCGCTGGCCATTCCACGCACAGAGTTTGATACCTCAATTGGTGTTTTGCTGACTCAAAGCGACCCATATCTGCAAGAACGTGATGAAATGGTGCAAGTCTTTCCGTCGCCTGTTGAAATAAGTTTCGCGCTCTTGCCGAAAAGCGGGCAAGTATTCGAAACTCGCACTTTACTAGCGTTGGCGGATCTTAATCGAGAATTCAGGCAAATCCCGTTGGCGCTCTCAATGGACTCGGTGCTCGATTGGCAATCGCCCTTTGGAGATGAGAGCCTATTTACTCGCGTGCTAACCGCCCAAAGTGTGTTGAGTGATGAGCAACTGCAGCAGGCTAAACAACGAGTCATGGCTGACCCTTTTCTTGTTGGTCAATTGATAGCGCCCGAGGCCGACCTTGCGCTAGCCAACGTGCGTTTGCGCAGCACAGGGCTGACTCGCGAACAAAGTAGCGAGATTGTGCAGGCAAGTGATGACTTGCTAGCAAGTTTGCAAGCAAGGCACCCTGAAGTGAATTTTTACCTCAGCAGCACAGCCCATTATGAGCAGTCTAATCGTGAGGGCATGATTAGTGATTTAAGCCTATTGTTGCCAATCGTTTTGCTCCTGTGTACGGGCTTCATTTGTTATAGCTTTCGCTCTGTCTATCTTGGCTTTTGCATACTTGGGGTGGCTTTACTAACGGTGTTAATGACGGTTGGAACGCTAGCCTGGCTTGGCACTTCGTTCAACAGTATTTCCGTGATGGCACCACTAGTCGTTGTGACCATAGCTGTAGCCGACAGCGTGCATATTATTTCTTTGTACCGGCAAGCACTATTGCGGGGATTGCAACCGCTTGCCGCGATGAGCCAGAGTGTGGAGCGAAATTTTCGTCCCATCTCCTTAGCCACAGTGACGACAATCATCGGTTTTGCGAGCCTTAACTTTGCCTCTGCCCCAGCAGTTAGCTCCTTTGGCTCTGTCGTGGCCTTAGGTGTCGCCTTTGCTTATGTGCTGACCTTAACGGTGTTGCCTGGCGCTATTTTATTGTTTCCCGCGCGCGTGGATAGCGGTACGGGCTCCTGCGCACGAGTCTCTATTATTGACAAGGTCCTGAAGGGGTGTCGCCATTTGGTGTTTGCCCATGGGCCTATGATGTTGGCCGTGGTCAGTGTGCTCGCTTGTATCGCTTTAGGGCTCAGCCTGCGCAATACCACCGACTTTGATCGTGCGTCGTTTATCAGTAAAGACTCACCACTATACGATTACTATTCACAGGTGAATCCGCGCATGGGGCAGGGCACTCAGCTTAGTTATGGTGTGAAAGTCAATAATGCCTATGGAGTTATAGAACCTGCGTTCCTGCAACGATTGGACACGTTCTCGCAGTGGTTGAGCGAGCAGGAAGGTGTGGTAGGGGTGGCAAGCCTTGTTGATGCGGTAAAAACGGTCAATCAGATTATGCATGAAGAACAGGGCGAGGATGCCTTTATTATCCCGAACGACCCCGAGGCGATCGACGAGGCCTTATTCAATTACAGCGTGGCGCAGGCAAGCAATTTTACGTTAGCAACCTTGGTCAACGATAACTACAGCATCGTGCGACTGTTTGTGGGCACGCAGACGCAGAGCAACCAATCTATCATTGCCTTGAACACCCTCGTCGATGAAAAATTTGCGCAAGACTTTCCTGATGCGCAGCTATTGCACGGCAGTAGTACTTTATTGTTCGCGCGCATGGACAAGGCTGTGACGGTGGAATTGCTACAGGGCTATGTGCTGAGTTTGCTGATGATCACCGTTACCTTGATGTTGGGAATGCGCAGCGCAGCTTTAGGCTTGTTAAGCGTCTTGCCCAATCTATTGCCGGCAGTGTTTGTGTTTGGCGCTTGGGGTTTATTCGTGGGCGAATTAGACCCATTTGTCATGATGCTGTTCAGCATTAGCATTGGGCTCGTTGTTGATGACACTGTGCATGTCTTGAGCGCCTACCAAAGCGCGGTTAGCGCAGGCTTAGCGCCTCGTGCCGCGATCGAGCAGGCCCTTGCCAAGGCAGGGCCTGCGTTGATCATCACCACCTCGGTGATGGCCTTAGGGACTTGTGTGTTAATCGCGGCTAGCACCTTGTATTTTCAACAGGCGGCAACATTACTCGTGCCCATTGTGATACTTGCTCTGGTTTTAGATATTACGTACTTCCCTGCGCTACTGGCTCGCTTTGGTCAGGTTCTTTGGCGCCCCAACGTAGCAATAGAGGCAACAGGCAAAGGTCGGTAAACAGCGCTAGTGCCATGGCCATGGATGTCAATAATCCGAATAAGATGCTAGGCACGAAATCAGAGAATGCCAACATCGAAAAACCAGCCATGATCAACAAGGAGGTATAAAGAATCGCTAGCCCGACACTTTTGTGGGTGCGTTTGATAGATTCTTCATAGCCTTTTGTTTCCTGCTCTTCTTGAAAGCGGTGCATATAATGAATGGTGTCATCTACGGCAATACCCATGGCGATCGCGGCGATGGTAATGGTCATTAAGTCTAGCGATATTCCTAGCCAACCCATTAAGCCCAACACGGCTAGGGTAGGTAAAAAATTCGGCACCAGCGCAATAAGAGCAAGCCTAGGGGATCGAAAGATAATTAGAAAAACAACCAGCAAGGCCGCGTACACGAGGCCAAGTGTCAGGATTTGCGAACTAAACAAACGCTGCAAAATGTCTTGATACAGGACGAACATATTAGTGAGCTGATACTCGCTTTGTGCAATGCCCATTTCTTCCAACTCGCTGCGAATCTCTTGCAATAAATCGGCCCTATTTAGCCCCTCGGTGAGGTCTTGAATCCAAATATTGATGCGCGCTTGCCCAGTTTCAGTGTCGTAAAATGCCCCGACCAAATCGTCGCGGAAATTTTCATCCATCAACCAATAAGCCGTAGTCAATTCGTACTCTGTAAGTGGTGCGCCATTGAGCTCACGGGCTAGGTCGGTGATATTCACAGCGGAGAGCACACGGCCAACGGCCTCATGCTCTTCCATCGTATGTTGAATAAGTTGCAGCATCTGCACGGTGCGCGCGGTCATGACAATGTCTGGATTGTCCGATTGGCTGCCGGAGGTGTAAATCAAATCCAAGGGCGTTGAGCCGCCAAACTCTTGGTCGATATAAGCGAGCTCTTGGTGGATTTCTGTCGATTTTTTGAAGTAATTAATAAAACTATTTTCAACATCCAAACGCAGAATGCCTAATATGCTCGCGGTGATTATTGCGATGCTCACCAGGGCAATGGGAAGCCGATGCTCTAAGCAAGCATGGGCAAAAAAGCGCACGATCATGCCGAATAGGGGGATCTCTTTGCGTTGCTCATGCTTGGATAAAAGCTCAAGTATTACTGGGAATAGCACTAGGCTCACCGAGATGGAAAAGCCCATGGCGATGATCATCATCCAACCGAATGCAATCACCGGTTGAATACCGCTAAAGACTAAAGAGCCGAAGCCAACGGAGGTCGTTAGCCCTGCGAAAAAACACGGGCCAATTTTCTCGGCAAGCGTTGTTCGAATGATCTCTCTTTGTGTGGCCTCAGGATTGGCCTGTGCGCTCTCGCGAAATTGCACAATCAGGTGTATGACGATGGCGAGCGTTAGAATCAGCTGCAACGCGATGAAGTTCGAAGAGATTACCGTGGCTTTTATGCCCAGCAAGGCGAACAAGCCCATGGTCGACAGGATGCTGCTCAAGCAGCATAAGATCGGGATTGTGACCCAGCGCAGGGCTTGAAACAAAATCATCAACATAAGACAAATGCCGATGGCGATGGCCATGCCGAAAACCACAAGGTCATTGCTGATAATCTCAATGAGCTGGTCACCCAACACGTGGACACCGCCCATATGAATGTCGGCGTTTGCTGCATATTGCTCAATGAATTGACGGATCTGATCGATTTCGGCGCTGCGGGTTTCACCAAGAGCTTTCCGTAAAGGGGCCGCTTCTGCCTCTAAGCGTTCCAGCTCCTGAGTCTCTTGTTCTGTCAATTCGCTGTCTTGGTGTTTGGCATGCAGCGCGTTGATTTGGGAGTCGATCTGCGCAAGTGTTTCGTCACTGCGGAACAACACTTGCAAGGCCGTGGCGCTGAGGTCTTCGTTGATCAGTAGATTGGTGTAGATAGGGTGGTCGGTGAAGGTTTCCTCTAGCGCTGCCATGTCATAGTCGTTGGCCTGGACGGTGAGGGCATCGAGGTCAAGGTTGGCATTAAGAAGATTACTGCCTTGTGGAAACACTGGCACATTAAGAATTGAGCGCACTGACTCCACGCGCTCCAATGTTAGTAAATCCTCGCTTAGCGCTTGCAGTGCAGAAAACGTGTCTTCGGAGAACACGGATGCTGTTTTAGGCGCGTAAGTAACGAGCAAAAATTCCTGTGGCGCAAAACGTTCATTGACTAACTGTGTCTGTGTATACAGTTCATTGTTTTTAGTCAGCAGAGTGTCGGGGGATGCATCGATTTCAAACTTCGGTGCCTGTATCCCTAGTGTGACTGTAATGACAGCAAAAAGCGCTAAGACCGTTTTCGGCCAACCCACCACTGTGTCGATAAATTTGGCAGTGAAATTATTTGTATTCGGCATCGCGTTGAACGTCCTGCAAATGCGCGTTGCGCATAAAAATGTAGAGGTCTTCGCTGTTTTCGCGCAATTCTAAATAGGCCTCGGCTTGGGGGGTAAATTCCTGCACATTGTCGAAAATGCGCAGCCCCGTGGAGTCGGGTTCTTCAAACACATAAGCAATCGGGTTGAGCATTGCATCGACAAAGGTGCTGCCACCGGCGCGCAGATTGCTTGGCCCTGCAAAAGGCATGACGATATAGAAGCCGTAGCCGACATTGTATTGGCGCAGTGTGTCATCGAAGCCGGTGTCTTGGCGCTCCAACTCTAACCATGAGGTTGCTGGGTCGAACAGCCCAAAGATACCCACGGTGCTATTGACACCAAAGCGTGCAAAGTCCACGAGTGCCTGCCGTCCTTGGCCTTGAAGTAGATGATTGACGAAGGGAATAGGCGATTTAATATTATCGAAAAAATTCCCCACGCTAGTGCGCACGGGTTGCGGGAAGGTGTTGTAGACGCGCGCAAAGGGAATGAGGCCGTAGCGGTACACGACATCGTTAAAGGCAAAAATGCCTCGATTCAATGGCATCAAGGGGTCGTCGTACTCCTGCACTATCTCATAGCTGACGACGTTGGGCTCGATACCCGTACCCGCTAACGGGGAGTCTTGATCCGCAGGAGCCGCCACCGCGGCCATAGGCGCGAGAATGCACGCGGTCAACAGCATGCGTCGAAAATTCTTAGTCACTTCCATTGATTCACATCCTTTTGCTTTAGAAAATTCGTGGTTAATAGCCTATCAGATCTACAAAATTGTCGCAGTTTGCAGTTGTGCGCGAGTGCACAATCCATAAAAAAGCGTTAGTTGAGATACGGAGCAACCAGCTCGACACTGTGCCTCCAGAGCTTTGCGGCTGCCTCATCAGTAGCAAAGGTGGCGATTGGCGCCCGTTTGCGCTTCACAAAGTAATGACCGTTTGCCTGCACACTTTCATCCTCATTGGAACTGGCTAGCCAAATCAGCGTGTCGGCGCCTTGTTCGACGCTGACCATGAAAGGTTTGAGGACGAAACCGAGGATGCGTGCCACTGGGCCGCCTTTGCCCCAAATCGGCGTGCGCGCAGCCCCTGGATGAAAGGAGCTAGCGACGATATTGTAGTCGTCACAGCGTTTTTGTAGTTCGTGGGCCGTTAGTAAGTTCATTAATTTGGAGCGACCATAGGCCTTGAGAGTCTTGTAGTTTTTCGACAAACCAAGATCATTGAAGTTTAACGGGCTGTGCTTGTGTCCATAGGAGCTGGTGAACACGACACGGGCAATCCCGTTCTGAGCGGCGTTACGCAAAGCAGGCAACAAACGCAATGTGAGCAAAAAACCACTTAAGTGATTCGTCACGAGAGTCGTCTCGAAACCTTCGCCAGTGACGGTGCGCACAGCATTAGAGCCGCCGGCATTATTGCAGAGCACATCGATGACGGGGTGCTGGGCTAGAACAGTGTCGGCGAGCTTGTTGACGCTGCGCAGCAAGCTAAAATCGGCCACGTAGAGATAGACTTGTTGGTTGCCACTGACCTGAATGATTTCCTGGCGAGCCGCTTCACCACGGGCCTGATCTCGGCTTACGATCAGCGTTATGGCGCCTCGACTAGCAAAATTTTTGGCCGCTTCTAGGCCGATGCCGCTGTTTGCCCCCGTCACGAGATAGGTTTTGCCTGATAAGTCTTGCTCGCGATTGCTCATTTTTGACTCCCTTGTCATTTGTGCCATGACTTATACGCTAGTTAAGGGAGAAAAGATGAACTTACAAGGGTAATTATTTAAGCTTATGGCTGGGTGTTGAGTGTTGGGGCTTAGATAGAGTTTAATAGCCTCATAAAGATGACAGAGATTTGATTATGCGAAAAGCACTGACATGCGCATTATTGCTGCTCTTGGGTAGCGCTCAAGTGGCTGCGCAAGGCTTGGGACAAAACCCAGCAACCGAGATCGACTATGACCCAGCGGGTGAGTTTAACTTCGTGCGCGTCCAATTCGATACTTATGGGGGCGGTGGTGGTGGCTTCCGAGGATTTTGGGGTGGAGGCGGTGGCGCTTGGTCGATCGATTTCCCCGATGCCGATACGAATTTTCTGCGCGGCGTCGCTAGACTGACTAACGTCAAAGTTATGCAGGAGCCCATTGTGCTGCGCTTTGACGATGAGCGGATCTTCAATTATCCCTTTCTCTACATGCTCGAAGTCGGTCAGCAGGGCGGCATCAGCATGAGCCCTGCTGAGATGGAAAATCTGCGTGAGTATTTGTTGCGCGGAGGCTTCCTGCTCATTGATGACTTCTGGGGGACTCGACAGTGGGATGCCTTTGCGGCGTCATTCTCGCAGGTATTTCCGGATCGTGAGATTGTCGAGCTCCGCCCAGAGCACGAAATATTTCACAGCTACTATGATCTAGACGGGCCGATGATGATTCCGGCTTTGAGTCGGGATGATTCGCGCGGTGAGCAAGATATCCATGTGGCGAGCAACCACGCGATTTTGGATGATTCTGGCCGTGTTATGGTATTGATCAACTGGAACTCGGACATGGGCGATGGATGGGAGCACACCTACCATCCTTACTACCCCACCCGTTATGCCAATGCGGCTTACCAGCTTGGTATCAATTACCTCATCTATGCGATGACGCACTAGTCCCTTTCGCGCTCTTCCATCTGCAATGCTTCAAGCATGATGTGGAAGAGCACGTTCTGTTCCATCAATCCTGACACTAACTCTGAACCAGGGCCGGTTGCATACACCGCGACGTCTTCACCCCCATGGGTTTCATTGCCCAATGGAATCAATGTTTCTGGATGAAAGCCAGGGGCAGTGGTGTCGATCTGGCTAAGGTCCGCACGGCCACTGTTCAGCGGATGGGCGAAAATCGCATCGGCACTCTCAAAATCATCTAACAACCGATGTCCGTGGCCGTTGATATAACCTAGGGTTGTATAGGGCATGCCGTCGGCAGCTAACTCAGGCTTGTGTTTAGGTGCTCCGGAGCCATCATTGCCGATGACTTTGCCTAGGATTGGATTGCCGCGAGTAGGGTAACCTGCCACTGTCAAAACGTGGCTATGGTCGGCGGTCACAATGATCAAGGTTTCTTCTGGGTTGGTCATTGCAACGGCTGTACGTACCGCATTGGCCAGCTCGATCGTATCGGTTAAGGCGCGGTGTGGGTTGGTGGCATGATGGGCGTGGTCGATGCGTCCTGCCTCGACGTTGAGGTAATAACCCTCTGGGTTTTTAGCCAATAGTGCAATGGCTTTAGCCGTCATCTCGCTTAAAGAGGGCTCACCACCTTTATCATGGGGGCGGTCTATTTCGTATTCCATATGTGAGCCATCGAATAGACCAAGTAAGTGTTCAGTGTTTTCAACGTCAATTTTATCGAACTGCTCTTTGTTCCAAACATAGGCACTATTGTCATGGCGCTGTGTCCACTCTTGGGTCAAGTCTCGACCATCCAGTCGGTTGCCTTGCACGCCTTCCTCAGGGTCGGCGTTATCGACTTGCGGCAGAAAGTTAAGGCGGCCGCCTCCTAGTGCCACCTCTAAGCCATCACTGTCAGGATGGAGAGCTTTAAACTCGACCAACTGGCGCGCAATATCGATACAAGCTCCGACATCGCTCATGGCGCTGGCATCGCCATCATCTTCAAAATTTCGATGCATACTGTGGGCATAGTTGGCAGCGGGCGTGGCGTGAGTGAGCCGAGCAGTCGTGACAATGCCGGTGGACATGCCCTTGTTCTCAGCCAGTTCGAGTAGCGTTGGCAGGCTATTGCCTTGCATCGATGCGCAGTCGCCAAGGCGAACGTATTGATTGACGCTGATCAGCGCCGCATTGGATTTCACCCCAGTGACCATCGCGGTCATGGTGCCAGCGGAGTCTGGAGTTTGTTGGTTGACGTTATAAGTCTTGGAGAACGCCACATTGGGCAAGGTCTCGAAAAACAATTCATTTTCCTCGCCGTTACCGCCGGCTAATTGCCCCGCCAATATCCGCGCCGCGGTGACAGTCGAGACGCCCATGCCATCACCGATAAACAAGATGACATTCTTGGCTCGTTTAGGGGTTTGCACACGCTCTAAACGAGACTCAACGGCAGCACGGCCTTGCGCAAACCAGGTTTCTGGAGTTTCTTGGGCATAAGCTGGAATAGACAAAGTAATAGCGTTAATCGTTGCGGCGAGAATGAGGCGGGTAAACACAATGTGGCTCCTGTTGGTCAATGGCGTTGATCATCTTGCTCGCCATTCGTGACAGGATTATGAAATGCGCAATATTTATCGAGCTTGTGCGATTAACTGCTTGAGCTCGGGGATGCACGAGCCACAGTTTGTACCGCAGCGTAAACGCTTGCCGAGTGCTTCGGGAGAGTTGGCCCCTTCGGCAATCGCAGTCTCGATATGTGCTTGGCTGACGCGAAAGCAACTGCAGATAATGCGTTGTCCGCTGGTAGAGCTATGGTGGCGTTGGTCAAGAAGGCGCCAGGTCTGCGAACTTAAAGAGTGGTCGACCAAATCTTGAAACCATGAGCTGCCAGGAAGTGAACTGCGCGCATGACTGCTAAAAACAGCCGTTTGTATATGGGATTGGGTGCAGAACAAGGCACGATAAGAGTCATTGACTGTGTTGGCAACTTCAATTTTCTCTAGCCCCTCGCCTAGTGACTGCAACCACTGTTGCCACTGTGCAGAGTCTGAGCCAATGTCAGCCTCGATATCGGCTAGTAAAATTAATTGTGCGCCCTGCAAGGGGATCTTCACCCAATAGTCAAAGAGCGAGGTATCGATGTCTGCTCGGCTGAACACCGCAAGCCAGCGCTTCGCTGTCACGGACTTGATGCCGACTTGAGCGAATTTACTCTCGGGTTGCCCTGATATTGGGTCGGTCACCGAATCGATCAAAGTGGCAATTCGACCATGGGAGGCGAACTGAGCGTTCCAGTGAATTGGCGCGAACACATTGCCATCACGCAGCCCTTTGTCGATTTGGGCTTCTAGAATAATAGAGCGATCTGCCCCTTTTGAAGAGTTGGCGTGAACCTGCACCAGATCGCCTGCGCGGATGCCTTTGCTTTGAGCATCGCGCGGGTTGAGGGCGATGAAGGGCGTCGCACTGTGGGCGATAAGACGGGGTGAGCGCCCAGTGCGCGTCATCGTATGCCATTGGTCGCGCAGGCGGCCGGTGTTGAGCTGGAAAGGGGTGGAGAAGTGAAACTCTCGCTCGGGAAGCACTGGCGTACACGCAATAAAACGAGCGCGTTGGTTGGCGGTAAAATAGCGATTGTCTGTCAACATTCGTGCACAGCCATCAGGATGAAAGGCGTTGACGGGCCATTGAATAGGCGCGAGCGTCTCATAGCTTTGCGTATCAAGTTCTGCCAATGCACTGATGTCGAATGCACGCGTTCCGTTGTTATTAAATCCCGATAGCGCCGCATGCTCCACGAAAATGTCTCTGGGGTCAGAGTAATTAAACGCCTCTGGGTAGCCTAGGCGTTTAGCCACTTCACTGATAATCCACCAATCGTGTTTCGCTTCGCCCATGGCTGGTAGCAGTGCGCGTTGTCTGGATATACGGCGTTCCGAATTAGTCACAGTGCCGTCTTTCTCACTCCATCCTGTCGCAGGTAATAGGACATCAGCACAGGCATTAGTGTCGGTCTCAGCAATGCAATCGGAAACGACGACTAGCTCACATTGTTTTAGCGCTTTGCGTACACGCTCGGCGTCTGGCATGCTGACTACTGGGTTGGTGGCCATAATCCACACCGCTTTTATTCGGCCATCCTCAATGGCGTCGAATAAATCCACTGCCTTTAAGCCGGGGCTTTGTGCGATCCTTGGCGCTTGCCAAAATTGTTCAACTGTCTTTAGGTCTTGTGCTGTGAAATCCATGTGGGCCGCGAGCTGATTGGCGAGCCCTCCAACCTCTCTACCGCCCATTGCGTTGGGTTGCCCTGTGATAGAGAAAGGCCCCATGCCAGGTTTGCCTATGCGCCCAGTGGCAAGGTGACAGTTAATAATGGCATTGCATTTATCAGTGCCAGTGGCCGATTGATTAATGCCTTGCGAATAGAAGCTGACGGTTTTCTCTGTCAGTGCGAACCATTGATAGAATTGCTCTAGATCGCCGATGTCGATCCCGGTGCATGCGGCGCTTTTTTCTAGATCGTAATCAGCGCTTGCCGCTATTGCGCTGTCAAAGCCTTCGGTATGGTCTCGTATAAAGTCGTGAGCAAGCGCGCGGCGTTGATGCAAGTATTGTAGTAAGCCAATATATAAAAAGGCATCTGCCCCTGGTTGGATCGCTAAATGTAAGTCGGCGATGTCGCAGGTGGCTGTGCGACGGGGGTCAATGACCACGATTCGCATTTGGGGGTTGGCCTTCTTCGCGGCACTGATGCGTTGATAAAGAACAGGGTGCGTCCATGCAGCGTTGGATCCAGCCAATACTAATAAATCACAACACTCAAGATCTTCGTAATTACAGGGTACGATGTCGGCCCCGAACGCGCGTTTGTAACCAGCCACGGCCGAAGCCATGCAGAGGCGAGAATTGGTGTCGACATTCGCCGATCCGATAAAGCCTTTCATCAATTTGTTGGCGACGTAGTAGTCTTCAGTGAGCAATTGGCCGGACAAGTAGAATGCAACGCTGTCCGGACCATGATTGTCAATAATAGCTTTAAATCCGGCGGCGACATGATCGAGCGCAGTATCCCAAGTAGTGCGTACGCCACTAATGCGAGGGTGCAAAAGTCGGCCCTGTGCGCCAAGGGTTTCGTGCAGAGCCGAGCCTTTGACACATAACCTGCCATGGTTGGCTGGGTGGTCCGCACCAGTGACTGTCGTGACAGTCCCGGCGCTAATCGTTGCTTTTACTCCACAGCCTACGCCGCAATAGGGGCAGGTGGTGTGGCCGATTGTTTCTTCCGCTATCATGAGATTAGAGCGCTCTTGCACATATTATTTGTGGCAACGTGATTGCAAAGTGATGGTGACTGTCTCACCTTCAATGAAGGCTTCATAAACTGGAACGCAGACAGACTCTTCCTCAAGGCAGCGCCCCGTATCCAAACTGAAGTGTTGTTTGTACAAAGGAGAGGCCACTACGCGTTCGCCGTTGAGGTCACCGACTATACCACGGTAAAGCACATTGGCTTTACCGAGCGGGTCCCAATTATGAAGTGCGAATATCGAAGGAGATTCCTTGGGCAGATAAAAAACGGCGACCTGCACGTCATTGATCAGCACACATACCCCTGCGTTCTCTTGCAAGTCGGATCGATCAAAAATGGCAATCGGGTCAAACGGTGAGTGAGATAGTGCAGCGTTTGTCATAATGGATTTCCTTTTGTAATTAGGCCGTAGTGAGCGCGTCGCGCTCTTGCTCTTTTGCCGGACGCGGTTGATCGCGTTCTTGTACAAACACTATATGGCTGTCGTCTTTGTCGCTGTTGACGAACTGTCGAAAGCGTTTAAGCCTTTCTGGGTCTTCGATGGTGGTTTTCCATTCGCACTGATACTTGTCTAGTAACAATGCCATCTGCGCTTCAAGCTCCTCGGCAAGCCCTAATTTGTCGTCGATTACCACCTCGCGTAAATAATCGAGTCCTCCTTCTAAGTTATTCATCCACACAGAAGTGCGTTGCAGCCGGTCGGCCGTGCGAATGTAAAACATCAGGAAGCGGTCGATGTATTTAATGAGAGTGGCATCATCGAGGTCGGTAGCGAATAGATCTGCGTGGCGAGGTTTCATCCCGCCATTTCCACAGACATAGAGGTTCCACCCATTCTCTGTGGCAATGACGCCAAAGTCTTTCGACTGTGCTTCTGCACACTCGCGCGTACAACCGGAAACAGCGGACTTAATTTTATGAGGCGAGCGTATGCCTTTGTAACGGTTCTCGATATATATCGCCATGCTGACACTGTCCTGTACCCCATATCGGCACCATGAGTTTCCAACACAGGACTTCACTGTGCGCAGGGCTTTTCCGTATGCGTGTCCGGTTTCAAACCCCGCCTCCACGAGTTCTGACCAGATCTCTGGAAGTTGATTCACTCGTGCGCCAAATAGGTCGATGCGCTGCCCGCCGGTAATCTTTGTGTATAAAGAGTACTTTTTCGCGACCTCTCCGATGACGATCAGTTTGTCTGCGCTAATCTCACCACCAGGTATACGCGGAACAATGGAATAAGTGCCATCTTTCTGCATATTGGCTAAAAAGTTGTCATTGGTATCTTGCAGCGGTAAATGTTGAGGTTTGAGGATGTAATCATTCCACAAGGACGCAAGTATGGAGCCCACTGTGGGTTTGCAAACCTCGCAGCCAAGCCCACTGCCATGTTTGTTGAGAACTTCATCGAAGTGTTCTAAGCGCCCGACTTTAATCATATGGAATAAGTCTTGTCGAGAGTAGGCGAAATGCTCACAAAGGTGGTTGTTGATCTCTACGCCACGAGCTGCCAGTTCGGTGTCGACTGTTGACTTGAGCAGGGCGGCGCAACCACCACAGCCCGTGCTAGCTTTAGTGCTCGATTTGACTTCGGCCACAGTAGTGCAGCCTGCATCGATTGCCGCGACGATGTCGCCTTTGGTGACATTCAGGCATGAACAAATGGTAGCCGTTGATGGCAGTTGCATTGCAGAGAAAGCGGTGCTGTTAGCATCGTCTGCTGGAAGAATAATGTGCTCTGGATTCTCGGGAAGATCCATGTCGTTGAGGTAAAGCTGCAAGAGATTGTCGTAGTCACTGCAGTCTCCTACCAGCACAGCTCCTAGTAGTTTTTTACCATCGGGGCTGACAACGATTTTTTTATAAACGCGCTCACGGTCGTTGGAGTAAAGAAAGCTGGCAGGAACTTTGTCGTCGACAAGCGTCTTGCCGTGTGAGTCGCCTATCGAGCCTACATCGATACCGAGGAGTTTGAGCTTGGTGCTCATGTCGGCACCTTGGAAAGATTGTGGGCTGTCACTGAGCTGGCTTAGTGCGGCGTCGGCCATGCGATACCCTGGTGCGACGAGCCCAAATATCTTGCCGCCAAATAAAGCACACTCGCCAATGGCAAAGATATTTGAGTCGCTAGTACGACAATGGTAATCGATAATGATTCCGCCGCGCTCGCCAATTTCGAGGCCAGCTTGTTTGGCTAATTGGTCGTTAGGCCGGATGCCCGCCGAGAACACGATCAGATCGGTTTCTAACGCACCGCCATCGGCAAACTCCATGCGCAAGGTATGCTCTTTTCCAGCGACGATTTTCTGCGTTGCTTTGCTCGTATGAACTTGCACGTTGAGCTCTTCGATCATTGAGCGCAACATGCCACTTCCCCCTTCATCCAGTTGCACCCCCATCAGGCCGGGGGCGAACTCCACTACATGGGTTTCTAAACCAAGATTCTTTAGTGCATTGGCGCATTCCAACCCTAGTAGACCGCCCCCAACAACAACGCCAACTTTTCCGAGTCTTGCTTGCGCACGAATGGCACCTAGATCATCGATTGTGCGATAGGTCAGGCAGGCTTTGGCATCGGATCCTGGAACTGGTGGAACAAAGGGGTATGATCCTGTTGCAAGTATAAGTTTGTCATAAGCAAAGTGTCTGCCTAGCTCGGTAATGACCTCTTTATTCTCTCGATCAATGCTGACCACAGCGTCGCCGAAATGGGCCTGCACGCCGATCTGTTTGTAATGTTCACGAGTTGTTAGGGCTAAGTCTTCAGGATCTTTACCGCTGAACACCTCGGACAAATGCACTCGGTCATAGGCTGGCCGGGGCTCTGCTCCAATAACAGTGATCTCAAAGGCTTGCTCTAGGGCTGCCATTTTTTCGACGTAGTAATGTCCCACCATGCCGTTGCCTACTACCACAATTTTTTTCGTATTCATGATTATTCTCGCTCGAATAGATTGAAAGGCCGTGCATCTAGGCAGCGACGGTTCCTGGATATTTATGTTTGTCGTAGAGGAACTGCAGCACTCTTTGGCGTGCTTGTAAGAACTGCGCGGAGTCGGCTAGTTCAAGGCGACTGCGTGGTCGTGCCAATGGCACTTCTAGAATTTCCCCTATGCTCGCAGCAGGGCCATTGCTCATCATGACGATGCGATCGGACAGCAAGACTGCTTCATCGACATCGTGAGTGATCATCACAACGGTTGTGCCCAGATTGCTGTGAATCTCCATTAAGGAATCTTGTAAGTGGGCTTTGGTCAACGCATCGAGCGCCCCGAAAGGCTCATCCATTAACAATACTTTTGGCTGCATCGCTAAGCACCGGGCAATCCCGACGCGTTGTTTCATTCCGCCCGAAATTTCATGGGGCCGTTTGCTGCTTGCGTGTTCGATATGTACGAGCTCGAGATTATGTTGAATCCAGTCGTGCATTTGCGCTTTGCTTTTCTGTCCACGAAAGATTTGTTTAACGGCAAGCTCGACGTTGTCATAGACGCTTAGCCATGGCAGAAGGGCATGGTTTTGAAAAACCACAGCGCGATCTGGGCTTGGAGAGTTGACCTCTTTGCCGTCGAGGATAACCCCCCCTTCTGTGGCTTGGTGAAGACCTGCGAGAATATTCAGCACGGTAGATTTTCCGCAGCCCGAGTGTCCGATCAATGTGACAAACTCGCCTTTCGCAATCTTAAGATTGACTGATTGCAGTGCGCGAAAGGTGCCGCTTTCGGTGTTGAACTCAATGCCAACATTGCTAATTTCTAAATAGGCTTGCATCGCTTTCTCCTTTGCTGACGCTTTAGCGCAGCACCGTTTGTTTGTCCCAACTGACATAGCGTTGTACTGCCAACATCAGCTTGTCGAGAATGAGTCCGATGAATCCGATCACTAATACGGCGACCATGATTCGGCTGAGTGAGTCGGAGCTGCCGTTCTGAAATTCATCCCAGATGAATTTTCCAAGGCCAGGGTTCTGCGCTAGCATTTCGGCGGCAATCAGCACCATCCAGCCGGTGGCAAGAGAAAGCCTCATGCCGGTAAAGATCAGTGGAATGGCTGAGGGCAGAACGATCTTCAATAGATGCGTATGGGTGGGTAGGCGAATAACGCGGCTAACATTGATGAGGTCTTTGTCGACACTGCTAACGCCTACCGTTGTATTGATCACTGTAGGCCAGAGACAGCAAAGGGCCACAGTGATTGCGGAGGTCACAAAAGACTTCTCGAACAAGGGGTCTTCGGACACATATAGGGCGCTCACTAGCATCGTTACCAATGGCAACCATGCTAAAGGGGAGACTGGCTTAAATAACTGGATTATTGGGTTGATGGCGTTGTAGATAGGTTCACTTAAGCCGCATACCGCACCCAGTGGAATAGCAACCAACATAGCGATGACAAAACCGAACGAGACAGTCAATAGACTGGTTTGGATCTGATCGATGAAGGTCGGGCGGCCAGTGTAGGGGCGAATCCGTATTTCGGCATTTGGGTCTGCTTCGAGCATTTGTGCATTACGCACGTCTTGTCTGGCAAAGAAATCGACGCGGCGCTGTTGTTCGCGTCCGTACTCGCTGTATAGATTTTGTATCTGCTCGACAACTTGTACCGGTCCTGGGAATTGCCCTAAAGACGTGTCGATATTATTTGCAGTGCTTTGCCATAATAGGGCAAACAGTAAGATGCCAATAAATGACAAACTTCCTGAGCGTAGGCTGCGGTGAATGATGGCAGGGACGCACCATGTATTGCGGTACCACTTGCGAGGTGGCTGAGGAGACTCTACTGTGTTTTGCATAGCTTGTTCCACGGTCTTTAGTTGCGGCGTTAGGGTGGCAATCTGGTTCATTGCAGGCCAATCTCCAAGCGTTGTAGATAGGCGTTAGGTTGTGCGCCGTCGTAAAGAACGGCATCGAGAAACTCGTCTGTCGCTGGTCGAAATCCTGTCTCTGTTGCAAACTCGGGGAAATCTGATGCCATCATCGTGCCCTCTTCGATCAGGGCTTTTGCGGCAGCTTCGTAGATCTCAGGTTGATAAATTTTCTTTGCCTGTTCGATATACCAGGTGTCGGGCTTAGATTCGGAGATTTGCCCCCAACGTCGCATTTGGGTGAGATACCAAATGGCGTCTGAGTAATAGGGGTAGGTAGCGAAGTGACGGAAGAACACATTGAAGTCTGGGACATCCCGCGTATCCCCTTTTTCGTATTCGAAGGTGCCGGTCATAGAGTTGGCGATGACCTCATAATCAGCGCCAACGTATTCGCCACGTGACAGTATTCGCGCAGCCTCTTCGCGATTGCCATTGTCGTTGGCATCCAACCACTGGCCTGCACGCAGCAAAGCTTTAACGATGCGAATACTAGTGTTGGGATATTCGGTGGTGAACTCCTTGGTCATCCCAAACACTTTCTCAGGGTTATTCTTCCAGATCTCATAGTCGGTGATGACGGGAACGCCGATGCCTTTGAAAATGGCTTGTTGGTTCCATGGCTCGCCTACGCTATAGCCTAGAATTGTGCCTGCTTCGAGCGTGGCAGGCATTTGCGGTGGAGGTGTGACTGACAGTTGTACTTGTGCCTCAAACATTCCGGAATTGTCACCACGCTCCGGCATATAGAAGCCAGGATGAATGCCGCCGGCAGCTAACCAATATCTTAGTTCGTAGTTATGTGTCGATACGGGAAATACCATGCCCATATTGAACGCTTCACCGCGAGCGGCATAGTCCTCAACAACTGGCTTCAGGGCTGCGGCAGAGATAGGATGTACCGGCTTGCCGTCTTGCATCGGTATGTGTTCTCGCATTTGTTCCCAAACGCTGTTGGAGACGGTGATGCCATTGCCATTCAAGTCCATGCTTAGCGGGGTCACAATATGAGCTTGTGTGCCATAGCCTATAGTTGCCGCAATCGGTTGGCCGGCCAGCATATGGGCGCCATCGAGCTGGCCATCGATTACACCGTCTAACAAGACCTTCCAATTCGCCTGAGCCTCTAAGGTGACGTATAGCCCCTCATCTTCGAAAAAGCCTTTTTCATAGGCAATAGCTAGAGGGGCCATGTCTGTTAATTTAATAAAGCCGAAGGTAAGTTCGTCCTTCTCGGCGAACCCTACGTCTGCGATAGCTTGGGCGCAAAGTGAAGAGGTGATTAGGGCACTTAGTGTGCGAGTAAGCGTTTGCGTAAACGACGACGCTGCAAACCTATGTGAAAAACCCTGCTTCTTAGACATAATGCACTCCTTAATTACAAACCTTTTGGCCAAAAAAAAGCCCACGTAGTTGCTAAGCAACTGCGTGGGCTACATTACCCAGCGAATCCTGATCGGGGGGAGAGTTCAGATTCGCGTGGAACAAGTTTAGAGGAAACTTATTCATAGTTTAGATAATGCACAGGCTATGCCAGTTTTTAATCGTAAGGCTGAAAGCCTATGAAATTGCATGCCTGTGCGTATTGCGGTTCAAAATATTGCGACTTCTTTGCCAAAGAAGCGCTTCGTGTAAGGATTTTGCGGATTGTTTTGGGGCGTGCCTGAACAAAAGCGCACCATTGCGGTGCGACTCGTGTCCGTTATCCTTCAGTAGATTGGATAAGCTTGTCCGCACCGAGTTCAATACTATTGTCCATCAGCCACTCATGCTCGTGGGTATTCTCGGGTTTGTAGTCTCTGCTCGGGCAGGGGGCATCTAATAGTCTTGCCGCTTCGCGGTATAGATCGGGTCGCCAGCACTGTTGTATAAGGCTCTGCGCTTGTTCAGCACAGATATCCTTGCCCAGCATCTTGCTAGTTTGTGTAAGTATCCACTGCGCCTGTGAGCGCCATGGAAACCCTGCTTGGTATTTCCAAAATACATGAAAATCGGGAACAGAGACTGCATCGCCGCCCTTTGTATAGCGGTAGCTGCCAGTAAGCGAGGGGAGGATGTAACGACTAGGCAGATTTAAGTATTCTGCTTGACTCATCGTCATAGCGATAGCTTTGCGTTGGTCAGCCGATTGCAGTAACTGACAGGCTTCCATGATTGCTAACCGCAAGCGCAGGTGGGTTGCCGGGTGGGCATCATGCCATTGCTGTGTAACTCCTAAGACTTTCTCCGGTGCGTTGTTCCATATCTCATAGCCGCTCGCTACAACACTACCAATGCCTTGCTCTACCGCCACGGTGCTCCATGGTTCGCCAACACAGAAACCATCGATGACGCCCCGGGCGAGGCTGTCGCACATCTGTTCTGGGGGAAGCACGATGAGATGAATGTCTTTATCTATATCGATACCCCCAGCTTGTAGCCATAACCTCAGTAAAAATGTGTGCATAGAGAAAGCGTGTACGGTGGCCAAAGTGATTGGTTCAGCGGTTTCTTTTAGCAAGGCTTTGAGTTGTTGTGCCCGTGCCAGCGGCGTAAGCCTGGATTTACCTTCATCACTGAAGCTGTGCCATAGCCGGTTAGATAACGTAATTGCGTTACCGTTTAAGCCTAAGGCTAAACCGCTTAACAGCTGCCCACGCATGCCACCTGCCCCCAATGCAGTGGTCATAGGCAAGGGGGCTAGAAGCTGCGCGGCATCAAGTAGGCCAACGACTAATTTATCCCGTAGATTTGCCCAAGAGACTTCGCGGCACAACGTTACATCGAGGCCATAGCGTTTAAATAGTCCGGCTTCTTTGGCAAGGATTAGCGGCGCCGCATCGGTTAGGCGCATATATCCGACAGAGATATTATCGATTTCTGGGGGCGCAAGGCGGCTAGATGCAGGCATGTTTATTTCCTAGTTTCGAAGGCTGAGAGGGTAGTAACGACAGTATGGGCCACATCCCCTAAACGTTGGTTATTGTCCATAGCTAGCTTGGTCAGTAACTGATGAGCTTCGTTCTCGTTGAGGTTTTTCTGTTTCATTAGTAGAGACTTCGCTTTCTCAACTAATGAGCGTGATTGAAGTTGTGCTCGCGCCGTATCGAGTTCTTCGCGTAGCCCCTGAAACGAGCGGAATTGCGCCATGGCAACTTCGATGATCGGCCGCACCCTAGTGGGGTTGATGCCATCGGTAAGATAGGTACTGATGCCCGCAGACACGGCGTGGCGAATATAGTCTGGGTCGTCTTCTTGGCCAAACATCACCATCGCTGTTGGGTTATGTTGATTAACGATCGCAAGGCTTTCCAAGACGTCACGATCGGGTGATTGCAGATCGATAATCACGACATCTGGGCGATGCTGTTCTATCTGAAAGAGCAGGCCTGCTGCCGAAGTGATGACAGAGATAACCTCGAAGCCCGCACTCAGTAGGCCGTCTTCAACTAATTGGGCGCGCTCGCAGTGGTCATCGACGAGCATGACGCGAATGGGGGCACTTGGTTTGTCTACTTTCAAAACTGGTGATCCTTTTTAAGCCATCGTGGCAAAGGCAAGGTCAGCAATTAGAATGCCATGTTTAGGCTAAGCCACAGTTTATCGGTATCCACGGCGAGCTGATCGCGTTGATAGCTGGCATATTTGGCTTGCACATTGATATGGGGGTTGAAGGGATAATTCAGTTGCACATTCCATTCAGAGCCGTAGTTCAAGCCTCCACGTTCTGCTTCAAACTCATGAAAACTTGCTGAGACACCTAGCTGATTGATGGTGGAGCTAAAGGTGATATAACGATCTTCTAAACCATCGCTTGGGGTATTGAGAAAAATGTCGGCGAAACCTTGATAGCGATGCAGTGTGGCAAGGGGGGTTGTAAAAGCGGCGCGGCCATTGTCGCTGCCCAGACTCTCGACTCCGAGTAAGACCTTGATGGCGCCAATAGCGCTGCTACCTTCGACAATATAATAATCGCTGGAATAGTCGATGGGGTTGTCGCCATAATCGCTTTGCCGAGCATAACTGGCATATAACTTAAGAGCCGAAATATTGCCAGTATAAGTAAGCCCATAACTTAAGGAAGAGGCAGCGTTCGCGTTATCAAAATCCAATGCATACACAAAGCCGCTAAGGCTTCCCCAATCCAGAGACTTGGTCAACAGTAAGGCGTGTGAGCGACTATCTAGATCAGAGGCCTGCGCGCTCTCTTTAGAGCCTGCGAAAACTCGGTTTACATTCCAGATATAACTGTAATCGAGCGCAACATCCCCTAGAGTTTGTTGCAGGCTAAAGGCATCCATGGTTTGCTCGTTCTGACGCCAACCGACGCTTCCTAGAAATCGCTGTTGATCGTGGTTAAGCCGTTGCCGACCAAAAGTCGCTGTGCTGTTCTCGGAAGCTTTGTAGGCAATCGAGGCAATATTAATTTCTGAACCGACGGGGTCCGCAATGACAGAGTGAGTGCCGCGATAGCGATCCAAGGCAAACGAGTCATAGTCATCGGCGCCAATGGTCATGATGGAGTCGGCTTCCAAAGAGAGAGAAAAGCGATTTAGTGTCGCACTGTGCAAACTCAGCCTTGCTCGTAAAGTAGAGGCTGTTGCATCTTGCAGCAGGTTGTCTTGCTGCACCTCTTCCATGCGATAACGTAGCGCAATATGAGCACTGCCTTCGGAGACCATCGTAGCGATGTTGTCCCCAAGACCTTCTGCACGCAGAGACGCACTTAAGGTGAAAAATGGTATGCAACTAGCGATCAGAAAAGTGCGCTTAATGCTTAAGGGAATACAAATGCAATGCAGATTCATGGTGTGCTCCGAAAGGCTTAACTAAAAATTTGGCACAAAAAAAAGCCTGCATTCCACTAAGGGGAATGCAGGCATCGTTGCCCGATTTTAAAAGTGATACTGGAGAGTACTACACTTGATACCTTTCAAGACCCGTGCCAGTTTTGTAAAAAATTTTAAAGCGCCATTAAATCAGTAGCTTAGATAGCTGAGAGCAAAAATCCGAGTTTCTATGAGAAATTTAACCTGCGCCATTGTGCAGCGCAGAAAGGTTGATGCGCACAGTATGAGTGCGCATATTTCTATGTTGACGCTACCTCCGACGATTTCAATTTAGCCGTAAGGCTATGTGTGAAATGGTACAGTGCAGGCAACACGAGAAGTGTTAACAAGGTGGAAGAGATAATGCCGCCAATAACAACAGTGGCCAGCGGTCTTTGTACCTCAGAGCCTATACCCGTATTCAAGGCCATCGGCACAAATCCTAGTGCGGCAACCAAGGCGGTCATCAAAACAGGGCGTAAACGCCCCATTGCCCCATCGATCACGGATTCATATAGAGGTAGCCCTTGAGAGCGCAGGTCACGTATAAACGCCAGCATCACCAGACCATTGAGAACCGCTACACCCGACAGAGCGATAAAGCCCACGCCGGCAGAGATGGATAGTGGAATGTCTCGAATATAGAGGGCCAGAACTCCCCCGGTCAGCGCTAGCGGCACTCCGGAAAATATAATGGCGGCATCACGTACAGAGCCTAGTGCCATCATCAATAACAAGGCTATGAGTAAGAGCGTCGCAGGGACTACTAACAGCAATCGCTGCGAGGCCGATTCCAATTGTTCGAAAGTGCCTCCGTATTCGACCCAATAACCAGCAGGAAGATCGATTTGTTGTGAGATTCTCTCCCGAGCTTCCTGCACGAACGATCCTAAATCGCGATCACGAACATTTGCTGTGACAACAATGCGACGTTTGCCATTTTCACGAACGACTTGGTTGTAACCGTTGTTGATGCTGATGTCGGCCACCTCATTCAATGGCACATACTGGCCATTAGCTAACGCGATTGGCAGGTATAGGTAACTATCAGGGTTGCTACGTAGCGACTCGGGTAAGCGTATAACAATATCCGAGCGCTGATCGCCCTCGTAAAACTGACCAACGACTGCGCCACCTAAAGCCATCGATACGGTTTGTTGTAATTGAGCAATCGTAACTCCTAAACGCGCCATCACTTCCCGCCTAGGCTCCATCGTTAGCACCGGTAAGCCTGTGGCTTGTTCAACCGCATTGTCCGCCACCCCTGGCACAGTGCCCAGGGTTTGCTCTATTTGTTCACCAAGTGCTATCAATTGCTCGAAGTCATCACCGAATACCTTGATAGCTAACTCGCTGCGCACTCCTGCGATTAACTCATTGAAACGCATTTGTATAGGTTGCAGAAATTCATAGGCATTGCCTGGAATAGTTTCGACAAGCTGTTCAAGCTCTGCGACCACTTGCGACTTTGGCTTGTTAGGCGTGGGCCATTGTTCGCGCGATCTTAAAATGATGAAGGTATCAGCAACGCTGGGCGGCATTGGGTCTGTCGCTACTTCTGCTGTGCCGATTTTGGAGAACACGCGTTCCACCTCTGGTAGCTCTTTGATTTTTTCCTCAATCAAAAATTGAAGATCCAAAGCTTGCTGCAACGATGTGCCAGGAATACGCAGGGCGTGCATCGCGATATCGCCTTCGTCTAAGTTTGGAATAAATTCGGTGCCCATTCTGTTTGCTAGTGATACACAAATACCTACCAAAATGACTGCTGAAAAAACCATAAAGAGTCGAAAATGCAGTACGAACTCTAATGCTGGACGATAGAGCTGTGATGCCAGATTCATGAGGATATTAGGTTTCTCTACCACCGGTTTGCGAAATAATAGTGCTACACAAGCAGGTACAAAAGTGATCGACAGTAACATGCCGCTCAGTAGGGCGATAACTACGGTAATCGCCATTGGGTGAAACATTTTTCCTTCGACGCCTTCGAGCGCAAAGATGGGAATATACACCGCGGTAATAATGAAGACACCGAAAAGCGCTGGCTTGATCACTTCCAATGTGGCTTTGGAGACAAGCGCTAGGCGTGCCTCAATGCTTAAGGTTTGCCGCTTGGCTGCCTCGCTCAGGCGTCGTAAGCAATTCTCTACGATAATAACGCTACCATCGATAATTAAGCCGAAGTCTAGTGCTCCTAAGCTCATGAGATTAGCACTAACCCGAGTTTGAACCATGCCGGTGATGGTCATAAGCATCGCAATCGGAATTATGGCCGCGGTCAGGAGTGCTGCGCGAATATTGCCCAATAGCAGGAATAAGATCGCGATTACTAAGAGGGCGCCCTCTAGTAGATTCTTCTGTACGGTCTCAAGCGTTTTGTCTACTAAACCAGTGCGATCGTATACCGGGGTTACAAAGATTCCATTCGGCAGGCTTGTTTTGACCTCTTCTAACATTAAGGCTGTCGCCGCCGCGACTTCGCGGCTATTCTCGCCAATAAGCATGAACACGGTGCTCAGTACAGCCTCGTGGCCATTGAAAGTTGCGGCACCAGTACGTAACTCGCGGCCTATCTCGACAGTGGCAACGTCGCTAACAAGTAATGGAGTGCCTTGGTACTGGGTGATGACAATATTGCGCAGATCATCCAGAGTGCTGGCTTGTCCTGGTACGCGCATGAGCAATTGTGAGCCATTGTTTTCAATGAAACCCACACCTGCATTGCGATTGTCTTGCTCGATAGCGGCAAAAAGATCGTGGCTGTCTAGTCCGTAGCGCAACAATAGGCTTGGGTTAGGAGCCACAAGTATTTCTTTCTTGAAGCCGCCAATCGGATTGATTTCGACGACGCCGGGTACGCGCAATAATTGCGGACGAATGATCCAATCGTGCACGCTGCGCAGATCGACAGGGGTCACTGGAGTCCCGTCCGCTTTCATTGCTCCGGGTTCGGCATCTACGGTAAACATGAATATCTCACCAAGGCCGCTAGCGATGGGGCCCAAAGAGGGCGCAATGCCTGCGGGAAGGTCGGATACCGCATTGTTTAGCCGCTCACTCACTTGCTGTCGTGCAAAATAAATGTCGGTTCCTTCGTCGAAGACCACCGTCACTTGCGAGAGACCGTAACGTGAGATCGACCGAGTATAGTCGAGGCTGGGCATGCCGCTCATGGCGGTTTCCATCACAAAGGTGATGCGCTGTTCGACCTCTAAAGGGGTGTATCCAGGTGCGGCCGTATTGATCGCCACCTGTACATTGGTGATATCGGGCACCGCATCGATGGCAAGTCGTTGATAGTTCCATGCGCCAAGGCCCATCAGCATGAGCACGAGCACAACCACGGTGCCACGTCGATTGATGGCAAGATTGATTATAGATGCAAGCATGTTGATTCCTTAATGGTCATGGGTTGCGCCGTCTTTTTCAACGTCGGCTTTGAGGACATAACTGTTTTGAGTAACATAGGTGGTGCCAGGGGAGAGCCCAGAAAGCACTTCGACCCAATCGGCTGATTGTCTACCGAGCTCGAGCATGCGCACTTCGTATTGTTTGCCAAACTTGGCATAGACCACTGTAAAATCTCGAAAGCTTTGTAGTGCTTCTCGACGAACAGCTAAAGGCACTTGTATATCGGCAATTTTGATCGAGGCCTCTACCCAAGCTCCAGGCAGCAAAGTCCCTTGCGGGTTGTCCAGATGAACTCGCGCTGTAACCGCTTGGTTGAGGTCTACTTGCGGGAGAAAGCGCGTAATAGTGCCGCTCAATTGTGTTTGACTCAGAGGAGTGGAGATTGTGACTTCAGCACCGCTTGTGATATTGGGTAAGTCTTTGGGAAAGACCGAAAGATCGACCCACACGCGGGAGTTGTCCATGATTGTGAACAGGGTGCGATTGCCTGTTTGCTCTCCAGGGCCGGCATCGCGCTCAAGGATAATACCGCTGATGGGAGCCGTGACCTCATAGTTAGTGAGGCTTTGATTGCTTTCAATAGTCGCTAAAGAGGAGCCAGCTGACACATATTCTCCGATACTGGCTTTGACATCTGTAATTCGACCTTCAAATCGCGCACTTACATGACTAAGACGTTGCGAGTCTGCAAGCACTCTGCCATAGACTTGGGTGCTCAATTCCAGTGTTTGTGGGCCAGCAACTTCGGTCGCGATGTTGAGCGTTTGAGCTATGTCAGGAGTTATTTCTGTGCGTCCTTCGAAGCTTTCAAACTGCCATAGATAACTTTCGCCTTGATAGTTCGCGCGAAGCTCTACGACAAAAGAGTGCGGTTCACTTATCGTGATATCGCTAGCAAGATAGTCCCCTTGCGCAGTAAAACCCACTTCATCGACACTCCCCAAACGTGTCAATGTGGCACGCAGTTCAACTTCTGTTGAGGGCAGTGCTTGCTGGGCCTTTTTCACCCAGGCTCGGTACTGTGGCGCTTGTCCTTCGATGATCGCAAGCTCCACAGTAAAATCTCCTTGGCGCAGGAGGCGGCCGTTGTGGGGACCTCGCTCTTCTTCGTGCGTTAGGGTGTCGTCGCCTTGGTGATGGTCCTCGGTGAGAGTGGAGTCTTGCGGCTCTGGACCACAGGCACCAAGCAGCAAGGCTAACGAAACGGTGCTGATGAATAAGGTAAACGTGTTCATGGTGTGCCTCTTTGAATAGGAGATAGCTGCGCAATGCGCACGCCTGTAATGCGTTCAATTTCGATGATGTCTAGGTGGGCTTGTATGCTGGTCTCAGCCAAATCGCTGCGTGCGGCGAGTAATTCTTCTTGCACTTGCAAGCGCTCAAGATAACTTGCACTGCCTAATTCATAGGCACGTAGGATTTGCGCAAGTGCTTCTTCATAACGTGGAATTACTGAGTGATTGAGTGTGTTTGCACGATGTAAACTGTGCTCAAGATCCAGATAGATTGCTAATAGTTGTGTCTGCAGCCCGATCATGACTGCTTCTCGCTCGACAGCCGTTTGACTGAGGCGCTCGCGTGCTTGGGTGATATTGCCTTGATTTTTATTGCCAAAACATGATATTGCCTTGATTTTTATTGCCAAAACTCAGTGGAATATTCAGCTCGGCTACAAGACCGAAATCGGCACTACCTTGAATGCGACGGACTCCAGTGCTGACACTCCAAGGTGTTTTTGCGCGGGCTTGCTCAAGACGCAGTGATGACTCGCGCAGTCGTGTTTGCGTTAGGTAAAGGCTAAGGTCTGGGTTTTGCCCTAAGCGGGAAAGCAGTGTTTCAAAAGGCTCTATGTCAGGCAGCGAAAGTGGGGCTCCCTCAAGCTCATTGAATTGTGGTGTCAAATCTCCCCATTGTGCGGCAAGTAGATGATTTGCCGTGGTGATTTCATGATCGACATCTTCTCGAAAAAGTTCACGTTTAGCCAACTCTGCCTGCGCACGCGCAAGCTCAGATGTACTAGTCAATCCCGCTTCGACACGGTTGCGAACTGCCTCAACAGCGTCTTGTGCAAGGGCTAATGCGGCATCGGCAATGTCGCGGTGTAATAACTGCTCTAACGCGCGAGTGTAGTAGCGTGCTGTCTGAGCGGCTGCATCTAGCCGGCTGCGCTGTGCTTCATTAACCAATACTTCGGAGCCGATACGCGCTACATCAATGCGCCTTTGTCGAAGGTCTCCCTCTACTACCCATGCAATAGAGATGGTGGCTTGTGCTTGGCTAAAGGCCTGTGCCACACCAGTGCCAAGGGCATTCTCGACCGTGACATTGAGTACAGGTTGTGGTTTTAGGCCTGCCTGTAGGATGCGGCCATCCTGAGCGCGCAGCTCATAGCCCAGAGTTTGCAATGCGGGATTATGCACCATCGTTTGAGTGATGGCCTGCTCAAGGCTTAAGGATAGGCTGCTTTGGGCCATCGCAGTTGAGGTGCAGAGTGTCGTTAGTAAAACGGTTGTACGCGCTTGAATTAAGACGCGCAAAATACGTTGCGTTATCTTCATTGTGTTAGTCCAACAAATATAATTCGATAGAGCTGTAGAGTCGACGTCACCCCGTAATTGAGTAGCAGCGCGATTTAGAGTCCAATACCCCTAGA
>CAJXSF010000020.1 GCA_913061515.1 uncultured Gammaproteobacteria bacterium | reverse complement strand
CTACACTAGATCGCTCGTCGGCAGCGTCAGATGTGTATAAGAGACAGCATAAAGATCATGTAAACGACTGCAAGGGTTACAACAGTTGTAACACCATAAACAACAGCGTTATTCAACCCTACCTGTGTGCGATACGGGTCAATGCTGAGGTTCTTGTCATTGGCACGATGACTGATGTCACGTTGAAGTCGAAGTTTATAGTTGTCGCATTTTTCAAGAAGGCGCCATCCAGCCTTTGCTTCTTCGGTCATCACCGTATCAATATTGGCAGATTTGGCGAAAAAAGGGGTCGTAGCCTGTACAACTTTGTATTCGAGTTCCATCTTATGCTCCAGTGCGATGTTTTTGTGTATGTGGCGCTACTTTAAGTGATCGTTATTTTCTTTCTTCGAAGCGCTATTTGCAATGTTTTAACCGCAAAAGCAAGGGCGATATAGGGATAAAATACACTGCAATGACGCTTGGTTGGCAGTAATCGAAGATTTAATTAGATAAAATGTTTAAGCTTTTAAAACTACAGGGAAATTTGCTTTCACACGTGTGCAAGTCTATCCCCAAATAATGTTTGATATTTGGTGCCAAAGTATTACATGAGCTTTACTCTAGGTAGTTTCATTCCTTGCTCTAAAACACAATTGAGCTCTGCGCAATCTTCTTTGAGAAGGCTGTGCAACCTAATGTTGCGCGTGGCATCAATTAGCGGTTGTTTGCTTGCCGGTATCGCAATGGCTCAAGTCCCTGGGCCGGTTCCGTTACAAGGCACTGGTGGTAATAGTGTTAACCAGGTAACAGTACCTGTATTAGGCACGGGGGGCACTATTAGCTCTTTTGGTGCCTATACCCTACATGTATTCAATAGCAGCGGCAGTTTTACTGCGCCTAGTGGTCTCAGTACGCTCGATGTTTTAGTAGTCGGCGGCGGTGGCGGTGGCGGTAGTACCTATGGCGGTGGTGGCGGTGCTGGCCAAGTTCGTTGGGAAACTGGTATTGCGGCAGCGAGTGCAACAGTCACTGTTGGCGCGGGTGGCGCGGGTGGTGCAGGGATCACTGTTACTAACGATACTAGTGGAAATGGACAGGCTGGAGGAAGCTCATCATTTGGTGCTTTAGTCGCAGTTGGTGGTGGCTATGGTCAAGGCGGTGCGCAAAACAGCCCTGATAACCTTACTGGCGGCAATGGCGCTTCCGGCGGTGGGGGAGGTGGTATCACTAGCGGAAGCCAAAATCTTGGTGGAACGGGCTCCTCGGGAAGTAATGGTGGCGCTGGTGGAAGTTCTAATGCTGCTAACAATCGCTCGGGAGGCGGTGGAGGCGGAGCTGGTTCTGTCGGTAGTAACGGCACAGACGGTGGCGGTGGCGCTGGCGGCGTTGGTGTTAATTATTCTGCGGTGTTGGGTACCACTGTCGGTAATAGTGGCTGGTTCGGTGGTGGCGGCGGTGGCGGCAAGCGTAGCGGCGGTGGAACAGGCGGTGCTGGCGGCAATGGCGGTGGTGGTAATGGCGGTAACGCTGACAGTACGGTTGTGGGGTCGGGCCAAGCCAATACTGGGGGCGGCGGCGGTGGCTCGGGTAATAATGGCGGGACTCCTGGCGGCGCAGGCGGCTCTGGTGTGGTAATAGTTCGCTATATCGCTCCTACCACAAGCTATGTTGTGCACCGATACACTTCTTCTGGCACATTCACGCCTCCTCCTGGTGTAAATAACGTTGAAGTACTGGTAGTTGCCGGTGGCGGTGGCGGTGGTGCATCCACCGGCTTTAGTAACGCTGGTGCTGGCGGCGGTGGTGCGGGCGGCTTGGTGTATCGTAGTAGTGTTGCTGTGACAGGCTCCGTCTCTATTGGGGTTGGTAATGGTGGTACTGCGGCTACTTCTGGCAATACCAATGGCAATAATGGCGCAAATTCTAACTTTGGTAGTCTTGTAGCCCTCGGTGGTGGCGGCGGTGCAGGCGGAAACGCGCAGGGTAATTCTGGTGGTTCCGGCGGAGGCTCTCGCGGCACGGTAGGTGGGGTTGCAACTCAGCCTGGTGCCACAACATCCGGTGCGGGTTTCAGGGGCGGCAATCACTCAGGCTCGCCAGGGGGCGCGGCAGCCACCGGCGGTGGTGGTGCAGGCGGTGCAGGGCAAAATTTATCTGGCACCTCGGGTGAGAACGGTGGCAATGGCGGTGTCGGTCTAGCCTATAACATTACTGGCACATCAATATTCTATGCTGGCGGCGGCGGCGGTGGTGCTGCACAGAACTCAGGTGCTGTGGGCGCGGGTGGCAACGGCGGTGGTGGCGCCGGTGGCCGAAATGACACGCCAGCAACGGCGGGTGCCGCTAATACCGGTGGTGGCGGTGGTGGCGGTAATAATAACGTCGGGGGTGCGAATGGTGGTTCGGGCGTAGTTATCGTTCGCTATGTTGCGCCTACATTACGGATCATCCAACAACCTTCTAGCTCAGCTGTAAGTGGAGCCGTCTTTAATCAATCGACCATTGTCGAGTTGCTCGATGGTGCTGGTAACCCGGTGAGTGGAGTCAATATTACCGCTGCAATAGGCTCAGGCGCCGGCACGCTTGGCGGTACACTTACTAGAACCACCGCTGCAAATGGCCGAGCGACTTTCGACAATTTGCAAATAACTGGAGCTGTCGGCGATCGAAGAATTCGTTTTACGCCAACTGGTACAGCAAATTTTGTCGAGTCTAATACTGTTTCGATATTGACCTACCATTTAGAAGTTTCCCATGTGGCAACAACAGGGGTATGCGCTGCATCAACACCAGTAACAATCAGTGTTGTGGATTCAAACTCAAATCCAGTTTCAAACTTTACAGGCGTGGTAACAATCTCCAATAGCCTAAACCTTGGCAACTACACCCTAAATACTGGCACTCCTGCGCGGTTCGACAACTTAACCGCAAATAATGGTACCGCCCAATATGAATTTGCAGTTGCTGATGCTGGTTCGGTAGTTCTTAATTTTTCAGCGCCATCCGTAGGGACCTATACGTTTGACGCCAATGCGGGGAGCATCGGAACTGAGAATTATGCGGGAGGGCTAAACGTTGCGACGTGTTCCTTCCGCATCAGTCATGATACCGCAGGTAATGTGTGCACACCGGATGCGATTACGATTGGTGTTTACGCCAATGGTGCGCTGGTGACCACTTACGCGGGCAATGTTAATTTAACGACGACTGGCACCACAGGGGGGAATTGGACCAAATCTAGCACTCCAAGTAATGCACTTGGCACCTTGGATAATGGCGCGGCCAACGATGGCGCGGCGACATATACATTCCTTGCGAGCGATGCCGGCCAAATAATTTTGAATTTTCAGGATAATATTGCTGAGACGGTGAATTTTAATGTGACCGCTAGCGGTGTTAGCGCGCCTGCCGGTATTTATGACCCGAATTTAGTAGTGAGCGCCTGTACTTTCCGCGTTACTCATAGCGAAGCGATGGATGTATGCTCACCTGAAGAGATCACTATTACCCTAGTGGATAGTGGCGGTGCCACAGTGACAGGGTATACGGGGACCATTAATCTCTCGACTAGCTCTGGTCGAGGTACTTGGGCTAAAACTAGCGTTGCTGCAAATGCAGAGGGTACTTTAACCGATCCGATTAGTGGAGACGGAGGTGCTACTTATCAATTTGTGGCAGGAGATGCTGGCGTCATAGTGCTGCGTTTTACCCATCCTGGGGCAGATGGTGTAGTGAACATTAATATTACTGATGGCGCTACCACTGACCCGCAAAGCAGCAGCAATACATACGATAAAAATATCGCCGTAGGTTTATGTAAGATCGAGATAAGTCACAGTGGCAATAGCACTGCCTGTGAGGTCGAAGCTGTCACCTTTACCATTCGAGACAGTCTCGGTGGCCTTGCCGAAGATTATGAAGGCACGATTACTTTGAGCACCAACACGCTGCATGGCAATTGGTTGGTGAACACTGGTGATGGCCTACTTACTGAATCGGTCGGTGATGACAATGGCATTGCTAGTTACAAATTCGATGCCGATGACGACGGTGTAGTCATTCTCGATTTTAGTACCCCACATTCAGAACTTGTCAATTTTGATGCCACTGACAATGCAATTATTGTCGACGTATTGAATGATCCTGACCTTACTGTAAGTTCATGCTTGCCGGCGGTGAGTGGTGATGCATCGTGTGTAGTCGGCAACAGTGCGACGTTGTCAATTCCCGCTCAGTCTCCTATTGCAAATCAACGTGGCAGAATGGTCCTCATGATGGTGTCGGGCACATCATTAACGAACGTCGCTACAGCCACGTTCGCAAGTCAGCCGATGACTTTGATTAGCCGCACCAGTGCGAGCGGGGGCGGCAGTCAAAGTAACACAGAAATTTGGGGGATATTAGAGGTAGACTTGCCAAGCGGTACGGGCCCGTATACTGGGTCTTTCACTGGTGGTTCGACTGAAAGAGCCATGTGCCTGTTAGCGGTGAACGGGGTTGAGCAAATCATACCTGTCGCGGCGACACCGGCAGCGACAGGTCCGGTAAACACGTCATCGGGTTCTGGGCCGTTAACAACCGATATAACCACCCAGGAGAATAACTCCCTTGTTGTCGTTGCTACTAGTTATGCGGGAGAGTATTACTGGCCCGCTAACACTCCTGTTCCAGATTACCTAGAAAGAGAGTTTGGGCAAGCCCCAACCCCTGTTGCTAACCCAAGGCCAGGCGCCAACCCTAATGCTTCTACTGCTCGATTTATTGGGGCGGCAGGCCGGCTTCCTGCTGCCGGTATAACCAGTATAGAGGATGAGCTGCAGTTCTATAATGAGTTTTTAGGAACACAGGTTGTAGTGGCGTTTGAGCCATTGGTTGCCGGAGCGCCATTAGCGCAAGACTATGTGCCGGTGCTTCTTGAGGAAACTTATTCAGGGAATATGAGTTATCGGGCGATCGGCGCTACCTTACGTTCTACCTATAACGAAGATAGTCCTACCCCGTTAGGATGTAACTTTGTGAACTTCGCCACGGGGGCTTCGGCTACTTTGACGCTCCCTGCAGGAGCGACAGTGGTGGCCGCGCATCTTTATTGGGGTGGCTCGGGGAGTGATGATTTAGGGCAGGTGGACGACGAAGTCGATTTTGGTATTACCGGGAGTGAAGTGCCAATCACTGCGGATGAAATATACCTGATCAATAATACTGGCTCAAATGATGTCGACTATTTCACCGGTTATAAAAATATCACTGCTGTCGTTACCGCTAGTGCTAGCTTTACACTTAAAAATCTAACGGTACAAAGTGGTGCACCTTGGAATGCTTCTCAGGCATGCGCAGGTGGTTGGGGAATGGTGGTTATTTATGAGCACCCAAACGAGCGCCTGCGCGTTGTTAACTTGTTTCAAGGCTTTCAGCCGTTTCAAGACTCTTCCTTCACTTTGGTGCCTCGAAATTTCCGTATGGCGTCACCTGACGGTAATACTGTGCCGAATGGTCAGTTAACACACATTACTTTAGAAGGGGATGAAACACTTAACTCTCCTGACAGCGCAGAAGGGCTTGGGCTTCAGACAGCGCCAAACTCAACAGCCTTTTCTAATATTACTACTTCGTTGAACCCAGTAGGGCAAGAATTTAACTCTACAGTTACCCGGCCTCTATTTAATCTGGTTGGAGACTATTTTGAGTTTAATTCAGCAGGTGGTACTAACGGTGATGGATACGAGATCGACGAGCCGGGGCCACAAGTTAACTCAGGTGGTCCGCGCTTCGGCAATACATGGGGAATTGATGTCGACACCCACTATATTAAAGGAGCTACGCCGTCCGATGAGCTATACCCATTTGCACAGACAGAGGCGGAAAAACTTACGACTCGATATAGTGCAGAGCAAGACCTTGTAATGCTTATTTCGGAAGTTATCAGTGTTACGAACTCTCCTGTAGCTGATATCGAAGTAATACTAAGTGAGCTAAGCACTTTTAAAGTCAATGGCACCGGCAGCTACCAAATTGATGTGAGAAACAATGGCGACGGCTCGGTGTCTGGTGCAGTGACTAATGATTTTGCGAATGGTGAAATTTTGGTGGCAGGTGTTCTTCCAAATGGAATGACCTTTGCTGATGCAAGTGGTGCTTCCGGTACGGGATGGTCGTGTAGTGTGACACTAGACCCTGGTGCATACTCATGTATTTACGACATTGCCACAACCTGGACAGGTGGTGCGACTTCTGGTCAGTTGGCAGGAGGAGAATCTTTACCGCCAATTACTCTGACTGTAGATGTAGGTGATAGTACCGATTTCCCATTGCAGAATAATAGTACAAAAAATTCAGTGCGGTTATTGCATTCGGGTGGTAATTGCCCGGCTACAAGTAATGGCGTAATACCAGATCCCGAAGATTGCGATAAATCCCCTCAATTTGACAACGTCAATGATCTTGAGGGCGGTAATATCGATATCAATGATTTAGACGATAAGCAAGCAAATAACAACAATGTTGATAGCGTAACGACGGTTGTTAAAGGCGTACAAGTTGATTTAGAGATCGATAAATTTGTTGAAGACGTTTTGGAAAGCGGTGAAGAAGGTGTTTATACACTGCGTGTTACTAATAATGGGCCGGATGCAACAACGACCACGATTACGGTAAACGACATTGACCCGACGGGTGTCACTTTCCAATCGGCGGGCGGAACGGGTTGGTCGTGCCCTACTCCACCGGGTAATTTAGTATGTACTTTTGCAGGGCCATTAGGGGTAGGGCAAAGTACTGATATTCTTTTAACAGTCGATGTAACAGGTCCGGATGGCGACTTTGTCACTAACGTCGCGTCTGTCTCGCCAGGCGCCTTCAATTTTGATATTGATGATACGAATGACTCAGATACCGATGTCACACAAATTGTTGGGCCGCCCGTTGCCTCGCAGGAAAGATTTTTACTATCAGTAAGTTCCGCAGGAGAGCAGACGACCATAGGTGGGCTGAGTGGCATAGAAGATGACGATTATTTTATTTACGACCCACTTACTGATACCGCGCAGATGTTTTTGGACAATGATGCCCTAGGCTTCAATATTAATGACGCCGATGCGGTGCACTTATTGAAGAATGGCCATATTGTCATTTCGGCAAAAAACTCTAGCAGTATTGGGGTTGGCGGTAACCTACTCGCATTCGAGCCAGGGGACTTGGTGGTCTATGATCCGATTCTAGGCACTACCTCAATGTTATTTGACGGCAGTGCAATCTTTGGGGGCGCAAATCCAGACGATAATAATATTACGGCGGTATATGTAAACGAGGATGGCACTGTCGATATCGCTGTGACTGCGGCTGGGCCTGGCTCAACCATTGGTACGAATAATCTACCGATTGATAATAATAGTATCTATCGAATTGATCCGAGTGGTGGTGCTGCGCAAGAAATATTCGATGTATCGGACTATCTTGCAAGTGGCGGCAGCGATGATTTGGCGATCGCTACGGGTTACTATCGACGCGTAGATCCAACTGACCCAACGGCGACAATAGAGTCGAATATATTCACTTTCCAAGACACGGCCGATGATTCTGTGAATACAGGCGCGGGGCCCAGTAATGACCCTGTTGGTGGGACTTATGCTTCGCAAGATGACGTTACCCAGATTGATGAAACTTCTGGCCTCGCAACTGAAAATCTATTTTTAGGTAATGTGGAGTCTGGGGTTTTTGAAAGCACAGGCAACACCAGTGATCTTCTTATTGACGCCCTGCATGTTGTCGAAGACGGCTATATCGGGCATTTCCGTATTTCAGAGGTTGGTGGCGACCCTAGCGTCTGTTCTGCTACTGGGCTGTATTTGCGTATCAGTAAGCACGAAGGTCTAGGGCATAGCCGCGATACCGATTATTCTGGCTCTATTAGGCTAACGACGAATAATAATGAGGGTGACTGGGCGCTTATTAATGGTGGTGGGTCGCTCAATAATGGCACTGCAGATGATGGCGCAGCAATCTATACATTTGTACCAGGCGATGGTGGCACAGTAGTCCTAAGCTTGAAACAGTCTGCTGGTGGGCCGGTCAATGTTGATGTCACCAATGGTATTGCGCGTGAAGGCCATCCACCAGGCGTTGGCTCAGAGGCGCCTGTGTTTACCTATACAGAAGGTGTCACTCTTAATTACTTAGACAACTTCAGTACCGTTTCTTATGCAAACCAGGATGGCACTAATGGTTGGGCCACCAATTGGGAAGAGACTGACGACGCTAGTGGTGGTGCTGGGGCTAGCGCTGGCAATGTGCGAGTCTTTGGTGGCAAAGCAGTCTTTAGGCGCGCTAGTGGGACGTCAAACGCTAGTCTTGTACGCACGATCGATTTGAGCGGCGCTACTTTGAGCTCTGACTTGCTGCTAAATTTTGCCTATGACTTTACAAGCCTTGGCGCAGCGGGCGAGTTCGTAGTGGAGGCTCGCCATAGTTCTGCTGCAGCTTGGGTAAATGTCGCGACTTATAAGCGAGGCACGACGTTGCCTAACTTGGCCAATGGCAGTGGACTTTCTGGTAATTTGAATCTTACGAGTGTGCTGGGTGGTACGCCTACTGAAACCACACAAATTCGGTTTCGAATCTCCGCTGGTTATGCTGCCGGCGGAACTTTCTCGATTGATAATGTGAAGCTGACAGCAGAGACGAGTGATTGTAATGTGAGCCCATTAGGGGTCAACCATTACGAAATCGACATCAATGGTGTGACTAACGGGACCGCTTCAGGTGTAGCCTGTGTTGGGGCCGAGGTGAAAATCACCGCGCATGATGCAGCTCACTCCGCGGTTTTACCCGGTGCAATTACAATCTATTTGACGAGCTCTCCAACCCGCGGCAATTGGTCTCGCGTAATTGCCGGCTCGGGTACTTTGAACAATGGCAGCGTAAATGACGGTGCGGCTAGCTATACATTCCCGGCGAACGAGGACAGTGTCACCTTCCACTACGATTACACTGGGCCGCTGTCTGACCCAGAAGTGGTCAATATCAATGTAACTGACAACGCCAATACTGAGATCGGCACGGAAGACCCTAACTACTCGGTGTCACAAGTAGGCTTACGCGTTCTCAACTCGGGGACTGGCGATGCTGTTACCCCTATCCCTTTGCAAATAGCTGGTAAGCCGTCTAATGTCGCACCAAATGCTTCGGTGCTTTATGTGCAGGCCGTTAACTCGTCTGGTACAAATCCAGGCGTCTGTGAGCCACTGTTTGATATCGGTGAAACCTTAGAGCTAGGCTTTGCTGCAGAGTGTGAAGACCCAACGGCGTGTGTAACAGCCACGGAGACATTCGAAGTGAATGGTACCGAGGTTGCACTAGTCGACGAAGGCGATACCGTTAATTACACAGATGTTAATATCACTCTTACTGATGTCGGTGGTGGGGTGCCCGGTGCGCCGATCGTGATCAATTACTCCGATGTGGGAAGAATGCGCTTGCATACCGAGTTTAATATCCCATTGGGCGATAATGTGGATCCGCTATTGGCAACAAAGTCAGGTGATACGATTACCGCGACAAGCAATCAATTTATCGTGCGTCCTTTTGGTTTCGATATCGATTTCAGTGACGGGCGTGAGAATAATGGCGCGGCCGACCAATCCTACTCCGCTGACCATACTGGAAGTGTATGGCGAGTGGCCGGTCAAGCATTCGATACTACGGTGACTGCCGTTGCTTGGGAGTCTGGTGATGACAGCAATAACGACGGCGTGCCTGATAGTGGTGCCGACTTGTCGGACAATCATGCCACACCAAATTTCGATGTCGATTCAGATGCTGGGGATTACAGCGTCAAACTTAGCATCATTGAGACTAAGGTGCCCGGCGGCATTGATGGTGAATTGAGTAATGATGATTTTGACGGCTTCTCATCGGGCATCAACACCCATAGCATTGTTTACAACGAGGTAGGAGTAATTGATCTGCGTGCCGATATAGTCAATGGCAGCGATGTGGTGATTCCATACTTAGGAACCGCGAATGTCGAAGGTCGTGTACTCAATGTTGGGCGCTTCGTCCCCAACTTATTTAGTGTGACTCAAAGCGATCTATTGGGTCGAGCGGATGCTTCATGTACGCCCGATTCTGCCTTTACCTATATGGATGAATCGTTCCAGTTAGAGTTAGAGTTAGCGGCAAAAGGCTTAACCGATAGCGGTAATTATACCACTGTCAATTATCGCGGCGATTACGCGAAGCTCGATACGTTCTCTGAACTTACTTTGGTAGCTATCGATGATGTGGATGCAGCTGACGATGTGGACTACTCCAGTCGACTTGCGAATGTGAGCTTGCCAACTAGTTTCGGTGCCACATGGAATAATGGAGTTCTATCGCTAACGGGAAATATGAAATTTCAGCGGGCTACACCGGCAACCCCTGACGGTCCGTTCCCGGATATGCAAATCGCCTTTAAACCAACGGATAACGATGGGGTAAGTGTGGACCCAGCTCGAGTTGACCCATTGACACCTTTAGGGGAGCTTAATGTCGATCTTGACGTGTTGCCGACTGAGCCTGGTACAGCCTTGTATTATCTTATAGACGAGCACGAGTTCCGCTATGGGCGCATGATAGTGAATAATGCCTATGGCCCAGAAACCGAAGATTTGGCACTGACATTCTTGGTGGAGTACTACAATGGCTCTGAGTTTGTGCGCAATACTCTGGATAACTGCAGCATTATCGACGTTGATGATCTGAGTTTTGTCAATGGCACTTATACCGATGATCTAGACTCTGGGGAGACAAGCCTTACCACGCCAGACACGGTGACGTTCTTGGAGGGGCAAACGCAAGGTTTTGAAAACGTAGCAACCCCTTCAGATAGCCCGCTAGAGACCTCTGCGCCCGGTGAAAATAATAGCGGCACAGTGGACATCACTTTAGATTTGAATGCCGCAGGTTTGAGTTATCTAAGTTTTGAATGGGATGACGCAGATAATGACTACAATGAAAACCCAACAGGGCAAATAGAGTTTGGCCAGTACCGTATGCATGACCGCATTATCAATTGGCAGGAAATTTACAATAGTCCGTCGCCATAAACCAATGTGGCGATCACTGAAAAGTTAAAGTGATCGCCACGGTTTTTCTAACCCTCATCAGTGCTGTCTATCTCTAGCTCTTTGATCTTCCTAGTCAGAGTGTTACGTCCCCAACCAAGTAGCATTGCTGCATCGCGTCTGCGCCCAGCGGTGTGTTTCAATGCCACTTCAATCATGGTGCGCTCGAACACCGGTGTTGCCTGATTGAGAATTTCGCGGTGGCCAAGATTAAGTTCCTGGTCAGCCCAGTTGTACAGTAACTGTGACCAACTGCCAGCGTTGGAGACTTGTGCTTGGACTTCCATCAACTCTGGTGGTAGATCATCAATGTGAACTTCTCGGCTTGAAGCCATCACGGTTATCCAGCGACAGAAGTTTTCAAGCTGACGCACATTACCTGGCCAGTTCAAGCCGGTTAAATATTTTTCTGTTTCTGGGCGGAAGATTTTTGGTTCGGTTTCGAGCTCCTCTGCCGCCTTGGCTAGGAAGTGTTGTGCCAAACGAGGAATGTCTTCGCGGCGATCTCTCAACCTAGGAATATGGATTCTGATCACGTTCAGGCGGTGGAATAAATCTTCCCGGAAAAGATGTTTGCCGACAAGGGCCTCGAGATTTTGGTGTGTCGCGGCAATGATTCTCACGTCGACCTTTATCGGAGTGTGTCCCCCAACGCGATAGAACTCGCCATCGCTGAGAACGCGCAATAGGCGTGTTTGGGTGTCAGCGGGCATATCCCCGATTTCGTCAAGAAACAGTGTGCCGCCATTGGCTTGTTCGAAGCGGCCAGTGCGCTGTGCCGTAGCGCCTGTGAACGCACCTTTCTCATGGCCGAAGAGTTCTGATTCGATAAGATCCTTCGGTATAGCTGCCACGTTTAGTGCAATAAACTGTTTGTCTTTGCGCGGGCTGTGCCTGTGTAAGGCATGGGCCACGAGTTCTTTACCAGTACCTGACTCGCCGTTAATCAATACGGTGATGTTCGATTGAGATAGTCGTCCGATTGCGCGAAACACCTCCTGCATCGCAGGGGCCTCGCCAATAATGTCCTTAGGGGTTTCGAACGACTGCACTGGTGCATCAACGCTTTTCTCTTTGGCATGCTCCAATGCGCGCACAGTCATCGCAACTGCTTCGTCAATATCGAATGGTTTGGGAAGGTATTCGAAAGCGCCACGGCTATAAGAGGAAACCGCACTATCAAGATCAGAGTGTGCTGTCATGATGATTACTGGCAATAAAGGATACTGATCATGAACAGTGGAGAGCAGGTCGAGCCCATTGATGCCAGGCATGCGAATGTCACTAATGATGGCGTCAGGTCGCTCACGTTCTAAACGATGAAGTAGGTCTTCGCCGTTCTCAAAACACTGGGTGTTTACCCCTGTTCGAGTTAATGATTTCTCTAGCACCCAGCGAATCGACTTATCGTCATCAAGTACCCAGACTGAATTGTGCTTACTCATAATCATTCGTCCTGTTCATAGAGTTTTTTGGGCATAAACAATGGAGCCCAGATGTCGTATAATAAATTTTGCTTTCATTATTTATTTGTCAGCAACGGGTATGAAAATAGCGAATCTCGTATTGCCTGGTTTACTGCTGCACTCGATCATGCCCTTGTGCTGATTGATGATTGAATGCGCTATCGATAGTCCTAAGCCTGTGCCCTCAGCGCGCCCGCTAATCATTGGGTAAAAAATACTAGAGATTAACTCTTCGGGAATGCCTGGCCCGTTGTCGATAATTTCAATGCGCGCGGCTAGGCGATGAAACACTGCCCCAATAGTGACATTGCGCAGCACGCGTGTAGTGAGATTGATGGTGCCTGTTTTGTGTCTAACGTTCGGACTTTCGAGAGCCTGCATCGCATTGCGGACGATATTGAGAACCGCTTGAATTAATTGTTCCGAATCTGCCATGACGTTTGGAATGCTCGGATCATAGTTGCGCTGGATCAGGATGTCTTTGTCAGCAACTTCGGCCTCTATCAGACTGCGGACTCGTTCAAGCACTTCGTGAATATTGATTTCTTTGAGCTCTGGCAACTTCTTAGACCCCACTAACCTATCCACTAGGTTGTGCAAACGGTCAGCCTCTTCAATGATTACATTGGTGTAATCACTTAACTCGTCATTTGGCAGTTCTCGTGCGAGTAGCTGCGCCGCCCCTCGAATCCCTCCTAATGGGTTCTTGATCTCATGGGCAAGTCCTCTTACCAGCTCTCGAGTCGTTTCATGGGTAGAGATCAAGGCCTCTTCTTTGTTGATGCGCTCAGCGTAATTAAGCCCATGCAATTCCATCAGTACCTGATTGTGCTCGGCTTCTAATAATGGCGTGATGGTGTAGTCGACTAGAATCGTTCGCCCTTGGGGGAGGTGCAATTCGGTGCGCCGCTTTGTAAAGCTATGTTGGTTCATCGATGCGTTACGGATGTCTTCGATATCTTGTTCGGCATTGAAGAAAATATCGCCAATCCAAGCATTTTGGATCTGCCGGCCGCTTATGGCGATCAAGCTCTCTGCGGCTAGATTGATATAGGACAGCTTTAGCGCTTCGTCAAAGACGATGACGCTAGTGCTTAAATTGTCCAGTAGTCTCTTATGTATATTTTTAGTGCTCACGTAACGCTCTATTGGGGTGCAGATTGCAGACGCTGCATGCGCCATTAGTGGGTGACATGCAATAAATAAACCAACCATGCGAAGGGCGTGTTTTCTGAAAAATACACACATTTCAGTCATAGCTTGCATGAACAATGCACCAATATGGTGCGTTAGGCAAATTTAGCGAGTTGTAACGGGGCTTGCAAAGAGGTGTGGCGAATAAGCAAGCAAAAAAAAGCCCAGCATAGTGCCGGGCTTTTCGTCATGCGCTGAAGTGAGGCATTACACGCTGTAGTACATGTCGAACTCAACTGGGTGAGTTGAACTGTTCAAGCGTGTGCAATCTGCTGATTTAAGCTCGATGTACCCATCGATCAAGTCGTCGCAGAATACGCCGCCTTCCTTGAGGAAGTCACGATCTTTGTCCAAAGCATCCAGTGCTTCGTCTAAAGAATAGGCAACTCGTGGAATTTGTGCTTCTTCTTCAGGCTCAAGGTCATATAGATCTTTAGTGGCTGCATCGCCAGGGTGGATCTTGTTCTTGATGCCGTCTAGACCAGCCATTAGCAGCGCTGCGAAGTACAAATAAGGGTTGGCTGTACAGTCACCGAAACGAACCTCAACACGCACGGCGCGTGGGTTGCCGCCAAGGATGTAGGGGATACGGATCGATGCAGAGCGGTTGCGTGAAGAGTAAGCCAGCAAAGTTGGTGCTTCAAAACCTTTAACCAATCGCTTGTACGAGTTGGTCGAAGCATTACCAAAGGCGTTCAATGCTTTAGCATGCTTGATGATGCCGCCAATGTAGTACAGTGCTTCAGTTGAAAGCCCTGCGTATTGGTCACCGGCGAAAACGTTTTTGCCATCCTTTGCGATAGACATATGCACGTGCATGCCGCTGCCGTTATCGCCTACAAGAGGCTTAGGCATAAAGGTTGCTGTTTTGCCGTAAGCATCAGCAGTGTTCAGTACACAGTATTTAAGAATCTGTGTTTCGTCGGCTTTAGCAACCAATGAATTGAATTTAGTGCCAATTTCCAACTGGCCGGCGTTGCCAACTTCGTGGTGGTGTAATTCAACTTCTAGGCCCATTTCAGTCATCGTGTCGCACATCGCGCAACGTAGGTCGTGCAATGAGTCTACTGGAGGAACTGGGAAGTAACCGCCTTTGACCTTTGGACGGTGACCTTTGTTACCGCCTTCGAAAGTCTTGTCTGATGACCATGCTGCCTCTTCAGAGTCGATCTCGAAGTATGAGCGGCTCATCTCAGTCTTCCATTTGACGTTGTCGAATACGAAGAACTCTGGCTCGGGGCCAAAGAAAGCTTGATCGCCAATGCCGGTAGATTTCAAATATTCTTCAGCGCGACGAGCTACAGAGCGTGGGTCGCGGTTATAGCCTTGCATAGTCTTAGGTTCGATGATGTCGCATCGCAAGTTAACTTGCGGGTCATCAACAAATGGGTCAAGTACGGCAGTGGAGTCGTCAGGACGCAGAATCATGTCCGACTCGTTAATGCCTTTCCATCCCGCAACAGACGAGCCGTCAAACATAACGCCTTCCATGAAGGAGTCGCTTACGACGTGTGCTGGGAATGTTACGTGCTGTTCTTTGCCCTTAGTATCTGTAAAACGGAGGTCAACCCACTTTACATCGTTGTCTTTTATAAGTTTCAGAGTCTTTTCAGACATTCTTGATCCTCCGTACGATCGAGAATGTGACTTCTTAGGTCACGGGTTAATGGCTGAAGCTATCGATTATTCGTAGCTCCTTTCATAAAGCCTTGCTTGCGAATAGGGTATTGCCAAGCGCGAATCTAGGTTCTGCTCAACAAGTAGCTCTCCGGGGGCTATAATAGCGCGCAAGCGGGCCTTGTGTGCAGGGGTAGGAGCAAAATATATGCCAGTAAGATTTTGCTCTCTAAGCCTTTGATTCTACAGCCTATAAAATTTCCACCCAAAATAAGTCTCCGTAAAACGCACCTTTATGGTGCTCATCATGCCTTTGCGCACCATAATGGTGCGTTTTGCAGCGCTTTGCGGTACAAGACAGGCCCTGTAATGAACTTTTTTGTGCGCTTTTTTCCAGAAATCATCATAAAGAGTCGCGAAGTACGCAATCGTCATATTGCTATTTTACGTCGTAGTTTGCGAACCCAGTTAAAATTGATCGATCCCCAAGCCCGAGTCGATGGCGGCTGGGATCATCTGAACATCACCACGCAACTTAGCGCTGCCGCTGACGTGGACAAAGTACTCAACGTGTTGACTCATACTCCAGGGTTGGACCGAGTAATGCAAATTGAAAAATACCCGCTTACCGACTTGGATGGCGTGATTGCCCTGGCCGTAGAACACAATAAGGCCAAAGTGGCAGGCAAGTCTTTTGCGGTGCGCAGCAAGCGCACAGGCGATCATAGCTTCACTTCCATGGACATTGAGCGCGGTGTTGGTGCAGCCTTGTTGGCACAGGTGCCTAGCGCTAGTGTCAAACTGAAGGACCCAGAAGTTCAGGTGCGAGTTGATATACACAAAGATGAAGTGGCTATCGTCAAAAACGTCTATGACGGTTTAGGAGGGTACCCACTTGGCACGCAAGACTCAGTATTGTCTCTGATCTCAGGTGGCTTTGATTCAACTGTCTCTAGCTATCAATGTATCAAACGAGGTTTGCTCACGCATTTTTGCTTCTTCCGTTTAGGCGGCAGTGAGCATGAATTTGCAGTAAAGGAAGTGGCTCTGTATTTGTGGATGAAATATGGCGCTAGCCATCGGGTTAAGTTTGTCACTGTCCCCTTTGAGGAGGTAGTAGATGAGATTGTCGGCAAAGTCGAGAACTCGCAAATGGGCGTGATTTTCAAGCGCATGATGTACCGCGCTGCCAGTGGCATTGCGGATCACCTGAAAACCGATACGCTAATAACGGGTGAAAGCGTTGCGCAGGTTTCAAGCCAGACATTGGCAAACCTAGCTATTATTGATCGCGTTACAGACAAGCTAGTGTTGCGTCCTTTGGCCATGCTGGACAAGCGCGAGATCATCGATATCGCCAGAGAGATAGGCACTGAAGAGTTTGTTAAAAACGTGCCCGAGTATTGTGGTGTGATCTCAGTGAAGCCGACGACTAGGGCTCGATTAGAAAAAATTGAAAGACAAGAGGCGTTGTTTGACGAGTCGGTATTGCAGGCGGCTATCAAAAACGCTGAAGTGCAAATGATCGACCGTGTCATGGAAGGCTATTCGCCAAGATCGGAAGCGATACAAGAGTGTCGTATTGATAATGCCGATGCAGTAATTATCGATATTCGGCACCCCGACGAAGAGGAAAAGAGTCCGCTCGATTCTGCAAAATTTAGCCAGGAAATATTAGTGATACCGTTTTATGAGTTGCGTAAGCGTTTTGCGGCGCTTCCAAGTGATAAGAGTTATGCGCTGTATTGTGACAAGGGCATTATGAGTCGTTTGCATGCCTCGCATCTACAAGAGATGGGGCATACAAACGTTGCGGTATTTCGACCGAGCTAGAGGCTAGCAGCCGGGTCTTCATAAACTTGCATGCTTTGATCTTCAACGTGTGCGTGATGGGTATTGAAGTCATACAAAATCAAGTACAGGCACGGCACCAAAAAGAGTGTAATCATGGTGGCAAACAGCACCCCGAAGGCTAAAGATATCGCCATCGGCACAATGAAGAATGTCGCTGGAGTTGGAGTGGCCATCAAGGGGACCAGACCAATGAATGTGGTCATAGAGGTCAGGAATATCGGTCGAAATCTCGCGACACCCGCGGTGGCGATGGCGTCTTTCAGCGAGTGTCCGAGCGCGACTTCTTTATTGATATAGTCCACTAGTACTAAGCTAGAGTTTACAACAACTCCTCCTAGCGCCACGATTCCAATCAACGAGAAGAACACAAGCTCCTGCCCCATGATGAAGTGTCCAACGATGGCGCCGATAGCACCAAAGGGAATGACACTCATAATGATGAGAGGTTGGCTATAGGATTTCAACGGGATCGCAAGGAGTGCATAAATAATTAATAGGGCAAGCGGATAACTTGCAACGAGCCCACTGAGCGACTGATTGCGTTGTTCGCCCTCACCGCCAAGTGCAAGACTAATTTGATAGTCGTTCAGCCACTTTGGCGCAAACTCTGAATAGATCTCACTCGTGACCTGTTCTGGCGTGCTCACTTCGCGATTGATATCAGCATTCACAGTAATAACCCGGCGACCGTTTTCGCGATTGATACTGGAATAACCATTTCCCAATGACAATTTTGCGACGCTCGATAATGGTACTTCGCCTCCATCGGGAGTTCGCAATAACATGGACTCAAGATTACCAAGAGATTTTCTTTCGTTCTCTGGGTAACGCACCATGACTTTCAATTGGTCAGAGCCACGCTGTATTCTCTGTGCCTCAGCGCCAAAAAATGCTTGCCGAACTTGGCGTGAAATTCCATCGAGTGTCAGGCCAAGTAATTCGCCCTCTCTGAGAATCTCGATTTGTACTTCTTGCTTGCCAGCGCGGAACGAATCGCTCACATCGAACACGCCTGGGTAGCGCGCAAGTGCATCGCGCAGCTCTGCTGTGGCAATTCTTAGGTTGTCCTCATCACGTCCTTCAAGCCTAAAGCTAAGTGCTTGTCCGGCAGAGAATGAATCAGAAACGAAGCTCAATTCTAGCGCATCAGGTATCACGCCGACTTTTTCGCGCCAGCGATCGCGTATATCGTTGGAAAGAATTTGGCCTCGGTCATCGTAGGAATGAAGGATCATAACTACCTCGGCGATGTGGCTGCCGCCAGCAGTGCCGCGACCAGTGGGCGGGCCGCCTCTATTCACGCGCGCCCCGAGCGTTGTAAGGATGTTTTCGACAATGCTTGTTAAAGAGGAGGATACTTCGCCACTCTCTATGCGCTGCGCTAGTTCTGCATCGAGCTCGGCAGTCAATTCAAGTGCGGCGTGCTCGATACGGGCGAGGGCACGTTCGGTGACTTCGACTGAAACCCCTTCAGGCATTTGCACGCTGGCATAGATACGATCGCCTTCAACGGCAGGGAAGAACTGAAAGATCACCCGGCCACTGAGCAGCAAAGCTACAGTGACAATAATAATGGCGGTTGCGCCCGCCCAAGTGGCGTAGCGAAACTCTAGGAATTTTCGCAAAATAGGTTGATAAATGTGCGTCGCACAGTACTCCAAGCCAGAGGCAATGCGCTTTTGCAGAGCGAGCCAACTTAGAACAATTTTGCTGCCCTCAAGCCAATAGCCTGTTGTGCGGCGGTGCGCGAGATGGCTTGGAAGAATGAGCTGCGATTCAATCACGCTGGCGATAAGACATAGGACCACGACGCCACCGATGACATTGAAGAAGGCGCCCATTGGGCCGTCAAGAATGAGCAGAGGTAAAAAGGCGGCAATGGTGGTCATGACACCGAAGATGACTGGAATAAAGACATCAAGTGTGCCCTTCGATGCAGCCTCTGCCGGAGGCAAACCACTCTGTTCGAATACGAAGATGCGCTCCCCTACAACGATTGCGTCATCTACTATAATCCCAAGCACGAGAATGAAAGCCATGATCGTTAAGGAGCTAATAGTGATCCCCATTGTGGGGAATAGACTAAGTGCCCCGAGAATGGCGATGGGGATTCCAGCGGCGACCCAAATGGCCAATTTAAAGCGCAGGAATAAAGTCAAAACGATTAATACTAAAAAGAAACCAGAATAGGCATTGCCCGCGACAGTGGCGATGCGTTCCTGCAAACCTTCGGCGTCATCTGTAAGGATCATGAAATCGATGCTAGAAGGGATGCGGCTTCGTTTGTTTTCGTAATATTGTTTCACTTGGTTGGACGATGCTACTGTATCTTCATTGCCAACACGATAGACGTCGACGATGGCGGCGTTCTTGCCGTTTACTCTGGCAGTCAGGTAGCCTTCTTCGAAGCCATCGTTGACTGTCGCGATGTCGCCAAGGCGCAGCTGTGAGCCATCGGGAAACGAGCGAATAATGATGTTCTCGTATTCAGGGCCGCTGTAAACGCGTCCTTTACTTCTAAGCAGTATTTCACCGCCATCGGTGCGCAATGTTCCCGCTGGCATGTCCATTGCTGAACGATCGATTGCGGTGGCGATTTGGTCGAGGGAAAGGTCATACTGTCGAAGCGTGAGCTCGGGCACTTCGATCGAAATTTCGAACGGGCGTATGTAGCTGACTTCGACGCGAGAGATGCCATCAAGATCAATAAGTTCTAGCCGAACTTGTTCGGCGATTTCCTTTAGGCTGGCATCATCGGTGTCTGCGGCAAGCGCAAGTGAGATAACAGTGCTTGAAGGAGAAAAGGAAGCCACAGTAGGCTGTTCGATATCTTCGGGAAAAGTCACGATGGCATCGACATTGCTCTTGACCTCATTGAGTACTCGGTTGATGTCGGCCCCAGAGGCAACTTCCACAGTGGCAGAGCAGCCGCCTTCGCGTGCAGTCGACGTCATGCGTTCGACATTTTCAACAATTTCTAAAGATTCTTCTAACGCCAAACAAACGGCTTGTTCGACTTCTTCAGGTGCGGCGCCTGGGTAAGGAACGTTGACTTGAATCGTGCCGGTTTCAATGCTCGGAAACTCTTCTTGGCGAGTGTTCATGAACGAAACAATGCCACCAACGATGAAGACCATCATAAGAAGATTGGAGGCAACCGGGTTTTCAATAAACCAATTGATTGCAGTTTTCATTGCTGGGCTACCTGTACAAGCATGCCATCTACTACAGCTTGGATTGGGGACATGCAAATGCGTTCGCCGGCCCTGAGACCGGACTGAATTAAGACGCGTTCATTCTCTAGGCGCAGAATTTCCACGTCGCGAAAGCGTAGGCGATTCTCCGCATCGACGATTAAAACGCGATTTCCGCTGCGAATGACTTCTCTTGGAAGCGCGTAGATCCCTTCGACGGTTTTGCCGCTGATATTCGCTTCAACAAATAGGCCGATGGGTAATGGCACCGCTGTCTTGCTTTCGCCGAGCCCCGCCTGAGTAGAAGATTGTTTTACGCGGACAATGGCTTGTACCGAGTTATTACTAGCGTCAATACCTGCCTCAGTTCTTACGAGCTTGCCTTCCCAGTGCAGTAGCTGTCCGCCAAACATGCCGCTCAGCACGACTTTGGGAGCGATGTCAGCAGGCAGTTCTCCTCGGTATCCTAAAGGAATGTCGAGGTAGCCGAGTTGAGATAGGGCTAGGGGAATACGTACTTCAACGTCATCGGCGCTGAGCAGGTTGGCGAGGGATTGTCCGCGGTTCACGTTTTGCCCGAGTTCGATGCTGGTATCTTCAACGATCGCTGCAAAGGGGGCGCGAACCTCACTGCGACGTAAATCGAGCTCTGTTTGCGCAAGTGCAGCTTGGGCGTCGCGCAGGCGTCCTTGGTTTAAATCGGCCTGTCTTTGTAGATCTTGCAGCTGTGAATCGCTCACTAGGCTGCGGTTTGCCAGCTCGCGATAGCGTTCTAGTTCAGTCGCTGAATGCTTTGCCTCTGTTTCTGCCTGTGCCACCGCGCTGCGGCTGCGCTCCAAAGCGTTCTCGAAATCGCGGCTGTCGAGTCTGATAATGACCTCGTCGCTAGCAAAAAATCCTCCAGGGACTAGCGATGGTGATACCCATGACACTTGCCCAGAAGTTGAGGCTGATAGCGCAACGCGCCGGCTAGCTTGCACTTTGCCTTGTGAGCTGACCTCTAGCTTAACCGCTTCGGGTTGTACTGTAGCCACGCGCACAGTGGCAAGTGACTGTTCTGGCTCGGCAGGCTCTAAACGTTCGGGGTTACGAACAATAATGAGGAAAACGACGACGGCGACGGCAAGTATCGCGAATGGCAAGAGGACACGTTTCAAAGGGTTAAAACCTCGTAATTCAATGCGCAATGGGAAAGAAAGCGCGTGGATTCTACATGTCTATACGTGCAAAAACGCCAAACTAGTCACTATAAACGTGGAAATTCTTTGGATGGTGGTTTCTGCGCGGTAAAGCGTTTGCACTAATATGTGGCGCACAGACGTCGCAAAACTGTCAAAATAAGCCTGCACAATAGTCTTGTAAAAAGTGGTTACTAACACGGACTTAGTGTACAATTGCGCCCCTTTTTGCCGTGAGCGTCGTATTGTGATGTTGCGGTGCTTTAATAATCCCTAAGCAATTGAACCGCTTCCCATTGAAGGTACTCGCTCGTGATCGAGAAAATTCGCAATATCGCCATCATCGCCCACGTTGACCATGGCAAAACCACTCTAGTTGACAAATTGTTGCAGCAATCAGGTACCTTGGAAGACCGTGGTAAATCGGTTGAGCGAGTCATGGACTCCAATGACCAAGAGCGTGAGCGCGGCATAACAATCTTGGCAAAAAATACAGCGATCGATTGGCAGGGTTACCACATTAATATCGTGGACACTCCAGGGCACGCCGACTTCGGTGGTGAAGTAGAGCGCGTAATGTCGATGGTTGACTCGGTATTACTACTCGTTGATGCGGTTGATGGCCCAATGCCTCAGACGCGCTTCGTAACACAGAAAGCATTCGACCAAGGGCTTAAGCCTATCGTTGTAATCAATAAGGTCGACCGCGACGGTGCGCGTCCTGATTGGGTGCTCAACGAAGTTTTTGACCTTTTCGACAAGCTTGGCGCTACCGATGAGCAATTGGATTTCCCAATAGTCTACGCCTCGGCTTTGAATGGTTTTGCAGGTTTAGAGTTAGATGAGATGGCCGAAGATATGACGCCATTGTTCCAGACTGTCATTGACCGCGTTCCTCCTCCTCCTGTAGCAGTTGATGCTCCGTTCAAAATGCAGATCAGTGCGTTGGACTACAGCAGCTACGTTGGCGTTATCGGTGTCGGCCGTGTGACGGGTGGTATTGCTAAGGTGAACATGCCTGTCGTGATCGTTGATCGCGAAGGCAATCAGCGTAAAGGCAAAATTCTGCAAGTAAAGAGCCACCTAGGTCTTGAACGTGTAGATGTAGAAGAAGCTCGCGCCGGTGAAATTATCTGTATTACAGGTATCGACAAGCTCAATATCTCAGACACATTGTGTGACCCTGATCATGTTGAGGCAATGAAGCCGCTAACAGTGGACGAGCCAACTATCAGCATGACATTCCAAGTGAACGACTCTCCTTTCGCTGGTTTGGATGGCAAGTTTGTTACCACGCGCAACATTAAAGACCGTCTTGATCGTGAGTTGATCTATAACGTCGCCCTGCGCGTTGAGCAAGGTGAAACTCCAGATAAGTACCGTGTATCTGGGCGTGGCGAACTGCATTTGTCTGTATTGATTGAAAGTATGCGCCGCGAAGGCTTTGAGCTGGCGATCTCTCGCCCAGAAGTAATCGTTCAAGAAATCGATGGCGTTATGCAAGAGCCGCACGAAGCGCTAGTGATCGACTGTAACGAAGAGCACCAAGGTTCGATCATGGAAGAGCTAGGTCAGCGTAAAGCGGATCTGCAAGACATGGTTATGGACGGTAAAGGCCGAGTACGTATTAAGTTCATCGTGCCCACGCGTGGCCTAATCGGTTTCCGTTCGATGTTCCTAAGCATGACTTCGGGCAGCGGTATGATGAACCACGTCTTCGACCATTACGGTCCTGTGAAGATGGGCAATATCGGTGCGCGTAAAAACGGCGTGCTAGTGTCGATGGTGAAAGGTAAGGCGCTTGGTTTCTCGCTCTTTAACTTGCAGGAACGTGGCCGCTTGTTCATCGAGCCAAACGTCGAAGTGTACGAAGGCATGATCATAGGTTTGCATAGCCGCGAAAATGATTTGGTGGTAAATCCAATCAAGGGCAAGCAGCTGACTAACGTCCGTGCGTCAGGCACAGATGAAAATATTGTCTTAACGCCAGCGGTAAAGCACACGCTAGAGCAAGCGATGGAATTCATCGAAGACGACGAATTGGTAGAAATTACACCTAACCATATTCGTCTGCGCAAAAAGCTGCTTACAGAAAACGAGCGTAAGCGTGCTGGCCGCGGTGGTGTGCCACGCGGGTAACGCACGATTTAGAAAAAAACGTCTGCACGATGGTTAACGCCATTATGCAGGCGTTTTTTTTTGGCTAATTGTCGCAAGAATAAGCAAACTCCCCTAAGATTGGCCTGATCAATTGCGCAATCTATTGCGTTTCTAGGACCTCATGAGGACTTGCTATGCTAGTGCTATTTCCCGAAATTAAACCATACGCTACCCACCGCCTGAAGGTGAGTTCTGTGCATGAATTGTATGTGGAAGAATCTGGTAATCCGGACGGTATTCCCGCGGTATTTGTGCATGGTGGCCCTGGTGGGGGTACTGATTCATCAAGCCGTCGTTTTTTTGATCCCGAAGCCTATCGCATCATCGTGTTTGACCAACGCGGGGCTGGCCGTAGCACGCCGCATGCAGAGCTAGAGGATAATAATACTTCTGCATTAGTGGCAGACATGGAAAGGATTCGGGAGTTTCTAAAAGTCGATAAGTGGGTGCTGTTTGGTGGGTCTTGGGGGTCCACGCTTAGTCTCGTTTACGCGCAAAGTTTTCCGCAACGTGTATTAGGGTTGGTGCTGCGCGGCATCTTTTTGTGCCGAGACCAAGACTTGCAATGGTTCTACCAAGAAGGGGCCAGCCGAATATTTCCAGACTACTGGGCAGATTACTACGAGCACATCCCTGAGCAAGAGCGCGATAATATGATTGCGGCATACCACAGACGTTTGGTTTCAAACGATGAGATTGCGCGCATGTCAGCTGCGAAAATTTGGTCGAACTGGGAGGGTTGTTGCTCCACCCTCAAGCCCAATCAACACGTAGTCGATAAGATGAATGATCCGCATATTGCATTGGCAATGGCGCGTATCGAAGCGCACTATTTTATGCACGATGCGTTTTTGCAACCCAACCAGATTATTAATAATGCACAGCGCCTGCAAGGAATCCCTGGGATAATTGTGCACGGACGTTACGATGTTGTGTGTCCGTTGGACAATGCCTTAGCGCTGCATGAGGCATGGCCCCAAGCCGAGTTGTTTATTATTCGCGAAGCGGGTCACTCTGCTTCAGAGCCCGGCATTACTGATGCGCTGGTTCGCGCTACTAATCAGATGGTGCGGGAGTGTCGTCCAGGAAATGCCTCATGATCGCATTGCTACAGCGCGCTAGTTGGGCGCAAGTGACAATTGACGGGGAGGTCAGCGCGCGCATTGATAAAGGCTTGCTTGTTCTACTCGGGATTGAGCGCGAAGACACTGAAGCCAAAGCCGATAAGCTTCTGCATAAAATCTTAAACTACCGTGTGTTTGCAGACGAACAAGGGCGCATGAATTTGTCGCTATTGGATATCAATGCAGAGTTATTGCTTGTTTCGCAATTTACCTTAGCAGCTACCACTGACAAAGGAATGCGCCCAGGGTTTTCCAGTGCCATGGCGCCTAATGAAGCTGAGGCGCTCTATGACTATATGCTTGCCGAGGCAAGGCAGTCGCCGGTGCGGGTGCAGGCAGGAAGTTTTGGAGCGGATATGAAAGTGGCGCTAGAAAATGACGGGCCAGTGACGTTTACTTTGCGCGTTTAGTTCATTCTTGTTCCGCGTCTGATTTTTGTTTTTTCTTAATCAGGCGGCCGCAGAAAATGCCAATCTCGAATAGCAGCCACATAGGCAGTGCCAGCATAGATTGCGTGAAGGGGTCGGGTGGCGTTAATAGCATGCCGACAATAAAGCAGCCAACGACTACATAAGGACGTTTGGAGCTCAGGTCGTCAGGCTCGACTATGCCTGCCCAGATCAATAGAAAAACGGCGATCGGGATTTCAAATGCCATGCCGAACGCAAAAAATATTGTCAGAGCAAAACTTAAGAAGCTGTTGATGTCGGGAGTGACCAAAATGCCATCTGGTGCAACCGAGACAAAAAAGGCGAAAACAAATCCAAACAAGACGTAATAAGCAAAAGCGATGCCCGCGTAAAAGAGTATTACGCTAGAGGCAAACAGGGGGATCGCGAGCGCTTTCTCATTTTGATAAAGCCCAGGCGCAATGAAGGACCAAAGCTGATAGAGAATATAAGGCGCTGCTAAAAATAGAGATACATAAAATGTCAGTTTGAACGGGGCGAAAAATGGCGATGTTGGGTCTATCGCAATCATGCCCATGTTTTCAGGTAAGACGTTCAATAACGGTGTTGCCACAAAGGTATAGATGTCGTTAGAAAAATAAAATAACGACAGGAATAATACGAAAATCGCTAATACCGATTTCAAGATTCGGTCGCGCAATTCAATTAGGTGATCTATAAGTGATAGGTCAGCGCCTATTTCACTGGGTTCTTTGTCGCTCATGACCGGCGTCCGGAATCTGTTTCATCATCAAGTGAAGTAGTAGGGCGAATGCCTCCGCCTTCCACTTTGATAGTGCCTGAAGGAGGGTTGTTGTAGAAATCTTCTGCTGGGCCATCGTCTTCGGGTTGGTCGCCCTTATCGCTTGGTGTGTCAGCGGTAGCATCTTGCTCTATGTCGGTTTCGGCCTCTGGGTCATCTAGGCTTGCGGGGTCGTCTATTGCAGCTGCGGGAGTCTCAAGCGCTTTAGCAGTGCTCTTGCCTGTGTTTTTCGGTTTGTCTGCAACGGCGCTCTTAAGCTCTTCTTCTTCGTTCTTCAGAGTGGTGTTCACCTCTGCATTGACATCATTGATGGTATTTTTGGTGTTTTCTACTAAGGCATCGGCCTTGTCTTTTACTTTCTTTAGATCAGCAAGAATCGCTTCGTTGTGCAACTGCCGCTTGATGTCATCGGCGTCGATTTCGCGCTCAATCTCAGATTTCACTTGTTGGAAGCCACGTTTAGCGCGGCCAATCCATAGCGTTGCGGTTCTGATCGCCCCGGGGAGTTTTTCCGGTCCAATGACAATCAGTGCCACAATGCTGATCAGCATCAGCTCCATGAAACCAATATCAAACATTAGTTTTTTCCGGCATCAGGTGAATAAATAAGACAGGCGTTGTGAAATACGCGAATAGTGTTCGCATCAATCTTTCGCATCAATCTTTCGCGTCAGGCTTCTCAGTCTTCTCAGATTTCATTGCGGATGCATCGCCGACGGTGTCATCGTCCGCTTCAGCGTCTTTGCCATCTTCGTCTTTCATGGCGCTTTTAAAGCCTTTCAAAGCCCCGCCTAAGTCGGAGCCAAGATTGCGTAGCTTTTTCGTGCCAAACAACATAACGACGATCACCAAAATGATTACTAATTGCCAAATTCCAATTCCACCGAAACCCATTACTGCCTCCAAATGGCTATGCTACCGACCCGTGACGGGTGTCAGGTAGAGCCTATACTCTTACTTTGTGTGTTTGCGTGCTGCTTTTTCGGCCAGACCAGAGATGTCAAACCGATTACGCAACTCTTCTAATACATCTTCTGGCCCGAGATCCAGATGGCTTAACATCACCATGCTGTGAAACCAAAGGTCAGCCGTTTCCTTCACTAGCGACTCTCGATCTTGTGTACTTGCGACATCTTTAGCCGCGATGATCGTTTCTGTCGCTTCCTCTCCCACTTTTTCAAGAATCTTGTTAAGCCCTTTGTGGTGCAGGCTTGCAACATAGGAACTGGAGGCATCTGCTTGTTTGCGTTGTTCTAGGATGCGCCCAAGTTCTATCAATATATCACTCATTTGTGACTCGCAACTCGTTTGTGGTGAACTGGCAAGGTTTTAAGCCTGTTTACTTTGCGTAAATCGCCTTCGGGTCTTTCAAAACAGGGTCAACGTTATGCCATTGTTCATCTTCTAACTTTCGATAAAAACAACTTTCGCGCCCTGTATGGCAGGCAATTCCGCCAATTTGTTCGACCATGAAGCAGACAGTATCGCCATCGCAGTCTAAATACGTAGCATGCAGCTTTTGAATAAAACCGGACTCTTCGCCCTTGCGCCATAATTTGGCTCGGGAGCGAGACCAATAGACTGCTCGCCCTTCTTGTTGCGCCAATGCAAGCGCCTCTTTGTTTAGCCAGGCGTGGGTAAGAACTCGGCCACTGAGATAGTCTTGTGTGATAACAGGGACTAAGCCGTCTTCATTCCACTTGATGGCATCGAGCCAGGGTGCTTTTAGGTCTGTTTCTGCTGCTAAATTCATGCGCGCTAGTATGCTATGTCAGCGCCTAAAACACAAAAGGTAAACCGCGCCAGCAAAGCCTAATAGACTCCACCAGGGCACAGTCTCTACCAGTGCATGCATCGGCGTGAACAAGCCAATGACGCCAATCCCAAGGAAGATGGCGGCGGCGACTGAGTTGCGTTTGCGTCGATCGCGGCTGCGCTGTTCAGCGTCGTCTAAGCGTTTCTGCATGGCCTGGTTCATGGCGCTCAACTGCTGGGTCTGCGTTAGTGCATCGATCATCAGTGCGGGCAAATAAGGCAATTGCTCGATCCAGTCAGGGACGTTTTCTTTCAGGGCGTTAAACAGCGTTTTGGGCTGCATGCGTCGACGGTTCCAGTCCTCTAAGAACGGCAGTGCTGTGGTCCATAGATCGAGCTCAGGGTAGAGCTGACGCCCTAGGCCTTCGACATTGAGAAGGGTTTTTTGCAATAGCACGAGGGAGGGTTGAACCTCCATATTGAAGCGCCCTGCAGTGCTAAACAATTGTACGAGTAGGTAGCCAAAAGAGATGTCTTTTAGGGGTTTTTCGAAGACTGGTTCGCACACTGAACGCATAGCAGATTCAAACTCGTGCACTTTCGTATCTTTGGGCACCCAGCCACATTCGACGTGCAGTTCGGCCACTTTGCGATAATCGCGCTTAAAGATGGCGAGCAAGTTGCGTGCAAGGTATTGCTGATCATCACGGCTAAGCGAGCCGATAATGGCACAGTCGATCGCGATGTACTGAGGGTTCTCAGGACTGTGCAAGGCCACAAAGATATTGCCTGGATGCATATCGGCATGAAAGAAACTGTGGGTGAATACTTGGGTAAAGAATATCTCCACGCCAGTTTCTGCGAGTTTCTTTAAATTAACATTGCGGGCTTCAAGGGCTGCAATGTCAGCCACTGGAGTGCCATAGATACGCTCCATCACTAAGACATTGCTGCGGCTATACTCCCAATAGACCTTGGGAACATAAAGTGACGGGGAGTTTTCAAAATTGCGCCGCAGCTGTGTGGCATTGGCACCCTCTGCCAAGAGATTTAGTTCGTCGACAATAATCTTCTCGTAATCGGCGACAACCTCTTTCGAATGCAGACGTTTGCCATCGGGGACGAAGCGTTCGATCAATCCAGCGAACCAATGCAAAACCTGTAAATCTTCACGGATGATCTTGTCGATCCCTGGCCGTATCACCTTGACGACGACCTCTTCACCGCTATGAAGACGTGCACTATGCACTTGTGCGACAGAGGCTGATGCAAGCGCTTGCTGATCTAGCTCAGCAAAGACTTCTTGCCACGGGCATTGCAGTGCTTCTTCGACGATTGCTTGAATGCTAGGGCTGGTAAAGCCCGGGACTTTGTCTTGAAGTGATTGCAGTTCATCTGCGAGTTGATGCGGCAGGAAGTCGCGGCGGGTCGAAAGAAGTTGGCCGAATTTTATGTAGATAGGGCCCAACTCTTCTAGCGCGAGCCGCAGACGTGTTTCTGGGGGCAGCTGGCGTGTTGCAGCCCCTCGAAACGGTAGGCTCCATACGCGAAATAAGAATCCTGGCAATCCCTTCGGTCTGAGCTCCTCGGACACCTGATCGAGTCTGTAGCGAGCGGCGGTGTTAAGCAGTTTTAGGAGTCGAGGGATGTGAGACACAGGTTCAGCCTTAATTTGCCATGGGGCTTTGCGAACGCAGACTATTGAGTATTTGTTTAAATATCAGGAGTTTACATTTGGGGTAATAAGGGCTGGCAAAGATAGCATTAAGCGCGAGTTACGACAAGGCTTCGGGGGCCACTTTGAGGGTGGATTGGCAAAGAAGTTCTAGCTCAATCGCGCGTAGTAGTAGTTGTAAACTCAGGGCTGGGATATCGTGTTCAGGATAGGTGTGCGCCAAAGTAGTGCAAATATGCGCGAAGTCTTGTTCTTGCTCTATCGCTTGCAGGAACGTGGCGAATTCTGGGCGAATTCGCTGGAACTGCATGCGATAGGCTTGACGCAGAACTAGGTAATTTGGCTGGCCACCGGTGTCTTGTGGCAAGGGCTCAATCGCGAAATTTGTATTGCCTGGTTCTCCCTCTTGCGCGATGTACTCTTGCATCTGTCGCCAATATTTTTCTAGGTCGAAGTGGCTGTGGAACAGGGCCCAGTCTTGCTTGGCTTGCCAGCGCATCTTGCCCCAGTCGTCCGGCGGCAATGCCTGCAATTCCGCGAGCGAGTAAGCCGGCTCGTCCGCTTTGTCGAACAGATAGGTCAGGTGGGATTCGAGTTGCACAATGTCGGCTGCTGCCGGTAACGAGGCAAATTTCGGGTGTTGTTGCAAAAATGTGTGTAAGTGTTCGCCAACTCTGTGTATTGGGCCGTTCCTAGGAGGATGGGCGGCCATATAGGCCAGCCATAGCTGGGTATAGAGGTCGCGACCCAAGGTATGGAACAGTACTGGAAATAGAGCGCTAGAAACATCGACTAAACGTTGGTGGTAGGCATTATTATAGATCGAAAGTGCTTGTGCCTGGCTGATATGGCTGTGGGGCGCCAGCAAGGTGGCGATCGCTTTTGCGTCGGTGTTCAGGTCCTGGGGGTGGTTAATCCAACTCCAAAACCGTGCTTGTTCCTCTTTCCAGTTCACGCGTGTATTGGCTCGCGAAGCTGGGCGAGGGTCTGTTCTTGCAGTTTTCGCGCAAGTTGCAGTTCGCGCACAAGCTCTGGAAACTCTGGAATGTGATCGTCTCGTTCCAATAATGTGGTCACGGGGCCAAAGCGCTTGCAAGCATGCGCGTATAACTTCCACACCTCGTCGCTGACGGGGTGGTCATGGGTATCGATGATGTGGTTTCCGTTGTGGGTGTGGCCAGCCAAATGGAATTGTCTGATCGCAGCAGGGTTTAATGTGTCGACGATCGTATAGGGGTCAAGCCCAAGATTAAATGCAGAAACATACACATTATTAATGTCGAGCAGGACTTCGCAGCCAGTGCGCTTGACCAATTCATTGATGAACTGCGCCTCGCCCATGGTGCTAGAGCGGAACCCGATATACACCGACGGGTTCTCTAGGACGATGTTGCGTCCCAAGAAGTCTTGGATTTGGGCAATCTTCGATGCGCAGTGCTCTAAGCTTTGAGTATTGTATGAGATCGGTAGAAGGTCGTGAGATGTGTAGCCATCAAGGCCTGTCCAACATAGGTGGTCTGATACCCATTCAGGTTGGATCTCATCACTGAGTTGTCGTAATTGCCGCAAATAATCCCAATCAGGCTCTTCATCCGTCCCAATATTGAAGGAAAGGCCATGAAGAACCACGGGGTAGTGTTCGCGAATTTTCCTAATGACAGCGCGAGGGCGGCCGCCTGGCGCTAGATAGTTTTCGGTGATTAGCTCGAACCAGTCGACCTCAGTCGGCCAATGGGTCAACACGTAGTCATAGTGGACGCTGCGCAGACCGAGGCCGTAGCCAAGCATTGAGTGCTCCAATCGCGATTTAAAGAGCGCTAATTAGGTTGCCACCAAGCTTGCCGCACATCTGTTCAGAGATGCTCATATCGCTTGATGAGATGGCGACGAAACCAATGCCGTGACAGGTGTTCTGCCCCGCACAGTTATCATTACCATTGCCCTTGCAGGCGCTGAAGGTATTGCAGCTGAACAGGTCGTTGCAATAGGCCACTTGCACGCCTACTGGCGCTGGTACTTGGGCAGGAAACTCTAGCGCGTCAACCTCAGTGCCTCCCAATTTATTGCAGAAGCTTTTGGAAATCATGGCATGACCACTGGCGAAGCCAACAACCTCGTCAACGCCCTCGATACCGTGGCATTGGCTGACCTTGACTGGGGTGGCGACTTCTTCAGCATGTGTGCCTGCAGAGAGTGTCGCGGATGCTAGTAATAGTGCAGCGGCTGAGGAAGCTAGTTTTAAGCCATCTGTCGTTTTCATCGTAAATTCTCCTGATCCTTCCCGTATTTTTAGCTTGCACGGGGTATTACTCGATTATCCTACTCTTTTCGGTGAATACAAGGCTCTGTGACACTTTGCCACTGTTCCCTTATACAGCCTGCAATACGTAATTAGAGCTATAAAAGGCCGTGTTGTTACAGTTTAGGAGGACGTTTCGTCCAAGGCTTTGTCCAGACGCGCTGTTCTTGCTTGAATACGATCGAGAGAGAGTTTGAGTTCATCTAGGCGAGCACTAAAGTGTGCGAATTCGGTTTTGTTAGGAAGGATTTGCGCCTCTTCGTGAAGATACTCTTCAACATTGGCGAGGACAGCCTCCTTGCTTTGCGTGGCCCAGCGCGCAGAGCTTGACAATATTTTGCCGAGTTGATGACTAGCCACATCGCCGAAAATCACGGCCATGTGCGCTTCCCAGTCAATTTCTAGCTGGCCGATGATCTGATGCAGAGCCTGAATTAAGTGTGTGTCGCCGCTAAGGGCGATATCAGGCGAGAACAGCGCTTCGGTTTGCGAGCTACTCATAGCTATTTTGCTAAATGCACTGGCGCTTGCGCTGAGACTGGCATCGGGCTCACCTTCATAGAGGCTTAAAAGTGCGATGCGGGCGTCTTCTACTAATAAAAAGCATTCGAAACGTATGGGAGTGGTGCACTCGCAGCGAACAACCTTACCGCTGTAGCGCTGCAGTTTTACCATTGCGCTTGGGTCCTGAGCGAGAAGGGTGTTGATGATCCCCTCTATTGGCGCGCAGAGGGTTGAGCGTAGTAGAGCATTCATGGGCATGCCTTCGCTTACTCGGCGTCTAAGGCTTTAAAGCCTAGGTGAATAGCGCACACGCCGCCCATCACGTCATGGTATCTGCAGTCCGAAAAACCGGCGTCTTCCATCATCGACTTGAGCGTATCTTGGTCTGGATGCATGCGAATGGATTCAACTAGGTAGCGATAGCTATCAGCGTCACCGGTGACTAGTTTGCCAACGATTGGCCATAGTGCCGAATAACCGTCGTAGGCTTTGCTAACTAGTTCATTGCGAGGCTTTGAGAACTCCAGCACGATGACACGGCCGCCAGGCTTTAGCACAGAGTACATCGAACGTAATGCTGCTTCTTTGTCCGTGACGTTGCGCAGCCCATAAGCGATGCACACGCAGTCGAAGGTGCCTGGGGCGAAGGGGAGTTGTTCGGCATTGACTTGGCTATATAGCACATTGTCAGTGATCCCCTTGTCGATTAGACGATCACGTCCTACTTGTAGCATCGAGGCATTGATGTCAGCCAATACCACTTGTCCGGTTTTGCCAACCAAAGAAGAGAAGCGGATTGTAAAATCGCCTGTTCCACCTGCTAAATCAAGTACTTTATGACCGGCACGGACACCACTGAGCTCTACCGTGAAGCGTTTGACTAAGCGATGGCTGCCTAAGGACATTAGGTCATTCATGACATCGTATTTGCCTGCCACAGAATGAAATACTTGGCCGACTCGCTTCGCTTTTTCTTGCACGGGGACTTGTTCATAGCCGAAATGCGTTGTTGGCGAGTCGGAGTCTTGGTGAGGGTTTTTGTTCTCGGACATAGACGAATCCTGCTTTCCCTAAAATAAGGGCTATTAAATGACCGCAGGTGCCTTGAACACTTGCAGGGCTGATCAGCTCTTAGGCTTTGATAGCGGCTGTATGTTAATCACTTGTACTGAGTCTGACAATGCGGGGTTGCCATCAATAGGGTCTCTGCTGGCCCCAGCATTGTCTAAATCAGTGAGATAGGACTGCCAACGCGCGTCTTTTTCTTGGCATAGTTGATATAAATAGTCCCAGCTATAAATGCCAGAGTCATGGCCATCGTCGAAAGTGAGTTTGATAGCGTAATGCCCAACGGGTTCGACTTTCAACAAGCCTACGTCTCGCTTGCCGGTTTGCAGCACGGCTTGCCCTTTGCCGTGCCCTCTGACTTCTGCCGAAGGGGAGTAGACCCGTAATAGTTCCGCCGGCAATTGATACTGTTCGCCCTCGCCATATTGGAGCTCCAATATGGCGGACCGGCGATGCAGCTTTACGGTGCTAGGAATACTCATCAACGTGCGAGCCTTGAAGCGATAGTTGAATTAAAGAATGAAGCGACTTAAGTCTTCATCCCTTGCGAGGTCATTGAGCTGAGCTTCAACATAGTCAGCGTCAATCACCAGTTCTTTTTCGTCTCCCACGCTGACATCAGATGCAGAGAATGACACCTCTTCTAATAATCGCTCCATTACGGTGTGCAGGCGTCGCGCGCCGATGTTTTCAGTGCGCTCGTTTACTTGAAAAGCAATCTCCGCGATCTTGGCAATGCCATCTTGGGCGAAACGCACCGTTAAGCCTTCGGTACCGAGTAGTGATTGATACTGTTCGGTGAGAGAACAGCTAGGCTCTGACAAGATGCGTTCGAAATCATTGGCCGTTAGTGCCTCTAACTCAACGCGAATTGGCAATCGGCCTTGTAGCTCAGGAATAAGATCTGAAGGCTTGGAAAGATGGAAGGCGCCAGATGCAATAAATAAAATATGGTCGGTTTTCACGCTACCGTATTTAGTCGTGATCGTGGAACCCTCGATCAATGGAAGTAAATCGCGTTGCACGCCTTCGCGTGATACGCCACTACTGCCGCTATCATTGCGAACAGTGACTTTGTCGATTTCATCCAAGAACACAATGCCTGTTTGCTCCGTTACAGAGATGGCCTGTGTACGAATATCGTCTTCGTTCACCAGTTTCGCAGCTTCCTCTTCTTTGAGGAGTTTGAAGGCATCTTTGACGTTAAGGCGTCTAGTCTTCTTTTTCCCAGAATTCATGTTGGAGAACATGCTTTTAAGCTGGCTAGTCATCTCTTCTAGACCAGGCGGTGCCATGATCTCAACGCCGGCGGCGTTTTCGGTCACTTTGACTTCGATCTCTTTCTCGTCGAGATCGCCCTCGCGCAATTTTTTGCGGAATATTTGTCGGGTGCTATTGTCAGTTTTCTCGGCAAGCTCTTCGCCTTCCATGCCCCGGGCAGGTGGCAGCAGAGCGTCGAGAATACGATCTTCTGCGGCATTCTCCGCAAATGGTTCCACTTTGCGAATCTGTTCTTCGCGCAACATCTTCACCGCCACATCGACTAAATCGCGAATGATTGAGTCAACGTCGCGGCCAACATAGCCGACCTCAGTGAACTTTGTGGCCTCAACTTTAATAAAAGGGGCATTGGCCAGTTTTGCTAAGCGTCTAGCGATCTCTGTTTTACCAACCCCCGTTGGGCCGATCATTAAGATGTTCTTTGGGGTGACCTCTTGGCGGAAGCTTTCAGGTAATTGCATGCGGCGCCAGCGATTGCGCAAGGCAATGGCCACAGCACGTTTAGCGGCATTCTGGCCGACAATGAATCTATCGAGTTCGGAGGCGATTTCTCGCGGAGTCATGCTAGTCATGATGCTGTTCCTAATTAATATTGGCGTGCATAAATGGCGGCACGCCAAGCATAAGTTCAATGCCCTGGTATGGTCACAGAGTCTCTAAAATTCGAGTGTTTCGATGGTGTGGTTCTGGTTGGTGTATACGCAAATGTCGGCAGCAATGCCGAGTGAGTGTGACACAATGCTATGTGCATCAAGCTCGGTGTGTCTGTACAAGGCGCGTGCTGCAGAAAGTGCAAAAGAGCCTCCGGAGCCGATTGCCATAAGAGAGTCTTCCGGTTCGATGACATCGCCATTGCCCGTAATGATGAGAGATGCTTCTTTATCGGCCACGATGAGTAAGGCCTCGAGGCGACGCAAGGCGCGGTCGGTACGCCAAAGTTTCGCGAGCTCCACTGCAGAGCGAACCAATTTGCCGTGATGTTTCTCTAACTGCTCTTCGAAGCGTTCAAAGAGAGTGAACGCATCCGCCGTGCCGCCAGCGAACCCGGCGATAACTTGATCTTTATATAGACGACGTACCTTGCGGGCATTGCCCTTCATAACCGTGTTGCCTTGTGAGACTTGGCCGTCGCCACCGATGACGACTTTGTTGCCGCGTCGCACTGAAACGATGGTTGTGCCGCGATACTGTTCCAAACTATTGCTCCTGCAGCACTAAAACGTAGACGTGCTGTTGTCGATATTGATGATAGGTTTCACCCTGATGCCTAGGGATATGGGGAAAACGCGCTGCGATTTCAAGGCTGGATCGCGGCGCTGGTTTCTCGTTACTGGCTTAAACCGATGCGGATACTGTCGATGCTTGCGCTGCGTAGTAGGCGCTCTGCTTGGGTGACTTGGTCGCGTGTGCTGTAGGGGCCAGTCTGTACAAGGAATAAGGTTTTGCCTAAAAGTGCCTCTTTCTTAATGCGCGCTTCTAGCCCTAGCGCCGTGAGCCTAGCACTTTGGGCCTGCGCTGAGCTTTCTTGTTGAAATGCACCTGCCTGAATCATATAACTGCCCTGTTCTTGTGCTGCAACTGCGGGCGCTTGTGTCGGCGAGGGAGCCGAGGTCGTCGCGTTGGTGGTTGTGGCGCTTGGCGTTGTCACCGCAGTGTTAGGCATATTGTCGACGATGACCTCGTAGTTAGGGAGTTCTTTGTAAAACTCTAACTGCAAACGCTCTGCGGCTTGCTCCAATTCTTCGTTGCGCCGTTGCTGTGCCGCCAAGAGTTGTGCGGCATTGTCGGCATCCGCCTGGGGATCACTATTGTTCACTGGTGGCAGAATGCCTGAGATATAAATCAAAAACGATGCGAAGAAGCCAAGAACAAGCCCAGTGAGCAGTCCTGTCATGAGCATCCCTTTATTGGGTTGTGGAGGGGGCTGAGGCTCTGGCTCTGCGCGATTTTTGTTTCTTGTTTTGGCGAAGTCGTGTGCCATGGTCTGCCTTTGATTGCGTCAATCTAGTTGTGGCAACGCTTTCACGTTGCCCCGTTTTATGTGCGCTTATTATCCAGATAATTGCCTGCTTCAACCACTGTTATCGAAGCATGGGTGCTCTCTTAGATCATGTCTTGCGGGTCTACATCGATTGACCACCGTGCATTGCGTGCCTCTTTGCTAGCCTCAAGTTGCGGACATAGCAAACTGAGCAATTGCTGTAGTTTAGGCCGGGCGGTGCTTTGCAGAAGCAATTGTGAGCGGAACTTGCCATTGCGCTTTTCCATTGGGGCTGGGAGAGGCCCCATGAGCATGACGTCTTCGATGCCTTGTTCGTCGGCAATTCGATAGGCCATTTGCTGCACCATAGTTAAGAATGTCTCGGGTGCTTGCGGGGATAGTGCTTCGGCTCTGAATAGCGCGAGATAGCTAAAGGGGGGCATTTGGGTCGAGTGGCGTTCTTGCAATAGGTGTCTGGCGAAATGCCCATAGTCTTCATTGACTAAGCTGTTTAAGGTTTCATGGCTGGCGTGGCGCGTCTGAATGAGGACTTCTCCGGCGGCACCGGCGCGGCCGGAGCGACCGGCTACCTGAATCAATAGTTGCGCAGTGTGTTCCTGCCCACGAAAATCAGCGCTGAACAATCCTGCGTCCGCATCGAGAACTGCGACAAGCGTCACGTTGGGAAAGTGATGCCCTTTCGCTAGCATTTGTGTGCCAATGAGTATGCAAGGCTTGCCTTGGTGCACCTCATTGAGAAGGATGTCGAGCTCGTTCTTGCGGCGAGTGGTGTCTCGGTCTACACGCAGTACGCGGGTGGCGGGAAATTGTTGTGCGAGAAATGCTTCGCTACGCTCTGTGCCCAAACCAATGGGATGTAAGTTCTTCGATTTGCAAAGCGGGCAGAAATAGTCCACCGGGCGTCTTGTATCGCAATGATGGCAGCGCAGGTGCGGGGTGCTTCTGTGCAATGTCATGCGCGCATCGCAGCGATTGCATTCCGCTGTCCAGCCGCAATCCCCGCATTGCAAGGTCGGAGCGAAACCGCGACGGTTGATAAAGACTAATACCTGCTGTCCTCGCTGAATATGCGCCCGGATCTGCAATAGAAGCGGTTCTGAAAACCCCTCCTGCAGAACCTCATGGCTCGTATCGATGAGCTTTAACACTGGAGGCGCGGCATTGCCTGCGCGTTCACGCAGGAGCAAATGCGTATAGCGGCCGCTCAAGGCGTTATGCAGAGATTCTAAGCTTGGGGTGGCAGAGCCGAGCACAATTGGGATTTTTTCTTGTTGTGCGCGAACAATCGCTAAGTCGCGCGCAGAGTAGCGAAAGCCTTCTCCCTGCTTGAATGAGCTGTCATGTTCTTCGTCCAAAATGATAAGCCCAGGCGTTGCTAAGGGCGTGAACAAAGCCGAGCGAGTGCCAATAACAATCTGCGCAATTCCGTCGCGAGCCTCAAGCCAAGCTTGCATACGCTCGGTATCGGTCAAACCAGAATGCAGCACTGCAATACGACACTTAAAGCGTTGTCTGAATCGAGCAATCGTTTGTGGCGTAAGGCTAATCTCTGGAACAAGCACGAGCGCTTGCCGAGACTGCGCCAAGACATTGGCAATTACCTGCAAATACACTTCCGTCTTACCACTTCCCGTCACGCCATCGAGTAGGTGGCAGGTAAAGCCGTCCAGCGTTTGTTGGATTGTCTCTACTGCGTTGGTTTGTTCTTGGTTCAACTCCAAGGCCTGTTGAGATGAATGCGCCGCGTCATGGGCGCTGCTGCTCTTTACTTCGCGCTCTTGCATTACAATGAAGCCATTGGCTTGTAGCGCGATGAGGGCGCTCGCTGAAATATCCAGTTCGGTCACGGCAGATTTATCGAGTGCTTCGTGCTCCTTCAAAAAGGCCACGATCTCGCGCTGCCTAGGCGCGCGGCGCAGATCTCCGTCTTCAAGAGCCTTACCCGTTTCACTTAACTGCCACACTTTATTGCCAGGGCGTTTAGCTGGCCGGCCTTGACGTAAAAGAGTGGGGAGCATGTTTTGAAAGACATCCCCTGGAGGGTGCTGGTAATACTGCGCCGCCCACAGAAACATTCCTAAGAGAGATTTGGGGAGTAATGGCTCAACATCGAGAATCTCAAGGGCGGCACGTAGCTTTGTCTGAGGCACTTCGGTGTGTGACTCCAAGGAAACGACAATGGCGATTAATGCGCGTGGACCAAAGGGCACACGAACGCGCATGCCGGGTTGTATGGCTTCTATTGCCTCCAAGGAGAGGTCTTTTGGGGGTAGATAATCGAAGAAGCGTCGCAAAGGAGACGGCACCGCTAATCTAAGAATCACCGTTTGCGGCGATTTATCAGTGCTCTGCATTTGCTTAGGCATATAAACGAATAGTCTTGTTGGAATTGCGGACGATCGAGGTGGATAGCACGATCATGGTAAAGGGTTTGGGAGGGGGGTGACAAGCAATCCTCGATACTGCTTCTGTGCCACGGTTGGGGTTTTGGTTTATACTCGCCGCCACGGCAAACCCTAGATGTCACAGTTGGAGTGATGAGCATGAGCACGCAAGCAGTCCCTGAGGAGCTTCTTCAGGTCCGAGAGCAAATAGACCGGATCGACACTGGCTTGGTGTTGTTATTAGCAAATCGTTTTGCACTGACGCAACGGGTTGGCGAGTTAAAGGCCGCGCACAAATTAGGAGCGCTTGACCCTGAGCGAGAGAGTCGCAAATTGGCAGATATTAGGGCGGTGTGCGACAAGCACGGTGTAAACCCTGATCTCGTGGCCGAGATTCTAGAGCAGATCATGCGCGAAGTGGTGCGCAATCATGAGCGAATCAAGGCTAATCAAGCGAAAAGTTAAGCTCCAACGCCCCCTTGTTTATTGGCACTCTCTGCCCAATATCTAATCTAGTTAGTGAATTATTCGTGACTCCTACTTGCGAATCTAGCACTGTTTGGTAGAATGCGAGCCCGTTTCGCTGGCAGTGCAGGGTATTTTGTTGCAAACCCGGTGTGGCGAACCCAGTGAAAACCTATTGATGAGGCAGGATAATGAAACCCGATATTCACCCAAATTACGTAGAAATGACTGCAACTTGTAGTTGTGGCAATGTGCTGAAGACTCGCTCTACGCTGGGCAAAGATATTCTTTTGGACGTATGTTCAGATTGCCACCCTTTCTATACTGGCAAGCAGAAGATTCTTGACAGTGGTGGCCGTGTAGATCGCTTCAAGAAGCGTTTCGGTACTCGCTCAGTTTAATTGCAAATCGCTTAGACTGAATAGAAAAGGCGTTAGAGCTTACTCTAACGCCTTTTTCTCGTGCCTAATTTTTTAGAAGATGGTTTCGATGGTGGGGGCTTCGTCAGTTTCCTCGAGCGTGTTTGGTCGTGCAGTTTCTGTCTGCGTTGGCGCATTTTCCTGCATAAATAGCTCGAACATGGTGTTGGCTTGCCCCGGGCGAGCAATTTTCCCAGTTTGTTTATCCACCAAACGATCCACGATTCCGTCCGGGCGTTCTAACATGCTTTCTGGCTTGCCATCGAGCACCGCGCTCATATAGTCGATCCAAATAGGGACTGGGACTGTCGCACCTTGCTCATTCTCTCCCATGGGTTGGGGTTGATCGAATCCGACAAAAACGCTTGTGGAGACATCGCGATTAAACCCTGTGAACCAAAGCTCGGCAGGGCCGTTTGTTGTGCCAGTTTTACCCATCAAGTCTTGGCGATTCATTTCTCTATTTACGCGTCGGCCGCTGCCCTCTTCGATCACTGAGCGCATCATGCTGGCCATGATGTAGGTGATTCTTGGGTCAACGACTTGCGGTGCGGGCATCTCATCAAACGCTAAGCTCTCGCAACTATCTCCACAGGCAACTGCCTGCACGGGTAGCGGGACGAGTCCATCGACAGTCTTGATCTCTTTGATTAGTGTTGCATCAACTTTTTGCCCGCCATTGGCAATGGTGGCGAAGGCAACGGCCATTTCAATCGGTTGCACATCTTGGCTGCCCAAGGCGATGGTGAGATCGTTGCGAGGGAAGTTTTCAGTCTGAAAACCAAAGCGCTTTGCGAAAGGCAGAACTAGCTCTGAACCTAGTTGGTCATAGAGTCGCACGGCTGGAATATTGCGGGATGTGGCCAGAGCATTGCGCAGAGTAACAGGGCCAATGAAATTGTTTTCGAAATTTCGTGGGCGGTAGTCGCCACGCGCGAACGGAGCGTCGTTGATAGTGTCGGCAGGAGTGTAGCCATTCTCAAGCGCGGTGCCATACAAGAAGGGCTTAAAGCCAGAGCCTGGTGGGCGCGGGGTGATGGCGCGGTTGACTTGACTGACATTGAAATCATAACCCCCAGTAAGCGCGAGGATATCACCGTTGTAAGGTGATACAGAGACGATGGCGCCCTGCAGCTCTGGTATCTGTCCTAAAGACCAAGTCTCACTGTCTTCTTGTTTGATGCGAACGATGTCGCCAACTTCGACGATCTCCGCCGCATTTTGTGGTCTTGGCCAGGCGTTACCTCGGTCTACAAATGGCGCGGCCCAACGCAGGCCGTCCCAATTGATAGTGAGGAAATTGCCATCAGCGCGAACCACTTGAATGCTTTGATCGTGTACAGCGCTGACTACGGCAGGCACTTGATTGCCCGCAGTGGAATAGCCTTCGAGTGCTTCTAGATAGAAGGGCAATGGGTCTGTGTCGGCTGGAGTGCTCACATGGCCCTCAGTTCCTCGATAGCCGTGGCGTTTATCGTAGAAGTTTTCTAAGCCGTTTGTGAGTGCACTGCGTGCCGCAATCTGATTTTCGCTAAGAATGGTCGTAGTGACTTCGAAACCTTTGCGGTAGATGTCTTCGCCATAATCACGATAAAGCTCTTGGCGAACCATTTCAGCGACATAGGGAGCGCTTACTTCGATGCGGCGGCTGTGGCGACGGGCATCATCGGGTGTATTGATTGCGGTTTGGTATTGCGTGCGCGTAATCATGCCCTGTTCATACATCTTGGTGAGGACCACGTTGCGTCGTGTCTCAGCTCGGCGAGGGTTGGCTATAGGGTTGCATGGCGATGGACATGGAAGGACAGAAGTCAGCATCGCAAAGTGATGGATGTCGAGTTCCCAAATAGGTTTGCCATAATACGCGTAGGCGGCGGCATTGATACCATCAGCACCTGAGCCGAAATAGATGAGGTTCAGATAAAGTGTAATGATTTCTTCTTTGCTGAGCTCTCGCTGAATGCGCAGAGCAAAGGGGATTTCTTTTAATTTGCGCTCGTACACATTGTCATCGTCAAAGGAGATGTTGTTGGCCAGTTGCATGGTGATGGTGCTGCCGCCACCTAAGTTGATGCCACGCACAAAACCATAGAACCCTCGTAGTAGCCCGCGAATATCGACGCCAGGGTGCGAGTAGAAACGAGGGTCTTCGCTAGCAATGACAGCGTTGAGCATCATGGGCGGAATCGACTCGTAGGGGATCGGGTCGCGGCGAATGCCAATTTCGTCAATGAGTTTTTTGTCGGCGGTAAGAATGCGCAGAGGCGTTTCGAGTTGCACATATCGGTAAGACTCGGCCGAAGGCAACTGAGGTGATAGGTATAGGAATGCTGCTGCAGCCACCATGACAGCGCCACTCATGCAGAAAATTCCAAACCAGAATGTGATTCTGAATACTTTTTTAAGGCTTTTGTTCACGTAAGGGTTGCCACGCTTCTATGCTAGAGATTTGTCGTATTATTCAACTTATGACCGTTAACGAATGCCTTCTGTTACGCAAAACACGACATAAACTGTCCTTAAGGCAGGCATTATATACTCTCCAAGTCGATTAATCTTGAGTGAAATTGTCGGGAATATTGTTGCGGGGGTTCGGCTGCTTGCTAGGCGATATTATCGAAGGCTAAGCTGGCAATAAAATAAAATAGTCTTTAATTACAGTGAGATAGAGGTTTCCTGTGAGTCTGGAAGTGTTTGCTGAGCGCCATTGTGGCGCGCTTTGAGTGCTTGCGAGAATTGTGAGCTAGTTCAACCAGGCAGCCTGATCTTTGATGCAGTTAGCAACATAAAGTTATTTATTGAAAACCTTATATAATCTATTGAAAATTATATATAATTTTGTTTTGATATGAGCGTGTTGGGGAATCGCCTATGTTGGCGGTCAAATTCAACATTTGAATCTATACTCCAATGCACGGATTAACGCTGCGGCAATTTGCAGTGTCACTAGCTGGGAGCGGACCTCAATTTAATGGACTTGCTTGGGGCAAAACGGCCCTTTTTGCTGGTGTTATGGCGTTAAGTGCCGATATTAATATTGAGAATTAGACGCGGAACATAAATGTGCTGGAATTGTTGAGTCGCAAATCGAAAACCCTGCTCGGTGTGGACATCAGTTCCACAGCCGTGAAACTGCTTGAGCTCAGTTTGAACAACGGCAAGTACCGCATTGAGAACTATGTTATCCGCCCACTTCCAGCGAACGCCGTCGTAGAAAAAAATATCAGCGACATTGATGCCGTGGGCGAGTGCATCAGTCAGGCCGTATCAATGCTCAAGCCGGGTACGAAAGATGCGGCTGTCGCGGTGGCAGGCTCTGCCGTGATTACCAAGATTATTGAAATGAATGCGGCGCTGACTGACTCTGAGATGGAAAATCAAATCATTGTCGAGGCGGATCAATATATTCCTTATCCTCTGAGTGAGGTCGCGATAGATTTCGAGCGGCAAGAGGCTGTGGACCCGAATTCTGATTTTGTGGATGTATTGCTAGCGGCATGTCGAAAAGAAAACGTGGAGTCTCGTGTAGGGGCTTTGGAAGCCGGTGGTTTGAAAGCGCAAGTGGTCGATATAGAAGCCTACGCTATGGAGCGGGCTTTTGGGCTATTGCAAGACCAACTCTCAACGAATGATCCGCAAACGGTTGCTATTCTAGATGTAGGGGCAACAGTAACGACTTTGCATGTTTTGCTCAACGGCAAAACGATTTACACGCGCGAACAATTGTTTGGTGGTCGTCAGCTAGTTGAAGACGTACAGCGTCGTTTTGGCTTGTCGGCACTTGAGGCCGAAGCTGGGATTAGGCGCGGCACGCTGCCAGAGGAGTTTGAGCAAGAAATACTGGCGCCTTTTAAAGATGCTGTCGTGCAGCAAATTAGTCGTTCCTTGCAGTTCTTTTTTTCCTCCAGCCAATACAACGATGTCGACCAAATAGTGTTGGTGGGCGGAGTTGCCGCTGTCGAGGGCTTAAGTGATCTAGTGCGTGAGCAAATTGCCACGCCTGCCATCGTAGGCAATCCATTCCTCAATTTGTCGTTCGGCAGTAAAGTGAATAAAACCATGCTGACTAACGATGCGCCTGCATTGATGATTGCGTGCGGGCTGGCCATGAGAGGAAAGTACTGATGGCACGCATAAATTTATTGCCATGGCGCGAGCAACTTCGCGAAGAGCGTAAGCGAGAATTTTTCGTTCTGCTTATGGGTGTCGTTGTCATCGCCGCTGGTATCGTGTTTTTGATCGATAGAAATTTCCGTGGAGATATTCGATACCAACAAGCGCGTAACGAATTTCTACGGCGAGAAGTGTTGATATTGGATGCTCGTATTGCCGAGATCAACGAGTTGAAAGAACAAAAAGAGCAGATCAACTCGCGCATGGAAGTCATTCAAGATTTGCAGGGTTCGCGCCCTGGTATTGTGCGTATTTTCGACGAGTTTGTGAAAGCACTTCCCACTGGCATTTACTTCAACACATTGGAGCGCAACGGTGAGCGCTTGGAGATAGAAGGCATCGCTGAGTCGAACAATAAAGTGTCCGAATTAATGCGTCGTATAGATGACTCTGAGTGGTTCGTAAATCCAAGTCTACAGCAAATCTCTGCAGCCAGCGCCGATGCCAACTCCGATCAGCGCGCCGCGAATGCGTTTACATTAACGCTATTCTTGCAAGAGCCTAATCGCGGGGAGGAACAGTAATGTCCCTAAATGAATTGCGAAAGGAGCTGCAGAGTTTTGATTGGAATAATCTCAGCGATATTGAGTCGATTGGTGTTTGGCCTGGTATTGTTAAAATCATTATCGCGCTGACCTTATTTGTTGTTTGCATAGGGGCGGGCTTTTGGTTCGATATTCGCAACCTACAAGCAGAGTTAACGCGTTGGCAGGAAGAGGAATCTACACTGCGAGTTTCCTTCGAGCAAAAAGCTGTCATGGCTGCCAATTTAGAAGAGTACAAAGAGCAAACGGTGCAAATGGAAGAGGCATTCTCCGAATTGTTGCGCCAGCTGCCTAGCCAAACCGAAGTGCCCGATCTCGTCGATGACATCACTGAGACGGGTTTGGGTAGCAGTCTTGCTTTCTCGCGCATCGAATTGGATTCGGAAGTGGCGCAAGAGTTTTATATTGAGCAACCAATTCTTGTCGAGGTGCTAGGCAATTATCATGATTTCGGCACGTTCGTCAGCGGTGTCGCAAGTTTGCCACGCATTGTGACTTTGCATGACTTTTCGATCATTCCCGTCAACAATCGCAGTGCGTTGCAGATGACTATTACGGCGAAGACTTATCGTTATAGAACGGAGGGCGAGATCGATGCGCAAACCTCTGAATAAGTCCTATTTAGTCATTTTTCTCAGCAGCTTGTTAGCGGCATGTTCGAGCGATAACGATATGAACGACTTGCAGCAATTCATCATTGAGGTGTCGTTGCGGCCCGGTGGCCCGGTAGAGCCGATGCCGCAGTTCTCCCCCTATGAGGCATTTACCTATAGCGCGGCATCGATGCGCAGTCCATTCGATGTGCCGATTATGGCAGGGACCAATGTCGCGCAAGCGCCGGCCACGCAAGTGCAGCCTGATTTCGATCGCACGCCACAAGCCCTCGAGGCGTTTGCTTTGAGTAACCTAAGCATGGTGGGAATGATAACGCGCGCCAGCGCAACGATTGCGCTAGTGCAGGACGAAACTGGCAAAATTCATCGAGTGGGTGCCGGTCAGTATATGGGGCGCAACCATGGGCGTGTTAGCCGTGTCTCTCCAACGGAGATTGAATTAACCGAGATTGTGCCTTCCGGCGATGGGGGATGGGTGGAGCGCCCCCGCACAATCTCTATACAACGATAAATTGGCAGTTTTTACGCATTACGCGATTGCCCAAGAGAAGAGTCAATTTGCAGCGAGTCATAAGCTGCCAATACAGGTGAGACGATGATGTTTACAGTAACGATGACTTCGGCAACCAGAAAAGCCATAACAAATAGGCTCTGGAAATGCTGTCTGCCGTTTCTGCTTTTTTTGGGAACATGGCAAGCAGCTGTGGCTCAGGATGCCATAAATCTTAATAGCATAGGATTTGCCAATTTGCCGGGTGACAGCATTGAGGTGCGTTTGGAGTTCGATCAACGTCCACCAGAGCCTACAGGGTTTGCACAAGTGGACCCTGCTCGAATTTCAATCGATTTGAGCAATGTGCAGAGTCTCTTGAGCGAGCGCCGTTTTGAGATCGACTCTAATAATGCCAATAGCTTAATGGTGCTAGAGACTAGCGACAGAACAAGACTGGTATTCAACTTGTTGCACGCAGTGGATTATCAAACGCGCATCGAAGGCAATACCTTAGTGGTTCAGTTGGGCAGTGATAATCGCAGCGTTGCTTCTGAGCCTGTCGCCGAGCAAGCGCCAGCGGTGCCTGTGGTTAACTCACAAGGGCCGGCCCTAGTGGATGTGAGCTTTCGTCGCGGCAGTGAGCAAGGCGAAGGGCAGATTGTCATTAGCCTGAGTGACGCCAGCGTGCTTGGCAATGTTGAGCAGATCGGCAGTCGTGTCTATTTAGAGTTTTCGGGAACGCAGGTGCCTGAGCGCCTGAATCGTCGCTATGATGTGACCGATTTCTCGACGCCTGTAAACACGGTGGATGTGTATCCGCAGCGCGGTAACGCCACTATCGCAGTCGACCTGAACGGGCAATATGAATACGTGGCTTACCAACAAGGGCGTCAATATACGATTAGTGTGACGCCACCTGGCACCACTACTGCCAGCGCAGATCCGGCGTCTGAGTTTTCAGGCAATCTAGTCTCGTTGAGTTTTCAAAATATCGATGTGCGCTCAGTCTTGCAGTTATTGGCAGAGGAGAACGATTTAAACCTAGTGGCCAGTGATGCAATCTCGGGCAATATCACTTTGCAGTTGCAAGACGTGCCTTGGGACCAAGCGTTGAATTTGGTGTTGCAATCACGCAATTTGGATAAGCGTTTGGTAGGTAATGTGTTGTATGTGGCTCCAGCTAACGAGATTGCCACACAAGAGCAGCAAGCTTTGGATGCCAGTCGGCAGGCTCAGGCTTTAGCGCCTTTGCAAACAGAGTATGTGCAGGTTAATTATGCCGATGCGGGAAACATCTTGACCCTGCTAACGGGCTCGTCTACCGGGACGCCTATTGGTGGAGCGACGCCCGATCCTGCAGCTTCTTCTACCGGTGTGGCGCCAGAGAGTGGGACAAGCGGTGTTTTGTCTAGCCGTGGCACGGCAACGGTGGACTCAAGAACCAATATTATCATCATTCGCGACGTGGCCGAGAAGCTCGAGGAAGTGCGAGAGCTATTAAGCAAGCTAGATGTGCCTGTGAGACAGGTATTGATTGAAGCGCGCATTGTAAATGTCACAACGGACTTTGGTCGAGATTTAGGGGTTAGATGGGGTGGCGCTGGCCGTAATGACTCTAGTGACGGATTTCGTTATGGGGGTAGTCAGGCGGCTACCCTAGAGCAGCAGAATAACCGTATTGCGCAGAGCGCCGCGATTCAAGAGGCCTATGCGGCTGGAGAGGCTGCCAGGGTGCAGGCGTTACAAGACGGTACCGACCCAAGTTTGATCGGGGCGATTGTCGCCCAAGCGATCGCGGCTGTGCCGATTCCGACAGGCTCTGTGACTTTTCCAGACGCTTTGTCGGTGGACTTAGGGGTAGAAAGTGAGAATGCTTCGTCGTTCTCTATTGGGTTTGCTGGCAATAGCGGTCTGATTGAATTGGAGCTATCGGCATTAGAGAGCAGTGGGAATGGCGAGGTGATTGCAAGGCCCAAAGTCACTACGCAGGACAAAGTGACTGCCACGATTGAATCAGGGGTACGAATCCCGTATCAGGCTCAGGCCGGTGGCACCGCGGGGGGGTCAACCACAGAGTTTGTCGATGCCGTGCTGTCATTAGAGGTCACTCCGCAGATTACGCCCGACGGTCGCATTATCATGCAGCTAGATATTCACCAAGACTCAGTGGCAGCGGGCACGGGCAGTGTCCCTGCCATCAATACGAATGCGATCAATACCAGCGTATTGGTGGAGAATGGCGACACAATTGTGCTGGGCGGCGTGTTCCGTGAGGAAACGACGACAACGGAGACGAAAACGCCGTTGTTGGGCGATATTCCCTATGTGGGGCGGCTGTTCAAGCGCACGAATAACAGCAATCGGCGCACAGAATTGCTGATTTTCATCACTCCTCGGATCATTGCAGAGATAAACGCACGGTAAACCTGAGTCTCATCGATGTTTCAACAGTGATTTTGCACGCCGTGCAAGGTTACAATGTCGCTCTTTTAATTGCCCTAGCCGCTATGGTTTTTTAACTGCGGCGAAGGGAGTAAGGAATCGATCGACATGCGTGAGCCAAGCAATGTATTTCTAATAGGACCAATGGGCGTCGGTAAGAGCACTATCGGTCGGCTATTGGCTCGTCAGCTCAACATGCCTTTTTTTGATTCTGATCGTGAGATCGAGTTTGTCACCGGCGCCGATATCCCGTGGATATTTGATGTCGAGGGCGAGACAGGTTTTCGCGTTCGTGAAGCCCGTATGATCGATACCCTCACTCAGCGTCATAGCATTATTCTTGCCACCGGCGGTGGTGCAATCCTCAACGAACAGTCGCGCGAGTTTCTTCATTCTCGCGGGATAGTTGTGTATTTGCGTGCTTCTATTAACCAGCAACTCGAGCGCACGGGCAAGGATAAAAATAGGCCGCTTCTGCAAACAGAAAACCCTATGGCGAAAATCAAAGAGTTGTTTAAGATTCGTGAGCCACTGTATCGCGAAACGGCGCATATCATCATTGATACTAGTCGCCGAAGTCCACGTTCGGTTAGTCAAGAAATAGTCCGCCAGTTAGAGGCGTTTCATGGGGGGCACCCGTCCGAAGGGGTGGCATTAACTCCAGTATCAAAGTCAGCAAAACCTTCGAATCAAAGTAGTTAGTCAATACATGGCGCCAAGACATTGCCATTTGTCACTAGAATAGGAAACGTAAATGATCAGCTTGGAGCTAGACCTTGGAGAGCGTTCGTACCCAATCTTTATCGGTACAGGCTTATTGGGTCGCAAAGAATTAATAAGCCCCTACATAAAAGGCAAGCGAGCCTTGATTGTGACCAATGAGGTGGTTGCACCTCTGTACTTGGAGCAAGTCAAGGCTAGTCTAGATGGTATTGAGTGTGACGTAATTGTGTTGCCTGATGGCGAGCACACCAAGACATTAGACACACTCACGCTGATTTATGATCAATTATTGGAGCAGCGTCACGAAAGAAGCACTACTTTGATTGCCTTGGGTGGCGGTGTGATTGGCGATATTACCGGTTTTGCGGCAGCGACTTACCAGCGTGGTGTGAATTTTATTCAGATTCCCACGACTTTGTTGTCGCAGGTGGACTCGTCAGTGGGAGGAAAGACAGGGGTTAATCACCCACTAGGGAAGAATATGATTGGCGCATTTTATCAGCCCCAGTGCGTGATTGCTGATACCGATGTGCTTGCTAGTTTGCCCAAGCGGGAGTTGCAGGCCGGTTTGGCGGAAGTGATCAAATATGGCTTGATCGATAATCTTGTATTTTTTGAATGGCTAGAAGAGAACATCGAAGCCTTGTTGGCAGGTGATAAAGATTTGCTAGCAGAGGCAGTGCGAGTAAGCTGTAGCGATAAGGCCCGAATCGTCGCCGCCGATGAGAAAGAAGGAGGCGTGCGCGCATTGCTCAATTTAGGTCATACCTTTGGACATGCAATAGAAAATGGCATGGGCTATGGCGTCTGGCTCCACGGCGAAGCGGTGGCAACCGGCATGGTGATGGCCGCGGATTTGTCGGCGCGATTAGGCTATATCAGTTGGCAAGAGGCAGCTCGGGCAAAAACATTGATCGCCAGAGCTGGTTTGCCGGTGGTGCCGCCAGAAAATTTAAGTGCAAAGGACTTTCGAAAATTGATGTCCTTTGATAAAAAGGTGCAAGGTGGGCGTGTACGCTTTGTGCTGATGCGCGAGTTTGGTCACACGGTGATAGAAAGTGATTTTGATGCCAGTTTGCTAGAGCAAACCTTGGAGGCGAAAGAACATTTGTGTCAACAATAAGTGAGACATTAGCGGAGCTAGGGCTGTCAGCGAATCCGTTTGCAAAGGATACGCCGCTCGATAGTCTTTTCCCTGGTGGTATGCGCCGAGCAAGTCTCGACCAGCTGCAACTCTTATCTAGAGAAAGCAGCGATATTATTGCGCTAATCGGTGCCGATGGCAGTGGTAAAAGCACGCTTGCCGATTTTTACGCTCGTCGATCCGAGCGAGACCAAATTGTCGCTCGCACACGCGCAAGTATGTTGACGTCACCATCGCAGTTGTTGCAGGAAATGTTCAAGGCATTTGTGTTGGACTTTCCCCCACAGGCTAGCCTGGGTGAGCTTAAAGCTCGATTATTGGCTTATTTTAAGGCCGTTCAAGAAAAGTCTCGCAGCGTCGTACTGATCGTTGATGATGCCCATGAGCTTGGCGATGAAGCGTTCAATCTCATTACAAAGCTCGCGTTGACCGATAACCCCGGCAATACCTTCCATTTAATACTCGTCGGCCAATCTGCTTTGTTGGATATGCTGGATTACACCTGTCCGCAAGACAAAGGCCAGAATCAATTTACTTCCGTGCGCCTGCCCGAGTTTAGTTTAGATGAAACACGCAACTATCTGCGCTATAGGTTTAACGCTGTAGGGTTTAATGAGCAAGATCCTGCACGCCCTTTGTTGTTTAGCAATCGTCAGGTTGAGAAGATTCATAAACTCTCAGATGGGGTCCCAGGCCAGATCCTGTCTCTTATACACATCTGACGCTGCCGACGAGCGATCTAGTG
>CAJXSF010000019.1 GCA_913061515.1 uncultured Gammaproteobacteria bacterium | reverse complement strand
ATCTACACTAGATCGCTCGTCGGCAGCGTCAGATGTGTATAAGAGACAGGAACTCTTTGTTAGTCCAACCTTCATAATCGGTGTACGCGGCTAAACGCGGGAACCATTGGGCGATTAGGAAGATGTCATTACCACCCTCGCGCTCGTCATCGGGGAAGTGCTCATAACCACTGCGAGCTGAGACGGCATCCTCTTCGACGATATTAAATGCGAAATCGATGCTGAACTCGGTGCTTTGACCACTGCGTAGCGGGCTAGCAAGGTCAATGCGCATAAGTGTACCAACAATGGTGTGGCTAAGGGCATTGCCTCGGCCATCGACCACGGAGTTGATTTCGTAGCCCATGGGCACGTCGGCCATCGCTTGTTGACGTCGTAACTCGCCCAGACTAAGACGCGCTGGGGCGCCATCACCACCGGCTGAGACGGCTGGGCCACGGCGCCCCGCGCCTCCGAAGTCTAAGCTCATCTCCGCCATCGAGTCGGTGCGGAAAATATTCTGATCGAGTTGTAACCACAAATAACTCAAAGTATCGGGCGAGTTATTGGTGTAGGTGACGCTTTCTTGAGCCGTTAGTCGTCGGTTATCCTCGTCAAGGACAGCCTTGATCTCGTAATCTACTTTTTGTTGCCAGTATTCATGACCGGGTTGACCACCCGCATTACGCCAAGTGTTAGGGGTTGGCAATGCCTCGTCTAACTGCCGGAATTTGTCTTCAAAGTTGCCTTTTGACTGCTTAATTGAGTCTCCGATAGCGCCGCTAGGCAATATGGCCATAAGCAATAAAACAGCAGACAAGCGACGAGAGGGTAATAGCCTTCGCATTTTCTAAGCTCCTAAGAGGACGTAATATTTTGGAATGCTTGAATGATAGCGCAAAGCTAAGGGGTATCCCAATCCAATTGCATGGAATTAAGGCGTTTTCAAGTGCAGATTATCGGGTTAGTATCCGTGGCTACTGTTTTAAATGGCATAGCGTCAAGAATTAGGAGATCAGGCATGCAGGAAAACACGACCCCAGGTGCGGCGCACTCTGAAGCAGAAGAGGTGCATGCAGACCGCTCCTTGTGGTTGGCTTTATTGCCGTTGTTTGTGCTGTTCGGCTTGCTTGGTCTCAATGTGGCTTTATACGGCGATGATTCGCTCTCTGGGGCAAACCAGACTGCCTTGATTCTCGCGGCAGCGGTTGCCGCGGGTATTGGACTTTATCTGCGCGTCCCATGGGTCGATATTCAAGAGAAAATGCTCGAGAATATCCGTGCGGCTACCCCCGCAATTCTAATCTTGTTCATGGTTGGGGCCTTAGTCGGGACGTGGCTAATCGGGGGCATCGTGCCCACCATGATTTATTATGGTCTGCAGATATTCAACCCTGCAATTTTCATTGTTAGCTGCTGTATTTTGACAGCGATCGCTTCAATCGTGATCGGTAGTTCTTGGTCGACTTCTGCCACTATCGGCGTCGCTTTGATGAGTATCGGTTATACACTTGGCTTTAACCCAGGCTTGGTGGCCGGTGCGATTATTTCAGGCGCCTATTTCGGCGACAAAATGTCGCCGCTTTCCGATACCACCAACCTTGCCTCGGGAGTAACCGGCGTCGACTTGTTTACGCATATCCGCTATCTGAGCCGAACCAGTGTGCCCTCCATCTTGATTACCCTGGTGATATATCTTTTGATCGGTTTTTATTTGGGTACGCCCACGGCGCAAGACAGCACAACAGCTGAAACTCAGGCGGTGTTGGCCGAACGTTTTAATCTGTCACCGCTTCTATTGTTTGTGCCTTTTACCGTGATCTTTCTGATTGTAAAGCGCGTGCCAGCCTTGCCGGCATTATTTGTCGGCACCGTATTAGGGGCTTTAGCGGCGCTGATCTTGCAATACCCGTTATTGGCAGAGCTAAGCGACACATACGGCGGCAACTATCAGGTCATTATGCAGGCGGTGTATGGCAGTATCGCCTTGCCGACCAACAATGTCGTGCTAGATGAACTATTACAGTCGGGCGGTATGGCCGGTATGTTAAACACGATCTGGCTGATTATCTCGGCCATGATGTTTGGCGGGGTGATGGAGGCGACAGGCTTCTTGCAGAAAATAACACGTGTGCTGATAAGCCGAGTGCGCAGTAATGCTGGCCTAGTTGCGGCCACAGGCGGCACGTGTCTTCTGACCAATGTCTCTGCTTCTGATCAATACTTGTCGGTGGTAGTGCCAGGGCGAATGTTTACCAACGCTTATAAGAATAGAGGGCTTGCGCCCGAGAACCTAAGCCGCACCTTAGAGGACTGCGGCACGGTGACATCGGTGCTGGTTCCTTGGAATACCTGCGGCGCGTTTCACGCCGGGGTATTAGGAGTGGCAACGCTTAGCTATGCGCCATGGGCGTTGTTTTGTTTGATTAGCCCCTTCATGACCTTGTTCTTTGCATGGGCGCAAATCAAAATTGCCAAGACAGAGGAGCCAATCGTCGCCGTGAGTTAGCGCTTTCCACGCAGCATTGCGTCGAGGCTAATAGCGCCAGGGCCTTGAGCGAAAATAGCGAGGTAGACGATAAAATACATCGCGGCAAGCTCGCCATTATTGAGTGTTGGGAACCAAGCGGCATGCGCGCTCAGGTAGGCCATCACCATCAATACGGCTGCAAAAAAGGCGGTAATACGGGTAAATAAACCAAGAACGAGCAAGGCACCGCCAAACAGTTCGATCACCCCTGCAACCCACAGCATATTGATTCCTAGGTCGATTCCGAAGAAATCCATGCCACCTAAAAATGGCTGTGCTCGTTCACCTAAAATCTTTGCATAGCCGTGGGTCATAAACATCGCGGAACTTAAGATGCGCAGAATGGCCCATGCAAGCGGCTGGATTTTAACGGCAATTGTATTAAGTAAATTATTCAGGGCGTTCATACTCTAGCTCCTAGTGTCTTGTTATATTGCGCCAATCGCGGCACATCATACTATGCATGAGATGACGTAAAAGCACGAAAAAAGAGGAAGTTCAGCTATGAAACCTATCTTGATTTTGAAGACGGGGCAAACCATAGAAGCGCTATTGCGACAAGGCGAAGATTTTGAGGATTGGATCGTCGCGGGTGCACAGCTACAGGCTGGGGACTACTGTGTCTGTGACGCCTATTCTGGGGCGAGTTTTCCCGCGATAGCGAGCCTTGCGGGCATTATTGTCACGGGTTCTCCGGCAATGGTGACTGAGCGCGAGCCTTGGAGCGAGGCCTGTGCACAGTTTCTACGCGAAGCTTTCGAGATAAATCTGCCGATACTAGGGATCTGTTATGGGCATCAATTAATCGCTCATGCCTGTGGCGGTGAGGTGGGGTACCACCCGCAAGGCCGCGAGATTGGAACGGTCGCTATCCAATTGCTTGAAACAGCAAAGACCGACCCTCTATTCGATGCACTGCCGGGGCCTTTTTTAGGGCATACCACCCACTCGCAATCGGTGTTACGACTACCTCCTAATGCGGTGTTATTAGCAAAAAGCCAACATGACCCACATCAGGCATTTCGCTTAGGTGACAATGCTTGGGGCGTGCAATTTCACCCAGAGTTTCGTGCTGATCATATGCGTGCCTATATTGAGGCTCGACAGGAAGAATTGCTAGAAGAGAAGTTTGATGTGCAAATGCTGCGCTCGGGTGTCAAAGCAACACCCGAGGCAACGAGTCTATTGCAGCGCTTTGTGCAATTGGCGGCGTATTAATCCGCTGCAGCTTCGTTGATCATAGTGACTAACTCCACAGCCGTGCGCGGCGTGGGGGATAGTCGGCCATCTAAATACAATGTGGGAGTTGAGCGCACCCCAGAGCGCGTGCCGCTACGTTGATCATTGCGTACTTTCTGAATGATTTCGTCCGACTCCATATCTGCATGGGCTTGCGCTACGTCTAGTCCTAACTGCGTTAAATAGCCGTCGAACTCGGGCTCTATGTCAGATAAGCCCGACCAATACCCTTGATTGAGAAATAATAAATCATACATTTCCCAGAAGTTACCCTGTTTGCCCGCGGCCTCTGCATAAAGCGCTGCCTCCCAAGCATGAGGGTGGGTGCCAGTTAAGGGGTAGTGACGGTAAACCATCTGTGTTTTGTCGCTGATGGCGCCCCATGCTTGCGCAACAACATTGTGCTCGGTCGCGCAGGCGGGGCATTGAAAGTCAGCGTAAATCACCATCTTGACCCCATCGGGGTTGCCACGGGTATGGTCATAAGGAGCAATTTCGACAGGAGAGTAGACGCGGCCTTGCCCCATCAATGCGTAGAGAATGGTGATCACAAGAAGGGGAACGATTAGAAACACTGCCGTCTTGGCGATGAGTTTCTGTCTGGTACTACGAAGCTGCGCAGCCTTTTGTTTTTCTTCACGGATTCGGCGCTGTTCTTCACGCTTGTTCATGTGCAACATTCCTGATGGTTAGGCGGTTGTGTCATCGGGGCAAGCCCGTCAATGATGAGACCGCTAACTATAAAAGAAATTGCACCGTAAACCAACGCACAAAGCGACGCTTAGCCTAATACAACCAAGACATAGGCGATTTTGCAGGCAATATGCAGGGCTTGGTCGGTATTTAGTCCGATTTTGCCTTCACATTTTGCGAAATCAATAAGCCCATGGGCAAAAGTTTCGATGAGCCCTAGCGCGAGGCTGCCAGTGAGCAGATAGACGATACCGCCGTGAATGAGCGCGTGAGCGCTGAGCCAGTAGTACCAACGCGGAAAACTCGAGTCGGCGTCTTTGGGGATATTGTTGTGGCGATTCTTACCCCGACCCATCGCATCAGACTGTAGGACGAAGTCCGCAAGTGCATGACCTACGAGTAATTGGAAGAATAATTCGAATCCGAGCATTAAGCGTGACTCTCCGTTGCTGCGCTTGCTTGTTTTGCAATCCTTTATTAATTCTTAGGTAGGCGCCACCGAAACGCTCACCTACTTGAACTATTTGCGAGTGAATTCACAATTGTTAATAGAATGTACGGGGCTGGCAGAGAAATGTGAAGCGTAAACGAGGGCAGTTTCGGGGCTAATTAGCGCCTTATTCCACAAGAAATAAGGCGGGATCTACTCGAACATTGTTGAGATTGACACTCCAGTGCAGGTGCGGGCCAGTGACACGACCAGTTTGACCAACTTTGCCAATTTGTTCACCGGCTTCTACGCGCATGCCCGGTTCTACGTCGATTGTATTCATATGACAATAGAGAGTAATGAGCCCGTGTCCATGATCCAAAATGATTGTATTGCCATTAAAAAAGTAATTGCCAGTAGCGCGAATCACACCGGGTGCCGGCGCAAAAATAGGGGTCCCCTCATCGGCGGCAATATCCATTCCTGAATGCGGTGCCCTAGGCTGATCATTAAAAAAACGTCGCAAGCCGAATGAACTGCTACGAATCCCGTCCACTGGTGGGCGCATCTGGAAAACAGGTTGTAAACTTTCATCCCAGCTACTAAATGCTTCGCGCATTTGGGCACTTTCACGATTGATGCGTACCATGTCATCGTTGTTGGGGTTCACTTGTCGCGTGTTAGTAATAGTAAGGCGCTGTTCTACGTATTCTTTATCTGTCACTTGGAAGTGTTTTGTGAATTCTTGCCCATCAGAGGTTTGTAAAGTGACAGCATGTTCGCCAATGCTGGCGCTCAGCGGGATGCCGACAATCGCATATTGTTCACCCTCGTACTCGGCTAAAAGTACGGTATCATTGTTGTAGTGTGCGCGGCTTGCCATGGTATTCGTAGGGACTATTGCAATACCCCCTGGCACGGCGAGCTCAGTGGGTAAAGCAGTTACTTCGACGGCCAGCACATTGTGTATGCTCACTAGACAGAGCAAGAGAAGAACAATCGAGCGCTTGAGTGTCATTACCATAATCCTAGTCTGATTGCTGGGCGTTGGGATGTGTTGCGTGTAAGGCCAATACTTTACTTTCAATTTCGCCATCGACAAGCTGCGTTCTAAGTGTGTCGCCTACTTTAATCCCGTCGATTGAGCGTACTACATGCGCATGTTCATCGAAACTAATACTGTAACCGCGATTGAGCGTACTAAGTGGACTAACGCCCTCTAAACTACGGGCAAGTTGCGCGAGAGACGCCTGCTGTTGTGCCAATCTTTGTTTAATGCCTCTTTGTAGCCGGTGTAAGGCGGTCTCTAGATTTACTCGTTTTTGCTGTATCTGCAATAAAGGAGACTGATTGCGCAAGCGGCGCTCGAGCGCCTCCGTGGTGATGCTGGCCTTATAAAGCCTTTGCTTGGTTGCCCTAAGCAAACGTCCCTCAAGAATGTCTAGGGTTTGCGCATGCTCTTGCAAGCGTCGCCCAGGGTGCTTTAATTGCTTGAGTAACCACAGCAATTGCTGCGAGGCGCCACGCAAGCGATCCTTAATTTGCCGAGTCAGTAATAGCTCGAATCCGGCAAAGGCTTGCAGCATCTCTTCTTGATCTGGGCTGAGCAGTTCCGCTGCGGCCGACGGAGTTGGGGCACGCAGGTCAGCCACGAAATCGGCAATGGTGAAATCAGTCTCGTGACCGACGGCGCTTACTACGGGCAAATCACTCTCGTGTATCGCTCTTGCGACGCTTTCTTCATTGAAGGCCTGTAGGTCCTCTAGCGAACCACCCCCGCGGCCAACGATTAAGGCATCAAAGCCTAATTCAGCACGGCGTTTATTGGCGGTGGTAATCGCTTTCGTAATCGCCTGAGGCGCCTCTATTCCTTGGACCTGCACAGGCAGCAAGGTGATCTTTATGGCGGGGAAACGCCGCTCGAGCACACTGACGATATCCCTAATGACAGCGCCGGTAGCAGAGGTTATCACTGCGATATGCCGCACATGGGCAGGCATAGGGCGTTTACGTTCTTGGGCAAACAAGCCTTCGTTATCTAAGCGTTGCTTTAACTCTTCAAAACGGCGGCGTAGCGCGCCATCGCCGGCCTCTTCAAGCCCGTCTGCGATCAATTGATAGTCGCCGCGCCCTTCGTAAATACTCAGCCTTCCGCGTACGACGATTTGCATGCCATCGCGAGGACGAAATCTAACCCCCATGTTGCGGTTGCGAAACATGGCGCAGCGAATCTGCGAGCCTTCATCTTTTAATGTGAAATACCAGTGGCCAGAGCGCGGCATCGAAAGATTCGAGATCTCACCTTCGACGACGACTGTCGCGAAATGGCTTTCAAGCAATGAGCGCGCCATACGATTGAGGCTAGTGACAGAGAGCACATCGCGAACGCCAGAGGCAGCATTAGGGGGTAAATAATTCATGCGGACATAATAGTGCAGGGCGGGGGAACAAATAAACCTAAAAAAGAGAGCCTTGTATTCGTGAGGTTTAAGTTTTCATTAAGATTACCAGAATAAAGTGCGTGTCATGAATGGCTAAATGGAGCGAATGGCATGACTGCTTTTTCGATGCAAAACCGCGTTAAATGTGATGCTCGGCTGGGGATTCTGCAAGAGAATGGCCCGCAAAGACAAATTTTAGAAGCGTTCATCCAGGCGCGGTATGCCCAGATATATGGCGCTGATATTCGTCATTTCCTACCTTGGTTGTTGTGCTTGAGTGAACAGGGAGAGTTGCGAAGTGTTTTGGGTTTGCGTCCTGGCAGCTCTGGCCCTTTCTTTGTTGAGAAGTACCTCGACGCTCCATTGGAGTCCATCATCAGTGCAGAACATGGCTGCGTGTCGCGAACGCAAATCATCGAGACGGGTAATTTGGCCGCGGTGGGAGGGAGTAGTCCGTTATTGTTTTCGTTATTGACGCAACTGCTATACCAATCAGGGTTTCGTTGGGTCACCTTTACTGCGACCACGCAAGTGAAAAATCTGTTGCAGCGCCTAGGGATGCACCCGCAGTGGCTGTGCAATGCTGATGTCACCAGGCTTGGTAGTGAGGCAGCGCATTGGGGAAGTTATTATGACGCAAATCCCTGCGTGTTGCTTGGCAACCTTGAGGGGGCCTACTACACACTCAAAGACAATGATTTGGCACAAAAAGCGTTAGAAGAATATAGGGCAGAGCTTGAGGCCATGGTTCTTTTGCTTCGTCCTGCAGCGCAGGGGGTTGTCCATGAATGAGTTTTGGCAACACCTTCAAAAACAGGCAATTGCAAAACCTAATGAGCCAGCTATTGGCGTTTTTCATAAGACTTTAGAAACGGCTTACACATGGAAAACGCTAGTGAATGAGGTTGAGCAATTAGGCCAACGATTGCAGCAGGACCAAGTAAAAGTACTAGTCCTGCTTGCAGAGAATAACCCAGCTTGGATTGTTGTAGATATTGCTTGTCGCTTGCAAGGTGTCATTTTAATTCCATTGCCAAGTTTTTTCTCAAAAGGGCAGCGGCAACATGTGTTCGCCACTTTAGGGATTGATCATGTTCTTTGCAGTGATGTTGCTGATTTGGAAAAAGTGAGCGATGTGCCACTACAACCTCTGGGTCGGTTGCTGGGCTTGTCGTACTTCGAAGTGCCAGAAGTCATACAAACACAGTTTCAGAATCAATCACTTCTACCACCTCATACCCAAAAGATTACCTTTACTTCTGGTTCTACAGGTGCTCCCAAAGGCGTTTGCCTAAGTGATGAGCAAATGATGCGGGTCACTGACTCCTTAGTAGCAGCAACTATGGAGTGTCATGTTGAGCGACACTTATGTGTCTTGCCGTTGGCGACATTGTTGGAGAATATCGCTGGAGTTTATGTCCCGATGATGGCTGGGGCGCAGGTCCTTGTTGCAAACGCTGAAACAATTGGCTTTAACGGCGCTTCTGGTTTCTCCATTCATGTTTTTCTCGATCTGCTTTCCCGCTGCCGCCCCAATAGCATGATTTTAATTCCGCAGTTATTAGAAGGCTTAGTCGCAAGTTGCGAGGCTGGTTGGAAGATGCCTGAGAGCTTGCGCTTTATTGCAGTGGGGGGAGCAAAGGTTAGCCCAGCATTGCTCGACAAAGCATGGGGCTTTGGTTTGCCCGTGTATGAAGGTTATGGACTTTCTGAATGCGCCTCTGTGGTGAGCTTAAACTCTCCTAAGGCACGTAAGAACGGCAGTTTAGGGAAAGTGCTGGGACATACAAGTGTCGAGATTGAAGATTCGGAAATCGTGATCACTGGGCCGCGGTTTCTTGGATACATTGGTGAAACGCAATCATGGCAATCAAACCATAAGCAGCACAGGTTCGCGACAGGTGATCTAGGCTATCTAGATGATGAAGGGTTTCTGCATTTTCAGGGCCGTAAAAAAAATGTACTGGTTTCAAGCTTTGGAAGAAACGTCAGTCCGGAGTGGGTCGAGGCTGAGCTTAATGCGCAGGATGTGATTGCACAAAGTGTGGTATTTGGCGATGGGCAAGCCTTCTGTACTGCGCTGCTAAGCACCTATGACCCGCAAGTAAGCGATGCGGCGATCGATTCGGCCGTACGCTGTGCAAATCAGGCGTTGCCTAGTTATGCGCAGATACAGAAATGGTTTCGATTGCCCAAACCAATGACGCTCGGCACTGGTGACGATGAAGATCTTCTGACGAGCAATGGGCGTCCTAGGAGAGCGCAAATTGGGCGCCATTTCGAAAAACAAATCAATGCGCTGTATCAATTTTGAGAATCTAGTTAATCAATTGTGAGGAGTTGAAATATGTTTTATGAACAGCTGCAACAAGCAACAGAGACTGAACGTCAAACCCTAGTAAATAGTGAAATTATTGTTCGCTGTATGGCGCGTGATGTCACCTTGCAAGAATACATCGATTATCTAACCCAAGCGTATCATCACGTGAAAAATACAGTCCCGCTCTTGATGGCTGTAGGGGCGAGATTGCCTGAAGATATGGAGTGGTTGCGTGAAGCGGTGGCCCACTACATAGAAGAAGAGTTGGGTCATCAGGAATGGATATTGAATGATATTGCGGCATGTGGAGGAGACAAAGAAGCCGTACGAAAAAGCCAACCGGCGATCGGGACGGAGTTGATGATTTCCTATGCGTGGGATCTAGTGAATCGACGAGATCCAATCGGTTTTTTTGGAATGGTGCATGTGCTCGAAGGAACTAGCGTTAGTCTTGCCGATTACGCTGCGGATCAAATAAAAGCCGCGCTAGATTTGCCTGAGACCGCGTTCAGTTATCTGCGCTCACACGGCAGTATCGATCAGTCCCACGTTGAACATTTAGCGGCCGTTGTTAATCGCTTCACGGATCCTCAGCAACAAGCCTATATTATTCGCAGCGCCAAGATTTTTTATCACTTGTACAAAGGAGTGTTCGATAGTGTGCTCTCTCCTGCAACCCATAGCAGCGTGCAAAGCGCGGCATAATAGGGGCGAAAATGGTGCTAAATAATAAGACTATCGTGCTTACTGGCGCTGCAGGAGGAATAGGGCGCTGCATGGCGTTTGCTCTTGCCAAGGCCGGTGCAAGATTGATTTTGGTGGGGCGCAATACTGATAGTCTGGAAGCGTTACGAGTGCAATTGCCAAAAGCGCATGGCACTCACCTATGCGTGCCCACTCAATTGCAAGATGCAAACGCACGCGCAGACCTCGTTGGGATTTGTGTCGCCAATGACGTCGACATACTTATCAATAATGCGGGTGTCAGTGAGTTCCGCTTGCTTGCCGATTCTGATGCTAACGCTATAGAGAGCCTTATCGCTTTAAATTTAACGGTTCCAATGCAACTGTCCCAAGCGCTTGTGGAGCATCTACAAACTCGCCCTGAAGCTGCGATTATTAATATTGGCTCCGCATTTGGATCAATTGCCTATCCCGGCTTTAGTGTGTATAGCGCTAGCAAGTTTGGCCTTAGGGGATTCAGTGAAGCACTGCAACGAGAACTTAGTGATACGAGTGTAAGAGTCATGCATTTGGCACCTAGAGCAACAACGACTGAGATTAACTCTGCCAACATTGTTGCGATGAATCGGCAACTTGGCAACGCAATGGATGCTCCAGAACTGGTCGCTGAAAAGTTACTTCACTCTATAAAAAACAACTGCTGGAAGAGTCTTGTGATTGGATGGCCTGAGATGTTGTACGCGAAGATCAATGGGGTTTTTCCGTCGCTAACAACTGGGGCGATTACAAAACAGTTGGAGCAAATCAAACAATTTGCAAGAGCTGAAGCAAAATCATTGCTAGCAAGTAAATCCTAATAGGAGCAACATTATGTATAAGGCTTTAAGATTATCAATAATCATGATTGGCGTGTTTTTTTGCACTTTTGCTACTGTGCAGGCGCAAGTGGATCAGCAAGTGCTAGACTTGCAGCAACGTTGGGCAGAGGTCAATTATTTATTGAAGGGTAAGAGCCAGTTAGAAGCCTTCAATACTCTCATTGAGGATGCCCGAAAAATTACTATGTCACAGCCGGATAACGCGCAAGCTTGGCTTTGGAGTGGTATTGCACGTTCTAGTTATGCCGGAGCGAAAGGGGGGCTTGGAGCGCTAGCCGCCGCAAAGGCCGCTAAAGCTGATCTAGAGAGATCGCTAGAGCTAGACAGTACAGCATTAGAAGGTGCGGCGTTGACTAGCTTGGGCGTGCTTTACTTGAACGTGCCTGGATGGCCGATAGCGTTCGGTGACGATGAAAAAGGTGTGGCTTTACTGAAAAAAGGGCTAGAAATTTCACCAGACGGTATTGATTCGAACTATTTCTATGCACAATATCTCTTCGATGAAGGCGAGTATATTGAAGCTCAACGGTATTTGCGACGAGCCTTGAACGCCGAAGATCGTGCCGGTCGTCAAATTGCCGATCAAGGACGTCGCACAGAAATCGAAGAGCTGCTGCGGTTGAGCGAGAGTAACCAATAGTATAAAAAGGAGATGCCATTGCAGGTCTTGTTGGTAGAGGACAATACACTTTTAGCCATTGCCATTGTGAAAGCGCTCAAAACCGCTGGTTTCAGTGTGAACCATGTTGAGCGCGGCAAGCTCGCATTGGCGGCGATTAGCACTAGCGCTCCTGACCTATTGGTGTTGGATTTGGGGCTACCTGATCAGGATGGCCTAGAAGTGCTGAAAGTTGCACGTAAGTCCGGCTTTAGTAATCCGGTTCTGATTCTTACTGCGCGAGACTCGACCCCCGATAAAGTCCAAGGCTTAGATGCGGGGGCAGATGACTATCTGGCGAAACCCTTTGAAATTGATGAGTTGCTCGCGCGCCTGCGTGCACTTGAGCGACGCCTTGGAAATGTGAAGAGTCACACAATCGCTATTGACGATGTCGAGATTGACACGAATAGCCACGAAGTGACTGTGGCGGGAGCAGGCATCACTATGTCGCGCCGCGAATACATGTTGTTGAAAGCACTGATGGAAAGTGCCAATAAAATCCAAACCAGAGACGCTCTGGACAGCAAGCTGTATAGCTGGGGTGAAGAGGTCAGTAGCAATACGGTAGAAGTGCATATCCATAACCTGCGTAAAAAATTGCCTGCAGGTTTTATTCAGACTGTGCGTGGTGTCGGGTATATCGTCAGACATCAATCCAAGCAAGTGTAAGGGGCTATGGCTTCTATTCGACTGTTTCTCACGCTCACCCTTATTGCGATTATTGTATTGGTGAGTTTTTCGACCTCCCTTCGAGGGTATAGGGAGAGTATGGCAGAGGCTGAGCTGCTGTTTGATATGCAATTGCAAGAACATGTGAAATTGCTCAGCTTGATCCGCACATCGACCTCTGATTCCGCCAACAGCCGCTTGCTAGAAGAGTTGGAACTGCCTGTGCAAGATGATTTGGAACTTAGCGCCGAAAGCGTCATTGCCTACCAGATTCTGGATGAATCGGGCCGTTTGTTGTTGCGCTCGGTTCTTGCGCCTTCTGTCGCGATGGCGCCGATGGAAGTGGGGTTTTCAGATCGTAATTTTAATGCCTATCGCTGGCGTGTGTTGGCGGTGCATATTCCCGAATCTCAACGTTGGCTTCTCGCTGCGCAGCGGCAAGATGTGCGTTATGAATTGGCCGAGAGCGTTATTTTGCAGGCAGTAATTCCAACGGTGTTGAGCATTCCTGTTTCTGCGCTCCTAATTTGGTTGATTGTGGGCTATGGCTTGCAACCAATAGGACGCTTGGCTCAGGAAGTCAGGAAACGGGAGGTCAGTGATCTAAGCCCTGTACGTTTAGATGACGTGCCCAAAGAACTAGCTCCGCTTACACTCTCGACTAATGATCTATTGCGACGCCTACAGTCATCTTTTAATAGAGAGAAACGTTTTGCTGCCGATGCGGCCCATGAGCTGCGCACCCCGATTAGCACATTGAAAGTACAGGTGCATAATCTGTTGAACGAGCTTGAGTCACCGACAGCATCGGTACATGAGCTTCAGCAGAGTATTGATCAGATGGGCCACTTGGTAGAGCAAATTCTAATTCTTAACCGCACGGCTCCCGACCAATATATGGTGCAATTTGCACCAGTGAATTTATATGCGCTAACACAAGATGTGATTAGTGAACACTATGAACAGGTGCTGGATAAAGAGCAGGAGTTCAGTTTAAAGGGCAATAGCGTCATGATGGCTGGGGATGGGACTGCGTTGAAGTCACTCGTGCTGAATCTACTAAGCAATGCATCGAAATATTCTCCGCGCAAAGCGCAGATCGAAATGTATGTTGAACAACGTGGTGAGAGCGCTGTAATCCAAATCGAAGACTCTGGTGCTGGTATACCAGAGGCTATGCGGGAAAGGGTGTTTGATCGCTTCTACCGATTAGATGGTGATCGCCATAGTTCAGGAGTCAGTGGCTCAGGCTTAGGTCTTGCGATTGTAAAGCATATCGTTGAGATGCATGGTGGAAAGATTCGTTTGAGTCGCTCACAGTCGCTGGGAGGCTTATGTGTCACTATTACATTTGATATTGTCGGTGATCAGGTTCGTTTAGAGGAAGGCAATACATGAGTTATAGGCATCGGAGTGTTATGTGCGCACTGGTATTCATTTTTGCCACTTGGCCAGTCGCAATGACTTGGGCGCAAACGCCTGTGTTTGAGATCGAGATACGAGAGCACCTGTTTTTCCCAGCGGAGCTTGTCATACCGGCAAATCAAAAGGTCAAACTGATTATCTATAATCGCGATCCGACACCTGAAGAGTTTGAAAGCTACGAACTCAACCGAGAGAAAGTAATCGTGGGCAACAGCCAAGGAATTGTCTTTATCGGACCGCTCAAACCAGGTGAATACCCGTTTTTTGGCGAGTTTAATCTTAAAACAGCATTGGGAAAAATCATTGCAAAGTAAAGTAGATGGTGCAAAGGAAATATTACAATGACAGATGCCGTCATAATCGTTTTGCGGGAAGTTTTAGAAGCCATGCTGCTGATTTGTTTATTGATGGCAAGCTCTACCGCCATGGGTGTGCGTGTGAAATGGCTAGTGGCGTCTTTAGTTATAGGAATGATCGGCGCTAGTCTCTATGGGGTCAATCTTGAGACCGTATCAATGGCATTTGCAGGGTTTGGGCAAGAATTAGTGAACTCTGGGCTACTGATAGCAATCGCATTACTACTTGCAGCACATAATTTTCTAGCAACAAGAAAGATGATCGATAGCGACTACACTACGCCGGTTTTGTTATTACAGTTTCTGTGTATAGGCATCGTCAGCATGGCGGTAACGCGAGAAGGTGCCGAGATCTATCTCTATCTTTATGCGTATGGTGTCCTTGCCGATAATATGAATTCGGTGTTCTCTGGCGGCGCGATTGGGATGGGGGTCGGATTAAGTTTTGGGACTTTTTTTTACTATGGTTTGAGTGCTCTTAAAAGCCGAAGACGGCTTTTGGTTTGCTGTGTACTAAGCTTAGTGTTAGCCGCAGGAATGATGGGGCAGGCAGCATTTTATCTTTCTCAGGCCGATATCTTGCCTTCACAATTTACTTTATGGGATACCAGTGGCGTTGTTGCGGAGTCTTCCCTCATTGGTGAATTATTGCATGCAGCTATTGGTTACGAAGCGAGCCCTACATTGACCCAAGCCTTTCTATATTTAGGGTCAATTCTTATCTCTCTCCTCGCCATGTTATTGGCATGGTGGATTGCGCGTCAACGCGTTGCAGTTAAAAAAGAGTCATGTTAAATGCAAAAATTAATTGCTATAGGGTTAGTATTTTATTTATACACCGCCTCCTCATTTGCTGATAATCCCTTGCATCATAATGGTGTCTCTAGGGTGTATGACCCTTATGTGCAAGCTTTAGAAAAAGAAATAGAACTGCGTTCGTTTTATCAACAAGATGATGACCCCGTCGAGGACGGTTTGTTACGGCAGAGTATCTCCTATGGTTTTTCACTAAATGATCGCATCTTTAGCGAAGTTTATTTGAAGGGTGTTAAGTTGCCAGGTCGGTCGTTCAAACCCGATGCCTATGAGTTAGAAACAAAAATTCAGCTGACAGAGCAGGGTGAATTCAATGCAGACTGGGGGCTGTTATTTGAATACGAGCGCGAGTTTAGCGAGAGCATTGCAGAGGTCGCCGCCGTGTTGCTTACTAGTCGGCAATGGGGAGACTGGGTCGCAACATTGAATTTGGGCTTAGAGTACGAGTTTGGCTCAAATATCGACAATGAAATTGATCGCTTCGCGTCGATGCAGTTGCGTTATCGCTTGCAAGAGACTTTCGAGCCAGGTGTCGAGTTTTACGCTGATGAGTTTACACGCGGTTTGGGGCCTATGATCTCTGGTCTTATTAGGGGTGAGAATAATAAAAAGTGGTACTGGGAGGCTGGTATTATCGCTGGGTTGAACGACACGACACCAGATCGTACTTTCCGCTTTCTGCTGGAATATGAGTTTTAATCGAATTACTTAATATTGACTTAAGCTTGCGTTTCTATGATGTGACAAAGATATGACTTTGTTAACTCTGGAGGCGCATTCTCGATGCCCACGGCAATTGCATTTCGCACGGTATTATTCAGTATCAGTGCTGTATTTTTGGGCAATCTTTGGCTTGCGTGGCAGCCTGTTATGGGGTTTTCGGCCGACCTTTTTCTTCTCTTGGCAGCGACAGTACAAGCTTTCATATTAAATATTCCTATTCTCATTCTTTACGCCCTGCGCCAAACTCTGCATCGCCGGGGTTATCAAGTAAAAGCTCTAGATGTAGTCATGTTGTTGCTGTGTATTGCCACTATTATTTTTATGGTCGCGAATTACAAACTGCGTGACATGTATGGCTTTTATTTCAATTTTTTCGTGTTCAATCTGTTGGTAACCCCTGGCGGCATTGAGGCCATGGGAGCGTCTGCGTCCACTAATCAAACGATCGCTCTTGCAGCTATAATGATAGCCGTTGTGGTTTATTTGCTATTACGAATGATTCCGTTTGAGCGATTCTATCCCAAGTTTCTTAACCGCACACGCTTGCTTTCGGGCCTTGCCTTATTGCTATGTGTGCAGGCGGGTTGGTATGCGTTTTCAGAGTTTAATTACAATCGCGTCATCTTGGGTACAGCTGATCGGATTGTGTGGTATATTCCTATTACTGCCCGATCGTTCTTCGAGAATCGTGGGTTTGAAATAAACAGGCCTGATTCTTTAATGGTCGATTCCTATGAAACAGGTGGGAGTATTGATTATTTAGCGACGCCGGACGTCAAATTCACGAAAGCATATAACATAGTTTGGTTGGTGTCAGAGTCTTTGCGTGCTGACATGCTTGATCCGGACATAACGCCCAATACATGGCGCTTTGCGCAGCATTCTCAACGCTTTAATGAGCATTATAGCGGAGGTAATGGCACGAGAATGGGGATGTTTGCACAATTTTATGGTCTATATGGTCAGTATTGGTTTGATTTTCTCTATGCTAATAGAGCACCATTGATGATGGAACTCATTAAAAAAAATAATTATGAAATGATGGCTTATACAAGCTCACGATTCTCCTATCCGGAGTTCGATAAAACGATTTTTGCTGGTTTGCAGGATTCGCAACTGCAATCTTACACTGAGGGTGAAGGTTGGGAACGTGACCGCAAAAATGTCGGAGATATGTTGCGGTTTATTGAATCTGCAGACGCGCCGTTTTTCAGCTTTATGTTTTTCGAATCAGCGCACGCTAATTACTATTTCCCAGAAGAAAGCATCATTCGTGATGACTACATCGAAGACTTCAATTATTTGACTGTTGATGTGCCCGCGCAGATCGAGCGCATTCGCAATCGATACATCAATGCAACCCATCACTTAGATAGCCAACTAGGCCGAGTATTCAATGCCTTAGAGGAACAAGGGCTTCTCGACAATACTATCGTTGTCGTGACAGGTGATCATGGCGAAGAGTTTATGGAAAACGGGCGTTGGGGACATAACTCGACGTTTAGTCAGCAACAGATTCGTGTTCCGTTATTGATCCATGTGCCTGGCAAAGCGCCAAGTATTACCAATGTTATGACGAGTCATCATGATTTGCCTGCCACGATTTTGTCTCTTCTAGGGGTCGACTTAGATCCAAATGCTTATAGCTTTGGTAGCGACTTGTTGAGCCCGCAATATGATCGCGAGTACACCGTTGTCAGTGACTGGCATGGTGACACTCTCGTGACCCCAGAAGTGAAAATGGTGTTCAGTAAAAAGGGGGCCGCTTATGACGAACTTGCTACTACGACGCAAGATGAATCTATCGATCTGAAAACAACAACAGCTGATTATAAAACCCCGTTGGGGCAATTTGCGCGTGAAGTTTCGCGCTTCTATCATTGAGATGATGACTCATGACCTTAACAGCAACTACTTTAAACTCCATTAAAAAAAATGAACTTAATATTATTGGTGAAAACCTCGCTAATCAGTTAAGCGTCGCAAACCTCGCAAGTTTTGAGCAATTGTGGGAACTGCCCCATGAGTTTGTTGAGCCCGCCAATATTCGCCGCAATGGTTGGAGTGGCGTGTCGATCGTGCGACTACAACAGCAAGACGGCAAGTTTCGAAGCTATTATCTAAAACGGCAAGAAAACCAAAAGCGCTACTCTTTACGTTATTTAAGTGGCGCGCCCACGTTTCAATTCGAGGCGGATGCCTTGCAAATGGCGATGCTAGAAGGGTGGCCCTGCGTCGAGTTAGGGGCGTTTGGGGCAAGAACCCACACAGCTAACGGGGCAGCGCAAGCCATCTTGTTAACTCCTAAGGTTGAGCTACCTAGTCTTGCGGACTGTGCTAAGAGCGTCAACAGTTGGCATCACTATTTACCCCAGCTTCGCCGCGTGGGCGAACAATTGCTAGAGATCCATGCGCGTGGATGGCAGCATGGGGCCTTGTTTCCTGCCCATCTTTTTATTGATTTGAATTCTGGCGACATTTGTTTAATCGACTTAGAGCGCGCTCGCAAGAGGTTAAGTGCACAGCGGGCTGCCTATTGCGATTTTGTGCAATTTTTCCGCCGCTGTAATTGGCTGCCAGAGGACGCTATCGCTGCTTTGTTAGAGGCCCATGTCAATGTCATGCCTGCTCTTATGGACAAGCTCAATCGACGTTTTCCCGACAGATTAAAACTAAAGTAGAGTGGAGAAGAAAAATGGTAGAACAAATTAGCTATGCCCGTGTGAAATCAGACCCACTCTCGGCACAGACGTACAGTCAACGCAAACAAAACAAACATGATCAAGAGATGGCTATGCTTGCTAAAGCGTTTGCTAAAACTAAGGATATCCACTCCGTGTTGGATGCGCCGTGTGGGGTAGGCCGAGCCAGTATCTGGCTGGCACAGCAAGGGCGCGAGGTGACGGGGATCGACTTGGGCAAGGCTGCGCTAAAACTGGCAGGCGAATTGGCCCAAGAGGCCGGTGTTAAGATTAGCTTTGCTAGCCATGATATTTTTGCCCTGCCATTTGCGAATAAGCAATTTGATGCGACGCTGTGTTTTCGCTTGTTGCACCACTTTGAGAGCGAAGAGCTGCGTGCCCGGCTGATCGCAGAGATGTGCCGAGTTAGTGATCGCTATGTGGTGATGTCGCGCATTAGCCCGCACTCGGTGACCTCGTGGCGTCGTCGTTTGCGCTTCAAACTCTTCGGAAAACCTATTAAACAGTATCCTGTGACAGCGGCTGCGTTAGATGCTCAGTTCAAAAAGCAGGGCTTTAGCCCAGTGATTCAGGTAGGGGGCTCTGAATTTCTACACTCTCTTCAGCTGCATGTGTACATGCGCAATTGACATCTGTATAATCGCGTTTTTGTTGATACGTGGAAATCTTATGTTGCGCATTGCTGAAGAAGCTTTGACATTCGATGACGTTCTACTCGTTCCTGCACACTCCACCGTGCTCCCAAAGTCGGTTAGTCTAAAGACTGAGTTAACCGCGTCTATCTCCTTGAATATCCCTTTGATCTCCTCTGCCATGGATACCGTGACAGAGGCGCGTTTAGCGATTGCTATGGCGCAAGAAGGCGGTCTTGGGGTTATTCACAAGAGCATGAGCATTGAGCAGCAGGCCCGTGAAGTCCGAATGGTGAAGAAATATGAAAGCGGGGTAGTTAAAGACCCTATCACTATCGCCCCAACGGCCACTATACGCGAGCTAATCGCCCTGATGCGTGAGAACGACATCTCAGGCATGCCCGTTGTTGAAGGCAGTAATCTCGTAGGAATTGTGACTAGCCGAGACGTTCGTTTCGAGACTAATTACGATTCAGCGGTTTCGACCATCATGACACCGAAAAAGGTGTTAGTGACGGTTAAAGAGAACGCGACTAACAAAGAGGTGAAAGACCTCTTGCACAAGCATCGCATTGAAAAAATCCTCGTAGTTAACGATGAGTTTGAATTGCGCGGTCTTGTGACTCTTAAAGATATTCGTAAATCTGAAGACTATCCCAATGCCTGTAAAGACCAATTTGGACGTTTGCGCGTAGCCGCCGCCGTTGGCACAGGCGCTGATACCGCCGACCGTGTGGCAGCTATTGTTGAAGCAGGTGTTGACGTGATTGTCGTCGATACGGCGCACGGGCACTCTCAAGGGGTTATCGACCAAGTGCGTCGCATTAAAGGCCTGTACCCGCAGATCGCTGTCATTGGCGGCAATATCGCTACTGCTGAAGCGGCGAAGGATTTGGCCGCGGCAGGCGCCGACGCCGTGAAAGTAGGGATTGGCCCCGGGTCAATTTGTACTACTCGCATCGTGACTGGCGTAGGCGTACCACAAATCAGTGCGGTTTCTAATGTGGCTGAAGCCCTCAAAGGGACGGGTGTTTGTGTTATCTCTGACGGTGGCATTCGCTTCTCAGGGGATATCGCTAAAGTCATCGCAGCCGGTGCGCACGTCGTAATGATTGGCAGTTTGCTCGCAGGGACCGAAGAGGCTCCTGGCGAAGTCGAGCTGTTCCAAGGCCGCAGTTATAAGGCCTATCGTGGCATGGGCTCATTGGGGGCAATGTCCCATAACCAAGGTTCTAGTGATCGCTATTTCCAAGACATCTCTTCGGGTACCGAAAAGCTTGTTCCCGAGGGCATCGAAGGAAGAGTGCCGTACAAAGGGCCGATGTCTGCCATTGTGCACCAGCTCATGGGCGGCGTGCGCTCGAGTATGGGATACACAGGCTGTGAGAACATGGAACAAATGCGTACCAAGCCGCAGTTCGTGAAGATTACCTCTTCAGGAATGAGCGAAAGCCATGTCCACGATGTCAGTATTACTAAAGAAGCTCCGAACTATCGCATGAGCTGAAACCATTACGCAGGCAGAAACCATCTTGAATATTCATAGCCAGAAAATTCTCATTCTGGATTTCGGATCTCAATACACTCAGCTCATCGCGCGACGCGTGCGTGAGCTGGGGGTGTATTGTGAAATCTGGGATTACCAGTCCACACAAGCCGAGATCGAAGAGTTTGCACCACAGGGCATCATTTTCTCAGGAGGCCCCGAAACGGCAACTGCAGAAAATTCGCCTCGTGCGCCTGAGTTTCTATTTACTGCCAATTTGCCATTGCTAGGGATCTGCTACGGCATGCAAACCATGGCCGAGCAATTGGGCGGTAAGGTTGAGGCATCATCAAAGTCTGAGTTTGGTTATGCAGAGGTCAATGTCTGCGCACCTACTGCATTGTTTGAAGGGATTGAAGATCGCATTACCCCTGAAGGATTGGCACAACTAGATGTATGGATGAGCCATGGCGATAAAGTGGTAAAAGTGCCAGAGGGTTTTGGCATCATTGCCGCAACTGAAAGCGCGCCGATTGCGGCGATGTCTAACGAAGAGCGTCAGTTCTACGGTATTCAGTTTCACCCAGAAGTGACTCATACTGCGCAAGGTTTGCGAATTTTAGAACGTTTTGTTCGTGATATATGTCAGTGCGAAGCACTTTGGACTTCGGCCAATATTATTGAAGATGCCATTAGCAAAGTGCGTGAGCAAGTAGGCAGTGATCACGTCTTGCTAGGTTTGTCCGGTGGAGTTGATTCTTCTGTAGTGGCAGCATTGCTGCACAAAGCTATTGGCGATCAACTGACCTGCGTATTCGTTGACAACGGCTTACTGCGTTTGAACGAAGGCGAGCAGGTCATGGCAACTTTCGCTAAGAACATGGGTGTGAAAGTCATTCGCGCCGATGCCGAAGAGCAGTTTTTAAGTGCGTTGAAAGGCATCAGTGATCCAGAGCTCAAACGCAAAGCGATCGGCAACACATTCATCGAAGTGTTTGATGCCGAGGCCAGCAAAATAGAAAACGTGAAGTGGCTAGCCCAAGGCACGATTTACCCAGACGTGATCGAGTCCGCAGGGTCCAAAACAGGCAAGGCACATGTGATCAAGTCACACCATAATGTTGGCGGCCTGCCCGAAGACATGAAGCTAGGGTTGGTAGAGCCACTGCGTGAATTGTTTAAAGACGAAGTACGCAAACTTGGTTTAGAACTAGGCCTGCCTTACGATATGGTTCACCGTCACCCATTCCCAGGGCCAGGCCTTGGCGTGCGTATTCTTGGTGAAGTGAAAAAAGAGTATTGCGATATTCTGCGTAAGGCCGATGCGATCTTTATCGAAGAGCTGCACAACTCTGGTTACTACCACAAAACTAGCCAAGCCTTTGCGGTGTTCCTGCCAGTTCGCTCTGTTGGGGTGGTCGGCGATGCGCGACGCTACTCGTGGGTTATTACTATCCGCGCGGTAGAAACCATTGATTTCATGACAGCGCGTTGGGCACATTTGCCTTATGAGTTGCTTGAGACTGTCAGCAATCGCATTATTAATGAGATTGCCGATGTGTCTAGGGTCGCCTACGATATTTCTTCGAAACCTCCCGCCACGATTGAGTGGGAGTAAACGAAAACCCTCTACAAATGGCTATGTTACTTTTTAAGAGCATAGCCATTTTTGATTGAATATGACTAACATATTCGCCTTCGCGATATATGAAGGGGGCTGGAAAGGCTGTCCAGAAAAGAGTGTAGCGAGCTTAATTAGTCACAGCATCTGGTGTTTCTAACAAGCCTATCTTGCGGAACCACAGCTCAAGCGGAAAGGTGACTAGCGGCGGGATTGCGGCCAACACCGCGAGCAAGCTTGCCCACCATGGCCATTTTAGGCGAAGCCCGGTGACTATAGCGATAATGAAATAGGCTAGAAAAGCAAAGCCGTGTAGTCGCCCGAATAACCAAACCCCCATCTCAGTTGTCTCCAACCCATATTTTAAAAACATGCCCACGAGTAATCCCGCCCAAGTGAAGGCCTCGAAGCGAGCGATGATGGTGTATATTGTGGCAATCTGCATGGATAAAACTCTACTTTAAATATCTATTTGGATGATGCTGGCTTTCGCTGTCAGTGGGCTGCATTCTAGTCATTCGGGGTGAGTGAGGCAAATCGCAGCGAAGCAGCAGATAGGCCAAGGGCCGTGTGATTGGGAAAAATTGCCCCTTTCTGAACCTATTAATTTCTCTAGATTAGGAGTAGTTTCTTCCTACAGATTTAGAAGAATTATGACTGGTGAGGATTCATTATGAGCACTTATACGCGACGAAGTTTAATTAAGGCATTTGCACTCGGTGGGGCTGTCGCGGCCGTAGGTCCGATGGCAAGTCTTGCAAGCGCACAAGCGATGCAACGGCCAATGCCCACGGGTAAATTGTCAGCCAATTTTGTAATACACAATGACCAGCCTTGGGCGCTTGAGACTTTGCGCTCAGCCTTTGGTGTCGCACCTATTACGCCACAATCGGCGTTCTTCGTCCGTAATAATCTGCCAACTCCCGATGAATCGATAGTCGCCAACCGCGATGCTTGGAGCATCGAAGTGGAAGGGGCGCAACGCAGCGGCTCCATCACGCTCGAACAGCTGAAAGCATTGCCAGTGCATATCGAGGCCGCCGTTCTGCAATGTTCAGGCAATGGGCGGGCTTATTTTCCACATAAACCATCAGGTTCTCAATGGGCGACTGGTGCAGCAGCTTGTGCCTTATGGACCGGAGTTAAAGTCAGCGATGTGATAGAGCATTTCGGTGGCCCTAATGATGGAAAATTATACGTGACAGCGACTGGCGCCGAAACGCTGCCCGAGGGTGTGGATCCAGCGCAAGTAGTAGTGGAGCGCTCCATTGCAATAGACAAAGGTTTACAAGATTGTTTGTTGGTATGGGAGATGAATGGCGCCCCATTACCTTTGGTACATGGTGGCCCTGTGCGTATGCTCGTGCCGGGGTACTTTGGCGTGAATAATGTGAAGTGGGTTAAAAAGCTGGCTTTAACCGAAGAAGAAACAGGTGCATCGATTCAAGTGTCTAGTTATCGCTTCCGTGACATTGGTGAATCTGGCAGCCCGGTTCACCCTTCTATGTACCGTATGCCTGTGAAATCTTGGTTAAATGGCCCAGGTGCCGACGGGATATCTGTCATCCCTGGTGCTAATACCTTGCATGGGGTGGCGTTTTCCGGTGAGCGAGGGATTGCGAAAGTGGAGGTGTCGGCAGATAACGGGCAGAGTTGGCATGAAGCGCAGTTGGTGGGCCCGGATCTTGGTCCGAACGCTTGGCGCAGTTTTGTATTCCCAGTGGAGCTCACTTTAGGCAAGCGCCGTTTTGTGTCGCGTGCAACTGACAGAGAAGGCGATATTCAACCGCGCGATGCGATTCCTAATCATCGAGGTTACGGCCACAATGGTTGGAATGACCCAGCATTAGAAATAGACGTAGTTGCGCAGCTCAACGCAGTTGCGGGTGCTGGCGCCGCAGCCAGTGCCGCTTCCGTTGCAACTGGTGCGCAGGCGGCCGGCTCGACAATCGCTTTGTCGCCACTGGCTGCGCAAGGTCGTGAATTGTTCATGGGCAAAGCACAACCGAACTGTACCGTATGTCACACATTAGCAGATGCAGGCAGCGTAGGAGCAATTGGACCAAATCTTAATACCTTGCAGCCGACGGTGGAGCAAGTGTTTGCGGCGGTAAACCAAGGGGTAGGCGCGATGCCAGCTTACGGAGCGCAACTTAGTGAGCCGGAGTTACGCGCTCTTGCGGCCTATGTTGCTGAGGCTACGTAATTTCATGCGTATTTGTTACACTTTTTTGCATTACTCACAATTGTAAGGAGGAGTTATGTCTTTAAGAATAAACGATGTTGCACCAAATTTTTCAGCCGATTCCACAGCGGGTAGAATCGATCTGCACGAATGGATCGGTGACAGCTATGCGATCATTTTCTCGCACCCTAAAGATTTTACTCCGGTGTGTACGACAGAGTTTGGTGCTGTTGCGCAGCTCTCTGGTGAGTTCAAGAAACTCAACACGAAAGTGATCGGCGTATCAGTCGATAGCGTTGAAGAGCATCAGAAGTGGAAGCGTGATATCGAGGCATTTGCAGGTAGCCCCGCGGATTTCCCGATTATTGATGACACCTCTCTTGCGGTATCAAAGCTTTACAATATGCTTCCCGCAGATGCCTATTTGCCCGATGGCAGAACGCCAGCACACAGCGCAACGGTGCGCACAGTGTTCATTATTGGGCCGGACAAGAAAATTCGTCTGACGATGTCTTACCCTATGTCTGTTGGGCGCAATTTTGCAGAAATCTTGCGGGCACTTCAGGCAATTCAAGCCACTGATGGGCAAGCAATTGCAACTCCAGCAAATTGGGTGCCTGGACAAGATGTGATTGTCGCTTTAAGTGTGAACGATGCGGATGCGAAAGAAAAATTTGGTGAGTTAGATATTAAGCTGCCTTATTTACGCTTTGCCAAAGCGCCTAAATAACACAAAAGAAAAAGGGCAGACAGTCAGTCTGCCCTTTGTGGAGCGAAGTCCTAGACCCCTCTAGCGAGATGTGTGCTCCCAAACTGCTTTTTAGTGCGAAGTTATCGAGTGACTAATGCCACGATGGTGAATAGCACTCCCGCAAACAAAGATGTGAACACAATCCCACCGACTATGAATGGCATCGGGCTTTTCGAACTAAAAGCGCGTTGCCTCTCAACCCGAGACTGCACACCTAAACCCGCTGCCAAGATGTTCTGTACGATTTGAAGAAAACTCAGTTCCTTAGGAGCTTAAACTTGTGCAATGGCGTGAGCTTGCAGAGCCTACAGTCAACATGAAATTTTGGCCTTGGTTTGTTATTGCTAAAAAAAACAGATAGATATCTCTGAATCCTTGACAAGATTCTATGAAAATCACTAGAATCGGCCACACGCTCTATTCGCACTGTGCGCACGAGGCTGAATATTAGATGCAATATCGTAGCGCCCAGGTCAGAAAACAAAAAACAGCTCTTTGTAGGATGGTCGACATGCCAAAAATCGCCCTAGCGTCCCTGATTACTGCCATTTTGTTCTCTGCTAGCCAAATTCAGGCGCAGACTCTGAAAGGGTCGCGGTCCTCGATGGAAAGACAATACCAAGTCGCAGTGCAAAATGGCTACGGTTTTGCACAAACTGCCAAATTAGTAGATGAGTATGTAGGGGCGGGTGAGCTCGTCCTAGTGAGCAAGAACCGCTTCCTCGATCTTCATGATGTCTCTTTCCCATACGCACGCCCCCCCGTTAAAAACTTCATCGAACAAATTAGTGCCCAGTACTTTGCCAATTGCGGTGAAAAGTTGACGGTGACAAGCCTTACACGCCCGATTAATAAGCAGCCACAAAACGCTGCCAGTGATTCTGTTCACCCAACCGGTATGGCTGTTGATCTGCGCATTCCTCCAATGGGTAAATGCCGTTCGTGGTTAGAGCGCACTTTGCTCTCAATGGAAGCGGCAGATGTATTGGATGTAACGCGCGAGCGTCGCCCACCGCATTACCATGTTGCTGTGTTCCCAGAAGTGGTGCACCAGTTTGCAGATGCAGGCACAGACATTGGGCATGAATACGTCGTGCGCCGCGGCGATTCGCTATCTCGTATTTCTTCGATTACCGGTGTTTCGGTAGCGCAGTTGCGTGCTAGTAACGGCATTCGTGGAGACATAATCATCGCGGGACAGAAACTGCACATCCCAGCGGTTAACTCTAACCCTGTGAATACCTCTAGAACTAATGAAGTTGCCTCTTACACAGAGCTTAGCCACCGAGTAAGTCGTGGTGATACTTTGTGGCGTCTTGCGAAACGCTACGGAACTACCGTGGCAGCGATTAGCAAGGCCAATGACCTCGCCAGTGATGCCCTGCAAATTGGTCAGGTGTTGAAGGTTACGACTAATCGTAGCTCTCTGTAATTTCTTTTCGCTAGTTAAACCCTAATGCTTGAGCACGGCTATGCCTGAAGTGCACTCTGACGAATATTGGATGCAGCAAGCATTAGCCCTTGCTCGCTCGGCGGCGGATGTCGGCGAGGTGCCTGTTGGCGCGGTCGTTGTTTCCGCCACAGGTGAGTTAATAGGCAGCGGCTTCAATCAACCCATTCGCACACATGACCCTTCTGCTCACGCAGAGATCATGGCAATTCGCGAAGCTGCACTGGCAGTGTCTAATTATCGCCTCCCCGGCTGTGTTCTTTACGTCACTATCGAACCTTGTACTATGTGCGTGGGGGCTATTGTACACGCGCGCATCGCACGGGTGGTCTACGGCGCGCTCGAGCCACGATTTGGTGCAATTGAGAGCGCAAAGCGCCTGTTGGAAGAGGGCGCCTTCAATCACCAAGTGGAAACTCTCGGGGGCGTTGAGTCCCAACAATGTGGGGAGTTAATGCGCGAATTCTTCAAAGGAAGGCGAACTCTTGCACAAAGGGGAACAAAAGGTTGAGTTTAGACTCTAATCTGAGTACCGTTATTGGATACTAAAACTCGCACGCTACTTTAGAAACCTCGTCAATGCCGATCACTTTTTCAAGCTGTCAAAAACGCTCTCGCTTCTCGAATTTCATTAGACTTTGCTGTCTAGTGATGGGCAGTGTGTGGTTAAGTGCTTGTACCATTGTTGATGTGCCTTACCGGGCCTATGACGGGGTAGAATTGCCACTGTCGCAATTGGCCTTGGTCAAGGGTGATTTTTATTACCGTAAGGATTGGCTCAATAGCTATGTCGATGCAGTGCGTTTTCAGCGTGTCGATCATCATGCCATCGAAAATAGCCGAGCGTGGGACGAAGTGTTGATGCAGCCAGGCCTGCGTGAGTTAGAAGTGTATTACTCTTGGGACATGGGGGCGCGTATAGGGCTGGCCCCAGCATTAGCCAATTATGCCTCCAGTCGCGAGACAGTTAGTCGGACACTGAAGTTTCGCGCCGAACCCGGTAAAACCTACTCTGTGAAAGCAGAGCCTGTCTTTAGCGGCAACCCAGGTGACATCGCCTCACTGGATTATGTCGATTTCTGGGTTGAAGATAGCGAAGGCCGCATAGTCCTTAGTCGTGAAGATGGGCGCTTTCAATCAGACCAATAACGCGTCTTGGCGTAAATTAGGCCTGACTTTTTAAGCTGATTTCGCGTATCATTGCCGCCTTGTGATTCCGCCGTTAACCCTACTCAAGGCCTTTGCTTACGATGCTAGTTCTGCCCGGTGTGTCGGCACTTTCTGCCTTCAAAAATGCCAAACTTCTCGCCACTATCCAGTCACGACTCCCTAAGGTTCGCGCGCTCAATGCCCGCTTCATTCATTTCGCTGATTGCGATGAAACCTTAGCGCCCGATGAGCTGGATCTCATTAACACCCTGCTCGATTATGGCTCTCCAAGTCAGTCAGCGATCGATACTAGCGCGCTAGATGCGCAATTGCGGGTAGTTGTTCCGCGTCCAGGAACGATCTCTCCATGGTCAAGTAAGGCAACTGATATCGTGCACAATTGCGGTTTGCGGAGTATTCGCCGTATAGAGCGCGGTGTTGCCTATCGAGTTGAAGCTCAGCCGCGCCTGGATATGACCGAGATCGCACTACTTGATTCATTGCTGCACGACCGCATGACGCAAGCAGTGCTGCCAGATTTTGACGCAGCGCTTAGCTTGTTCGAACGTGCTGAGCCTCGGCCGATGCAAAGTGTCGATATTCTAGGGCGCGGTGAGGTGGCACTTACAGAGGCTAATTCGCAGATGGGCTTGGCGTTAGCGCCCGATGAGATTGAATATCTCTACGAGAGCTTTAATCACCTAAATCGCAATCCTAATGATGTTGAACTGATGATGTTTGCTCAGGCCAACTCCGAGCATTGCCGTCATAAAATCTTCAACGCCAGCTGGACTATCGATGGCGAAGACCAAGATATCTCTTTGTTCGGTATGATTCGCAATACCCATGCGCAAGCCCCAGATAATGTCTTGTCCGCCTATAAAGATAATGCCGCAGTCATGAGCGGGAGTGTTGGTGGGCGGTTCTTCCCTGATCCGGTGAGCAAGCAATACGGCTATACCCAAGAGCCGATTCATATTTTGATGAAAGTGGAAACTCACAACCACCCTACAGCCATTGCTCCTTTCCCTGGGGCGGCGACAGGTAGTGGTGGTGAGATCCGTGATGAAGGCGCTACGGGGCGTGGTTCTAAACCGAAAGCAGGATTGTCAGGCTTTAGCGTGTCCAATCTGCGTATCCCAGCTCTCCTGCAGCCTTGGGAAGAAGAGGACTTCGGTCGCCCTGACCATATCGCGTCGGCTCTGGATATTATGATTGAAGGCCCTATCGGCGCAGCGGCCTTTAACAATGAATTTGGTCGCCCGAATCTATGCGGGTATTTCCGCACTTATGAAGAGCGCATCGACACTGGCAATGGCGACGAGGTTCGCGGTTATCATAAACCCATTATGATTGCCGGTGGTCTAGGCAATATTCGCGAATCCCACATAGAGAAGGGAGAAATCCCGGTTGGCGCCCAGCTAATCGTTCTTGGTGGCCCTGCGATGCTAATCGGGCTGGGCGGAGGCGCGGCGTCTTCAATGGCAGCTGGTGCGAGTAATTCCGACCTCGATTTTGCGTCAGTGCAACGAGACAATCCAGAAATGGAGCGTCGTTGCCAAGAAGTGATCGACCAATGTTGGCAGTTAGGCGACAGCAATCCGGTGGTCTTCATTCATGATGTTGGCGCTGGCGGACTCTCAAATGCACTACCGGAGCTAGTCAAAGATGGTGGCCGCGGTGGACGTTTTTCATTGCGCGATATCCTTAATGCTGAGCCGCAAATGTCGCCGCTCGAAATCTGGTGTAACGAGGCGCAAGAACGTTATGTACTTGCCGTCAGTCGCGAAGATCTGCCGCGATTCAAAGCCTTGTGTGCCCGTGAGCGTTGCCCGTTTGCCGTGGTCGGCGAAACAACAAAAGAAGACCATATTGAACTGCTAGACACGCATTTCAATAATAAACCAATCGATTTGCCGATGAGCATTCTATTCGGCAAGCCTCCACGCATGCACAGAGATGTGCAATCGATCGCAGCGAACCCTATCGAGCTCGATACCGCTCAGATCGGATTGAGCGAAGCGATTCAACGAGTCATGAGTTTGCCTGCGGTAGCGAGCAAGAACTTCTTAATCACTATCGCTGACCGTTCTATTACGGGGATGGTGACGCGTGATCAAATGGTGGGCCCATGGCAGGTGCCTGTAGCCGATGCCGCAGTAACAGCGTCGGCTTTACAAGGGTATACCGGTGAAGCGATGGCGATGGGAGAACGCACGCCTGTCGCACTACTGGATGCGCCAGCATCGGCGAGAATGGCCATTGCAGAGGCGGTAACGAATATCGCCAGCGCGACAATCGCTGCTATCAGTGAGATTAAATTATCGGCTAACTGGATGGTAGCGGCAGGGCACCCAGGTGAAGATGCAAAACTTTATGAGGCGGTGAAAGCCGTTGGATTGGAGTTGTGTCCTGCGCTTGGAATCTGTGTGCCGGTAGGCAAAGACTCCATGTCGATGCGCATGGTGTGGGACGACGCGCAAGGCCGTAAGAGTATTACCTCACCAATGTCTTTGGTGATTTCCGCGTTTGCTCCGGTCAGCGATGTGCGCACAACTCTGACGCCACAATTGCAAACGGATCAAGGCGATACCGATTTATTATTGATCGATCTCGGCCACGGTAAAAACCGTGTGGGTGGTTCAGCGCTCGCGCAAGTGTATCGCGAATTGGGTTGCACACCTCCTGATGTGGACAATGCCGAAGAGCTAAAGAGCTTCTTTGGGCTGGTTCAACAACTGAACAAAGAAGGCTTGGCCTTGGCGTATCATGACCGTTCTGACGGCGGGGTGTTTGCAACGCTAGCCGAGATGGCTTTTGCTGGCCACACGGGTATTGATATTCAGCTTGCCGAATTATTAGGGGCTGATGACAACGACCCTGTGCGCGTGCTGTTCAATGAAGAAGTAGGAGCCGTGATTCAGGTGCGCCGTGAGCAGCTCAATTCTGTGTTGAAGATTGTCGAGCAGCACGGGCTATCTGATTGCACTCGTCAAATTGGCACCTTGAACCAGCGTGATGAAATCCGCGTGCTAAACGCCGGCAAGTTGGTATTTGAAACGACTCGTGCAGAACTCCAGCGTGTATGGAGCGAGACGAGTTATCACGTGCAATCACTGCGCGACAATTCTGAGTGTGCACAATCCGAGTTCGATAACTTGCTTGATACCAAAGACCCTGGTCTTAACGTAGCGCTAAGTTTTGATGTGAACGAAGACATCAGTGCGCCCTTTGTGAATCTAGGTGCCAAGCCGCGCGTGGCAGTCTTGCGTGAACAAGGCGTCAATGGACATGTGGAAATGGCTGCAGCATTTGACCGCGCAAACTTTGAAGCGGTCGATGTGCACATGACCGATCTATTATCAGGCCGGGTGGCATTGGATAACTTTAATGCTTTGGTCGCCTGCGGTGGTTTCTCCTACGGTGACGTGCTTGGCGCCGGTGGTGGGTGGGCTAAAACCATCCTCCATAATGACAATATGCGAGCGGCATTTGCACAGTTCTTCGAGCGTGACTCAACACTATCGCTAGGGGTGTGTAATGGCTGTCAGATGTTATCACTCTTGCATGATCTTATTCCTGGCGCGGAACATTGGCCACGTTTTGTTCGTAATCAATCGGAGCAGTTCGAAGGGCGCACAAGTCTTGTGACTGTCGCTAAGAGTCCTTCGGCATTTTTACGGGGTATGGACGGCTCACGTTTCCCAATTGCCGTGGCACATGGGGAAGGGCGTGCAGAGTTCCGCAGTGAGTCAGATCGAAAGATTGCATTAGACTCGCAATTATTGGCATTGAACTATGTCGACAACTACGGCGCCGTTACCGAGCAGTATCCACAAAACCCTAATGGATCTCCTATGGGGATTGCAGGGATGAGCAGCAAAGATGGTCGCGTTACTATCATGATGCCTCACCCAGAACGGGTAACCCGAGCGGTGCAGAATTCCTACCGTCCAAGAGATTGGCAAGAAGATGCCCCGTCATTGCGCATGTTCCGCAATGCGCGTGTATGGTTAGGCTAAGCCTATTATGTTTAAGCTTTGCTTCTATGTCCCTGCCACACACTTAGAGCATGTGAAACAAGCTGTGTTTGCCGCCGGTGCTGGACGCATCGGCGACTACGAACACTGCGCTTGGCAGGTGCTGGGTCAAGGACAGTTTCGGCCATTAGCTGGCAGCCAACCGTTCATTGGATCCCAAGATGCATTGGAAGTCGTAGCGGAATATCGTGTCGAGATGGTGTGCGCAAAAGAGGCGATAGATGCGGCAGTCGCTGCACTAAGGCAGGCCCATCCTTACGAGGAGCCTGCCTTAGACGTGGTGCGTTTAGAAGCTTACTAAGGCGTTGTCGGTTAGCCTAACCTTTACCTCGCCGACTCCGACATTCAGTTCCATATGGTGTTTACCTTCACCATAACCGTAAGTCTCCTCGGAGATCATGACGCGCTTGTTAACAACATTGCTAGCGCCGTGAAGCTCGGCGCTTCCAACCCCCGCTGAGGTTTCCACACGTCCGGCACCGTTCCGGGCAATCGCGATGTCTGCTGCGCCCACGCCAATATCAAGTTCCAACTCTGTATCTGCAAACTCACCCGTGATTTTTCCGACGCCGAGATTGAAATGAGTGTGCGCAACGCTTGGCAATTCTATGCGCCAGTGAATATCAACATGCTCGATGTCGTCTTCATTCAAACTAATCCTAAGTGTATCGCCGCGCTTGGATTGCACTAGTTCTAGATCTGATATGTCGCGCTTGTTCATAATCCAAAACCGGCGCTTGCCTTCAATCTCTAGTTCAATGTTGATCTCATCGCCATCGCTATGGATGACTTCCATTTCACCTATGCCGCCATCGATGTACACTTCATCAATATCATCCAAAGAAAAACTGTAATGTTGCGTGACGTAAGTTTCATCGTCGGCAAACGTGGCACTGGCAAATAAGGTAGTGGCTAAAGCGATGACTGAAAGATTTAAACGGTTCATTATGTGTGTCCTCTTAATTGGTAGTAAAGAGATAGCAAGCCTTGTGTCAACAAATAATAATTATATAAATCAGTGTGTTGTGAGATTTTACGGCAGGGGTGGCGAAATTGTTTAGTCAATTTCGCTAGGCAATTGGTGGCTGTCGCTAATGAGCTGTGTACTTAATTTTCGATCGGCAGAGTAATGTAAGTCGAACATCCGAACGGGGAATAAGGATTTTTTTCTGTCGGCGAAATACTGTTGCAGGGTAATTTTCACAACCGGGAATGCCAATTCATCCCAAGGGATTTCATGCTCTTCAAAGAGCGCGACCTCCAAGCTTTCTTCCCCCGGTGCAAAGTCTAAGTTGCGCAAGCTTGTTAGAAAGAAAAAATACACTTGGCTGATATAGGGAAGGTTAAACAGTGTGTAGAGTTGGCAATCCTGTGCCCGAACGATTGCGCCTGCCTCTTCCTGAGTTTCTCTGATAGCGCCAGCGAGTGTCGTTTCACCATTTTCCATAAAGCCGGCGGGAAGTGTCCATTTTCCTAAACGAGGCTCTATGGCACGTTTGCACAAGAGCACAGCGTCTTTAAAAACCGGAAGGGTGCCAACAATATTATTAGGGTTTTGGTAGAAAACGACATTGCACTGCACACAGCAGTAACGCAGTTTGTCATCGCCTTGCGGAATTTTTTCTTCAATAGGCCCGGCACAATGCTGGCAATAACGCATAAACACTCACTTCATTAGGCTCAACTGATGGAGCGTTCGTGATGAGTGCGGCTAACGGCGCACCCATAATGGCTTTGCTCATAATAGTAGAGCGCTTGCTCCCAATCATCGCTGCTCTTGTGTTCCAAGTCATGGCCCACAAGGCGGCTTTGTATAAGATTTAGAACAAAAGGTATCTTGCTAGCTAGCGATAGTAAAGAGCAAGCGCTTGGTTTTGCTTTTAAGGCACCAGTAAACGAATGATGCCGTCGTGTTTGTTGAGCAGATAGACTTGATCATCCGGCCCATAGCCAAAACGCAGGTCGGCGCGACTAGCGGGTTCCTTGCCATTGTTTTCGTTGGTTTCCTGAATAATCTGTAGCAAGGTTTTAGCAGTGCCGCCATCATTAAGGAGTATTCGTCGAATGGCATCTTGCCCACCATCGTGTTGGGCATCGGCATCAATATAGAATAATTCGCCGCTTGGGTTGTCGCCAAAGATCACTTTGTTGCGCAGGGGCACAATGCTGTCGCTGCGATTGATAATGATGCCCGTGATCGCTACTTGCCGCTGAAACAGTGGGTCCGCGTGATCATATTCCGCAATTGGCCAAGTGAGGCTGGCATCGCTGCGAGGATCATTGAGGTCCACTTGTCTTTCTACGTAGCGGAAACTGCCTTCCCAGCGCCCCCAGCCCAGATTGGCACCGGCTGTAACAGGGCTGATCTCTTCTACTTGGTTTTGGCCAATATCTGCCAATAGAATACCACCATTGGAGGAATCCCAATTGAATCGTTGCGGGTTGCGCACGCCATAGGCATAGATTTCGGCGAGGGTGTTGGCATCGTTGTCACTAACAAAAGGGTTGTTCGAAGGGATTCCATAGCGCCCATTGTCACTATTAGTGCCTAATGGCTCAATCCGTAAAATTTTACCAAAATGATTGCCAAGGTTTTGGCCAACTGCCAGAGGGTCGCCACCACTGCCGCCATCCCCTAAACCGATATACAACAATCCAAAGTCTTCATCGCCTTCTTTGGCAAGTGGATTGAATGCTATCTGGCTAGCATTGTGATTTGGGAACGGTTGTGCCGCGCGAAACAACTCTCTGGGAGCGGCGCCGTCATAGTGTTCCGCATTGGCGTTTGAAGCTGTCCATTCGAGTAGAACGGTGTCGTGTGATCGCCTTTCGCCGCCAGAAACAAAATCTGGAGTAGGAGCGGTGTTGGCAGTGTCTGTATAGGTATAAAATTTTCCGTAGCCAGGAGCGCCAAGCTGATTAAACTGAGGGTGGAAAGCGATGCTCTGTAAACCACGCTCATTGCCAGCAGACATGACCTGCACGCCCCATTGCTCAGCGTTAATATCAACATACAGGCTGACATTGCTGCCATCGGCATTCATGCCATAAATAGGGCCAGTCATCACGCTTGCAAAGCGACGCTCGGTGCCAGTTTCAGTGACCATGTGCATGAGGCGTGGGGCAAATCCATCCTCATCATGGGGAATATGAGCAAATTCAATAAAATTGGCGGTAATGACATCGCGTGATGTTTCAATCGGTGTCGGAAACGGATCATTGCTTAATTGTTGGGCTAATGCGGTGCTTGTGCCCAGAGCAATAAGGCTGCTGAGAAAGAGTCGATACATAAGGTGTCTCCTAGAAATGTCGATGAACGGCTTGTTGGTGAAGAAAATAGGCCCCCAAGCGCGAAGAATGGTACAACACAGAGATGACAAGCCTCACTAGCTGGGGGAGGCGTCTGTCGCAGCCTCACTACCAGTGGTAGTTTTCTTAGGCTTAAGGTGTGGGATTACAGTCGCAGTGAACAATAGTCGGGGAAAGATCAAAAGCATTAGCTTCGATCGCCGGAGCCATAAGTTTGAGATGGGCGAATAATGCGCGACCATTATCAGCGATAGGGCGCAGGGCTTGTCCTTGGTCGCGAGTGGCAGGAAGTACCTTCATGCGCACGGTTGCTCGCACATTGCCGCCGATGACACTGATTTGCTCTTTGTCTGCATCGACTTTTACGACGATATCACAATGGGTGCGAGCCCCTTCTCCTATCTGCGCCGCCCGTTGCTCTAGCGAGCGGTAGGCGGGGCGGCTGCCTCGACACAATAGGTCTCCGGGCACAATCTCTTGTGCGCCTATTGGCAGCGCCTCATAGACGGCATTGCTGTCTTGATCTTGCGCGGCGAGGATTGCTTGGTCGATATAACTGTGGTGCGCAATGGCGCGGTTGAATTTTTCGGGTTCGTCTAAACCACTTTCACACATGACCCAAGAGATGAATGCGGCGGACCAAGCATCTCGCCAACGGGCGGCGAACCCATCGCTTTGCCAACGATTATTTTGACGTTGCAATATCCAGTCGCTGTTAGGGGTTGCTGACCAGTAACCCGCGATAGAACTTGCTAAGCGCTCCGATTCACTAGGGCTTAGCCTTGGGTAGACGAATGGACGGCGTGGACCGCTGTTCTGACGCTCTATATCGCGAGCTTGTAGGTCAGTACTGAAGCCAAAAAACGCCCATTCTTGAACCGCGGTATAAACAATGCGTCGCCGCACGTCTTCCATGGGAAAGGCGCGACAATCACGTTGGGTGAAACGCATATTGCCAAGTGGGCCTGAGACTCGCTGTGAGGGAGGATTAACATCGAGTACGCTCTGAGGTAAGCGAGGAGCGAACGATGATTCTTGCGCCGACAGCGCAGAGCCTAGGAGGCTAAAACACATCAATGTGGCATATAAGAATGAGCTGCGAAACATAAGGGCCTATCACCGCGGCATTTATCGCCTAACTATCGTTGCTTTAGGGTTATGGCAGGCCTACGACAATATCGCGCTCTGCTACTGTAGCGCAAGAACGCTGACAGTATGCAGAGGCGACCGGCATTAGATACGATTGATTTCGCAGTGCAGGCGGAATTTTTTCGAAGTTATAAAAGCTTCGACATCGCGCAGCCGGGTTTCAACAGTTCGGAAGGTGTCTGAGCACTCTTTCAGTGACATGGCAATATTCTCTTGTGTTGCCTTTTTGGAGCGACGTTTCGTCGTGCTTGGGTCAGCCATGTCATCGGCCATATCAGACATATCGTAATCTTCGTCATCCATCATTTTTTGATGCTTGCGTGCCTTGCGACGATTGCGACGTGACATATGCACAGGTGGTTCAGGATTGCGCTCAAGCACGATCCAACATACTAGGTAGGCGAAGAAGGTAAACGGGCCAAAGAAAAAGAACGACAGTAGGGTGAGCGCTCGCACATAAAAGGTTTTAATTTCTAGGTAGTCGGCAATGCCACTACAAACCCCTGCGATGCGAGAGTTGTAGGGGTTACGGTAGATCTCTTTGCGGTAATCGACATTGCGGAAATGGCGACCTGGCTTTGAGTCAGTAAAATACTGATGCACGCTGTCGTCCTTGCCTTGGTGCTTAAGCCACCAATACGCCACAAAGTAGACCAGAATCAAGGTTGGCCAAGTTAAGCACGCAAGAAAAGTAATCACGCGAATAACGACTGTAGGGACTTCTAGAAAGTCTGCAAGCGATGCACAAACACCAAGAAACTTTTTATCCTCAGTATTGAGTGTGAACTGATTATTCTTGGCGTTCATGTTGCTCCCTCCAATCAGGCACCTCCGAGTCGAGAATAGACTCAAGCGTGTCGATACGACTATTGAGGGACTTCGCCATCACTGAAAGCTCACGAATATCATACTCAGTGTCAGACGAGAGCTTTACCTTCTTTTCGCGACGCTGATAGAGGATAAACATCCAGAGCGTTATGAAGCCTCCAATGATGGCGATCAGCGAAATTGCGAATGTGAAAAAATCCATTAGCAGTGCCCTTTAACTATTCTAATTACTTATTAAGTTTGTTCTTGATTTCTTCGAGTTCGCGATCGATTTTCTCACTGCGTGCTAATTCTTCAAACTCGCTGTGCAAGTCTTTATTTTCAGCATTCATGCTTTCGACTTGACCTTCCATGAGGTCGATCTTCTTCTCATAGTACTCGAACTTATTCATTGCGCTATCAATATTGTAGTTATGTAGCTGTCGATTGACATCTACCCGTGATTGGGTCGCTGTTGTCCGCATTACAATAGTCTTTTGACGGGCGCGCGCATCGTTTAGTTTAGCTTGCAATTGGTCGATCTCGCTGCTGAGTTTATCGAGCGTCTCATCGAGTTTGACCATTTCGCCTGCAAGCATGTCGATCGTCGTATTGATGCTGTTGCGCTCAACCAATGCCGCTTTTGCAAGATCTTCACGTTCCTTGCTCATCGCAAGTTCGGCTTTTTTCTGCCAGTCGTCTGATTGTTTGCGCAATTGCTCTGCACGGCGGCTAAGGGTCTTTTTCTCTGCAATAACTTTTGCCGTACCACTACGCACTTCGACGAGGGTTTCTTCCATTTCTTGAATGACCATACGAATCATTTTTTCTGGATTCTCGGCCTTGTCGAGCAGTGAACTGATGTTGGAGTTGATGATGTCTGACAAGCGTGAAAATATGCTCATTTTCCTAATACCCTCTCTAAAAAAGCGATCTGTCAGTGGTTTGATGTTTAAATTTCGCTAGTACTGCTGGACAAAGCAGAAAGCGTGCCACAAATTGAAGTTTGTATAAGTTGTTGTTTTATATAGATATAAAATTTAAGTCGCTGTTGTGTTTTGTAAGCGCGTGGTGAAAACTCTCAACTAGTGGTATTTTTCGCGAAGTTTAAAAATATCTGCCAAGTTAGTACGCAATTGAGGAAGTCAGTTATGTCATCGGAAATGTCTGCACCGCGGATGATAGGGGAGTCGGCTGTATTTCTCGAGATGCAAGAGCATGTATCGCAAGTAGCGCCGCTCAACAAGCCTGTCCTGATCGTGGGTGAGCGAGGTACAGGGAAGGAGTTGATCGCTGCCCGCCTGCACTTTTTGTCTCAAAGATGGCAGCAAGAGTTCCTGAAGATAAATTGCGCGGCCTTTAGCGATTCTCTGCTTGAGGCGCAGCTTTTTGGACATGAGGCTGGTGCGTTTACTGGCGCCACCGGGCAGAAGAAAGGGTATTTCGAGCGTGCCGATGGTGGCACGCTGTTTCTGGATGAGCTTGCAAATACGCCGATGGCGGTGCAAGAGAAGATTCTTAGAATCATTGAATATGGCGAGTTAGAGCGCCTAGGTGGCAACCAAACGATGAAGGTCGATGTGCGTATCGTAGCCGCCACCAACGAAGACTTGCCCAGCCTTGCGCGGCGCGGCAAGTTTCGCGAAGATTTGCTCGATCGCTTGGCGTTCGATGTAATTACGCTGCCACCGCTAAGGGCGCGTGCCGAAGACATAATGATACTGGCACAACATTTTGCCATTGGTATGGTGAAAGAGTTAGATGGAGAGCTTTTCCATGGTTTTAACGCCAATATGGAGCGCATGCTACTGACCCATACATGGCCTGGTAATGTGCGTGAGCTGAAGAACGTGGTCGAGCGTGCGGTTTACCAAAGCCCTAATAAACCAATATCCAAGCTCGTATTCAACCCCTTTGAATCCCCTTATCGACTCAGCCAAAGTGCTGGCGCTGAACCACAAACTACCCCAAGTAAAACCGTGGAGAACGACACAGTGCCAAGCGGCTTGGATCTAAGTGACGCTGAAAGTTTAGATTTTATTAAACACATTCAGGCCTATGAGATCGATGTCCTAAAGCAAGCAATGAAACGCTCGCAGTTTAATCAGCGTAAGGCTGCGGAGTTTTTGCAGATGAGCTACCACCAACTCCGTGGGTATTTGCGAAAATACGATCTTTTAGGCTGAATTTGATCCCCCAATGCAATTGGTAGCGTGTTGAGCATGCTATATTGTGGCGAAGAAAAGAGCGTTCTGGCGCCTAGTTTCTGGTTTGTACAACACTCTCCGCTTTGTCGACTAATGAGGTGTCATGGAATTTCAGTTTCCAGCGATAAACTATCTATATGCGCTTGCTTGCATATTGGCACTGGTGTTGAGCTACCTCACAAGTAAGAAGGTCAGCGATACAGCCAGCCGCGCTTGGATGTTTGTGCTTATAAGCTTTGCGATATGGACCTTTGGTGAATTAGTCGCGAATATTGGCACTACTTTGGAGTGGCAGCTAGCGTTTCAGCGCTTAGTATATCTAGGTGTGATCCTTAGCGTCGTGAGCTGGATAGTGTTTGCGATTCATTTCTCGGGCAATAGCCATTGGTTGACTCCTATGGTGCTCATTGTCATGGCTATTGTGCCGGTTAGTACGCTAATCCTTGTGGCCACCTTGGAGTGGCACACACTCTTTTATCAAGAAGCCGATTTGGTTTATCGAGATTCCTACTTTGTTCTCGATCTCAAGTACGGCGTCGGGTTTTGGGTGCAAATGTTGTTGTGCAGTTATTTGTACACAATTGGAGGCTCATTGATCTTGATCGCTAACAGCTTGCAGCGGCCAAGTATTTATCGCAATCAAAACCTCCTCATTGTTGTTGCTGCTGCGTTTCCCCTAGTCGCTAATATATTGTATTTGCTTGGAGTCGATCTTACGGGCGGCTTTGACCCAACCTCATTATTCTTTGTGTTCAGTGCCATCTTGGTCACTATTGCCACACGCAACTATTTCTTCTTGCGTCTTGCTCCAGTTGCGCGTGATTTAGTGTTTCGCAGCATCAATAGCCCAGTGCTTGTGGTTAATCAGCTAGAGAAAGTGACGGATGTGAATCCTGCGTTTGCCGATGTCTCCAAGCTCAATGCCGATGAGCTAATCGGTAAGTCTCTAGACTTTGTACTGGATGTAGTCTTTGATACCAAGGGAATGTATGTCGTCGATCAAAATTATTCTGGACGATTACTCTCTCGGCATCGGGCAAGGCATTTCGAAATTAGCAGTATGCCGGTGAATGATTATCGAGGCGAACGCTTGGGGCGCCTGATTATTCTTACTGATGTAACGCAAATCCAGCGAGCGTTGGATGAGATTAGCCGCTTAGCGCACACCGACTTATTGACACAATTGCCCAATAGACGAGCTTTGATCGATTGGGTGGAAGACTTGCCATCAATTGATTCGATGTTCCAGCCCGTTATTATTTGTATGGCGGACTTAGATCACTTCAAAGCTCTCAATGATACTTATGGTCATCACTGCGGTGATTATATTCTCAAAGAAGTCGCGTATTTGCTCAGGCAACAATTAGAGACAAATGACATCGTCGCTCGTTGGGGCGGCGAGGAGTTTTGCTTGGTGCTAACAGGCCGGTCTTGGGAGTTAGGTGAGGCGCTTGTTGAGCGTTTGCGGGTAGAAATTGAGGAGCATCAGTTTGTTTATGAGGGGCAACAGATGAGTGTCACCATGACATTCGGTATGGTACAACGTTTGTCCAATGAAGAGCTCGATCAAGCTATCAAGCGTGCTGATCTGATGATGTACGACGGCAAGCGCAAAGGTAGAAACCTGGTCTCCTCTGGCGCAATTTCGAATAGTTTGCAGTAATAAAGATGCGACTACCTAATTTCAATGAAGTACATTTTTGGACAGTGGATGAGCTGCCTATTTCATCTGCATTGTGTTTACTGCTCAATGATGAAGAGCGCGAGAAACATGCCCGCATAAGCTCGCCTAGAGTAAAACATCAGTACTTACAAACTCGCCTAGCTTTGCGTCATATTCTAAGCCTGTACCATCAAAAGCATGCGCCTTCGCATTGGCAGTTTGAAAAAAACGTGTATGGTCGTCCAGCGCTGTTGGGAACTGACTTTGATGATGGGCTTGAATTTAACATTTCACACACACGTGGCGCCTTAGTGATAGGTTTTGCGCGCGCAGGTCAGCTTGGTGTGGATGTGGAGTTTACTCAGCGTCAGGCGCGAGCCATTGCCTTGGCGGATCGCTATTTTTCGCCAACGGAAGTGCAGCAGTTGATGAGCCTTGCCCCGGCGCATCAGAAAGCGCGTTTCTTTGATTTGTGGACCTTAAAAGAAGCCTATATCAAGGCTTGTGGGATGGGCTTGGCGCTGTCTTTGGCGAGTTTTTCCTATCGTTTCTCGGCAGTAGGCATTGACATAAGTTTCACCGAGCAGAGAGAGGATGATGCCCAGCGATGGGAGTTTTGGCAGTTGCGTTTGTCGCCATCGCATCAAGCCGCTATCGCTTTTGCCAGTCCCGAGCAAGGCTCGCAAAGTTCACTGTTTGGGTTTCGGCTTTGCGATTGGAATCAAGCCCAACCGCAAGAATTAGAACTGCTGCGTTGCAGCGAGCGCCTAGTTTAGAATGAACTCTAAAACGAACTTTGAACCATAGAAACCTAGAATCAATAACACGAACCCTGTCAGGGTAAAGCGAATGGCCGTGCTGCCACGCCACCCTAATTTGTGTCGGCCCCAAAGAAGAATTGCAAACACTATCCAAGCGAGCATCGAGAATACTGTCTTATGGAGCAGCCCTTGTGCCCACATATCATCGATGAACATAAAGCCGGCGATAACCCCTAGGCTTAAGAGTATTTGGCCAACCCAGACAAGTTCAAAGAGAAAACTTTCCATGTCTTGTAGAGGAGGGAAGCGGTGCAAGACACTCGCGGCATGGCGATGTTTTAGCTGATAGTTTTGAAAGGCAAGAAAGCTTGCTTGCAGTGCCGCGATCGCGATTATGCTGTAGGCAAGAATTGAAAGCAGGATGTGGCTTACCAGCCCTAACTCAAGTTCACGCGCCGGATAGGTACTTTGCGAGGTAAGCGAGGCGATGATGGAGATTATTGCCAGCGGGAAGAAACCAAGAACAAGAATACCAAGGGGTTTGCGTAAGCCGCTGAGCAACAATAGCAAAGAAATTGAGGCGCATATTAAGGTGCTGATTTGCAAAATGCCGAAATGATAGCCGTCGGCTTGATGAAGAACACCACCGGCACTAGCGGCGTGGGCCAGAACTGCTACGAGCCCAAGACCAAACACCCAACCCTGGGAGTTGGGCTTGCGGCCTCGCACTTGCAGGTTTTTTGCCTGATATACCGTACCGATAAGGTAAAATACTATCGCGATCAGTCCGGAAAGGGTGGTTAATGACATCGACAATCTCTGGGGGTATTGGCAGAATTTCTTAAGGCAGGTCTTTCGGCCTCGTTATTGCGAAAGTTTCTCATATGTAAGGTAGGGGTTGAAGCGATATTTTCGCGCTAATGCCCTTATTACCTATAGTATGTTCGATGACAGTGAACATAGCGCCGCATTTGGCTATAATCGCCCTCAATCTACACTTAATGATCGCATCATGTTGGAAGTGAATTATGTTTGAAAGCTTAACCGAACGATTATCCGGTGCGCTGCGCAAAATCAGCGGCAAGGGCACCCTAACGGATAACAATATCAAGGACGCGTTGCGCGAAGTGCGCCGTGCCTTGTTAGAGGCCGATGTGGCACTGCCAGTCGTAAAGGGCTTTATCGAGAGCGTTCGGCAGCGTGCCGTGGGCCAAGAGGTCAAGCAAAGCCTTAGCCCCACGCAAACCTTTATTAAAATCGTGCAAGCCGAGCTCGAAGCGGTTATGGGGGTGGCTAACGAAGAGTTAAACCTGCGTGCGCAGCCGCCAGCCATTATCCTGATGGCGGGTTTGCAAGGTGCTGGTAAGACCACCACTGTTGCCAAATTATCACGCTGGTTAACCCTGAACCCGAAAAAGAGTGTCATGGTGGTCAGTGCCGATGTCTATCGACCTGCCGCTATCGCGCAACTCGAGACGCTCGCCAAAGATGTTGGCGTTGAATTCTTCCCCAGCGATGTAGGGCAAAAGCCAGAGGCAATCGTTAAAGCGGCATTGCAAGAGGCGAAGAAAAAATTCATCGATGTCCTGATTGTCGATACTGCCGGTCGTCTCGCCGTCGACGAAGAAATGATGGCGGAGATTAAGCAACTACACGAAGTGTTAAACCCGGTCGAAACCTTATTTGTGGTTGATGCAATGACGGGGCAGGATGCGGCCAATACTGCCAAAGCGTTTAACGACGCACTGCCATTGACCGGTGTCATACTGACGAAAGCGGATGGCGATGCACGCGGTGGTGCGGCGCTGTCGGTTCGTCAAATCACTGGAAAACCCATCAAGTTTATAGGTGTGGGTGAGAAGTCAGATGCCTTAGAGCCGTTCTATCCTGACCGTGTTGCGACACGTATTTTGGGAATGGGGGACTTGCTCTCCTTGATCGAAGAGGTTGAGCGTAAGGTTGATAAAGAAAAAGCAGAACGCATTGCCGCCAAGATCAAGAAAGGCAAAGGCTTCGACTTAGAAGATTTCAAAGAGCAAATCAAGCAAATGCAGAGCATGGGCGGCATGAGCAGCATCATGGATAAACTGCCGGGTATGGGAGCATTGCCGCCAGGGGCTTCCAAAATGGTTGATGATTCTCTGTTTGCTAAGATGGAAGCCATTATCAACTCGATGACAATGAAAGAGCGAATGAATCCCGATATTCTCAATGGTTCACGTAAGCGCCGGATTACTGTAGGGTCCGGCACTGAGTTACAAGACCTTAATCGCCTTCTTAAACAGCATAAGCAAATGCAAAAAGTCATGAAAAAGATGAAGGGCGGCGGCATGGCAAATATGATGCGCGGTCTAGGGGGCATGGGTGGTGCAGGCGGGCCGGGAGGCTTCCCTGGTGCCGGCGGCCCTCCACGTTTCTAAGCTTTCCTGCCATGAGAGGGGGAAGTATGTCCCTCTCTCATGGTTTTAGTCGCTCGCTTGGCGGGACTCCTCTGCTGCTTAGTGGGTTTTCGTAAAGCTTGTTAAAAACTTAAAAGTTCACTTCCATATAGCGTCTATTTCCCTTAGAATACCCGCCTTTTTCCACCCTCGGCTTGTGCGCAAGTGAAAATGGGTTCTGGCAAGTGTCAGTAACATATTGAGGTTGGAACAGTTTTCGGTCGATCGCACAAACAGGAATCATAAGTTTATGGTCATTATCAGACTGGCTCGCGCTGGTGCTAAAAAGAAGCCTTTTTACTACATCACAGTGACTGATCAGCGTAACGCACGCGATGGTCGCTTTATTGAGCGCGTAGGTTTCTTTAACCCGCTCGCTAAAGGTCAGGAAGAGCGTCTTCGTCTCAACCTTGATCGTGTAGAACATTGGACAGGCAAAGGCGCTCAGCCTAGTCAACGTGTTGCAGCATTGTTGAAAGACGCTGCAAAAGCCGCTACTACAGCAGCTTAATCGACCATAGCGTTGAAATTAACGCTGGTTGTTGGTTTGCGCGTGAGTGATAAGGGTATTAGATGGAGCTTGAACAGCAAGAATTGGTGACCATGGGCCGCATTGGCCGGCTTTATGGCATCAAAGGCTGGCTCAAGCTGATCTCCTACACTGAGCCACAAGATAATATTCTCGATTTTAAACAATTGCGCGCCAAGATTGGCGGGCGTTGGCAAGAACTCGAGATGGACCAATGCAAGGTTCATGGCAAGGGCTTGATCGCGCACTTTGTGGGCTATGACGACCCAGATGATGCCAAATTGCTAACTGGAGTAGAGCTTGCTATCGATGCGCAAGAGCTACCCAAGCTCGATGAAGAAGAGTTTTACTGGCATGAACTCACTGGCATGCAAGTGATGACACAGTCAGGGCAATTGCTAGGCAGTGTCGCTAAAATGTTAGAAACCGGTGCGAACGATGTACTGGTGGTGCAGCCTACTGAAGGCAGCATCGATACGCGGGAGCGATTGATTCCCTATTTGCCAGGTCGAGTAGTGCTAGAAGTGTCTCGTGAAAAACGCTGTATTAGCGTCGAATGGGATCCAGACTATCTGGCCTAGAGATTTTAGAAGGGGAGCAAAGTGCTAATTGGCATAGTCACATTGTTTCCTGAGATGTTCGCGGCAGTCACGGATTACGGTATTACCGGGCGAGCGACACGCGAAGGAATTGTGTCAGTAGAGTGTTGGAATCCTCGCGATTTCACTACTGATAAACATCGAACAGTGGATGATCGCCCCTTCGGTGGCGGCCCTGGGATGTTGATGAAGACCGAGCCTTTGCAGGCTGCAATACAGGCAGCTAAAGAAGGTTTGGGGGCGGAACAGAAAGAAAAACCGCTTGTGATTTATTTGTCTCCACAGGGGCGCAAATTGGATCAGCAAGGGGTAGAGCAGCTCGCTAAGCGCAAACATCTCGTGTTGGTTTGCGGTCGCTATCAAGGAATTGACGAGCGTGTGCTGCGCAACGAGATCGACGAAGAATGGTCCATTGGGGATTTTGTCCTCAGCGGAGGTGAGCTAGCCGCGATGGTGATGGTGGATGCGATAACACGCTATCAACCGCAAGCACTAGGGCATGAAGGCTCGGCCGCAGCAGACTCTTTTGCCGACGGTTTGTTAGACAGTCCGCAGTATACGCGGCCGCAAGAATACGAGGGCGAGTCAGTGCCCGCTGTATTACTCGGTGGAAACCATGAGCAAATCAGGGTTTGGCGCCTTAGAGAGAGTCTCGGTAATACATGGTTGAAACGGCCGGATTTGTTAGAACAGTTAACGCTTAGTGCGGAACAAAAGATTTTGCTAGAACAATTTATTGATGATTACGAGGCGCGGCGCAATCGCACTGAGTCTTGAACCCGGGAGTAAGGCAATGAGCAAGAACAAGATCATTCAGATGATTGAAGAAGCACAAATTAAGAACGAAATCCCAGATTTCGGTCCTGGCGACACAGTCGTTGTGCAAGTAAAAATCAAGGAAGGTGACCGCGAGCGTTTGCAGGCATTTGAAGGCGTCGTAATTGGCGTTCGTTCACGTGCGCTAAACTCAGCGTTCACAGTTCGCAAAATCTCCCACGGTGTTGGCGTTGAGCGTACTTTCCAGACTCACAGTCCGTTGCTAGAGAGCATTACTGTTAAGCGTCGTGGTGACGTTCGTCAGGCGAAGCTTTACTACTTGCGTGATCTGTCCGGTAAAGCGGCTCGCATCACTGAGAAGCTTGAGAAGAAATCAGTTTAAGACTCATTTGTTGAGTGGAAGACTCTAAAAAGGAGGCACCTAGTGCCTCCTTTTTTATTGGCTTTGTGATAAGTTGTCTTCTTAATTTTAAGGAAAAGTGCAGCATCAGGAGACATTTTTACCAAAATGTCGGTCTCCCGCATCATGCCCATTTAAAACACGCTCGTGAGGAAGCTTTTACATGAAACATCTACTTCGTACCCTCGTGGCAAGCGCAGTCTGTTTGCTTGGTTTGAGTCAGGCAGCTTTCGCGCAAGATCAAGCGTGGTCAGAGTCCCTTAGAACCTCTCTTGCCGGCACCCTAAGTCAGGCCACTGGTGCTTCCATCGATATCGTCAATGTGAAGGAAACTCCCTTTGCAGGCTTGATCGAAGTTGAGCTATCTACAGGTGAAAGGCTCTTTACGGATGCGAAAGGCGAATTCCTTGTAACGGGTGACCTATTTAGGGCGCAAAGCGATGGGCTTGTGAATCTGTCTGCGATCGAGCGTCAAAAGGATGTGGCCGGTTGGATTGGTGCGATTCCTGAGTCGGAAATGGTAATTTTCGAGCCAGAACAAACCAAAGCAACGATTACTGTATTCACAGACGTTGATTGTGCGTATTGCCGTCGTCTGCACGGTGATCTGGAGAAAAATCTCGCCAATGGCATCCGCGTACGATATGTGGCTTATCCGCGTGGTGGGGAAGCGTCCGAGGCCTACCCTAAAATGATTAGCGTGTGGTGTTCGGATGATCGCAACAAATCAATCACTCAAGCCAAGCACGGGCAAAACATCCCAAGTCGCGACTGCGACAACCCCGTGTTAGAGCATTATGCCTTGGGCAATAAGATTGGTATTTCAGGTACTCCAGCGATTGTGCTTGAAGATGGCTCCGTGATACCAGGTTACTTAGAGCCTGCGCAATTGTCGGCGACTGTATTGGGGCAATAAACAAGCGTCCAAGACCATCAAACACATCGTTAGCGGCTGAAAAAAGCAGCTAACGATGCCTTTTATTTCCCAATTTTTAGTACAATGTGCGCCACTTTAGTTTGGCGTCGAGGGATAGTCTTGAAACAAGAATCAGCACAAGAGCTTAAAGCGCAATTCAATGTTGGAATTTGCGGCATGGGCACCGTTGGCGGTGGTACTTTTACCCTGCTACAAAGCAATCAAGCAGAGATCACCCGTCGACTAGGCCGCGCACTTAAAGTCACCCATGTGGCTTCGCGTCGTCAAAACCCGCTTTATGATACGAACGATGTGCGTTTCAGCACGGATGTGTTTGCTGTCGTCGATGATCCTGAAGTAGACGTTGTCGTCGAAGTTTTAGGGGGCACAGAGCCAGCCCTGTCGCTGATTTTGCGCGCGATTGAGAATGGTAAGCATGTGGTGACTGCCAACAAGGCGTTGATCGCCATTCATGGCAACGAGATATTCGCTGCGGCCAAACGCAAGGGTGTCACTGTCGCTTATGAAAGTGCCGTGGCCGGTGGTATACCAATTATCAAGGCCTTGCGCGAAGGGTTGGCGGCCAACTCGATTCAATGGCTAGCAGGCATCATCAACGGCACTGGCAACTTCATTCTGACCGAAATGGCGGAGAAGGGCCGTAACTTTGCCGAAGTTCTAGCTGAAGCACAGGCCCTTGGCTATGCAGAGGCTGATCCAACGTTTGACGTTGAAGGGATCGATGCGGCGCACAAGCTTACGATACTAGCGGCAAATGCGTTCGGCATTGCTTTGCAATTTGATAAAGTCTATACCGAAGGTATCAGCAAAATTACCAGTGACGATGTGAGCTATGCAGAGGAGCTGGGTTATCGCATTAAGCATCTTGGTATTACTCGCATGACCGAAAAAGGCATAGAGCTGCGCGTGCACCCAACCTTGATTTCCGATCAACGCCTAATCGCCAATGTAAACGGCGTGATGAATGCCGTTGTTGTGAAGGGTGATTCAGTAGGATCTACTTTGTATTACGGTGCGGGTGCTGGTGCTAAAGCCACAGCCTCTTCTGTCGTTGCCGATTTGATCGATATCGTGCGCAGTGCAGGAGATGAGTCCAAAGGGACGCCAGGAAATGTCCCGTCCTTGGCGTTTGACTCTTTACGCAGCGATATACCAATCCTTAAAATCGAAGATATCGAGTGTGAGTTTTATCTGCGTCTATCGGTTTATGACAAGATTGGTGTCATGGCACAGATCTCACAGTTGCTAACTGACTATGGCATTAATATTGAAGCATTGATTCAGAAAGAGCCGGATACAACACTTGGATCTGATGTGTTTGTGCCAATTGTCATTCTTACCGGTAAAGTCGAAGAACGGCAAATGAATAAAGCGATTGCCGCGATCGAAGATCTCGAACAAGTGGTGGAAAAAGTAACTCGCATACGTATTGAACAATTTGATGGCGAAGACAGTTAGTCTTGCGTTCACAGCATAAAGGCTTATCTCATGAGATACATCAGTACCCGCGGCAAAGCGCCAGCGCAAACATTTGAACAGGTATTGCTGACTGGCTTAGCTCCTGACGGGGGGCTTTATGTGCCAGAGCAATTGCCAAGCTTCAGTAAAGAAGAGATGGAGCAAATGGCGAGTCTTAGCTACCCCGAGCTCGCCCATAAAATCATCACGCCATTTATTGATGGCGCTATTAACGATGCTGATCTCAAAGAAATTATTGATCGAAGCTACGCCAGTTTCGCCAATAAAGCGGTAGCGCCTTTGCATATGCTTGGGGCGAACGAATGGGTGTTAGAACTCTATTGTGGCCCTACATTGGCGTTCAAAGATTTTGCGCTGCAACTTTTAGGCAATCTGCTAGATTATGTGCTCAAGCGTAATAATCAGAAAGTAGTGATATTAGGCGCCACATCTGGAGATACCGGCTCTGCGGCACTAGAAGGGTGTCGACATAGTGACAATGTCGATATCTTTATTTTGCACCCTTACCAACGTGTCTCCGAAGTGCAGCGTCGACAGATGACAACAGTGCTGGGCGACAATGTGCATAATATCGCCGTGAAAGGAAACTTTGATGATTGCCAGCGCATCGTGAAAGCCGCGTTCGGCGACCAATCCTTTTTGCCTGAAGGGCGACAGCTAGCAGCCGTAAATTCGATCAACTGGGCGCGAATCATGGCGCAGATCGTCTATTATTTTTACGCCTCCGTGCAATTGGGTGGTCCACACCGTCCAGTATCTTTCTCAGTTCCTACGGGTAACTTTGGCGATATCTATGCCGGTTATCTAGCGATGCAAATGGGCTTGCCTGTGCGGCAATTGATTGTAGCCACCAATAGCAACGATATCTTGCATCGTTTCATCAATCGTAACGAGTATGGTTTGTCCGAACTCAAGCACACTTTATCTCCTAGTATGGACATTATGGTGTCCAGTAATTTCGAGCGTTATTTGTTTGATTTGTTTGGCCGCGATGGCCAGGCACTAGCGCAATTTATGACGAGCTCGACTGATGGCACACATAGCGTGACACCCGAGCGCTGGGAGCAGGCACGCAAAGTATTTGCGAGCGCGAGTGTGAATGACGATGTGACCTGTGAAGTCATTAAGCAGGTGTACGAGGAGACTGAGTTCCTGATCGATCCACATACTGCAGTAGGGGTGAAAGCCGCGCGTGAATGTAACACGGATAAATCTGTGCCAATGATCACCTTGGCCACGGCCCACCCCGTGAAGTTTGCCGACGCGGTCACCCGTGCGGGTCTAGACACACCGGCACTGCCAGAGCATTTGCGAGACTTGTTTGAGCGTGAAGAGCAATATGCGATTGTCGAAAACTCTAAAGAAGCGGTGACCGATTTCGTAAAGTCGCATCTGTGAATCCTCTGATATGCCGTCGTGCGGTACCGCCGAAGCATCAATTGTCTGCGGCGATACCGCCTTTGTTACAGCGTGTGCTCGCCGCGCGCGCTGTAACCTGCGATGCGGATATCACCCTATCCTTTAAGACCTTACTTCCTCCTAATTTACTTGCTGGCATCGATGCCGCTGTTGCCCTACTGATCGCTCAGCTAGAGAAGCAGGGGCGTGTGTTGATCGTTTCTGATTTTGATGCCGATGGTGCCACGAGTTGTGTGCTAGCACTGCGCGCACTGCGCGCTATGGGCTTTGCCAATGTTGACTATATCGTTCCCAATCGATTCGAGTATGGTTACGGATTAACCCCTGAGATTGTCACACTTGCGAAAGACAAGCAGCCAGACTTATTACTAACAGTCGATAATGGCATTTCGAGTGTAGAGGGAGTGGATGCGGCACATGCCCATGGAATGAAAGTGTTGATTACTGATCACCATTTGCAAGGGCGCGAACTGCCAAAAGCCGATGCGATTGTTAACCCCAATCAACATGCCTGTGATTTTCCCAGTAAATCGCTCGCAGGTGTGGGGGTCGTCTTCTACGTACTGGCGGCGCTGCGTAGTGCACTGCGTGACCGCAACTGGTTTCAAGAAAATGCCTTGCCGGAGCCAAACCTCGCGAGCTATCTCGATATAGTGGCACTTGGCACAGTTGCCGATGTGGTCGCGTTGGATCGCAACAATAGAATTCTTGTCAGCGAAGGCTTAAAGCGCATTCGAGCGGGGCGTGCCTGCGCTGGTATCAATGCCTTGCTAACAATTGGTAAGCGTAATCCTGCAAACCTAGTTGCCAGTGATCTTGGTTTTGCTGTTGGTCCGCGCCTAAATGCGGCAGGGCGCCTTGATGATATGTCTTTAGGGATCGAGTGTCTGCTATGCGATGACCCGCAACAGGCGATGCAGATGGCGCAGGAATTGGACGCCATGAATCAACAGCGCAAAACCATTGAAACAGATATGCGTAATCAAGCGCTAGAAGTGCTCGATACCTTGTCATTGGATGAGGCGCAGATGCCCGCGGCATTGACGCTTTATAATGCGCAATGGCACCAAGGCGTCATAGGAATCCTAGCGGCGCGCATCAAGGAGCGTTACCACCGCCCGGTAATCGCGTTCGCCGATGCAAACAGTGATGGTGAAGAGATGAAAGGATCGGCCCGATCAATTCCTGGGTTGCATATTCGCGATGCGCTCGATGCGGTGGCTACGCAGAACCCGGGGCTTATCAGCCGGTTTGGTGGTCATGCGATGGCGGCAGGGTTGAGCCTTCGCAAAGCTGACTTGACGCGTTTTAGTGAAGCATTCGAAAAAGTAGTGGCGATGCAGCTGGGTGAAGACGAGCTGCAGGCGCGGCTAGTCACGGATGGTAAGGTAGAAACTGCTGAGC
>CAJXSF010000018.1 GCA_913061515.1 uncultured Gammaproteobacteria bacterium | reverse complement strand
GTGTATAAGAGACAGTATCGGTGCTATTGCAGGACAAGCTAATTATGCGGGCGCCATCGTTCTTGAAGAAACAATTGATGTCGAACAAACTATCAATATTCTCTACAAACCTCGCGGAAGCACTGAGTTTTTTGGCATTGCCTACGATATCTATCCACTAGCATTAGCCCTGGCCAATGGTGAACCCATTCTGTCAGAGGCTGACATAGAACGGGCGCGCATTGCCGAGTCCAACATCTTTGTTCGTCTTTGGTACGCCCCCCCTTGGGGACCGACTCCGTGGTTAGATGTCATTATACTTTTAGGAATTCTTAGCTTGGCCATGTCCGCGTTTTTGCGTAAAGATGCACGAATTCGCTGGGTTGCGCTAACCGCTACAATGCTCTACTTAGGGTTTTTCAAGGGTGGCTTTCTCTCTGTTGCTCATATCACCGGCGCCATAAGCCAAGGCCCTGGCATTTTCTTAAACAACTTACCCATGTTAATGATTATCGTCTTCACCATAATCACAACTCTGCTCTGGGGTCGTATTTTCTGTTCATCGCTATGCCCGTTTGGCGCTGTGCAAGATTTTATTACTCGCTTCACACCTAAGTCTTGGCGTTTGAAAATGCCGCAAGCTATTCATGACCGTGCGCTTTACATCAAGTACGGGATTTTAGCGCTGATCATCGGAGTTGCGATCTCTGGCAGCAGCATTAGTTTATTTCAGTATTTTGAACCTTTCGGCACATTATTCTTTTTCAGTTCGTCGGCATTGCTCTGGGCGATTCTTATAGCGATACTGATTGCAAGCGCACTAGTGGAACGCTTTTATTGTCGTTATGTTTGTCCATTAGGAGCAGCACTGGGCATTGCATCGCTAGTGTCTCCATTTACAATCAAGCGCGTGCCGCAATGCGGGATATGCAAAGTATGCGAACATGCCTGCCCCACAGGCGCTATCCGCGGCGCAGAGATTGACTTTAAAGAATGTGTACGCTGCGATGTATGCGAAAGCAAACTGATTAACAAAGCAGGCACTTGTCGACACACGATGGAAGAGATTAGCAGCCGCCAAAAAACAGGAAATAGAATTCCTCTTCGCGCCGTCGACACCCATACCCCTGCTTAAAAAGGCGTGCAATGTCACACATATTGATTACAGGCTTTACTCCGTTCGATGGACGCAGCAAGAACGCCTCTTGGATCGCAGCAAAAGGGCTAAGCCGCATGCACGGCACAAAGCATGTTCTCCACCCACTTTGCCTACCTGTGCTTTGGGGGCAACCGCGCAAGCTAATCACAACGGCGGTTAATCGCTGGAAACCTCGAATCATTATCAGCTTAGGTGAAGGAAAACCTGGCGGCTTCACACTGGAGGCAATGGCGCGTAATACGCGTAGCGAGCGCCCAGACAACGCTGGTCGCTTACCCCACGGTGAACCAATAGAGCCGGCCGGAAAGTCCATCATCCCTAGCAGTGCTCCCTTGGCAAGTATTGCGCAAGCGCTGCAGGCAGACGGCATCAACATTGACATCAGCGAGGACGCCGGAGCCTATTTGTGTGAAGAACTGCTTTATAGCCTTGAGCGCATTAAATCCTGCAGCTCTCATTTAGACTTGGTCATATTTGCTCATGTCCCGCCATTTGGCACAGACCTGCACTATCGTGGTAGCACGAGACAGTGCGACTCAGCCCTTTTAGACGATTTTACTTGCGCCCTACTGAATGCAGTTTTGCAGCAGTCATTTTGAGCTGTTTGGGCTATTAAAGATTGCTTCATTATCGAAATACTATTGCGTAATAACACTCGACTCGTGTCAATATAGCGGGTATTGACGTTATATTTCGGAGTGAAATGAATGACCAACTCGCAGCAAGTTCCTGAGGATTCTGAACACAAGCTTAGTTTGCGCCATCTGCGCCTTGAGGACTATGACGATGTGAAGTCGATGTGGGACAGAATCTACAATGATTTTAATAGCTCCTTCCCAGAGAAGCAGTTCCGAACCCAGTTAAAAGTGTTTCCCGAAGGCCAGATCTGTATCGAAGACCATGGACGGGTCGTTGCAGCTGCCTTCTCTGTCATCGTTGACTACGATAATTTCGGTGACAAACACACCTATGAGGAAATCACTGGCAATGCCTACCTTAGTACCCACGATCCCAAAGGCGACGTATTGTACGGTGTCGATGTATTCGTAGACCCAGACTATCGTGGCTTGCGCTTGGGTCGTCGCCTCTACGAGGCGCGCAAAGAGCTTTGCCAAAGCCTTAATCTTAGCGCCATTATTGCTGGCGGACGCATCCCTAATTATCAGCATTATGCCAAAGACTTGAGCCCGCGCGAGTACATCGATCAAGTGAAAAAAAAAGAGATCTATGACCCGATCTTGAGCTTTCAGCTATCCAATGATTTCGAAGTGAAACGCCTGCTCAAAGCCTACCTACCTGAGGACAAGGCATCACTCGGGTATGCAACACTCCTACAATGGCACAACCTCTACTACGAACCTAAAAAGAGCCCATTGTTTGGCGGCCCACGCACGTCTGCGCGCATTGGCTGCGTACAGTGGCAGATGCGCACGCTCGGCTCAGTCGAGGAATTGCTGCAACAGTTTGAGTATTTCGTCGATGCATTGTCTGACTACCAATGTGATGCGGCGCTGTTTCCCGAGTTTTTCAACGCGCCGCTTATGGGAATCGAAAACCATGAGACCTCACTAGACGCCATCAAAACCCTGACCACCTATACTGACACAATCATTCAAGCTATCAGCAAAATGGCCGTGTCTTATAATATCAACATCATCGCCGGCTCTATGCCGATTATCGAAGATGAACTGCTATACAACGTAGCTTTCCTTTGTAGACGCGACGGCACAGTTGACACCCAATACAAGATCCACCCAACTCCAACTGAAAAGCGCGATTGGATCATGGAGGGGGGCGACAGCCTAAGGGTGTTCGATACCGACTTCGGTCGCATTGGTGTGCTGATTTGCTATGACGTCGAGTTTCCAGAACTTGCACGCCTGCAAGCCGAACAAGATATGCAAATTCTGTTTGTACCCTTTTGGACCGATACTAAGAACGGCTATTTGCGCGTGCGTTGTTGCGCCCAAGCCCGAGCCATTGAAAACGAGTGCTATGTCGCGATAGCAGGCAGCGTTGGCAATCTACCTAAAGTGGATAACGCTGACATCCAATACGCTCAGTCGGCCGTCTTCTCACCGTCTGATTTTGCATTCCCCTACGATGCGATCATGGCAGAGACGACACCAAACACAGAAATGACTTTGATCGTTGACTTGGATTTGGAGAAACTGAAGAAATTGCGCAACGAAGGTTCGGTGCGCAACTATTTGGATCGCCGCCGCGATTTATACAAAGTGAACTGGCTTAACGATCAAGGCCCAGACGCAGACGCATCTTGATCTGAAGACTGCTCGGGCTGGGTAGGCGTGTTAGCAAAATGCCTACCCATCTCGCGCATATCATTGCCACTTGGGTGCTGGAAAACACGCAAACCAAACTCCGGCAAGATCGCTACGAGGTGGTCGAAAATATCCGACTGAATCCCCTCATATTCTACCCACGCCGTTGTATTCGTAAAGCAGTAAATTTCTAGTGGCAAACCATCAGAGTTTATGGGCAGCTGTCGCACTATTAGCGTCATGTCTTGCCGGATGTTTTTATGATTCTGCAAATACTTATTAACATAGGCGCGAAAAGTGCCAATGTTGGTAATTCTACGAGTATTAACAGCCTCTTTACCGCTTTCCTTTAGCTCAAGATTCCATTTCTTGATCTCTTCTTCTTTTTCGCAAAGGTAGGAATCAATCAAGCTAAAGCGATGCAATTTTTCGATTTCCTCATTAGAAAGGAAACTAACGCTAGTCTGATCCAATACTAGCGCTCGTTTGATTCGTCGCCCACCGGAATCTTTCATCCCGCGCCAGTTTTTAAAAGGGTCAGAAATAAAGCGTTTGGTGGGCACCGTCGTGATGGTTTTATCCCAGTTTTGAATCTTGATCGTATGCAATGCGATATCGATTACATCACCATCGGCGTTCAACCCAGGCATTTCCACCCAATCACCCACCCGCACAATATCGTTAGAGGAGATTTGTACGCTAGCGACCAGTGACAACAGGGTGTCTTGAAATACTAAAATTAGAACGGCCGCCATCGCGCCTAAACCCGACAGCAGAATTAAAGGAGAGCGATCGATTAATGCGGCAATAATGAGAATGACCGCCAACAGATAAATCACTATTTGTATAACTTGAATATAGCCTTTGACCGGACGGACTTTGGCATCAGGGCGACGCTCGTAAAGCGTGTTGATCAAATTTAACCCGCTGCTAAACGCCAAGGTAATAGTTAAGACGATAAACGCACTGCACACATTACGTACTACCAAGACAAGAGATTCTGGAAGCCCGGGAACAAATCCAATGCCTATGGAGATAACCAGTGCAGGAACGATATTAGAAAGACGCGAGATGATTTTCGCATCAATAATGGCGTTGTCATGGCCGAAAGTCGTTGCGCGTAACGCGCGTTCAATGCCGCGCAAGAGGATTCGCTTCACTACCCAGTTGGAAAGCCAGGCGGCTAACAGGAGTGCAGAAGCGGTAAAAAGCGTATCTAGCTGGGGATATGTCTCAAGCCACGCTTGGGCAGCTTCGTATTGCTCTAGCATTAAAATCCTATAGTGAGTTGCCCCCGACCGGCAAGTGCCGGTCGGGGGCATCAGCGTTAGAAAGTACCGTTGATTTTCAAAGAAACCACACGGCCGCCAGTGCCGCATTGGTCTTCATATTCCTCAATGATACCGCTAGTAATCGGGCCAAGATAGCGATGACGCTCTCGACACTGATTGTTGCGCGTTGCGTTGCGCGCATCGAAGCGGAATGTTATTCCATCAAAGGCAACAAACTCGAGGAACAACTGTACATTGGGGTCACCGGCATAATATTCAATATCATCGATATCGGTGCGCAACATATTGCCATCAAACCGGTTATTCCAATTCATGCCATAGTTGAGCTTTAGACTTGGAATATCGTGACGGAAACCTAATTGCAAACGCCCACGGCTGTAGTTGGAGAACCGACGATCTACCCCCAGAAACGGGTCAGTAATTTCCGAGTCTTGCACATTGACACTAGAGGTCACTAGCAGATTGGGCATATTAATCATGTTCATACGAATGCTAGCGCTTAGGTTGGCCCCGTACATGATGCCATCGCCAATATTGCCGTTAGTGGAATCTAAATTGGTTGGCGACGTTGAGATGTCCATGCGATCGATGACATCTAAATGTTTCATCCAGAAAACATCCCCTTCTACAACGCCAATATCATCGGCCAAGCGGTATTCAAACCCTAGCTGAGTGCGTAGCACCTGCTCTTGCTTGAGATTGGCGTTGCCTGCCATTGTGTTCCGGTCATTGTCTTGATTGTCGCTAGTGGCTACGAAATCACTGAAGCTGAGTTGACGCACAGACTTTTGCGCTGTCCAGTTCACTTGAAAGTTCTGTGTGACATCGAAACGCCAATCGAGCTTTGGTTTCAAGAATGCGAAATCACGTTGATTTGTTGCATCACCCGTTTGAGTAATCTCCGACATCTCATACACGAGAGAGCTTTCTAATGACATTCTGGGGCTAATCTGCCAGTTATGCACCAAAAAAGGTTCTATGCGAACTTCCTCGACTGTCGAGTCTGCAATCGACACCGCTTGTGGCACCAAGCCTCCAAAATCCGCAGACGGCGTGCCCGTGCTGCTAGGAAGGCCGTAGCGCAGACTAGAGTCTAGAATTGTTTGAGCGCGCTCAACACCAAATTCGACATCTTGTCCGTCGAAGATGCTCATCGTATGGGAGCCACGAACAATGCGCTCTCTGTTGGTGCTAGCGGTAGCCAAATACAAATCTTTCTCTTCAGTCCCGTCGGCGAATACATCATAGCGCTCGAGTACTCGTGAATTATTGGACTCATTCGTAATAAACAGCACTTTGAAACGCTGACCATTGGCGAAGTTGTATTCGTAATCTCCTCCAATTTCCCATTCATCCTCATCACGAGGCGAGTCTTCGCGCGCCACGGCAAGTGTGCTGGGGTTTGTTCGCAAGTCAGTGATATAGCGCATCACGGCGTTTTCACTGTCCCGCGTAGCTATTAAGCCATTTAGACGCGCGCTGCTACGCTCATTGATGTCATAAGCTAAATTCGTGGAATAAATATAGTCGCGGCGATCTCGAACACGATCCTCGCGCACCTCATCATTTAAAGACCAGTCACCAAGACGGCTGGTTTCTTTGCTTAGGTAGTAATCGTATCGGGGTTCGATAACCGCACTGAGTACATAGCTCAGCGCACCGGCTTGACCGCTGTAGGCGATAGAGCCACCGGGCATTACTTCTCCATCGGGATAGCGATCAGCATTCACTTGATAAGAGATTGTATTCGCATCAAGCGCTTCAAGCAGGACCACATTCACGATTTGCCCACTACTGCGCACATCCAGCGCACCCGAGGTGCCGCGAATAATCTCGATATAGTCCACTTGTGCAGCTGTAATTCTAGACAGGGTATCGCTTGAGGAGTTTCCCTTACCGGCCATCCGCTTGCCATCGATCAGAATCTCGTCGCCCCCACCAGCGCCAAGCCCACGACCGCCGCCACCGCCGCCAAAGCCACCACCACCGCCAGTGATATTACCGACCCCTGGGATACGGTTGATCATATCTTGTGCTGTTGTAGGGGCCCACTCAGTGAAATAACTCGACGGATAACGCACAGTCGAGTCGTCTGCGTTTATTTCTTGCGAGTAGGAATTTGCAGTAAAACAAGTAGTTGCGAGCAATATAGATGCTGCGAGTAGAGATTTTTGGAGGGGATATTTCATTCTTTTTAGTGCCCTTGCCGATAAAATAAGTGCGTACGCTATAAAAAAACGCATGTCGATGCAATTTATTCTCATTTGAAGCGGCAAAAATAACTTTTTTGCCACAGTTAGAACATACCTTAACAAACTTTGCGCTAGCTCAGAGAAACTGATTGTCATTGAACGGAAAATGGCATGGTTTGCTAGGAGCACCTTGCCGAAAAGGTTGTCCTAGCCTTAGAGACCGGCGAAATCATCAGCTTTTTCGCTGACCGTAATCTGCCTGTCGAAAATCTTCCACTCCGTATGACCATGTCATCGGCAAAGCATTGGAAATATCGCATGACAGCTCCCACCCGTTACAACTACAAAGTTGTTCATCAGTTTGCCATCATGACCGTAGTTTGGGGCATCGTTGGTATGTTAGTCGGCGTCTTTATCGCAGCCCAACTAGCCTGGCCTGCGCTAAACTTCGACACTTCTTGGCTGAGTTTTGGCCGCCTTAGGCCATTGCATACGAATGCGGTGATCTTTGCATTTGGCGGCAGTGCGCTAATGGCAACATCGCTTTTTGTAGTGCAGCGCACCTGCCACACAAGGCTCATTTCAGACCGTCTAGCCGCCTTCGTGTTCTGGGGCTGGCAAGCAGTCATTGTGGCCGCGGCCATAACGCTCCCTATGGGCCTAACTTCCTCGAAAGAATACGCTGAATTGGAATGGCCAATCGATGTGCTGATTGCCATCGTCTGGATTTGCTATGCCATCGTGTTCTTTGGCACGATCACCAAACGAAAAGAAAAACATATTTATGTCGCCAACTGGTTCTTCGGCGCTTTTATCATTGCGGTGGCTATTCTTCACATCATCAATAGCCTTGCTCTACCTGTCACCTTAACGAAATCCTACTCTGTATATTCAGGCACCGTTGATGCCCTGGTGCAGTGGTGGTACGGACACAATGCCGTGGGCTTTTTCCTCACCGCAGGTTTCTTGGGCATTATGTATTACTTCGTGCCCAAACAAGCCGAACGGCCAGTTTATTCCTACAGACTGTCCGTTGTGCATTTCTGGGCTTTGATCGCCATCTATGTTTGGGCCGGCCCTCACCATTTGCACTTCACCTCTCTGCCCGACTGGACACAGAGCGTCGGCATGGCCATGTCATTAGTACTCTTGGCGCCATCTTGGGGCGGGATGATAAACGGCATCATGACGCTTTCCGGCGCTTGGGATAAGTTACGCACCGATCCAATCCTAAAATTCTTAATCGTGTCTCTATCTTTCTACGGAATGTCGACTTTCGAAGGGCCGATGATGTCTATCAAGTCGGTCAACGCCCTATCCCACTATACCGATTGGACTATCGGCCACGTCCACTCTGGCGCCTTAGGCTGGGTAGCGATGATCTCCATTGGTTCGATGTATCATTTAATCCCCTTAATGTATGGCCGTAGGGCTGGCGCGATGTACAGCGTCAAATTAATAGACTTGCACTTTTGGCTGTCCACCATCGGCACGGTGCTTTATATCGTTTCTATGTGGGTTAACGGCTTGATGCAAGGGCTTATGTGGCGCGCGGTCAACAGTGACGGTACGCTGACCTACAGCTTCATCGAATCAGTCGAAGCAAGTTATGCAGGCTATGTCGTACGCTTCATTGGCGGCGCGATCTTCTTCGCTGGCATGCTCGTAATGGCCTATAACATTTGGAAAACACGGCAACTCGCGTTAGCGAACCCCCTGCCTGCAGACGACTTAATTGACTCAAACGTACAGGGGGCGCACGCATGAACGACTTTATCGAAAAGAATATTGGTCTAATGATCGTACTGATCATCGTTGCTGTGAGCTTCGGTGGCATCGTCGAAATCGTGCCACTCATGTCGCAGAAGGTCGTGACAGAACCGATCGATGGTTTAGAGCCTCTGCCGCCCCTAGCCCTCGAGGGACGAGATATTTATATCCGAGAGGGATGCACGGTCTGCCATTCGCAGATGATCCGTCCGCTGCGCGCCGAGGTAGAGCGTTACGGTCACTATTCAGTGGCTGGAGAGCTCGTCTATGACCATCCTTTTGTTTTTGGCTCCAAGCGTACCGGCCCAGATCTAGCGCGCGTAGGTCAGCTTTACAGCGATGATTGGCACCGCGCCCACCTGCTAGACCCGCGCTCTGTAGTCCCTGGATCCATCATGCCGTCTTATCCATGGCTATTTGAACGCGCTATCGACCTTGAGGTATTACCGAAGAAACTCGCTGCTCTGCAAACCCTTGGCGTGCCCTATACCGACGAAGATATCGAAAATGCCACAGTGGGCTTAGAGAACAGCACCGAGGCAGATGCGATTATTGCCTATTTGCAGCAGCTCGGCACCTTAATCACGGAGAGACGATAAGCATGGATATTACCGATTTTCGCAGCCTCGCCACCGTGCTTTGTGCCATTGGTTTTACGGCCGTTGTATGGTGGGCCTATGGCTCAAGCCGAAAAGAGCGCTTCGAGCAAGACGCACTACTGCCCTTTATTGAAGACGATGCTGAGGCGGGTACCCCAGCGCAGCGAGAGGAACAATCATCATGAGTACTGGTTTTAGTTGGTTTGTGGTGGTCGGCACTCTAGGTTCGTTGCTCACCTTTTTCCTGATTTTGTATTTGAATCGCTCTACTAGTAATCCTGGGAAAACTACTGGGCACTCCTACGATGGGATTGAAGAGTATGACAACCCACTTCCAGCTTGGTGGTTCTGGGGGTTTATCATCACTATTGTGTTCGGAGTGGGCTACCTTCTTTATTACCCCGGGCTTGGCAATTTTGCAGGCCTAGGCGGCTGGACACAAACCGGCGCTTTAGAGAGTGATCAACAGCAGGCAGATGAACGCTATGGCCCCATCTTTGCTCAATATGCGGCCATTCCTATTGATGAATTAGTGCACGATACCGCCGCCATGCGCATGGGGCGTCGATTATTTGCAACCAATTGTTCCGTTTGTCACGGCACCGCTGGCACTGGCAGTGCTGGCTTTCCGAACCTCACTGACAGTGAATGGTTATGGGGTGGAGATGCCGAGCAGATTAAGACGACCATCTTAGGGGGGCGCAATGCCATGATGCCTTCTTGGGAAGCCGCGCTACAGGACGAAGGCGTAACCGAGGTAGCAGAGTATGTGAGTCAACTCGCTGGGCGTGAAGTCGACCCTACCGTGGCAGAGGCAGGTAAGGCACGTTACGACATGTTCTGCGTTGCCTGTCATGGTCCCGATGGCGGTGGTCAGCCCATGCTAGGAGCACCGGCGTTGAACAATGAAATATGGCTTTATGGCAATTCACGCTTGCGAATCGAGGAGAGTATTCGCCACGGTCGTAATGGACAAATGCCAGCATTCGCGCAACGTCTAGGCGAAGACAAAGTCCACATTCTGAGCGCCTATGTAAAAAGCCTACAACTGTAGTTGAGCCCTATGGACCGAATACCGACACAAGAGATAATCCCTGAAGACGTCGATTCGCGCGTCTTCAATCTCTATGAGAAAAAAGAAAAAATCTATATCCGCTCTATGGAAGGTTTTTTCCAATATATTCGCGTTTACACCGGTTGGCCGTTGCTACTAGGTTATTTTCTAGCACCGTGGTTGCAAATCGAGGGCAGGCAAGCCTTGTTCTTCGACCTGTCTCAACAGCAATTCCATATATTCTGGCTCACTTTGTGGCCGCAAGACTTCGTCCTTCTGATGTGGACACTCGCCATCGCGGCTATGGGGCTATTTTTTGTGACAACCCTATGGGGGCGCGTGTGGTGTGGCTACACCTGCCCACAAACAGTTTGGACAGCCATTTTTTCATGGGCCGAGCAAATTGCCGAGGGAGAGCGCCACCAAAGAATAAAGCTCGATAAAACCCCTTCGCTGTTCAGCAAAGGCGGATTCAACGCAGCCGGATGGAACAAGGTTTGGCGCCGTGGCCTCAAGTACTGTATGTGGTTTGGATTCGCCGCTCTTACTGGCATCACGTTCATCGGCTATTTTTACGGAATCAGGGATCTTGTTGTTGATGCTTGGCAATGGCAACTACCCCTCACTGCTGTCGCTTGGACAGTCTTCTTTACCTTGGCCACATTTATCAATGCCGGTTGGATGCGCGAACAAGTATGCATCTACATGTGCCCCTATGCACGCTTCCAGTCAGCAATGTTTGATAAAGACACCCTGATTATTTCTTATGATCCCGCTCGTGGAGAACAACGAGGATCGCGCAAAAAAGGTAGCGACTACCAAGCACAAGGCCTGGGTGATTGCATTGATTGCACATTATGCGTTCAGGTGTGCCCCACAGGCATCGATATCCGCAACGGGCTGCAATACGAGTGCATCGGCTGTGCACGCTGCATCGATGCCTGCGACTCGATCATGGATAAAATGGCCTACCCGAAAGGGTTAATCTCTTACACCACATTAAACAAAATGGCCGGTGGAGAATGGACTTGGAAACGCCCCAAATTATTAGGATACGGTGTTGCTCTGCTGGTATTACTTGGACTCTTCAGCGCAGTGTTATTGACCCGCACACCCTTACGCCTTGATGTGTTGCGTGACAGAGGTCAACTCTATCAAGAGGTGGCAGGTGGATTAATTGAAAACGTATACACCTTAAAGGTCATCAATATGACGGACGATGATCGCCAGTACCAATTACACACCATTGGCCTACCCAACGCGCGCATCCTGCCAGACGAATTGATTTCCGTCCCAGCAAGACAGATGCATGAGTTAATTATTCGCGTGCAGGCCAATCCAGATGAACTAAACAGTTTCAACACCGAGTTTGATTTTCAACTGGAATCGGTCACCCAAAATGCTGGGAAAAACTTACATACGACAACAGAAAGTCGATTCTTTGGCCCACAACCATTAACCACGCAGCGTTAAGGCCAGGAGCATTACTATGAGCATTAACGGCACACAAGCAACTCCCGATCATTGGTACCGGCATCGTTGGCCATGGGTCTTAATGACTGTACCATTTGCTGCAGTGCTGTTTGGCATCTTGATGTTTAGCACCGCGTTGCTCTATCCAGATGACGTAGTGGTAGACACTTATTATAAAGATGGGCAAGGCATCAATCAGCTTCGCGCTCTTGATGAGATGGCGGTTGCCTTAGACATCCAGGCCAGCCTAATGCTAAATGATGACAGCCAGAGCGCGACTATTTTGCTCACCGGCAGCGAGGAGCCTTATCTCACACTTGAGCTATTTCATGTCTCTGACAGCGCCCAAGACATTAGCTTGATGTTCACGGCGAGCACTAATGAACGTTTTGTTGCAAACGAGTCGACACTACAAAGTATATTTGCACAACGCGGCGTTTGGTATGTGGAGTTAAGAGGCGCTGACAATGACTGGCGCCTTCGTCGCCGAATAGAAACCCCATTGGATAGATTGGACTTCTAATGCTCGATTCCGTCCACATGAGCCACTGTTTCCACTGTCAGTCTGCAATGCCGACTGCGCAGGCAGTTACCGCACCCATTGCTGGCAATGAGGCGCTATTTTGCTGCCATGGCTGTGCAGGTGCCGCTCAGCTTATCAACAATATGGGATTGAAATCATTCTATGAATATCGCGAAAAGTGTCAAAGCGAGATTCCCAACCCCCATACTGATTCTACTGAAATAAAATTTGCAGATTACGCCAGCAGTGAAACCACCCTTGCCGATGGCAGCAAAGAATTACGCTTGGTCATTCCTGACATACGCTGTGTAGCTTGCGTATGGTTACTCGAACAAGTGCTATGCAAGCAGGAAGGTGTGAATGATGTACAGATCAGCTTTGCAAAACGCCGTGTGCGTTTACGCTACAGCGACGCACTAAACTCCGAGGCACTAATCACGCTCATTCGTCGTTTAGGTTACTCTCCTATGCCCTATCGCGAAGGGAGTGTTCGGCTAAGTTTAGAAAAACAGAAAAAAGACATGCTGGTGCGTTTGGGCGTGGCAGGCATAGGGATGATGCCAGTTATGATGTTTGCATTGGCATCGTATTTTGCAGGTCCAGCCACCGCTGACAATGCGGCTAGCGGTATGGATCCGCTCTACGAAACCTTATTGCGATGGGCAAGCTTAGCCTTGAGTCTACCCGTCGTATTTTATAGTGCAGCCCCCTTTCACCGAGGGGCTTATCTGGCACTCAAACACCACCAACTTGGTATGGATTTCCCTGTATCGCTTGCGATTCTAGCAGCATGGGGGCTTAGTGTTTTCAACACTTTAACAATGGGCAGTAGCGTTTATTTTGACACTGCATGCATGTTCACCTTCTTCTTGCTCATTGGGCGTTTTGTCGAGCTAGTGTCACAACAACATTTTCAAGACAATGAAGATGCCTTGTTAAAATTACTGCCTAGCACAGTCACAAGAGTACGTAAAAGCAATGGCAAAGATGTCTATGAATCAATTGCCTCATCGAAAATCCAAACCAATGACTTGTTGTATGTTGCTCCAGGTGAACCGATAGCGGCAGATGGCATTGTGGTGAAAGGGCGCAGCAGTGTGAGCGAGGCCGCCTTTACAGGCGAGTCGATTGCATCGATAAAAAGTCCTGGTGCAAGAGTTCTAGCGGGCGCTAATAACCATGACGCTCCGTTGCTCATCCGTGCGCAATGCCCTGCGCAAGAATTTCTAATTGAGCAAATAAAAACCCTGTATGACGAGGCGAGCGCCTATCGCCCTTATTGGTCACGACTAGCGGACCGCGCCTCTATGTGGTTCATCGCTAGCGTTCTAAGCCTATCATTTGCCGCTGGAATATTTTGGTTTCTCTCCGGCTCACCGGACTACATAGTCATTGCCTTAACAGTTTTAGTGGTCGCCTGTCCTTGTGCGCTATCACTGGCCACCCCCGTGGCCAGCACCGTGGCTACAACTGCCCTCCGAAACAAAGGGTTGCTAATTCGAGACGGCAGCTTGCTAGAACGATTAGCCAATATCGACACCGTAGTGTTTGATAAAACTGGTACGCTAACGCAAGCGCGCTTGCAACTGATTGACGTGCAGCCACTTGCTGATCTCTCTGCCGACCAGTGTCTAATCATTGCCAGCACATTAGAACAATATAGCCAACACCCTATCGCGCAAGCGTTCACCGCCGCGACAGATCTAATGGCAGGCAATGTCAGCCTTAGTCAAGAAGGCGGCATCTCTGGCGTAATTGAAGGCATAGAGTATCGAATAGGTAAACCGACTTTTGCCAGCCAAGCTCACGCAACACTGACTCCACCTACACGCGAAGGACATTGGGTAATGCTTGCAAGCACGCGCCCTCTTGCGTGGTTTAAATTGCAAGACGCAGTACGTCTGGAGGCTGGCACGTTAATATCGACACTAAGAAGCAACGGCTTAAAAACCGCGATTCTCAGTGGTGATGCCTCTAGTGAAGGTGAGCGCATTGCGAATTCGTTGCAGGTCGACGAAATCTATATTGGGCTTACTCCCGAAGACAAAATAGCTCATATTCGCCGTCTAGGCGTAGACGCATCGGTTCTTATGATCGGCGACGGCGTGAACGATGCTGGCGCCATGGCAGCTGCCAGCTGTTCAGTCGCTATAGCGCCCAGAGACTTAGTGGTACAACAGTGCGCAGATGCCACTCTTTTGACCCCAGACTTATCACTCATTCCAATGACTTTGAATTTTGCCAAGCGATGCCAGAGAGTCATCCGGCAAAATATCACTTGGGCCTTGTGTTATAACTTGACGGCTATCCCCTTTGCCTTGCTAGGTTTATTACCCCCTTGGCTAGCGGCACTTGGCATGAGTGCCTCATCAGTCCTTGTGGTGCTCAATGCAAATCGCTTGCGTTGGATGGGAGACTAGCAATGGAATTATTCCTGGTCCTTATCCCAATCACGGTCATCTTAGTTGCCTTCTCTTTATGGGGGTTTATTTGGTCGGCACGCAATGATCAATTCGATGATTTAGACAAGCAAGCCTACAGCATTTTGTTTGACGACGATGACAATGCTCAAGCCGAATCAAAACCGGATCGCGCAGATGAGTGACTTCTTGATCGCATTCAGTCTAGGACTCCTAAGCGCTCCCCACTGCATGGCGATGTGCGGCAGCATTGCATCGGCCCTAATTATGGGCAGCCAAAGGACACCCTCTTCAGAGCAGGGTACTGTTGCGGTCCAGATATGGCAAAACACAGAGACCGCTCAGTTGCGCAGCAGCAAGTTCCCTGCGAGCGCAACAACAGATGCCTTTGTTTTTGCCTCTGGAAAAATGTTGTCCTACTCCTTGCTTGGTTTTTTTGCGGGGTCTGCTAGCGCTTTGCTTATGGTCATCGGACCAATGCCGGGAATTATTTTGCGAACCTTTAGTGCGCTTCTTATGATCGCCCTCGGGTTCTATATTGCAGGTTGGTGGCGAGGAATTGCGCGGTTAGAAAAGTTACTTGGCAAACTGTGGCAACCGGTACTCGAGAAGGTTGCACACATTAATTTGAGCGATACTAGCCACAAACTTATGGCTGGCGCTGCTTGGGGATTCCTTCCCTGTGGCATCGTATACAGCATGCTGGGGCTCGCTCTGGCATCAGGGGATCCAGTCAAAGGCGCATTTCTCATGGCAAGTTTCGGCTTAGGCACACTGCCCTTCGTTTTGGGCACAGGTAGCATGATCGGTTTGTTTGGAAGATTCCTTTCAAACCCTTTATTACGCAGCATTGCAGGCTCTGGAATCATACTATTGGGGCTAGTTAGCCTCGCAATGCTACTTAACTCACACGCTGACCATGCAAGCATGTCTTTAGATCAAATAACTCTAACAGGCGAGTAATTCTCGCAATGCAGTTTAGGAGATACACATGAAACACATCATTGGAATTTTGACTCACCCTCACCAAGAGTGGGCAAACATACGAGACGATCAACACAGCATTGCTGGGCACTATATGCGCCATCTCATCTGGATTGCCATTTTGCCGCCCTTCGCATGGTGGTACGGGGCCTCTAATATTGGTTGGGAGCTGGCTGACCGACAGATTCTGTTAACACAATCCTCAGCCGCCCAGATTATGGGTTTGTTCTATATCGCCATTTTACTAAGTGTGGGTTTTCTCGGATACATGGTGTATTGGATGGCAAAAACCTATGATGGCAAAAACAATGACATTGCCCGAGGTATCGCCGTAGCCTCTTATATGTGCACACCTATGTTTATCATTGGGCTCATCGGTCTCTATCCAGTGCTTTGGCTCGATATGGTATTAGGCACGCTAGCATCTGCCTACACGCTATACTTGCTTTATATTGGCATTCCGATTGTCTATGACATGCCAAAAGAGCGCGGTTTCCTCTTTGCCAGCGCCACAGTCGCTGTAGGACTTGTGTTAATGGTGGCATTGCTCGCCGCGACCGTTATACTTTGGGAAATGGGTGCGATGCCAGTTTTCACGGATGCTTAAAATATGCTCGAGTTTCAACACATTATTCAAATCAATGACCCGAAGGAGTCTCACGTCCCTCATATGAGCAAGGCACAACTCTGGGAGGGGTTAGTTTTTCGCAGCAAATATCCTGCGCACTTTACGCCCAATATCGAGTGTACAGTCGAAGAAATAACTGACAGCGGGTTTGTGCGAGCGCTGCGCTTCGGCGAACATAGTTTGCGTGAACGAGTTGTGTTAACACACGAAGAACAGGTGCATACAAGTCCTGCTGACTCGGACCCAGTATTTTTTGCCGAGAGTATTGCACGAATAGAAGAGCCCGCTCCGGGGCATCTTATTGTGAGGTTTCTGTATCGTCGAGAATCGGGCAATACTGACGACAATCTTGACGTGGACGAATACCTGAAATCGGCTTATGTCCAGAATGACCGAGAGGCCATCGCGCTGCTGCGCAAATTCAGCAGGGAAGGAATGCCCGGAACCGGCTCATGGCTCCAATGACACTCCAAGGGCTTCGCTATAGCGATATTCATCTACCGCCTCAGGCGCCAGCGCTCCTTGCAAGAGAAGCGCAACATCTTGTGCGATCAAGTCAACCGCACGCACGCGGTACTGCGCTGAAAAGTCAGCCTGCATAACCCCTGCCCACAAACTCAACATCCGTGAATCAATCTCTCGCACACTATTATCTTTAGCCCACTCGCCCGAGATCTGCACGCCGATCCGCGAAAGTTTTCGGTTTAAATATCGGTGTTGAGCTGGCTCAAGATCCACTAAGACACTGCCAGAAATATCATCCCAACCAATAGGCATCATCTCCCAACCTTGATAGAAGCGAGAAACCCAGGTGAGGTATTCGATTTCCGACTGTAGTTGGGCGTTAATCTTATCGTCTTGATATAAGGATCTAAAATGACGTTGTTCGGGGATATCTTCTGGCCATTGCTCGAGAATTCGGCTGCTCATACAGCTTGCCGACAGGGCACTCAATAGGATAATTACGGCGAATCGCATAGTGGGAATTGGCTCCAGGAAGTTCAAATAGCGAACCAATAATAACAAATGCGAAGCCTTAAAGGGGCATTAAACTGAATCAATAATTCCCAGACGTACAGCTTCCAAGGTCAATTCAGCGCGATTTCCGACGCCTAACTTCGCGTAAATCCCCTTGATATAACCCTTAATCGTGTCTGGAGACAACTTTAGCATTCCCGCGGTATCCTCAACGCTATACCCCTTGCCGATAAGGCAGACTACCTCGGACTCTCGCGCTGTTAGCGCCGAGCGCTCTAGCGCATCACCCTTCGAATTAAAATGACTTATCAAGCGGGCTGATGAGGCTGCCGAGAGTGGCGGACGATTCTTTTTGATCCCCTTTAGATAGCTCACGATTCGCTCGCGGTCCTGATCTTTTAGAATATAGCCTTTAGCACCTGACTTGAGTGCGGCAAATAGGTTCTTATCATCATCATAGATGGTCGCCACGACAATGTAAGACGAATATGCTTTCAACGACAAGGTTTTGATTAGCTCTATACCGCTACCATCAGGAAGGCCGAGATCAATAAGGGCGAGATCAAAATTGTGTTTTTCAACAAGGCTCTTGCCTAAGGCCAAGTCGCTGGCAGTAACAATCTGCAAGGCTGGAAAAGCCGCCTGCACACAAGACACTAGCCACTCCAGCGTATCTGGGTTGTCTTCTACGACTAAAGCTTTGCCATCTGAATGGGGAAACATGGAATTGCCCTGAGCGTTTGCACGAGCATTGCCAATTACAGTGCACCCGTGTATTTATAGCGCAAACTTTAAGTGAGCGCTTCCACATTGTATACCCCTGAAAGGGTGGGTGAGCACAAAAGCACAGAGCACTTATAGGGTAAGCGAGTATTTAACTGTAGAATACCAATTTTTGCCCCTCTTAGAGAAAGCTCGATGATCCGAACTTTGCGATCCTACTTGCCCGCGCTGCTACTGGCATGCCTTACCACACTCCTGCTCGCACCAAACGCAAAAGCACAGCCCCCTCTAACGGATTCTCTGACATTGCTAGAAGAGGTGGAATCGCTTTACTGGAGTGCTGACATGCCTCCCCCTGATGCCCCTTGGACGGCGGCGACTCTGCCTTATAACACGCGTGAAAAATCAGAAATAGCGCAGACCAGCACACAAGAGTCACCTTATGTTTGGTTTCGATTCTCTTTAGATCGCCCTGAAGACTCGGCCATTTACGGACTATATTTCTGGCGCTTCAATTTGGATATTGAAGTGTATTTTAATGGTCACTTACTCGCAGCAAGCCCGCAAAATGAAGGGCGTGAGACCATGTCTTGGAATCACCCATTACTCACCTCAATACAAACACCAAACTGGCTACCTGACGGCAATGAGGTCATCGTTCGCATCACTAGAAGTCCTTGGGGCGGAAACCTGGCTCCCATCGTGTACGGTGATATCAAATCGCTAACACCTCTTTATGAATCAAGAATGTTGCGACAGGTAGAACTAAACGAAATCTTACTCGCATTGGGTATCGGGCTTTGCCTTATGAGTTTTATGCTTTGGATGGTTCGCCCGCGCGAAACCGTGTACCTATATTTCAGCGGCATGTGTTTAAGCTGGAGTGTTATTTCATTGCATTTTGTCGTGCTAAGTAACCCAGTGCCTTATGCAATTTGGCTCCCGCTTGTCCATGTTGCAATCGACTTTTCGATATTTTTTATGTACGGATTTATTGGCAGGCTTATCACCAATGTGAAAAGAGAGAATCGTGAAAAACTGTTCTTAGCTTGGTGCCTTATTGCTTCAATTTCGTACTTTTATTTACCTCCAGAGTTGTTCTTCAATATAGCCTATTCGTTTCACCTTGTCGGTTTCATTATTCTGGCCATCATTGTATCTCGAGTCGCCAAGCTTGCATTTAAGGAACATAATATTCCGGCCATAGTGGTTACCCTCTCTTTGTTCGTTCAAATTGGCTTGTTTGCACACAATTACTATTTGATGTTCTTTACCAGCTCTGCGCAGTGGGAAGGCAATATTTTCTATGCGCATTTTGGCGTTCCGTTACTTTTTGTTGTTTTCATTGGCACTCTGCTTTGGCGTTTCCACGGGGCGCTATCAATGGTAGAGAACATCAACAAACAGCTTGAGCTCAAAGTAGAGGCCAGTCGCAAAGTCATTGAGAAAAGTTATTTCGAACGTCGACAGTTAGAATTGCAGCAAGCCGCTGAAAAAGAGCGCCTTAATATTTATCGGGAATTACACGATGATGTTGGTTCAAAACTCTTATCAATTGTCCACGCTGACCGCAATAGCAAACTCGCTGACATGGCACGATCGGCACTGGAAAGCCTTCGCCACGCAGTGTCAAAAGCAAACAACCCCGATCAAGCTATTCGCCCTTTTTTAAATGATATTAGAGAGGAAACCGAACTGCGGCTTTTAGGCTCTGGTCATGAAGTACAATGGTCGCAAGAACTCCCAGAGAATGCACTCATTGTTCCCTCGAAAATCGCCTTTACCATCAACCGAATCATGAAAGAAGTAGTGAGCAACATTATTCGCCATGCAAACGCCAATAACGTTGTTGTGAAGGTTCGTTACAACACAGAACAGCTTGAAATCGTCATCAGCGACAACGGCCGTGGCTTTGATCGGCACGGCCCTATGGGCAATGGCATTAATAATATTATCTCGCGCAGCAAAGAGATCGATGCTTTGATAGACTGGAATAGCAAATTTAATCAGGGCACGACATTTTCATTGTCTTTGCCTGCAATGTTGCTACACGACGCTAGATGTTAACCCAACCGCAGGGAATATAGGCTATGAGTGACACTCTTCCGCAATGCCGCCATTGGCGAACCGAACAAGATGCCGATGGCATTCTCTGGTTGTTTATCAATCGAGAAGGCGAGGCAATCAACGCACTTTCAGAAGAAGTTTTGCGCGAATTCGAAGCGTTAATTGATTATGCCAAAGCGGCAACCCCCACAGGGTTAGCAATACTGTCAGACAAAAGCACAGGGTTCATCTTAGGCGCCGATATTCGCGAATTCGGTCAATTTACCGATTTAACAGAAGTCACTAAGTCTATCGAAGAAGTCCATGACATGTTTCGCAAGCTTGAGGCGCTGCCTTTCCCTACTGTCGCGGCATTCGAAGGCTATTGTTTAGGAGGCGGCCTAGAGTTAGCCCTCAGTTGTTCATATCGTATTGCTCGAGACCTGCCCAGCACCAAAATCGGCTTTCCCGAAGTACAGCTAGGAATATTCCCAGGCTTCGGGGGGTCCGCGCGCTCGGTTCGACAGATCGGCGGACTAAAAGCCATGGAGCTGATGCTATCGGCGCGCCAGCTCAATGCAAGACAAGCGAAATCAGTAGGCTTGGTGGACGAAGTAATCAGTCGTCATGAAGAACTCTATTGGGCTGCACGGCGGGCGATTCTTGCTAAACGCAAGAGCCGCAAACCCTCGCTCCTTGCCCGTCTCAGCAATTTCTCTTTAGCCAGAGGCTTTCTTGCGAAGCAAATGCGCAACAAGACAGCCCAACGAGCAAAAGAGGCACACTACCCTGCTCCCTATCGACTGATCGATACTTGGGAAGTCTACGGCAACGATTGCGACGCGATGATGCGCGCAGAAGCAAAAGCCGTCGGCCGCTTAATGCTGACTCCTCAAGCCGATGGTTTACGGCGCGTATTCAGCCTTATGGAGTTATTAAAACGCGAAGGCAAACAAAGTGATTTCCGAGCTCGCCGAGTACATGTCATCGGCGCCGGCGTGATGGGTGGTGATATTGCCGCTTGGTGCGTTCTGCAGGGACTGGAAGTCACTTTGCAAGACCGTGAAATGAAGTTTATCGAACCAGCCCTCAAGCGTGCTGGCGCACTATTTAAAAAGAAACGACTTAGCCCCGCCGAAGTAAAATCAGCACTCGAGCGTTTACGCCCCGATGTCGAAGGCAAAGGTGTCGCCCACGCTGATGTGGTCATTGAAGTGATCGTGGAGCGCTTAGACGCCAAACAAAGTTTGCTTAAAACACTCGAGCCGCAACTAAAAGAAGGGGCAATCTTAGCGAGCAACACTTCGTCGATTCCTATAGAAGAGATCGCTTCTGCCCTCAATAAACCCGAGCGTCTGATTGGCTTGCACTTCTTTAACCCTGTGGCAAAAATGCCATTAGTCGAGGTCGTTATTGGCGCCCAAAGCGACGCACAGACAATTCGCAATGGCGCGGCATTTTGTTCGCAAATCAATCGTTTCCCGTTACCAGTGAAGAGCAGCCCAGGCTTTCTAGTCAACCGCATCTTAGCGCCCTATATGCTTGAGGCGATGCTTATCCATCAAGAAGGAGTGCCCATCGAGGCTATCGACGAGGCAGCGCTGCACTTTGGCATGCCGATGGGGCCTGTCGAACTTGCCGACACCGTAGGCTTAGACGTGTGTGTCATGGTGACCAAGACCCTCGGTGCACAAGAAGAAGTCCCCGAGCTACAAAGAAAAGCCAACGACCACATTGAAGCGCTAGTCGCCGCTGGAAAGCTGGGCCGCAAATCCGGCCAAGGTTTCTATCGTTGGGAAAAAGACAAACCGGTCAAACAACTAGAGAAAAGCAAAGGACAGGATACGCAAGCGATCTGTTCACGCCTAATTAACGCTTATACACAAGAGTGCGAAGCAGCTCTGCGCGATGGCATTGTAGGCAACGAAGATCTTCTCGATGCCGGTATGGTCTTCGGCACAGGTTTCCCTCCGTTTCGTGGCGGCCCCATGCATTACCTAAAAACTCAAAAAGGAGAGCAATGATGCAGCAACTCAACCGGGTAGCAATCATTGGCGGTACTCGAATTCCGTTTTGTCGTTCCAATACGGCCTATGCGCAGCTAAGCAACTTAGACATGCTGTCGGATACCCTGCAACAGTTGGTCGACAAATTTGCCTTGGATGGCAAGAAAATCGACGATGTCATCGCAGGCGCTGTCACAACCCACTCCCGAGATTGGAACCTTGCGCGGGAGGCAGTCTTAAGCACAACACTCTCTCCGGCAACACCGGGGACCACGTTACAGATGGCTTGTGGCACATCCTTACAAGCGGCGCTGCTGCTTGCCGGGCGCATTGCGTCTGGCCAAATTGAAACGGCCATTGCGGCCGGTACTGATACGACGAGCGACGCCCCTCTTGTGTTACAGCCACGCCTATCAAAACGCATTCTAAAAGCGAGCCAAGCCAAAACCTTCTCGGCCAGGCTGAAAGCGTTTAAAGGGTTTGGTCTGCGCGAGCTAGCCCCGCAGGCGCCCGCTAATGGTGAGCCACGCACACGCCTGTCGATGGGCCAGCATTGCGAACTGATGGCCAAGCAATGGGGCGTAACCCGCGAAGAACAGGACCAATGGGCAATGGAGAGTCATTTGAAAGCCGCGGCTGCTTATGAAGATGGTTTCTTTGATTCATTGCTACGCTCTTATCATGGGGTTGCCAGAGATAATAATCTGCGGGCCGACAGCAGTATCGAGAAACTAAGCTCACTAAAACCAGTCTTCGACCGCAGCGCCTCAGGCACATTAACGGCGGGCAATAGCACCCCTCTTACCGATGGCGCCGCCGCTGTCTATATGACTAGTGAAGCTTATGCCCTAAAACATGGGCTTAAGGTGCAAGCTTGGCTGACCCAAGGACGCACAAGCGCAGTCGATTTCGTCGGTGGAGAAGGCTTGCTGATGGCACCTACAGTAGCAGTTAGCGAAATGCTCAGCCAAGCATCACTCACACTGCAAGATTTCGATTTCTATGAAATCCATGAAGCCTTCGCCGCCCAAGTGCTATGCACCTTGAAGGCCTGGGAAAGCGATCAGTATTGCCGCGAAAAACTCGGCCTCACACAAGCCCTTGGAGCTATTGATCGCAATCGCATTAATCTCAAGGGTAGCTCACTGGCCGTTGGCCACCCGTTTGCCGCCACAGGAGCACGCATATTAGGAACGCTCGGTACACTGCTGGAAACAGAGACGAACAAACGCGGACTGATCTCCATTTGTACTGCCGGCGGCATGGGAGCGGCGGCAATTCTTGAAAGCCCGAATTAAAACTCGGGCAATGTCCATGCAAGAATTGATGTAAATCAGCGAAAGAAGACAAACAACTTCAAAGTCATTTGAAATATTATAATAAATATTGCTAGAGTCTAGCAGTCTCTGAAGTCTTTCGAAGCAGTAACATTATTAAGGGAGAGTCATCACAGATAGAGCAAACAGGCTTGCTAGAGTCACCAAGCCCTGCCGCAATTGATCGCCTAAATTTAGCCTTATAAAAAAATAGTAATAAAAATAGGAGAAATTTGAATGTGGAATCATTGTAAAACAATGTATGGCCTCGCCCTGGGGACAATAATGGCATTGTCAGCAAATTCAATGCCTGCCCAAGCACAACCCTCTGTAAGCAACCCTCTTAGCCTAAGACCCCCAGTCGGGCTCCCAGTAGTTCCTATATTTGAAGGCGCCTACGAAAATGAAGATGGCTCGGTCTCTTACTCCTTCGGTTACCTAAACCGCAACACTCAGGAACCAATCACGATACCCCTAGGTACTAATAACCGCATTGAGCCAGCACAGTTCGATGGGATGCAGCCCACTTTCTTTGAGACTACACGGCACACAGGCGTATTCACTGTTACAGTACCTGCCTCTATGCGCGACGGAGAAGTATGGTGGTATATTAAAACAGACGGTCATGAAGAGCTAAAAGTTCCTGGGCGCAGAGCAAGGCTCGGCTACACACTCGATACCAAACCGCGCCCTGCCGGATCCATAGCGCCGCTTGCTTCATTCACACCCGGCGGCCCACAAGGCAACAACCCTATGGGAATGATGGCTGCCAACACCTTGTCAGTAAAAGCCGGCGTGCCAGTCACTTTAACCGTTCATACCGAAGACCCTTCTGTACGTGACCCAAAAGATCCACGTAATGAAAAACCAATTCCGCTACGCATTTCTTGGCACAAGCACCAAGGTCCTGGAATGGTAAGTTACGAACAACACCCTAGCTCAGAAGATCCCGCGCCACTAACAGAGCTTCAGATTCGTCGCGGTCAAAGCCTTCCTGGAGCAGAACAAACAGTACTCACCCCTGGGCGCGGCTCCGCAAACGTTATCGCCACATTTTCTGAGCCAGGCGATTATATTATCCGCACAATGATTGACAACTGGGACGCCACCGATAGCTCCGAGGCCGACCAATGCTGTTGGACCAATCTGTACCAAAAGGTTAATGTAACCCCTTGATCTATAATTAAGCTGAAGAGCAATACTACAGCCCAAATTACTTACCAAAAAGCCTCAAAGACGTGGGCTTTTTGTGAGTCACAATTAGTTGCATATACGTCAATCAAAGAGTGGACAAGCGACCACGACAGGAATTATGTTGCGGCGACTGCTCACCCATTTACGAGGAGAGGATCATGAGAATCAAGCAGTGTTGGAACAATCAACGCTCAGGGAAGGCCGCCTTAGGCTTTGCAGTCCTGACAGTGTTTGGATTTACGGCGCAAGCCCAAGCGCAATCGTCTACCCTGTCAATCGACTCGGGTGCAGTGACATACGCTGATCACGTAGCAGAAATCATTACAGATAATTGTGTTGTATGTCACCGTGAAGGCGGCATCGGTCCTATGCAGTTAACGAACTACAACCAGATTCGTCCATGGGCACCGCTTATCGGTATGCGCGTGGCGAGTCGTGAAATGCCCCCTTATGCCTATGACCAACATATTGGCATTCAAGACCTACAAGGCGACTGGCGCTTATCAGACGAAGAGATAGCGACTATCACTAACTGGGTTGCACAAGGCGCTCCTGAAGGTGACTGGGGCGATCGCAGCCATCCTGTGGCAGACCTTCCTAATCCAGATGAATGGAATTTTGCCGCGCAATTTGGCGAGCCAACGGTGGTGCTAGATTCAGCACCTATCGATGTACCAGCGCTTGGCAACGATATGTGGCATCGCCCATATGTGCAAACTGGGCTAACTCAAGACCGTTGCATTAAGGCAATCCAAGTGAAACCAGCTGGCAACGCCAAAGCGGTTGTTCACCATGCAAACTCTGACCTTGAAGTGATGAATGCTGACGGTGAGTACGAGGATTACGGCCAACTAACTGAATACGCAATGGGCAAGTGGGGCGAAATCATGCCTGATGGCGTCTGTCGTGTATTACCCGCTAATTCACGCGTTCGTTGGGACATCCATCTATTCCCTGGCGGTGTAGGCGCGACAGCTCCTGGCACTGTGATCGAGGACAACGTCGTCGAAATTGGCATTTGGCTGCACCCAGAAGGTTATGCAGAACAAGCCCGCTTCAAGCAGGACTTGAAGCTATACAGACTCGATCATGGCGAATTGGTCATCCCACCTCATGGCACAGCGATGACTCAGGGCTTCCACTCATTTGATCACCCTGTGCGTATCGATAGCTTTCAGCCCCATGGTCATTTGCGAATGCGCGCGGCCTCACTGGAGATTTACTACCCAGCGACAGGCCGGACAGAGCAGATCAGCCAGATCTCAAACTGGAGCGCCACATGGCATCACAGCCATTTGTTTGAGGAGGATGTTGCACCGCTCGTACCAACTGGAGGCGTACTCGTCATCAAACAGTGGTATGACAATACGGCCAATAATCCCAACAACCCTGACCCAGACTTCTGGGTAGTCGCAGGCAGCCGTACCGCTGACGAAATGACTCACGCTTGGATCGCTGTGACTCACCTTGACGATGAAGGCTACCAAGAAATCCTAGCCCAACGTGAAGAGGCGAAGCAACGTTCTGTTGCTGCTGAGTAAATAACACGGTAGAGGGCAGACCTCTTGCCCTACACAAAAAAGGCTTAAGAGTTTCTCTTAAGCCTTTTTTATTGACCATGCAAAGCTATTACTATTTCGCTTTATGGAACGTAAAGTATCCGGTGAATATTTCCTCCCAACTCTCAAAGCCCGACGTCACTTCGGAGCTAGGATCAGGATTAAAAGGATTAGACACAGAGTTGTCAAAAGCACCAGTCACATGCACCGTACTGCCCGCCGGAATCGTCACAGGCTCATCAAGCACGTAATGGGGCTGCCATCCATAATTATAGGCTGGCACGCTTAGAATATCCTGCACATGACCATTTGGATGTTCCACACTAAACTTCATCTGCTTGCCGCGCGCATTCATTTTCGCTCGCACCCCGGAAATAACGACAGCCTCTTCGAATTTATAACTAGCCTGGGCTGGCAAGTGGTATGCAAATGGAGGAATGGTCACTTGCGCCGAAACTGCCTGCACCAACCGCTCTTTTAATTCACCGACTTCAGTAGGGTCTGCAAAATACAAACCGATCTTCGTTTGATCGACAAGCTCAGCCCCAATACCAACATAGTGGAATTGCATCGATATCTTTGACCCTTTCGGAATAAGAACTGCTGTGCCCTCAGGGAATTTTGCGGCCCTTGTTTCGCCAGGCGAATAGCCATCGAGAAAACGGCGGGTTGAGGTCGAGGCAGTACGCTCTTGGCCCCAAAAGTCACTTTCTGCTGGTGTTACAAAAGCCATAAGATGATGCAGTGCACTAGTCGCTTCAGGTTGGTACTGCATACCAATTACCCATTTGTCTTCATCGAATGGCAGTTCGACATCAGCGTATACATAGTCCAAGACGCCGGTCGCCGGGATCTCCTGAGCGGGCGCTTCTACGATAAAATCAGGTTCACCTAGAAGCCATTCTTTGTTCTCGACGTGCACATAATCGGCAAGAGGATCAGGCCCCTCTCCGCGCGGAGCCCCTGCATTGAGCCACTGCACCAGCTTCTGTATATTTTCAGTCTCGATATAACGGGCCGAGGATGAATGCCCTATATCTGGGTCAATTTGTGAGGGCGGCATGCGCTTATTCAGCAACACCTCTTTAATCATAGGAGACCAGCCGAGCAGCGACAAATAGCTATCGATTGCAAATGGCCCTACTCCAAACTCCCTGTGGCAGGTAGCACAATTGTCCAAAATCATTGGGGCAATATCTTCGGAGTAACTAGGCACATTTGCTGAGTAAAGCGCTTTGGCTGGGTATTCAATAGCACAAGAATTGTTGCTTTGGGCATTCACTGTATTGCGAATTGGTTCGTCGGATATCGAAGCCAAAGTCTGCTCTAATTCAGCACCAACCTCGCCGGTATAATAGACAGAAAGACGATCGGGGTTTAGCACCCTTACATCACCCACACTTTCAAATCCTAGCATCTCTGACACGAGCTGCCCGTTGTCCTGCAAAACTGGAATATCTAAGTCGAGATTGTTCAAGGCCTCTCTAGTGGAATCTTGCGAATCAATAAGAAGAAACTCAATACCTTGCTCTGCGTATTGAGATTTCAAGGCTGTATAGCTAGACAGCATGTTGTCCATATTCGAGCAGCTTTTCGAGTAGGACATTAATACAACGGCTTTTCTGTGTTGATAGCGACTCAATTGATGAAAGCCGCCCTCATTATCTAACATTGCGAAATCACCCGTGCGATCCAGTGCCGCATGAGCACTCCCAGTTGCCAGTGCGATACAAACACCAAGGCTTAAAATGGATGCTCTTGTCATAGTAAGTAATACCTCTTTTGATTCACTTGATCGTTTTTTTAGCTTGGGCTTAGCGCATTGGATAATTGCTAACATGTTGGAGATTCGAGGCCGCCCTTGAGCGATTTCGCTCAGTCAATCCCATTCCTCCTAGTGCTGGCCCGCCTTGATTGAATATTCCACCTCTCAGCACAAAGAGCAGGTAGTCTGTTTCATCTTCAAGCTCTACTTCCTTATTGGTAAATCTTTTCACCATACTTGCAATGCTCGCGGCACTATCTGGCACATCAGGGTGCACTAAGATATCGCCGATAACGACCTTCAATGCCGCGATATTGTCGAGCACATAAGCGGCACCTGGATGAAAGCCGTATAGATTTGGTGCAATCACAGGCATGGTCGGAATATCGGTTGGTAGAGACATCAAGCCTCCGTGCGCTGGCGCAATCTTCTCTTCATACAAAGCAGTCACATTATTGATCGATGCTTCCAGTTCATTTTCGTTCTCAGCAATCATGGCAATCTCTAATGTTGCCAATTGCAACCATTGCGACGCCCAAGTTAAACCACTCAATTGAGGAAACCCAACACGAAAAGCATAGGCATATTCGTGCTCGGATAGTAACGCAGACGATTTAGGTGAAGCGGGCACAGACAGTGCATCATCGTCTAAGTATTCTTCCAAGGCCGCATCCACGGCCGAATGTTTATCGTAGAGAGTATCGTCAAGGTAAATTTCTAATAGCTTATTGCCAAAGTCGCGACCACGCTTTAGCACGGAAACAGCGATGGGAGGGATACTGCCATTAGCCTCAAGTACAGACTCAGTTTCTTCTACCGAGTATTCACGCCGCACCATCGCTTGCAATCCTGGTGTTGCACGACTCTCAAACACACGAAATGGACCAAGCATTGCCAAATGATCTGATGCTGTGTGGTAGTGCGAGGTTTCTGCTTCCGAGAGCTCTAATAGGGAATCACGCAACAATACTTTTCCGATCATCGAGTCATTAGAATTGTTACTAGCTACAATTTCATCAAAAACAGCTGCTTGTAGAACCTCGGAGGCATTGAGGTAGCGACTCAACTCAGGAAACCTTGTATCGATCAAATTATTTCCTGTTTGTGCATAAAGTGAGGCGGGTGCCATCAAGCTTGTGAGCGTGAATCCGAGAAGCATACCGTGTAGTGTTTTTTCCATTATTGCCCCCGCGCAGCGTCTGTAACGGCCTGTGGTTTTTCCACTTATTTTAGTGGTATCAAGAATAAAAGCCCTTGTTGTGGAAGTCTATCCTTCTCCCTTGGAAAGGTTTGGCAATATGTGACATTAGCTCTGATCGTCCTCAGATTGCGCTAATTTTAAACCGATCTTTGCAACCCGACCTTGATCTATCTCAGCCACTGTCCATACAAACCCCTGCCATAGCATTTGGTCACCAACCACGGGTTTCCCGCCCATTTTGGCGCGAAAGAATTCACCAATACTTGTCTGCCCATCATCGTCAGCCAAGGTAAAACCATACACCGGAGCAAGATCTCTTAGTTGCGCGTTGGCATCCAATATAAAATCACCAAAAAACCATGTATCGATACTTGAGCTAGGCGCTTGGCTAAACAATTTGCCTAATGCGGGTAGATCATATTCGTGCCCGACAATACATAAAATATCCTCAGCCATGAGCTTCGTACTACCTTTTGGATGGTATAACTCATTGCCGCGAAATAGCGCTGCAACGCGTGTACCTTCGGGCATATGAAGTCGGCGCAGCTCCGTATTGATGCACCACTTTTCCGCGCCTAAACGATACACGAATAACTCCCATTCGCTCGTGGGGTGAATTTCTAAGCCCGAGCGCGCAATGGGGGAGGGTTGCGAGGGCACTTCCACCTTAGCTAATCTTGTTGCCAAAGGCAGCGAACTGCCTTGCACTAGCAGTGACACTAGTACGACAAAGAACGCCAAATTGAAGTACAGCTGAGCGCTCGGCAAGCCTGCCATTATTGGATAGACCGCAAGAATAATAGGGACAGCACCACGCAAACCTACCCACGAGATGAACCAGCGCTCTTTGTTCTTGAATCGGCTAAAAGGTAGCAGCGCCAACCAAACTGCAATCGGTCTGGCAAAAACGATCATCCACAGGGCTAATAACAAGCCAGGAACGATAATGCCGGTTAACTCATTCGGGGAAAGCAATAAGCCCAACACAAGGAACATCCCTATTTGGCTTAACCAAGCCAATCCATCGAAGACACTCAGTATGGAAGTCCGACTTCTAATAGGCTTGTTCCCTAACAGTAGCCCACAGAGGTAAATCGCTAGAATGCCACTACCTCCTAGCATATTGGTCAAGGCAAAAATCAGCAGCCCACCTGAGATAGCAAGCAAGGGATACAAACCGTTGGCTAATGTACTGCGGTTAATCAACTGCAATAACAGCCAACCCCCAGCCAAACCTAAACAAATTCCCACGCCAAATTGTTGCACGAGGTTTACGATGAAGAACCATCCAAATTCACCGCTGCCCGAGGCAATCACCTCAATAAGCGACACGGTTAAAAAAACTGCCATTGGGTCGTTACTGCCGGACTCGATCTCAAGGGTCGCTCCAACACGTTCATTTAGGCTTCGCTGACCCAAGAGGGAGAACACCGCAGCGGCATCGGTAGAACCTACAATAGCCCCTATTAAAAGGCCTTGGATTAGCTCTAGATCAAATAAGTATGCAGCAACCAAACCGGTAAGGCTTGTCGTCAAAACAACCCCTACAGTAGCCAGTGAAAGCGCTGGACCCAGTGCTACTCGGAAGGTCGCCACGCGGGTGCGCATTCCCCCGTCCAACAAGATTATCGCTAACGCTAAATTACTGGCTAAGTAGGCCAAAGAGTAATCATCAAATTGAATACCCCCAATTCCATCTTCACCGGCTAAGACGCCAACTCCTAGAAAAATCACCAAAATAGGGATTCCCAGACGAGAAGACAGCGCACTAAACAATACGCTGAAGCCCACCAACAGAGCGCCAATTAAGAAAAAGCTATTAATACTTCCGACGTCCATCGAAATACTCAAGAGAATTGAAAAAGGAAAGAATAGCAGAGCAAGCGCGAGGAGAGAGAATTTCTCACTCGCTTAAGGGGAACTATCGAGGAAAATCGCTCAACTTAGAGTTCTTTTAAGGAGTCCTTAACGACTTGCAACTCCTGAGCATACTCTTTTAACTTCGCCCGCAATTTCGTATCGATATCGTCATTGAGCCAAGAACTTTCTTCTAAGCTTTCGACTACGCTAACAGAGGCATCGCTGTTCAGGGAGTTCAAATCATCAGAGAGAATACTTTCTGTCATTTTTATGTCGCTCATTGGCGCGATAGCTCCATTTTTTTGTCACACTAGCGCCAAGGTAGCGTTCAAAAAATGAGCAGTCAATATCGCAACGGTCAAAATGCGAACAAGACAACATATGCCCAGAATGTGAACATATGTTGTCAGCCAAGCGGTTAGGCAAACGGATGACGCAAAATTATCGTTTCTTCGCGATCAGGACCCGTTGAGATGATATCGACGGGGGCCTCTATCACTTTCTCGATATAGCTGATGTAATCACGCGCATTTTTAGGTAAGTCATCGAGACTCTTCGCACCGAATGTCGACTCTTTCCAGCCCGGCAACTCAACGTAGATTGGCTCCAACTTTTGGTAAGCGTCCAAATTCATCAAACAAGACGATGTCTCAGAGTCTATGCCCTTATAGCCAGTGCACACTTTGATGGTCTCTAAGCCATCGAGGACATCTAGCTTAGTCAGGCAAATTCCCGATACTGAGTTGATACGAATAGCTAAACGGACAGCAGCGGCATCGAACCAACCACAACGACGATCACGGCCAGTAGTAGCGCCTTTCTCCTTGCCGACTGTAGCAAGATGCGCACCGGTCTCATCAAACAACTCTGTAGGAAACGGCCCAGAACCTACTCGAGTGGTGTAAGCCTTTGTAATGCCCAAGACATAGTCTAAATAAAGCGGCCCAAAACCACTGCCAGTCGCTGTGCCACCAGCTGTAGTGTTTGACGAGGTAACATAGGGATAGGTGCCATGGTCGATATCGAGTAATGAACCTTGCGCCCCTTCAAACAATATATTGTCTTGCGCCTTGCGATGGCCATGCAAAATTTCGATAGTATCGGCGACCATAGGCTTGAGCTGTTCGCCAAGCGCTAAACAGTTTGCCAGTACCTTGTCGTAATCTAGCGCCTCTGCACCATAATAATTCGTCAGCATGAAGTTGTGGTACTCCATCACTTCTTTCAAGCGAGCAGAGAAATGTGCCTCATTGAACAGCTCACCGATACGGATACCGCGGCGCGCCACTTTGTCCTCGTAGGCCGGACCGATACCACGCCCGGTTGTGCCGATTTTTTCATTACCCAGGCGTTTCTCTCGCGCCTGATCCAGAGCGGCATGGGTTGGTAATATCAAAGGGCAAGAAGCACTAATTTTCAATTTCGGACGCACGGACACGCCACGCTCTTCTAGTCGGGCAATCTCGCTCATCAACGCTTCCATGCTGAGTACGACACCGTTACCAATAACACAGCACACACCGTCACGCAGAACGCCAGAAGGAAGTAAGTGCAGCACTGTTTTCTCGCCATTGATCACGAGCGTGTGCCCAGCATTGTGGCCACCCTGGAAGCGCGCAACTACCGCGGCCTGCTCGGTGAGCAAGTCGACGATCTTACCTTTGCCTTCATCGCCCCACTGCGTTCCTAGTACAACTACACTTCTACCCATTTGTAAGCTTCTCTAAAATTAAAAGTATTCAACGTAAACTGCGCCCACACTAGCAACATAGCCCTTCTAAAAGACTAATTAGCGGCACCTACCCAATAAGCGATTTCACCTGCCATTGCTGGCCTTCTCGCACGATCTTTCGATCACATCCCAGACGCTGTGCGTCGTCGCTCCCCCCTGTGGCGAGCTCTACAATCACGCGCTCACCATCAGCTCGCAATTGATTAATTAATTGCTGTAATTGCTCATCCGCATCAAAAGGTGCACAGATAGCCATTGGACGAACAAACACCGCCTTACTTAACTGTGCTAAGACCTTCAGGTCTGCATCGAAACCCGAAGCAGGGCGCGCGCGTCCAAACACATCTCCGATATCATCGAAGCGACCACCTTGAGCGATGGCACGACCATAGACCGGCGTATAGGCTGCAAAGACAATGCCTGTGTGATACTCGTAGCCACGCAGCTCACAAAGATCATAGCCAAGCGACACATTCGGCAAGCGCTGTTTCACACCCTCGGCAATCGAGGCGAGTTCTTGCAATTCTTGTCTCACACTTTCCGGTGCGTCCTTGAACGTTTGTAAAGCCGCGTCCAATACTGATTCATCACCACTGAGGCGTGCCAGTTCGAATATCATTTTACGAATCGCTTGATCTGCAACATGCTGTTCAAGTAGCAGGTCAATTTCATCGTAGGCTTTGCGTTGCAAGGCGTCGAATAGGTCGGTTTCAACCTCTGCGGAAAGCGCTGACTCATTAACTAAACTTCGAAATATTCCCACATGCCCCAAGACAATGTGAATCTCATTTATTTCAGCCAAACGCACAGTGTCATGCATCAAACAAATAAGTTCGACATCGCAACCTACACCTTTGTGGCCAAAGAATTCAGCGCCAATGCGAATAGGAATTCGCGAGGCTAACAAGCCCCTAGGCCGAGTATGTGCCACCGTGTCGGAATAACATAGGCGAACGGGCAAATGCGCACTGTCTTGCCCTCTTTGCGCAAGACAGTGCGCATCAATGCGCGCAACCTGTGGCGTGATGTCCGCACGCAAGCCCATCATACGCCCAGTGAGTTGGTCTGTAATTTTGAAGGTATGCAGATCCAGATCGTGTGACGATCCCACCAGTAATGAGTCGAGATACTCAATGAGAGGAGGGATGACTAAATCGTACCCCCAGCTCGAGTAGAGATCGAGAATTTGACGGCGAAGGGTTTCAAGTCGAAACGCCTCCTCCGGCAGTATTTCCTCTACTCCTTCAGGGAGTAGCCAACGATCACGCACTGACATTATTCATTTCCAATTCGATTTTTTAAAACCAATAGAAGACTTTGACGGCATCGCCATTTCTTCGATCGTAAAAAAACACAAAGACCAGTAGCAACCAAATTGCTACTGGTCTTCAAGACTCTATCTATTACTGAACTTCGCTACCGTTAAGGTATTTGAAGTATTCATTATCTGGATCTATCAAAAGAATATCCCCTTTGTTGGAGAAACTCTCTTGGTACGAATTGATGCTACGAGTAAAGGCGTAAAACTCTTCGTTCTTCGAAAACGCTTCTGCGTACGTTGCCGCAGCAGTGGCATCACCTTCACCACGAATTCGTTCAGCATCTCGATAGGCTTCAACTAGTAATACGGCTTCTTGTCGATCTGCATCAGCTTCGATACCAATCGCCAATTCATTACCGCGTGAACGTAATTGCTGGGCTTCACGTTGACGCTCTGAAGTCATACGCTCGTACACAGAAGAGCGCACATCCAGTGGAAGTTCGATCTGTTTCACGCGCACGTCGATCACCTCGATCCCTAGATCTTCAGCAACCGTTAGGTTGAGTTCACGAGTCAACTCTTCCATCAATAGATCGCGTTGACCAGATACGACTTCTTGCAAATCGCGCTCACCAAACTTATTCCGCAAACCATCATTGATACGCTGCGAAAGCAAATTGTTGGCTCGGCTCTCTTCACCCGTTACGTTCGTGTAATATTTCATAACGTCGACGACTCGCCATTTCGCATAGGAATCAACCACTAACGCTTTTTGCTCAAGCGTAAGATAACGTTGCGCTTCCGCCGTCAGTGTTAATACGCGTGCATCAAACTTACGAACGGTATTGACGTAAGGCAGCTTGAAATGCAAACCAGGCTGCAAGTCTTCCTGCACCACCTGCCCGAAGCGCAGAAGCAGTGCTCGCTCTGTCTCTTTCACAACAAACACAGAGTCAGACGCGACGACTACCAATATAAATAATACTAAGCCTGCAAAAGTACTCTTCATGGCCGAATTCCTCTTGTAGTCGTTTGTGTGCGAGCACGATCAGCTGCCGCCGCATTGCTTTCACGGCTAATTTGCTCTGCAATCTCTCGTAGTTGCTGCGGAGATAATGCCGGGGTATTCGCAGCTCGCGAAGCATTGCCTTGCTCGATGATTTTATCGAGAGGGACATAGAACATATTGTTACCACTCTCAACATCGATCAGCACTTTGCTGCTATTCATCATTACTGACTGCATCGCATCGATATACAAACGCTCACGGGTCACACGTGGCGCCTTCTCATATTCAGCGAGCAACTGTTCAAAACGCGACGCTTCACCTTCAGCTCGCGCAATCACTTCATCTCGATAGGCATTCGCCTGTTCAATAATACGCTGCGCTTCACCGCGGGCGACGGGAACAACGCGATTGGCATAGGCCAAGGCTTCGTTCTGCACACGTTGCTCGTCCTCACGCGCCTTGATCACATCATCGAACGCCCCTTGCACCGCATCAGGCGGCTGAGCATTGCGGAACGTGACTTGGGAAATAAGGATGCCAGACTCATAGCTTTCCATATAGCGTTGTAGGCGCTCACGAACCTCGGCTGCCACTTCCGCACGGCCCTGGGTAAGCACTCTGTCCATCGTCGTGCCACCTGCCACATGGCGAATGGCAGATTCGGCCGCATGGTCAAGGCTCAATTCAGGGTCTCGCACATTCAAGGCAAACTGGATAGGGTCATCGATAAGGTATTGCACATCGATAGAGACATTAACAATGTTCTCGTCAGTGGTGAGCATATCTCTAGAGTAGGAACGCGTGTTCACACGAGTCACGTTGATAATCTCGACCTGATCGATAAAAGGCGGATTCCAGTTCAAACCCGACTGCACAACCTCAGGACGCAACTTACCGAAGCGCAAAACAACGCCACGCTCTGCTTCATCGACTACATAGATACCCGATACAGCCCAAACCAAAACAAGCACGACTACGGCTGCGCCAAGCAATCCTGAGGAAATGCCCGCTCCTGAGCCTCCTGAACCACTGCCACCGGAGCTTCCGCCGGATTTACCGCCACCAAACAAACTATTGAGCTTCCGGGTCACTGTTTTAATGACTTCATCTATATCAGGCGGTTTCTGATCGCCACCACCGCGACCACCGCCGCCCCAAGGGTCGTTACCATTACCTTTATTTCCAGGTTCATTCCAAGCCATTGGCTTCTCCATACCCCAGTCAAAACACGGGGGGTGATTTTAACGAATTATTGTAAATTAACCCAGCTTTTTACCCAGTAGCGATTTATGACTGTGGGCTAGCTGACACTCCTGCTTGCGGGCTATTGGGTGCAATTCCTTCATCGACCAAAATACGGTCTAAATCCTGTCTCGGTAAGCGGATTGCTAAGCTCACAAGACCTTCTGAATCGATATCTTCACGTTGCACAGCGCCTCTTTCGTAGAGCTTGGCGCGCAGCCGCCCTTGCCCTGGCTCGATGACCAGATCCCGTTCCACCACATCATGACCGAGCAACTCGCTAATTGCGCTCAACAGCAACTCTAAGCCATGCCCCGTCTTCGCCGAAACCCAGACTCTTACTGGCTTGCCGTCTTGGTTACGCTCAATAAAAGGCTCGCGTTGGTCCAACAGGTCTATTTTATTGCAGACACGCAAACAAGGCACATCGTCCGCACCGATCTCCGCGAGCACCTCTTCGACTTGCTCAGTAAAGAATTCATGTTGATCATTGGAGACATCGATAACGTGGAGTAGAAGATTCGCCTGCACGGTCTCTTCCAGCGTCGCCCTGAAGGCGGCCACCAGCTTGTGCGGCAAATGACTAATAAAGCCGACCGTATCGGCAAAAATGGCAGCACCAAAATTGGGCACCGATACGCGCCGCAAAGTTGAGTCCAAGGTAGCAAAGAGTTGGTCGGCTGCATAGGTATGCGCGCCTGCCAGAGCATTGAATAGCGAAGACTTCCCCGCGTTGGTATAACCCACAAGTGACACAGTTGGGATATCGGCCCGCTTACGTGAGCGTCGCCCTTGATCACGCTGGCTACGCACTTTCACTAGACTAGCATTAATACTCTTAATGCGCTGCCTAATCATGCGCTGGTCGAGCTCTAGCTGCGTTTCACCTGCACCACGCAAGCCAATACCGCCTTTTTGGCGGTCAAGGTGAGTCCACCCTCGCTTCAAACGAGTAATAGTATGCTCAAGCTGGGCAAGCTCTACTTGCAGCTTACCTTCATAACTGCGAGCGCGCTGCGCAAAAATGTCGAGAATCAAACCGGTGCGGTCGAGCACACGACAGGATAAACGCTTTTCGAGATTGCGCTCTTGGCTAGGGCTCAAGGCGTGATTAAAAAGGACGACTTCTGCTTCGTGCGCCTGCACAGCAGCCGCAATTTCATCCAACTTTCCCGAACCAACAAAGTGGCCAGCATCTGGACTCTTGCGACTGCCTTTTATATAGATGGCCGGAATTGCTCCAGCGGAGAGGACAAGTTCTTCAAACTCGAGTGGGTCCTCTTGCTCTCGCTCTGTTTCCAGATCAATATGCACAAGGACAGCGGTTTCACCGCGATCAGGTCTATCAAAGAACAAAAAAGAACCTCAAATTAGGCAACATTGCCTGGTGCTTCTTCCTCTTCGTCCGCTGCTGCATCGCCAGAACCCTGTGTAGGGATTTTGACGGAGCGTGCAGGCACGACAGTGGAGATTGCATGCTTGTACACCATTTGATTCACGGCATTCTTAAGCAAAATGACGAATTGATCGAACGACTCAATCTGTCCCTGTAGCTTAATGCCACTCACCAAATAAATGGATACTGGGATACGCTCCTTGCGAAGCACATTTAAGAAAGGGTCTTGTAAGGAATGCCCTTTTGACATTGACTTTCTCCTTAACCGTTAATGTAAGCTGGATTTTTCCAGCGTTATAATTCCAAAGAACTCTCTATATTGCGATCTTACTGATTGAATTCAATAGCAGATCCAGAGTTTCTGGGGATTCGCTGTCAAATTTGTGCAGATTATCCCAACTACGCATCCAAGTGATTTGTCGCTTAGCGAGTTGTCGCGTGGCAATAATACCCTGTTCCACCATCGCATCAAAGCTGATTTCACCTGCAATGTGCTGCCACACTTGACGATACCCTACAGCGCGCATCGACGGCATGCTTAAATCGAGATCTCCTCGACCATACAGACCCTCGACTTCTGCCACGAGCCCGGCAGCAATCATGCCTTTAAAACGGCGGGCAATCTTTTCATGTAATACGGCACGATCTGCCGCTTGGATCGCAAAAAAATGCAAATCGAAGGGCAACGCCTCTTGCCCTCCTTGCTGCCTCTCACGCCGATGATGCTCAGTCATCGTCACACCAGAGACTCGATAAACCTCTAGAGCACGCTGCAGTCGCTGCGGATCATTGGGATGAATACGGGCAGCTGAGCCCGGATCAACTGCCTGCAAGGCGGCATGAACAGCTCCCCAACCCTCGCGTTGCGCTAACTCTAGAATCTCCAATCTAACCGACTCATTAGACGCAGGCATCTTCGCCAATCCGTCTCGCAGGGCTTTGAAATAAAGCATTGTGCCACCGACCAAAAGGGGAATTTTTCCGGCAGCGCTGACGGCCTGCATCTCTCGCAGCGCGTCTGTTCGAAACATGGATGCCGAATAGGCCTGCGCTGGGTCGAGAAAGTCAATCAACCGGTGCGGAGCCCGACGCAAGGTGTCAGCATCGGGCTTGCCCGTGCCAATATCCATCTGCTGATAGATTTGTGCCGAATCCACACTAATAATTTCGCATGGCAAGCGACTGACGATGTCTATCGCAAAGTCTGTTTTGCCGACAGCCGTTGGGCCGAGCAAGCAAATTGCCGGCGGTTTTGCTAACACCATGTGTATTCTAACCTTCGTGTTTCATAGGGCGCGAACGCTTGGCTTATTGTCCACGCAAGAATAATTTATCAAGCTGGTCGATACTCTGCAGCACCCATGTTGGCCGCCCATGGTTGCATTGGCCACTGCGCTCGGTGCGCTCCATGTCACGCAACAGAGCATTCATCTCTGGAATTGTTAGTTGTCGATTGGCTCGCACCGAACCATGACAGGCCATCGTCGATAATAATTCATCTTGATAATTGCTCACGCGCTCACTACTACCGTGCTCACGCACGTCGGCCAAAACGTCTCGCACTAGTTGCTCAATATTCGCGGAGCTTAAGATCACAGGAACCTGACGCACCAAGATTGACTCACTCGCCACTCGCTCTACAGCCAAACCCAAATCCAACAATGCCTGCGCTTCTTGCTCGGCGCAATCGGCCTCCGCCTGACTTACAGCGATTGACACTGGCACCAAAAGTGGCTGCGCCCTAATGCCCTCATTCGCCACGGCCTGCTTCATGTGCTCATAGGTGATGCGTTCATGGGCAGCGTGCATATCAACCACCACTAGCCCCTGTTTATTTTGTGCAAGAATATAGATGCCGTGCAGCTGCGCTAATGCGAACCCTAGCGGTGGAATTTCTTCATCTTCGGCCAACTCTTTATACGTTTGCAATTGCTCGGCAATCTGCGCGCCTGTATTGTTCGGACTGGCAAAAGCCCCATACGCATTAGAATGAGAGCTGGCGCCATAAGCAGAGGGACTGAGACTCATACGCCCTTGACCAGAGAACTCACCCATGCTTGTTGCACTGATCGGCGCAAGCATTTCCCCTGTCTCTCTGTCGACAGAGTTCTCTACAGCACCTGGGGTTGTTGCCAACCGATCTTCGGGCCGCACACCTGCCAACGCTTTATGCAAAGCCCTAAATAAAAAATCATGCACCAAGCGCCCATCGCGAAATCGAACTTCATGCTTAGTGGGGTGTACATTCACATCCACCAATGCAGGCTGCAGTTCTAGGTACAATACAAAGGCCGGGTGTCGTCCATGAAACAAAACATCTTGATAAGCCTGTTTCACCGCATGAGTGACTAGTTTGTCACGAATTATTCTGCCATTGACATAGAAATACTGCAGGTCTGCCTGACTGCGCGAAAACGTCGGTAGACTCACCCACCCCCACAGCCGTAAACCAGACGCCTCGATATCGATGTGGATTGCATTTTCAATAAACGCAGGGCCACAGACTAAAGCCACCCGCCGCTGCTGTTCTTGTTCTGTTACCGCTGTTTGCAAATGGTGAATACTGCGCTGGTTATGCCTTAGACTAAAGGCCACATCAAAGCGACTGAGCGCCAAGCGTTTCACCACCTCTTCTAAACGTGCGAACTCAGTTTTCTCGGTGCGCAAAAACTTCTTGCGTGCTGGCGTATTAAAAAATAGATCGCGCACTTCCACGGTCGTACCTTGTGGATGAGACGCCGGGCTCAAGGCCGTATTCATCTCCTGACCTTCGGCCTCAACACGCCACGCATTCTCACCCGGATCATTTTTCGAGTTCGACACCAACTCCAGTCGCGATACCGAACAAATACTGGCTAAGGCTTCGCCTCTAAAACCCAAACTTGCAATGTTTTCTAAATCATCAAGATTGGCAATTTTACTAGTGGCATGCCGACTAAGCGCGAGCCCCAAATCTTCTTTATCAATGCCTGAGCCGTTATCACGAATGCGGATTAGTTTTGTGCCGCCTTGCTCTATGTCGATGTCGATTCTATTGGCACCAGCATCGATACAATTTTCTAGCAGTTCTTTCACCACGGAGGCTGGGCGTTCAACCACTTCCCCCGCAGCTATCTGGTTAGCCAAGCGTTGGCTTAATAAAGCAATACGTGTCATTGATATCCGTTGGCTCGCAATTTGAGCATAGAGTGTTAGGGGGCAGGAATTTTTAAGACCTGCCCGACTTTGATGACGTCACCGCGCAAATTATTGGCAGTTCGCAAACTAGAAAGGCTGACACGATAACGCTCGGCAATACCCGAGAGAGTCTCACCACGTGTGATTTTATGCTCTTTTGGAAGCTGCGCCGCAACCGGGCTCATCATCCCTGGGATCTGCAGCTCTTGGCCAATACGAATAACATCACTGCTCAAAGAGTTTTCCGACCGCAATTGGCTTGTACTCACACCATAACGCTGCGCGATCTCGGAAAGATTATCACCTCGCTGCACCACATAACTACCGCTTAGCAAAGAGCCGACATCCGGTTTAATATTGTTTTGTTTCTGCCAAGAAATTAGAGTGTCCTCGGGAGGCCGGTCGTAAAAATAGGCCATGACTCCCTGCACAATCCCATCGGCCAAACGCCTCTGGTATGAGGCTGTATTCAATTGACGTGCTTCGGCCGGATTCGACAAATACCCCGTCTCTATCAACACAGAAGGAATATCTGGCGAACGCAAAACCCAAAGATTTCCTTGCTGGGTCTTATCGCGGCGTAGTGTCGCAACGCCGCGCAAAGAGTTCAGAATATAGGAGCCAGCGGCAGTACTTTGCTCGATACTCCAAGCCATGGACAAGTCCAAAAGTGTGCGCGCCAAATCATCCTCGATATTGCGCAAACTTGTATCTCCTGCTACACCCCCCAATAGATCAGCACTGTTTTCTTTTTCAGCTACACGGCGCGAATTTTCATCTTCGGCGATGCGTTCGGAAAGAGCATACACCGTGACTCCTTCTGCCCGCGTAGAACTAAAAGAATCAGCATGTATAGAAAGAAATATATCGGCACGATTCTGCCTAGCTATTTGTGGGCGGCGCTGCAGCTGCACAGAATAATCACCGTCTCGCACCATGATCGGTTTATATCCAGGGGCCGACAAAAGCCTATTGTAAATCGCGCGCGAGATTGCAAGCGCGACATCTTTTTCACGAATTTTTTTGTCGTAGCCAAGCGCGCCCGGGTCTTCACCACCATGCCCTGCGTCTATCGCAACAATAATGTCGCGCCGCGAACCGCTTTGTGTATTCGAAACAACTGTTTCAGCAACCGCCGGTGCACTGCCGATATCATACAAATCAACCACTACTCTGTCTTTTTGCTCACCATTGGCAGCAAGACTAAAACTACTTGGGTTTACTTGCCGTGTGAGATCGATGACGACTCGCACATCGGAACCATTGCGCGTAGCACTGCGGATACCTGTCACCGGGCTGTCTTTGAAATCAAACCCAGTTAAGCTAGCAGCAATCGTGGTATTACTAATATCGATAACGATTCGATTGGGGTTCTCAAGTGTAAATAGACTGTATTGAGCTTGCTCATCTAGATCAAACACAATGCGCGTGTAGTCGGGGGCTCGCCATAGGCGAATATCTTCGACTTCTGCGGCATGGGTGAGATTCGCAAAACATAGCAGACCGAGCATAAACGCGCGCAACACACTTCGCCCGCTTACCTTGGAACCTCGTGTGCCCAATCCCGCTTGCATGCGTTTGCTTGAAAACTTCATTCTTCCATCATTCCAATGATTGGCGTTTGTGTCAGTTGCCATAGGGCGGTAGCTATCTTCTCACCATGCTCGGTACATGCTTGCCAATAAATGCGACGAGAACGACCTTCAACAAGTATGTCCAGCTTCATGTCTGGACAGGGCAAATAGCCATTTCCTTTCTCCGCCCATTCAATTACGCACAGATTTTTTTCGTCAAAATAGTCGAAAACCCCAAGAAATTCAACCTCTTCCGGATCAGACAGGCGATACAAGTCGAAATGATAAATATTGAAATCCGCCTCTTCATAAGGCTCAACAAGGGTATAGGTTGGGCTTTTTACCGCCCCATTGAAGCCATAGGCACGCAGCAAACCTCTAGTCAGAGTGGTCTTGCCAGCCCCTAAATCGCCGGATAAAAAAAGCCTCCCACCCACGCTTTTACTGACTCCAGCAGCGGATTCGTGGGTGCTTCGCATCGTCGCGCGTGCAAGCAGACTGCCAAACTTTGCAGTCGCCGCGTCATCTGGGAGAAAACAATTAAACTCAGCCATTAGCATGCAAACATTTCAATGATTATTTCTCAGACCGATTGCGCCGGTCATTTGCTAAACGTCTTATGTAGGGAAGTAGGTCGCTTGCAAGGAGACCCCGCTCACCTCCGGCCGCTGCCGCAAGATCGGCAGCCTCACCATGCACACACACACCGGCGCGCAGGGCATCGACATTGTCCAAGCCTTGGGCAATAAGCCCAGCGATCACGCCCCCAAGAATATCTCCCATCCCACCGCTGGCCATTCCAGGATTACCTTCAGTGCAAACATCAATCTTCACATCGCCCGGTTTGGCTAAAAGCGAGTCATTAGGATAGCAGAGTAGCGTGCCAACGCCTTTGAGTAATACTTTGGCGCTCCAGCGTCGCTGCAACTGCGCAACGGCTGCGAAGCGATCGGCTTGAATCTCTTCGACACTCTTACTGAGCAATCTGGACGCCTCTCCAGGATGCGGCGTCATAATCCATTGTGCCGAACCCTTATATTCTGAGGTATTTGTCGAGACGCCGGCTTCAGGGTCCGGGTAGTCATCCATTGCCAATATATTTAATGCATCCGCATCAAGCACCACTGGCAGATTTCCATCTGCAAACTGCAAGACTTGCCTCAACATGCTATGGGACCAATTGGAATTACCAAGCCCTGGGCCGATCACTACCACGGAGGTTCGCTGCAAGAGTTCTAGCAATTGCTCTGAGCCTTGACCACTCGCCTCATCGACGCCACGCACCATTATTTCTGGGCGGCGAGATAATACCGACCCAACATGCGCAGAGCGAGTTATGAGACTGACTGTGCCAGCCCCGATTCTTAACGCCCCTTCAGCTGCAAGCAAGGCCGCGCCTCCAAATCCGATATCCCCACCCACTACTAATACATTGCCACACTCACCTTTGTGCATACCCAAGGTTCTTGGCTGCAGAAGCTGGGCCAACACATTGATATCAATTCGCGAGCTTGCCGGATGGCTCACAACCGCGTCTTTTTTTAGCGCATCAGGCATACCCAAATCGTGAAAAACGATTTCACCTGCATGCTCGGGGCCCTGCGCGGTAAACAGTCCTTGCTTCAAGCCAACCAAGCATACTGTCATGCTCGCACACACCGCGCTTTCTCTAACCTCTCCGGTGTCACAATTTAAACCAGAAGGGAGATCAACCGAGACAACGGGTATCGATGATTGATTCAACCAATCAATCACTGGCTCATAGCCTGCTCGCAACAGACCTTGATAGCCAGTTCCAAGAAGAGCGTCGATAAAAATGGTTTCTTGCGGAAACTCTGCCGATGCAAGGTGCAAAAGGATGTCACATTGTTTGCAGGAAACGCCAGCGGCCAAAGCTTCATCGCGGGCGCTAGCAGCATCACCGCGCAAACGTTGCGTATCACCACATTCCAACACTTGCACTTTAATTCCCTGAGTGGCCGCCAATAGGGCGATGTAATAACCATCACCGCCGTTATTGCCAGTTCCCACAAAAACTACGATACGTCGAAGTTGCGGCCAACGCTGTAGTACAACACTGAGCACAACTTGCGCGGCGCGGCGCATTAGCTTCAAAGCAGTGATGGGCACATGCTCTATCATTAGCTGGTCAAGCATCCGCACCTGCTCTGCAGTATAAAGCTTGCGTGGCAAATGAATATTCGAATTAGATCTATTCAAGCAGCCTTCCTCTACATCTATTTTTTGGAAGTAATTGATCGAAAGTTTGAAAATTAACGATCAAACTTGTGAATCAAACGTCTTACTAATTGCAAACCAATTTCAAGCTCTTCTACTGGAACATCTTCTGTATTCTCGATTGCCCAAGGGTCTTGGACTGCACGTAATGCGGTGTAAACATTTTGCCCTTCATCAGTCAAACACACCAAAACGGAACGCTTGTGATCCGGGTTTTCCTGATAACGCAATAGCCCATCCTTTTCCATAACGTCTGTAATACGCTGAACCGCCTGCCTAGACTGCCCTAAAACTCTCGCAATGCCCGGCACTGTGACACCCGAGTTTGCCAAAGCGACCACACCAATGACTTTCCATCGCGCACTAGTCAATCCTAATGCCTCCGCCATTTGATCGCCTTCGGCTACCAATAAACCGTTTAACCTAAAAAGAGATAAAACTAGATCGAGAAAAAGTTTGCGCTTTGGAGAATGAGCCATAGGGAGTTCCTATACAAGACGCTTAGACATTAAGCAGCATGTTGTCATTTACACTATATAGTGTCAATCACTCGCATAGCTTTACAAGTAGGGCTAATGTTGCAAACTCCCCGGCGCAAGGGTAGTTTAAGACGCACTGGAGCCAGACAATAAATAGTCTGATGTCGTTTATGCCATGAGCACTGTATTAGCCAGACTTCTCTCTTATATTCTTTGCCACGCAAAGATTGGTGCCATTAGCCTGCTTTTTGCTTTTGCGCCGCCAAGCACAGCGCAGCCATTACTATCGCCACAAACTCCACAGCTCCAAGACGTGGCAGGCGAGTTCGCATTCGTGCGGCTGCAATATGACAACTACTACAATGACGGTTTTGGCTTTGGCACTTGGCGTACTGATTTTCCCAGCGCCGACAGTAACTTCTTGCGCGGTGTCGCACGACTTAGCAATGTTCGCGTTATGAAAGATCCCATCGTGTTGCGCTTCGATGACGAGCGCATCTTCGACTACCCCTTTTTGTACGCTTTGGAAATGGGGCGCAGCGGAGGCCCAGACTTTAGCGCAAAAGAAAAAGCCACTATGCGCGAGTATTTGCTGCGGGGTGGTTTTTTGCTAATCGATGATTTTTGGGGAACAAGACAGTGGGATAATTTTTATCGCGCATTCTCTCAAGTATTCCCTGACCGAGAAATTATCGAACTACCAGCAGACCATGAGATATTTAGAAGTTACTATGATATTTCAGGCCCACAAATGATCCCGGTGATAGGCAACCCTGACAACTATCCTGAACAAGATGTAGATCGTGCTAGCAACCACGCGATCTTAGATGATGCAGGTCGGGTGATGGTGTTAATTAACTGGAATTCAGACATGGGAGATGGATGGGAGCACACCTACGACCCACGCTACCCAACTCGCTATGCCAACTTGGCCTACCAATTGGGCATCAATTATTTAATCTACTCGTTAATTCATTAGCTTCTACGCGGCGGCGTCGGCACGAAGATCTGCGCAATAATCTTGCGCCTCAACGGCAGGGGTGAACCATAAATAGTCGTATGGCGAGCCAGGCTGTAAAGCCTCGACATACTCCAGAGGATCGTTAGACTCCTCACTCAACTCAATGAAAGCAAGACTGATGAGATTGCTTTTCCCTAAAATATAATTGGGTACCCCGAGGTCACGCCTTGCATGAAAGTTGCCTGCGACTAGGACATTCACTCCCGCCCCTGTTTGTGCACCGCTTTCGAGACTCGCAGCCATTTGCGCATCTCTTGATTGTTGCACGCGCAACATCGAAGCGAACTGACTCGCTGGCAACATACCACAATGGCTTTCATCAATTTCCTGCTCTAAGCGTTGCAGCTGCTCCTGACTAAGCACATCTTTAATTGCTTCGCGCGCTTCGCCACCATAAATGGCCATCATCTCATCGCTACTGATATTGCCTATTCGCACGGCCACCTCTTTTTGCAGAAGCTCGTACAGCATTGGCCCGTAATACTCCCAATTCCAACCCGCTTCATCCCATTGCAAATGAACCTTTAGAGCGTCGGGACTTTGCAGAACAGCCGCTGTAACACTCGCGAGCGAGTCTTGTTGTGAACTGTCGAGCATCTCAAAACTGACACTGGCTAGTGCGCCGCGCTCGCGCAATTGCCGCAAAACATAGGCTTGCAAAAGATGGTGATCGGGATTGTCGTGCTTCTCTCCCAATAGCGCATAGTCGGCTTGTGACAACACTTGCAGTAAATCTACGGGGCTTACGCTGCGCCCTTCGGCTACGTTCCAAACACTGCCCGCCAATGGATGCGAGCGATTCAAGGGGGCTTCCCAGCGCGGCAATGAGACTTGTTGTGTGCTGGTACAGCCGCATACTAGCGCGCTAACAATGCAGACGATGGCTACTTTTGTCATGATTTAATCCGGATTCTTGGGGAAATCGTAACTAATCACTTTGCCAATACCAGGCAACACCTCCGCCCAATACTCTACTGGCAACTCTATGCCAACAAGCCCTGCAGTAGGAATATTGTCAATGCCTGCATGTGCAAGATCATTCGCTAGATCGGTTAACGCTGGGTTATGGGCGACGATGATGGCGCACTGAGCGCTTTCATCGAGAAAGCTAACTATCTGCTGCAGCTTTGGACTGCCCGCTAAATAAATTTGTCTATCCTGGAGGATGCTGGCTGGGTCGATGCCTAGCTCAGTACATACGGCAATAGCGGTACTTATTGCACGATTTGCCGGGCTGCTGACAACCTTATCGATAGGCACAGCCTTTGCGAGCATTCTTCGGCCCATTTCCGGCGCGTCGTGCAAACCACGCTCATTAAGGGGTCTATCGTAATCTTTTTGTCCTGGAATAGCCCAACTCGATTTTGCATGCCGCAGCAGATACAGAGTCTTCATAGTGTGGCGATAGCCCGTTTCCTTCTATGTTGTAAGCGCGCAAGCTAAGCCAGCGCAGAAAACATATCTTGTAATGTATTCTACGCGATTCCCCGCAAGCGCGAAACGCAAAGCGTGCATTGCTGGCATTATCTCCAAGCAAAAAAAAGGGAAGAATCAAAAGATCCTTCCCTTAAAGACTTCACTACAACTCTTGGGAGAGTTAACAAGCAGGCGAAATTCACCTACGTCTTGCCATTGCCACGAGGACTCGCGCCCTTATGGCAAATTAGGGTCATGCATTAGCCACTTCGGCCCGCACTCGCTGATCCAAGTCAGCCAGGGCAAAGTGTGCAGATTGCATTGCGCTTTCCATCCAGGCGGTGTGATGACTAATCTGGTCACCAATACACCAGTACGTGCCATTCACTGAAGATTGCAGATTATTGAAAATACGCTCTTCTTCAGGCGTCTGGACACGCCAGCGCGCAGAGCAACCTAGCATGTGATTCATACGGTGCCAGGCGATGGTGATGCCTTTTTCACAATGCTGACGATAATCTGGGTGCACTTTTTCGCCTTGCGCCAACATCATCTCTATGCGCTCTTCCTGCTTCAGGCGCGTATAAGGCATGCCATTGCCATAGTCGTAAGCCGCGAGAATGACACCTTTCTGTTTGTGGATACCGTGGGCGGGGTACCAAATCTGGCGAATAGGTTGGTTAGTCCACGTGATGCCCCCATAGATCCCTTCTTTTTCCCAGAAACGTTCTTTAGCCTGGAAAGCGCCTTTCATGGCAACACCACGGCGGATGTATTTCATATCCTTGGCATAGTCATCGGGTAGGTTGTGCTCAATGCCTGCCATGAAATGCGTCGGAATACTGTTAAAGCAGTAATCTGCCTCAATTGTGTGTCGCTCACCATCGTAGTCGTACTGAACCGTCACACCTTTCTCTTTCAGGTTGATCGCAGTAACCATGGCGCGGAATTTGATTTTATCTTCGATCTGATTCACAAAACCGTAAGGAATACGGTCGTTACCACCGACTGCCTGCATCAGCATTGGGCCAGTTTCGCCTTCGTTGTCAGTAACGACTTGGCGCAACGCAGATGCTTTGAGCAAATCGCGCATTTTGATCATTTCATGCTGTGTCGTGTGGGTGACATAATCACCGGACGCATAACCGGCACGATCACTGCCTGTGTACTTGAAGTCACTGTTCAAGTCACCAAAGCTGCGAATCATATTCATGACGATTTCAGCTTCGTCGTCGCTAAACGGCTCATCGAGCTCGCCGTCTTTCATGGCCTTCGCCATCAATTCAGCCATAAAACCACGCACATTGGTCGACAACTCGCGGTTACGGATCGGCTTACCACCCATAATATTGTCGTCTTGGATCCAAGCGGCTTTGTTTTCATTGATAAACATCTCAAGCTCAACCCCGAGTTCCTTACAGTAGTGCAGAACGTTAGAGTGAGTGCTTGGAATACGTGCAGCGCCGGCATTGAAGTACAGGTGCGGCTCATCATCCCAATCACAATACTGAGGATTGCCTATTTCATCGATCAAGGTGCCAGCACGTACCGTAAAGACACGCCCACCAGCTCGGTGCGATGCTTCTAATACAGTACAGTCATAACCAGCCTTGGTAAGCTCATAGGCAACAGTTAATCCGGAGATACCTGCCCCCAATATCACCGCTTTACGCTTTTGATTGCTCAATTTAAGCAAATCGGGAACTGAAGCTTGGGTGCTACTGGGGATCATGCCCAGCGCACTAGTTATTCCGAGTACGGCAGCAGTACCGCTAGTGGCGGCAATCAAATTCAGAAATTCTCTTCGAGTTACTGGCTTGGACACTTGCTTGATCCTCTTATATCTTTTCCGCGAAATTGTTTTCTCAACCAAAGCCTTCTTTGTGCACATGACGCAAATCAACACGACTTTTTAGGGGTAGGGTGATTATTACGATACCCACACAGAAAGTCCTCCTAAAATCCTTCTGAAAACCTCCTAAACTCCAGTAAAGCGCCTAAATGACTTGCCCTTAGAGCCGCAGCTTATCTTGACCTTCTATCGTTTCTGCGCTCTACTTCACATAATCAATTTGCAAAATCACCGTCTCTGTAGAGGCGAATCGCTTACCTATACCGGTTGAACCGTGACCTCTGATAAATTACAAAAACTGAAAATTGGTGATTGGGACGTCTCGCTGACTACCTGCACACTTAATCAAGGCGATAATGAAGTAAAAATCACGCCGCGAAGCATGGATGTGCTCAACTACTTGGCGGAAAATGCCGGCCAAGTGGTCAGCCATGACGAACTACTTAAACATTTTTGGCACGGTTCATTTCCTTCAGATCATGCCGTCCATAAAGCGATTGCAGAGCTGCGCAGCGCCCTAGGCGATGACGCCCACCACCCAAGCTATATTCGCACCATTCCTAAACGCGGTTACTCCCTCATTGCCAAGGTTCGCCTTGAAGCCTCAGGACCTGTGGTCGATAGCAAAAATCCGAATATCGAAATGACCCACGTGTCGGATACTAAATTCCATGTCAGCGCTTTGCTAGACAAGCGGCTTCTGGCTGGAGGCGCGGCCTTGATTATCTTTTTGGCCGTCATGCTGTGGCCCAGCCATAATGTTATTAGCGACAAAGACGAAATGGTGCGCCTAGCCGTAATGTCGTTCGTTAACCGGGAACTAGATACGAGCAATCAGTTCCTCACCGACGGCTTGCGCGAATCGCTCGTAAATGGCCTCTCCAAATTAAGCCACATGGAAGTACTCTCGCCGGCCAGAGGTTACGAAGAGTTTGATACAAATTCGCGCTCCGATCGCATCGCAGACAGGGCTCGAGCACTCAATGTTGACCATATCTTGCATGGCAGCGTACAAACCGCCGAAAACCGGCTGCGAGTGACAGTTCAGCTTACTCGCGCCTCTGACGGGGTTCATCAATACTCCGAGCAATTTAACCTTCCCTTGGATGACCTCTTTGGCTTACAAGATCAGATTGTATCAAACGTCGTCAGCGCGTTATCTGTGCACTTAGATGAAAGTGAGCGCTCACAAATGCTTGACTGGGGCACTACTAACGCTATTGCCTATGAACGCTTTTTGCGAGGCAACTTCTATTACAATCAGTTTAGCCCCGACGACTTCAAGCGCGCTATCGACTACCATTTGGCTGCGATCGAGCTAGACCCAGGTTTTCTCAACGCTTATCACGGGGCTGCGACAGCGGCTAATAATTTAGCAGTCTATAGCGGCAGCAAAACCATTGAAGAGATGAGTGTCATCATCAATGAGTTACACAGAGAAGTCTCACGCATAGCCCCCGATAGCGACGTCTTGCGCTCCATCAATGAGCTCAAACTCCGCATTAGCGGTGTCAACCAAATTCAACAAGAGATGCAGCTACGTGAACAAATCTTATCGGAGAACCCTCCGAAATACGCTATCGCCCACTATGCACTATTTCTCATAGGCGCTCGGCTATATGACGAGGCGACTCAGCTCCTAGAAAAAGCCGAGGAAGTGGGGCCCTTCGAGATTTCGCCAGATGAAGAATGGAGCTACAAGAACAATGTACAGCCACCTCGTACCATTATTCTCTCAGCCAAAGGTCAACTGCAGGAGCGCCCTTATCATGTTGCTTTTTTAGGCACTGTTGCGACCAACTTAGCGCTTACTGGTGATTTCCGGCAAGCCGAGATGTACCTCAACCGTCAACGTGAGGTCGACGAAGATCAAATACTCTCTCACTACAGCGAGGTAATCATTCGCTTTCTTAAAGGAGAGGTCTCGGTTGGCAATGAGGCTTATGTGCAACTGATGGATAGAGATGATGATTTCAATTTCAGCAAAGGCGCACTGAGCTTCATGCTTGGGGATATCGAAACGGGGGTTGAGCTTTGGAGCAATGTTCCCGCGCCACAAAGACGCCGCCTCTTTAATGTTACCCATTCAGCAGAGAAATACTTTCCCACCGCCGTCATTGAAGATCCACGCTATCTAGAAGTACTGGAATCACTGAATTTCGGTAAGCAATGGCAACGCCGCCTAATTGAGGGGGTTATGCAGATGGAGCCAATCCTCGACGTACAACTTAACCCCAAAACGAAAGCCGCCTACGAAAACAATACTTTTCTGTCCCGTAACAACCTCTGGTCAGAAGAAGAGTGGGCAGAGCTGGAGCAACGCAAACTTACCGGCATGCAACCGCGCCATATCAGAGATTAAGCCCGCCTTGATCCATATCATCCAAACTGCCTAATTCTTACCAAACCTGCGCTATACAAGCCTGTTTTCCCCTCCATACCGTCCCTGCAAGACGAACCGAAAGAGGATGCGCTGGCATTGAAAAACACCCATCGATTTGTCCATAAGCCAGTAAATGCGGTACTTGAACAGTTTGAGGAGGTATTCGGAATGTTTTTAGGAGGACTTTCTCCTACACCCTACTGATAATCAAACGGCTTCAAGTTTGAGTAGCTGGACCCCACAACGCAAAGGCTGCTTAAAACCTCTTTCGCAACTAAAAAGAAACGATTGAAAAAGGGAAATAGAAAATATGAAAATCTCAAACCTGCTGACTATGTCATCGGTTGCCGCTCTCCTAGGATCAGCTGCTGCACTTACGGCACCTGTTGCTATGGCACAGGGCCAAGGCGCTGACATCGAAGAAGTGGTAGTAACTGGTTCACGTCGTGCACCTCGTACGGCTATCGACTCTGCTGCTCCTGTAGACGTGTTCTCCGCAACTGACTTCCAAGACCAAGGTACCGCGGACTTAAACGACCTTCTCCGTAACCTAGTTCCAACATTCAACGTTGATGTTCAAGACATTAACGACTCTAACAGCTTGGTGCGCCCTGCGACTTTGCGCGGCCTACCTGCTGACGACACTCTAGTGTTGGTCAATGGTAAGCGTCGTCACCGCTCGGCAGCCGTACAGTTCGGTCGCCAAGGCACACACTTCGCCGACATCTCTCAAATCCCTCCGATCGCTTTGCGTCAAGTAGAAGTTCTACGTGATGGTGCTGCCGCTCAATACGGTTCAGACGCTATCGCGGGTGTAATTAACTTCATGTTGAAAGAGAACAGCGAAGGCCTCTCTGTTGAATACAAGACTGGTTATCTGTCAGAAACAAACGATGGCGAGCTGAACTATGTAGCCGCTAACGTAGGTCTCCCACTAGGCAGCACTGGTTTCGCCAGCCTAAGCATGGACATGACTGACAACAAAGCAAGCGACCGTAGTATCCAGCGTGCTGACGCCCAAGGCATCATCGATCGCGGCAACACGGCGGTTCCTGTTAATGCACAGACAGCTGGTTTGCCAGACACTGAGATCC
>CAJXSF010000017.1 GCA_913061515.1 uncultured Gammaproteobacteria bacterium | reverse complement strand
GTCGGCAGCGTCAGATGTGTATAAGAGACAGGTGAAAAACTGGGCTTTCTACCCGGAGATTTGACGCAAAAAGTCGACCCCTATCTTCGCCCTCTCTATGATGCCTTGTACGAGATGCTTGGTGTTGAGCGAGTTGGCCGTCTCATTGAAAAAAATGTCATTGAGATCGCACCGCTGGCCTATATGCGTGGTCGAACTTTGAATAACTCCTTCATTATTCTGGATGAGAGCCAGAACACTACAACATCACAAATGAAAATGTTTTTAACGCGTTTGGGTTTCGGGTCCACTGCCGTTATTACTGGGGATGTCACGCAAATCGATTTACCTAAAGGAACTCGCTCAGGCTTAGTTCACGTGACACAAGTTTTAAAAGATATCGATGGCGTCGGTTTTACTTGGTTCGATTCGAAAGACGTTGTTCGTCACAACCTTGTACAACGCATCGTGGAAGCTTACGACCGCTACGATCAAAAAAGCATTACCCCACTAGCTGGCCAAGATGGCAAACAGGATCAGGGTCATGAGCGCGACGCTTGATTTTGAAAACAACTGTCCGCAAGTTGCCGCCATACCAGCCGAGCCAGAGTTCCTCAGATGGATCGAAAGTGTGTTGGCACACCTACCCAATCGCGACAATGCGAAAGCTATTCGTCTTGGGGTACGCATAGTCGATGAAGAAGAGTCGGCCCAGCTCAACAACACCTATCGTCATAAAAATTACGCAACCAATGTGCTTTCATTCGGCTGCGAATTACCAAAGGCTGTTTTAGCAAGTCTCGATGAACTCCCTTTAGGAGATCTCGCCATTTGCGCACAAGTTGTAGAGCGAGAAGCCTTAGAACAAGAAAAGCCTAGCCAAGCCCATTGGGCGCACATGTTAGTGCATGGTGTGTTACATCTTCATGGGTTTGATCATATCGATGAAGCCGAAGCAGAAGAAATGGAATCTATCGAACGTCAAATTCTCGCGAGCTTAGGGTTTCCAGACCCCTATTTAGTCGAGCACGCCACAGCATAGACCTTAACGAGTCAATTGCCGTTTCATCGAAACAGTAGGAGCAATTTTTAACAATGAGCGAAGAACAAGCGAGCATCGATCCAAGGCCAAGGTCATGGATCGATAAAATTGCGCAAATTTTCTCAGACGAACCAACAGACACGAAAAGCCTATTAGAACTGCTGCGCAATGCCGAGCAAGACAATGTGCTTGATACCGATGCCTTGTCGATCATCGAAGGCGCATTACAAGTATCAAAAATGCAGGTGCGCGAAATTATGATTCCGCGCCCACAAGTCATTACCGTCTCAGCACAAGACTCCCTTGATGAAGTGCTCGATAAAGTAATCACCGTCTCACACTCTCGCTTTCCTGTACTTGCCGAAAACTCAGATTCAATCATTGGAATTCTATTAGCGAAAGACCTACTTCGGTTTGCTGCACGAAAAAACTCAGGAAATTTTGACCTCAAAGATATTGTGCGTCCTGCAACCTTTGTTCCGGAAAGCAAACGGCTCAATGTGCTGCTCAATGAATTTCGAGAGAATCGCAACCACATGGCCGTCGTCATAGACGAGTACGGCAGCCCTTGCGGCGTCGTCACTATTGAAGATGTATTGGAGCAAATCGTCGGTGAGATTGATGACGAATATGATGTCGATGATGAAAGCTATATTAAACGGGTCGATGCTAAAACGTTTATAGTCAAAGCACTAACGCCTATAGCCGACTTCAACGAACAATTTGGCAGCGACTTCAATGACCATGAAGTAGACACTATAGGCGGCCTCGTATTACAACACCTCAATCATATTCCTGAGCGAGACGAGAAAGCCGAGATCGGAAATTTTGAATTCACTGTACTCAATGCCGACAGCCGACAAATTCGGCTGTTAAAAGTACAAGCTCTCGTCGCCTCGCAGCCCGAGACTGAAAATTAAACGTCGTCTAAACAGAGAGTTAAGCCTCATGCGAATCGCCACGCGCACTGCCACAATACTCCTCATAGCGCTTATTTTAACAAGCTGTGGATTCGCCTTGCGCGGCACTACAAATGCGCCCATCTCTAATGACACAGTCTATGTGCAATCTGCGCAAGCCAATAGCCCGCTGACCCAAGCACTAACAGCCGCGTTAGTCCAGGCACAATTACGCTTGGTCGATTCAGAGCGCAGCGCCAATTATGTACTGCAACTGAACGCCGAAACATTTGATTCGCGCACTAGTACTGTCAATGGTCGCGCACGTGCAGCGCAATACAATCTGCAGTTAGGCACGCAAGTCTCTTTAAGCCAGCGCGGCGCTCAGCTATTAAGCGACGAAGCATTGAGTGTAGAGCGCAGCTACTTCGAAGACAGCGCCAATATTGCCGGTAGCACACAAGAGATAGAAGTGTTGCAAGAAGAAATGCGCCGCGAACTCGTTGAACAGATAATGAGCCGGCTGCGCGCCGCCGCGCAAGGCGCCTAATTTAAATTCGGAAGATAAACCTGTGCGTACTAGTTCTGACAAATTGCCTGCTGAGTTACGAAAAACACTTGCGCCTTTTTATTGGCTAGCAGGCGACGAAACCTTGCTCGTCCAGGAAAGCCTCACACATCTGCGCAACACTTGCCGAAAGGCAGGCTTTAGTGAATGGGAACTGTTGTTTGTTGATCGCGGTTTCGACTGGCAATCTTTACTTCAGTCCGGCAATAGCATGTCGTTATTCTCCGACAAAAAAATCATCGAGCTGCGGCTTCAGTCCGCGAAAATAGATGATGCGGGCAAGGCCGCTCTCAAACTATATCTTGCCGACCCCAACCCCGATAATGTGCTGATTTTAGTTAGCCCAAGAGTAGAACCCGCAGCCCTGAACACGCAGTGGTTCAGGGGCTTGGAGTCTGCTGGCGTCTTTGTCACTGTTTGGCCTATCGGCCCCGACAAACTGCCACGCTGGATTCATGAGCGAATGCAGAGAGCGGGCATGAACGCTGATCAAGATGCGATCGCTATGCTGGCAGACAGAGTAGAAGGCAATTTATTGGCCGCGGACCAGGAGATCCAGAAATTGGCCGTGCTTACCGGTGCCAACCCGTCGCACAATGTCCACATAGACCGTAAACATATTATGACCTTAGTGGCAGACAGCTCTAGGTACAACACCTTTAATTTGATAGATGCAGCACTGCTTGGCGATGCTCGCCGCTGCGTTAAGGTACTCAATAGCCTACGCAGCGAAGGCACTGAAATTTTGCAGCTATTAGGGAGTTTCAATGCCCAGGTGCGCCGACTCATTGCTGTGGCGCAACTCGTTGAGAATGGCAGTAGTATTGGGGACGCAATACGCAGTGAACGAATTCGACCCAATCAACAGAAAGAGGTTCACAAAGCGCTCGAGCACCTGCGATTACCTGAACTTGAGGCCCTTTTACGCGCCAGTCGAAAAATTGACTTGTCCGTCAAAGGGCTCGCAAACTCTGACCCTTGGAGTGAATTCACGCAACTTATATTGCGACTAAGCGGACATCACATTTTACCTCAGTCGGTGTTATCTTAAGCACTAGGCACAAGCCTGCTATTGTTAAGTAGCCGGTTTAGGCGCACATTTATCTTTTACTTTTCGCAAAATTGACGGAGTTATTCATGTCAACGCTCACGCAGTTGCTCGTTATTATCGCTGTAATTTGGGTACTGGCCTATCAGCGCGCCCGTATGGGCACTATTCTGGTCTCCATTGCCGTGGCTCTTCTAGGCATGACTTGGTTCGGCGGTTTTGCGTGGCTATTATGGATCCCTCTTGTTGGGGTCGCTGTTTTCTATTTCGAAGATAATCTACGTAAAGAGAAGCTCTCCCGCCCCGTGTTCGAATTTTTTAAACGCGTCTTGCCTCCTATGAGTGACACCGAGCAAGAAGCCTTAGAGGCAGGAGACACCTGGTGGGATGCTGACTTGTTCAAAGGTGCGCCAGATTGGAAAAAATGGCATGAGATTGCCTACCCTACTCTTAGCCAAGAAGAAGAGGATTTTCTCGCAAATCAGACCGAAACCCTCTGCGCCATGTTGGACGACTGGCAGATTGTGCATAAAGATAAGGACCTCACTCCTGAGGCTTGGCAGTATTTAAAGGATGAAAAATTCTTTGGCATGATTATCCCGAAAGAGTTTGGCGGCCTTGGCTTCTCCGCTCTTGCCCACTCGACTATTGTTACCAAGATCGCCACGCGCAGTGCTAGTGCGGCTGTGACCGCTATGGTTCCAAATTCCTTGGGGCCTGCTGAGCTTCTTATGAAGTACGGAACCGATGAGCAACAGCAACACTATTTGCCTCGCCTTGCCACTGGGGAAGACATTCCCTGCTTCGCTCTGACCGGCCCCGAGGCGGGTAGCGATGCCGGAGCGATGACCGACACCGGCATCATCTGCAAAGGTATGCACGAAGGAAAGGAGTGTATTGGCATCTCCATTACATGGAATAAGCGCTATATAACGCTTGCTCCGGTTGCGACAGTCCTAGGCCTTGCCTTCAAAATGTATGACCCAGAGCATCTATTGAGCGAAGAAGAGGACCGCGGCATCACGGTAGCGCTAATTCCAACTCAACATGCAGGAGTCGAAATAGGTCAACGCCACTTCCCTATGGGGATGACGTTCATGAATGGCCCTACTCGCGGCAAAGACGTCTTTATTCCACTGGATTGGATCATTGGTGGCGTCGAGCGCGCAGGGCAAGGCTGGCGCATGCTTGTAGAGTGTTTGTCAGAGGGACGAGCAATTTCTTTACCTGCGCTAGGGACCGCGACAGGAAAACTAAGCTATCGCATGACAGGCGCCTATGCACGTTTACGCACGCAATTTAATTTAGCGATTGGTCACTTTGAAGGTGTAGAAGAGGCCCTTGCTCGCATTGCTGGGCACACTTATCAATTAGAGGCCGCTCGAATCGTTACAGCTGGCGCGGTCGACAGCCACATAAAACCTGCCGTGATTTCGGCAATTACTAAGTATCACATGACAGAAAAGTCGCGTTTGATCATTCAGGACGCAATGGACGTACATGCAGGCAAAGGGCTGATCATGGGGCCAAGCAACTATCTCGCCCATGCTTATATGAGTATGCCTGTGGGCATCACCGTAGAGGGTGCGAATATTCTTACTAGAAATCTCATGATTTTTGGTCAAGGTGCTATTCGGTGCCACCCCTTCATTGCACGGGAAATGGTCGCGGCCAAAATGAGCGACGAGAAAGAAGGTCTGCGCGAATTCGACAGTTTGATCTTCCGCCACATTGGCTACGGAATCAGTAATTTCGTCCGCACCCTCACGCTAGGGGTAAGCGGCGGCAAAATTGCTGCACGCCCTGTTAAAGGTGAAACTGCTGCATATTACCAACAACTAACCCGAATGAGCTCAGCGCTGGCTTTGGTATCCGATATCTCCATGCTAATGTTTGGCGGAGAATTGAAAAGAAAAGAAAGGCTTTCTGCACGCTTAGGCGACGTTTTGAGTCAGCTTTACCTTGCCTCTACGACGCTTAAATACTATGAGCATCATGAGCAATCTCCAAGTGACCTGCCCTATGTAAAATGGAATCTCGAGTTTTCCTTGTTTGAATGTCAAAAAGCCTTCAACGACTTTTTCGACAACCTAGAGAACAGAGTGGTTGCAGTCCTGCTAAAGCGTATCATCTTCCCTTGGGGTGATGCCTATCGCCGTCCTAGCGACAAGCTAGATCACGAGATTGTGCAGTCCATGTGGAGCCACACGGAGATCAGAGACCGCATTACGCAATATGCTTATATTGGACAGGAGTCAGACGACCCAGCGTTTATCATCGAGGATGCCTTCCAGAAGGTATTAGCGACGAAGCCAACACGTGACAGCATTCGACGTGCAGTTAGAGCGGGAAGCTTGCCAGCCAACGCCAATCTGCACGAATTGGCGACGGAAGCGGTCGCAAACGAAGTGTGCACTGCGCAAGAGGCAGATGCCTATGTAGCCGCCGAAGAGGCGCGAGACAAGGCGATCCAAGTAGATGACCACGCGAGCCTGCACTTCAACCAAGACTAATTGCGCTATCTAAATCCCGATTCGCCCTAGTGTGTCGATGAGCTCTCTAACGAGACGTTCGGCCACTGGGTGATTCGCGGCAAACCTCGCTTCTAAGGCGATCGCATCATCCATTACCGGCGCGTTGTTATCTTCAGCAGACTCAATCAATGAGTCGACGTTCTTATCAAGCTTCTTCGCTAGCTCTAGGGTTTCGGCGTCTAACTTTTCCCCAGACTTTAGCTCTTTCTGCAATTGAGCCAATAGGCTGCGCACTTTATCTTGATCCAAGCTGATACTCCTTACTCTAAATCTGTCATATTGGCGCCAACGATTAGCACCGTGCATGACTAGTCTGACCTAATGCTCAGAACTGAGCAAGCTTATAGACATCGTATTATCTACGAAAGCTCAGAGACGCTCACAGACCGCCGCAGAGCGCATGGAAGAGGCTCTGGGCGGTACCGGCGTGTAAACAAACTAGGGATAAGACTTAGGACTGCACTTCCCGCATGCCACGGCTAAAAGCACGAACTTTAGCGCGCTTGCTAGAACGCTTTGCACGCTCTCGATAAGCCAAGTAATACTTAGGGATGTTCAAGAGCATCTGCCAGCGAGTGGTATAGCTCACTCGGATGGTTGAATGACTCTTAGCACCGGCCATCAACATAGGCTCACCTTCGTAAATTAGCTCTGGGTTAGTTAGGCTATGAATATTACGTATATTGCTGTTGCGTAGATCGGCCATCAGAAGCACATACTTCTTGCGTGCTAGGAAGATATCCCAGATTAGGTGTGACCAAATTTTATATTGCTCGCTTGCGGACTTCACCGCTGCGCTGATCCACACCCCGTTAACTTCCATCATTTCATATTGATCATTCTTAAAAAAACTATTCGACTCTTTAACAGAGTCGGGGACAAACACCAGGCTTCTAAATTGCGGTTTTGTGACAAGCATGTAACCGGCGATCATCTCATCTTTCTTAAACGCTCCTACAATCGTACTACGCAAAGAATAGTCGTAAGGCAGTTTCACACCCACAAAACTTTCGAACTTATTCAGATAGGCTTCAATATCATTCTCCGCTGTCAGTACTCTGAATTTTATCGCTTCCATTTTTAATCCTGGGTAGGAACATTCCTACATTTTTGACATAATTTTTATACTCATTTGAGTACACACTTTTCAAAATAACCGCTTCTTCTTTTCGTGCAGAAAGAAAATAAAAGGCTATTAGGTATAACAGTGTAATCCACAATATCAATGAGTTAAACAATAAAGTACTTGTTAGCCACGCCAACATATAAGAAGTGTAAAATGGATGACGAATTATTTTGAATGGACCTGTAGTTACAATACTTCCAACCTCATTACTGAATGCAAAGTCGAGAGTTTTCGCCGTAAAAATTGCCCACCAAAAAAGACCTAAAGACAAAGCGTATAGGAAAATACTTGCCGCAATGAGCGGCAATATTTTGCCGCTTGAAGCAAACATCAGAATCAAAGTTGTGACGATCTGGGCAGCGACTGTTGCATCATAAAGAAGAGCACTTAATCTTGGCGTTCCAGAGTTCATTTTGAAAAATTTCAGCCGCCCCCAAATCAAACTCAACACGATACACACATAAAGCACTACTGAAATAATCATAAACAACTCTTCCAAAATAATTGAATACGGAAAATATTTGCCGCTCAGCTCCAAACTAAAACGACTGAAAGCCACCGCGAAAATTCGTGAGGTTTGGCACAGAATTTTCGCAATGTGCGCAAGTGTGAACTAGTACGGCCATATTGAAAACACCGAATGCGCATAGAATTGCTGCGCCCACCTATTACTGTATAATCACTGCGCTCTTTAGTTGCACAAAATGCGCTAATTCCCACAATAATGACGGATATGTTGCCGTTCTAACGACAAATGCACACTAGTATGAATAATGAATTCAGATAAATATTCACTTTACTGCCAAGAGCATGTTCAGGAATTTAGAGATGAGTTAAGAGATGAGGCTTCACGTGCTCTGACAAGCTGGCCCGGGAAGTCGGCAGGCGTCTTACTTATAATCTCATCCATACTGACTTACTTAAGCCTTACTTCGACCGGCAACGATTCAGCCTTTAATACGCTGTTCACCTACGCTCCGCCGATTCTGCTGATTTTCTTTTTCCCGATTTCATCATTATTAGTCTCAAGCGTTAATAAACACTCAAGAACGGTGCTGGACCTCATTTGTCTGACAACGATCTTTGGGTTCTGCGCTACTCTTAAATACGTCTTCCAACCCGAGGCCTCCGCCCAAGAGCAATCCATCCTATTCTTAGCACTGTCTGGGCAAATCAACTTCAGCCTATTGATGGTAACGGCCTTCTCTTACCACACTAGCTATCAAGTCACCTTTGTGCGCAATGTCATATTCACCGTGGTGTTTATTCTATTGATCTATATGGTAAACAGTGAGTATCTCGCCAGTAATACCGTACAAGTCGTGCAGGGCTTTATGGCGGGTAGTATTTTCAGCTGGCTGTTTTTCACTCGCATACAAACACGTTTTTATTACAAATCCATTGATGCTGATACCCGTCAACATTTATACAAACAGCTTTCTAAACTCGTGTATCCCCATCAACTTGAAATGATCAAATCTGGGGACCAACTCGAAGACACCATGCCTGTTGAGAAAGGTCGCGCCATTATCAATGTCTTTGATATTCAAAATTCGAGCGAAATAAAGCATGACAAGACCAAGTCCTTCTTTCTGGACGTGTTCCGGGCATTCTCACAAATATGCATGATGGGCTATCAACACAACCCGCTGCGCTCTCGCGCTTTCCGCCTGAAAGAGACTGGCGATGGGTTTATTAGCTCAATTGGTTACCCGTTCCTCGCAGATGACCCTAATTCGCTTGCAGACCATTCTGTCGCGACGGCTTTGATAATGTTTAAGGCATTTAATGAAGAAGTCTCGCGATTTGCCTATGCAGAGCCTATTAAAGGGGCCATGGGCTTAGCCTTCAACTCAGTACAAGGCACGTTCCAAAGCAGCGGCATCAAATCCTACGACCTCTTTGGCGAAGCATTGATACAAGCATATCGGTATGAAGAGATTCGCAAACATCCCTCAATTGCCAAGATCATTCATAAAAAGGCAGCAAGCCAAGGCCTGCAGCACTACAATATTCTGATTATCCAAGAAGTGATTTACAACTCGCTAAAACCAAACTATAAGGCGATGTTCGAGGAAATTGATTTGCACAAAGGCGGATTTTATATCAGACAGGACATGACGGCACAGTGCGTCTACTTTCATGTTTTACCGTAGCGCGACAACTACCGAAAAGCTCTCTCAAGAACGTTTGCTCAGAGAGAGCTATCGGTGATAAACCAATAAAACCTGGCTTATTGTGGCATTGCTGCCAAGGCTTTCTGGAAAGCTGGGCGGCTCACCCCTTCTTCAATCCAACGCTGGATTGCGGGGTAGGCATCGAGTTTTACGGATGTGATAAGACAGGCGTGAAAATACGGCAACGCCACTGTGTCGGCTATGCTAATGTCATCCCCGCAAAGAAACTTACTTTGCGCTAACACTTTGTCCAAATAGGGCAGCTGCTGATCCAAAAAGCCTTTCGCTTCCGCGATCGCCTTCTCATCGGCCTCCTTCTGGTAGTACTTCATCATGACAACCTCTTGATAAAAGTACACAGCCAACCACTTACCTGCATGATGACAGACCAAGTCAATCATTTGATCGATCTTTGCAGCCTTTACGGGCTCTTCAGAATACAGTTGCTTGTTGGAAATATTGGCAAGATACCGACACAAGGAGGCACTCTCGAACAGGTAATTTCCGTTATGTTCTAAGGCTGGCACTTTGCCTAGCGGGTGGCGCTTAAGATGTTCGGCGCTCTTATGATCGCCCTTGGCAAAATCCAAATGGTCATACTCATACTGCAAACCAAGCTCTTCTGCTGTGAACAGCACTTTTGTAGCGTTAAAAGTACTAGCACCATAAATCTTCAACATTGTGTTCTCTCCGCATGAGCTAAATGGTAGTGTAAAACGACAGACAATTAGTCTGTGGGCAATGTACCCAAGCACAACACAATAGGCAAGGATGCGCCGCTAATCCTACCCGAACCAAAGCACTGCAACTCTAAATGGAATGTCATATGAGCCTCGATATCTCACAACTACGAACTGAGACTCCAGCCTGCAAAAACCTCATACACTTCAATAATGCGGGGGCCGCTTTATCCCCCACCCCGGTGACACGAGCAGTATTCTCTCACCTAGAACGCGAGCAGGAGATTGGCGGCTATGAAGCTGCCGTTGAGGCCCAAGGCGCGAGCGAGAACTTTTATAAAGCATTCGCGCAGATGCTTGGCTGTTCAGAGAAAGAGATTGCGTATGCGGACAGCGCAACGCATGCGTGGAACAAACTCTTCAATGCCATAGCATTTAAGCCAGACCAAACCATTCTGACTGGGCAGTCAGAGTACGCCAGCAATTACTTGGCATTTCTTCACCTTGCTAAACATAAAGGCATCAACATAAAAGTCATTCCTAACAACGAGGATGGGCTACTCGACTTAGGATTATTCGAGGCCGCTATTGATAAGAGCGTCAAACTAATCGCCCTAACCCACGTGCCCAGTCAAAGCGGTGTCATTCACCCAGCACAAGCTGTCGGCAAACTTGCCCGCCACCATAACATTCTTTATTTGCTAGATGCCTGTCAAAGCGCGGGACAAGTCATTTTAGACGTCGAAAGCTTAGGGTGTGACATGCTGACAGGTACCGGACGCAAATATTTGCGCGGCCCTCGCGGTACGGGCTTTCTCTATTTGAAAGAGAGTTGCAGAGAACACCTAGAGCCAGCCGAGATCGATTTGCATTCGGCCTCTTGGACGGCTAAGAATACCTACGAGCTGAGACAGGACGCACGGCAATACGAAAGCTTCGAATGCTTTCTAGCAGGAAAAATAGGCTTAGGCGTCGCTGTTCAGTACGCATTAGATATAGGCTTAGAGTGTATCGAACACCGCGTTCAAAGCCTTGCGAATAGTTTACGAACACAACTGCAAGAATTGGGGAACGTCCACGTTCATGAGCAAGGTGAGCACCTGAGCGGCATTGTCACGTTTAACAAACAAGACAAACCTGCCGACCACTTGCACGCTCAATTACAAAGCCACGGCGTTAACACGTCGGTACTTCGACTGGCCAACAGTCAATTGGACCAAAAACAGCGGCAACTTCCTGATATCAATCGCGCCTCGGTACACTACTACAATACAGAAGAAGAGATCGCACGCTTCTGCGACTTGGTCGCCGCATCGTAAATCAGAAAAACACCAATTGAATATACACAGCAGCGATCGCAATCGGGCAGACGAAACGAATATAGAAAGGCCAGATTTTCCAGAAAAAAGAATGTTCAGCGCCGGCATACCCTTTCTGCAATTCTTGCAACACTCCATTGCGCTTCCAGATCCACCCCACGAAAATGGTGAAAAATAATCCCAATAAGGGTTGGCTGTATTCAGTTGTCACGCTCACCACGAGATCAAACATCGTGGCAAAGTTATAGACTATTAACAAACAAATTAAGGCAATCCCAATGCCAAGAAAATAAGTCGCTTTGCGCCTTTGGGTGTCGAAAGTCTCCACAACGTAAGCAACCGGTACTTCAAGCATCGATATCGAAGATGTTAGGGACGCGATTGTCATCAGAACAAAGAAAGCAAATGCTACAAACACGCCAGCACTGCCCATCGTGTCAAACAACGCAGGCAGTACGGCAATGATCAATCCCGGCCCTGCCACCAATGCACCGCTCGCATCGAAGATCTCCACACCATTGGCTAGAGCGACATACATGGATGGAAGAATTAATAACCCCGCCAAGAACGCAATCCCCGTATCGAGCATTGCCACTAAACCACCTATGACCGGGAGGTTCTCTCTACTGCTCAGATAGGAGCCGTAGATTAACATCGTTCCGACACCTAGAGACAGCGAGAAGAAGGCTTGTCCAAGCGCGCTTATAATCAAACCTGGCTGCAATGCAACGCTGAAGTCTGGCACTAGATAGGCTCTCAAGCCATCCATTGCGCCTTCTAATGTCATGACATAAATAATCAACAGCACTAAGATGAAAATCAAGGCAGGCATCAATCTTGAAGCCCACTTTTCGATACCATCACGCACGCCTGCGCTTATCACAATTACCGTTAACAACATGAATACAACAGAGAAAATTGCATTGCGCGACTCACCATCATTGGTCAGCCAAGCCGAGGCTGCATCCCAACCCACTATTGTTGCTAAAGAATTAAGCAACCAAGCAAGCATCCAGCCACTGACAATCGAGTAGAAACTCAAAATTAAGGTAACCGTTGCTATTCCTGCGAACCCGACGACACTGCCCAGTTTTGCAAGCTTGGGATTAGGGGCAAGCTGGCGCAATGCCCCAACAGCGTTAGAACGGGTGTGGCGCCCTATGATGAGCTCGGCCATCAAGGCTGGATAGGCTAAGGTGAATGCCAAAAAAAGATAGAGAAAGAGAAAAGCGGCACCACCATTGCTGGCGGCATTAGTAGGAAAGCCCCATATATTACCAAGCCCAACTGCAGAGCCTGCGGCAGCCATTAGAAAACCGAATCTAGAGCTAAACTCTCCCCGTGCTGCCGCCATTGGTGACGCCTCGCTTGTTTTTATTGTTGGTCGTAAGATTCCAGCGTAAATAGCCAATTTGTAGCATCGCTAAGGACAAATACTACGTTCGTAATCGCACTCACATTTCCGTTATTGTTAAGTTCTAAATAAGGGATACGTAGCCGATTGTCGTCACTAGAGAATGTAGCACGATCATCTGGACTAATGCCCAAATCCACCAAACTATCCGCGTTCAGTTTGAACACGATACCAGGAAGATCGTTTTGCAAAGAAAGATTTAGGCTGTAAGTGCCAAGTGTCTCACCACCGTCTACTGTGGTTTGTAATATTCCGGAATGATACTCAAACACACTCAATGCTGAGCTATAACGCTGTACCACTTCGGCATTCATAGCGACAAAGTTTGCCGCCCCCAAACTAGCAGACGCACCGAAGTCACGCAGCGGTAATTCTGCATGGGTAGACCCTAGGTTATACGTTGTAAGCTCATTTATTCTATCTAAGACAAGCATGCCATCGCCTAGAACACGGCCAAACACGGTAAAGCCGCCGTTATTTCGTTCATCCAAACTCGCTGAATTGTCTGCGAGATTCACAAACCATTGTGAGGTGGCGCTATTTGGGTTTCCACCCACCTTTGCCATTGCAACAGTGCCACGAGTATTAGGAATACCATACTCATTCACAATCGGATCATTAGTAGGAATAATGACGGCGCCTTGAAAAGGCACAAATTTGTACGCCCCACCTTGTACGACAAAGTCTTCCACAAGCCGATGAAAGTAAGAACCATTGAAGGCTCCACTATTCACATAGCTCAAAAAATTCTGCACAGTCACAGGAGTCGCCGTATCAAATAACTCTAGCGAAAAATCCCCCATTGAAGTGCTAATTCTCACAATCGTATTCGCTTGCGCATTGGCAGAAATTGCTGCCATCAGTAGCAATGCCGTACCGAACTGACGCGTAGCTCTTAGTAGTATTTTTCCGATCCCGATCATTTCTACCTCTACTCACTGACTTGCTAGACAAAGCGCATCGCTTTGCGGCTATATTGTTTTGAAAACAGGCGGCTTATACTAATTCGCCTTTGGCTTGTTTGTCGGCATGATACGAAGAGCGCACTAGAGGGCCGCTCGCAATGTGGGTAAACCCAAGCTTCTCGCCATACTCACGTAATTCTTCGAACTCATCTGGGTGCACAAATCGGCTTACCGCGAGATGGCTGCGGCTAGGTTGCAAGTATTGCCCCAGCGTCACCATATCGACATTGTGAGCCTTAAGATCACGCATCACTTCCATGACTTCTTCTTTTGTCTCCCCCAGCCCTAGCATCAGGCCTGACTTGCTCATAACCGCAGGCGCGCGCTCTTTATAGCGACGCAATAACTCCAAAGACCATTCGTAGTTCGCCCCTGGTCGTGCTTTTCGATACAAACGCGGCACCGTTTCAAGATTGTGGTTAAACACATGCGGTGGTGTCTTCTCTAGAATATCGAGTGCAATCTCCATACGCCCACGGAAATCAGGCACCAACACTTCGATCTGAATATCAGGGTTCAAGCGGCGAGTCTCACTAATGCAGTTAGCAAAATGTTGCGCACCGCTGTCTTTCAAGTCATCTCGGTCGACAGAGGTAATCACCACATACCGCAAACCCATCTCGGCGATGGCTTCGGCTAGCTCTCGCGGTTCATCCTCATATAGAGGTTTGGGCTTTCCATGAGCCACGTCACAGAAAGGACAGCGTCGCGTGCAAATCTCCCCCATGATCATGAAAGTCGCTGTGCCATTACTGAAGCACTCGCCCAGATTTGGACAGGATGCCTCTTCACATACGGACGCGAGCTTATGCTCACGCAGCTTCTGTTTTATGCTGTTAATTTTCGGAGACGCAGGCACCTTCACGCGAATCCAGTCGGGCTTTTTCAACAAATCGACTGTTGGAATCACTTTTACTGGAATGCGGGCTACCTTTTCAGCACCTCGAAGTTTTTTACCTTCGATGAGCACATTGCGTCTTGGTTGTTCGGCCATAATGTCTTTATTAACCTTTGCTTATAAGCGTGTAATGGGTTCGTTTGGCTTGCGCTTGTTACTTGCGCACTCGCGATTATGCCAATATTACCAATGGTTTATTGCTGTACTCGATATCGCTGTACTCAAGCTTCTCTGCTAATGCTACGCTCAAGCGTTTTGCCACATCATCTAATTGTGTAACTGCTGCAACAGCTTGCATGGACGGCACAAGATCACACAATTGCGTCACTTGCATTCCTGCATACCCACATGGGTTTATACGGGAGAACGGCGACAAATCCATCGCAATATTAAAGCTTAGACCGTGATACGAACAGCCATTGCGAATTCTTAGCCCAAGAGCGGCAATTTTAGCATTATTTACATAGACGCCGGGAGCCTTTCTCTGGCTCTCACTGTCGATGCCAAAGCCTGCTAAGACGTCGATAATACTCGACTCGATACGCTCTACTAGGTCTCGTACGCCAAGGGCTGAGCGACGGACATCCAATAAAAGATAAGCAACCAACTGCCCTGGCCCATGATAGGTAACCTGACCACCGCGGTCGATCTGCACTACCGGAATATCCCCAGGGACTAGAATGTGCTCAGCTTTGCCAGCCTGCCCTTGAGTAAACACTGGTTTATGGTTAAGCAACCAAATTTCGTCTTTTGTGTTTGCATCACGTTGCGCCGTAAACTCTTGCATGGCCTTGAAGACCGGTTCATAAGCAAACGGCTCCCACGGCGCTGAGCTTGTGCTGCTCAGCGTGCGTATACAAAGTGATTGTGAGAGATGTTGCAATTCAATATCCGAAGAACGCTCTAAGAGAGGGTTATAGCACCAGCTTGACGCTCGTATGAGACTTGAGATCCTCGAACATGATGGTCAACTGCTCGACCCCTGTGGCTTCGATAACAATCGTCACTGCAAGGTAATTGCCGTTATTGCTAGGCCGAACCGATACATGCTCTTGTTTTGTCTCTGGCGCATGCTTTTGCACAAGCGCCAAGACATCTTGCTCGAAATCGGGAGTCGCATGCCCCATCACCTTTACAGGGTAGCTGCATGGAAACTCAATTTTTGGTGCTTTTACTTCACTCATACACTCGCCGATTAGCTAAATAAATTAGTAAAGAACATCGTTAGGAAATCGATCAAGCGCTTCAAGAAACCTGCACGCTCAACTGCTTGCAGGGCTGCTACATCGCCTTGATAGATGATCTCGTCGCCGAGCGTAATCTCTACACTGCCTAACACTTGCCCTTGCGTAATAGGCGCTGTCACAGTTTCATCGATGTTCAAAGTCGCTTGAAGTTCACCGGCCTGACCCCGTGGAATTGTCGCCACGACATCTTCGGTGATGCCTAGCTCGACGGCATTTTCCTTTCCAGACCACACCTTCGTGGAACTCAATATATCGCCAGCGGAATACAGCGGGCTGGTTTCGAAATAGCGGAAACCATAAGTCATCAATTTCTGACTTTCTGTGGCACGCGCATCTTCACTTGCCGTCCCCATTACCACTGAAATCAAACGCATGCCATCACGCTCGCCCGATGCGACTAGGCAGTAGCCAGCGGCAGTAGTCCACCCTGTCTTCATGCCGTCGATATTACGATCACGGAATAACAAGGTATTGCGATTTGGCTGCTGTATACCGTTATAGGTAAATTCGCGTTCCGAGTAGATTGAGTAGTGATCTGGGTGCTCTTGTATCGTTGCCCGGGCGAGTATGGCGAGATCGCGCGCCGACATAATATTGTAGCGCTCTTCTGTATCTAATCCGCTCGCATTCATGAAAAACGTATTAGTCATGCCTAGACGTTGCGCATGCTGATTCATCATGTCCGCAAACGCATCTTCGCTACCCGCGAGGTGCTCTGCCATCGCGACACTAGCGTCGTTACCAGATTGAATAATGATGCCACGCAGCAAGTCTTCAACCCGCACATTGCTATTGACGTCAACAAACATCTTTGAGCCTTGAGTACGCCAGGCTTTCTCACTGATATGCACCTCGTCGTCGAGGCTCATATTGCCGTTGTCGATCTCGACCTCTGCAATATAGGCCGTCATGATCTTGGTCAAGCTAGCCGGAGGAAGTTGCACATCTGCATTTTCCTCAACAATGACTTTACCCGTCTCAGCGTCCATCAAAATATAGCTACTAGCCGCAATTTGCGGTGGCCGAGGAATAATCGCTAGAGTGCTTGTTGTTTGGGCAACGCTTCCCGTACTCAGTGAAAGTGTCGAGACAAGCGCAAACATTGCTACAAAAGACATGCTTGCCTTGCGCATATGGGACTTGAGTGTCTCTGAACCCAACTTTGGACATCCAGTCTTAGCCATCACTTTCTCCTGCATATTCACCCGTTTCCAACCTCTAAATATCATGTCATGAAAGGCTTACAGCCTATTTTTTACTCGCGAACAGTGTACGGCCTTCCCAAATCTGCGGCAACAACGCTATTACTAATCCGTGTGATCTCGTCCGCATTTGGAATTGGCCCAACGCGTACTCGATGGAGCACCTCATTTGAGTCTTCTAATTGTACAGACCGAATAAACACAGGCCTTGTTGTCATATTGCGCAAACGAGCGCTCAATTGCTCAGCGGCTGATCGGTCAGAAAATGCCCCTACTTGCAAAATCGCCCCTGTGGGTGGCAATTGGGCGGGTACTGGCGCCGTGTATGATGGTGCGGGCGTGGTACTAGCCTGCATCGTGGGGACTATCGCCTCGACCTCAACCATTGCTGTGCCTTTATTGTCGTACCCCAGCATATGCGCAGCCGCATAGGAAAGATCGATGATCCGGTCGCTGTGAAAGGGGCCCCGATCATTCACGCGTACGATGATGCTGCGATTGTTCTCTAAGTTTGTCACTTTAAGATAACTGGGAATAGGCATGCTCTTATGTGCGGCAGAGAGCTGAAACATATCGTAAATTTCGCCATTTGAGGTTTTATGTCCGTGGAATTTTTCTCCATACCACGAAGCAAAACCTCGTTCTCGATAACCCTGCTCAGACTCCATAACCGTATAGGTTCGCCCATTAACAGTATAAGGGCTCTTATTGCCTGCAAGCGTGCGATTCTCAATCACAGGAATTACTTCGCGCACCTGAGATAAATCTAGTGCTTGGCTTGGCCCGCGGTCTTGGGAGATGGAATAGCGACTGGCCTGATAGGCGTCTGAAGCCGACATCGTGGTCGGAGCATTACGTGAGCTCGGTGCACTCGAACAGGCCACTAGTGTGAACACGGCAATTGATGCGCAGACGTACTTAAAAAACTTCGCTTTAGCGAGCACGCAATAAACCCCTTACACTCGAAATATTCGGCATTATAATCAATATGTTATCTCGGTAACACACGTTTGTGCGTATGGATTGACATTAAAATCCCAAAACCAATCAACAAAGTCACAATCGAGGTGCCGCCTTTGCTCACCAACGGCAATGGCAGCCCCACGACGGGCATTAGGCCAGACACCATCGCCATATTGACGAAAGCGTAGAAAAAGAACGTTAAGATGATGCTACCGGCTAACAAGCGGCCGAAAGTATCTTGCGCGGTTAGGGCAATGTAAAAACCACGGGCAAGCACTGCAAGATAGAGTGTCACTAGGAACAAGACACCCAACAAGCCAAATTCTTCGGCCAATACCGCTAGTATGAAGTCCGTATTACTCTCAGGAATGAAATCTAGCTGCGATTGCGCCCCATTCAACCAACCCTTACCTTGAACCCCACCTGAGCCGATCGCGATTTGTGATTGAATAATATTGTAGCCGGCGCCTGTAGGGTCACGATAAGGATCGAAGAAGGTCAGAATCCTATTTTTCTGGTGCGCCTTGGCCAGAAAAATATACCAAGCAGGCGAGGCCATAATAAGAAGCGCTGCGCCGGAGAAAACAATACGCCAACTGATTCCTGCCAATAACACAGTGAAGATCCCGGACATGGCAACCATGAGCGCGGTCCCTGTATCATTCTGTAATAGGATCAATGCGGAAGGCAGCAGAATGATCACCGCGCAAACAAGCAAGTCTTTGAAACGTGGTGGCAATGATCGATTGGACATATAAGAGGCCAGCATCATTGGCACTAGAAATTTCTCTAGTTCAGATGGCTGAAAGCTAGGCAGTCCCGGCAAATCTAACCATGCCGTTGCGCCATTGACCTCCGACCCAAAGAGCAACACGATCACCAGAACGCCTAACCCGCCCACATACATAAGCAATGCGCCACGCCGAAAAAAATCTACCTCAAACTGCGCTATTGCGATCATTACAACAAAGGCTACGACAATGGCAGCCGCTTGCCGTTCAACATCATTGATGTTTTCGCCACTGGCACTAAAGAGCACCATCAAGCCGTATACCGCCAAACAGAACAAGGACAAGATTAGCGGAGCATCTAATTTTAATGCGCGCTTATTCGCACCCGCCCTGCCGGAGAGTTTGTAAAACCCTGGGTTCATTTGGCGATTCATACTACGAGTTGCCATGCTTGAGTAGACGCCTTAACAATTGGTAATTAAAAAATAGTGCGTTAATAAACGCATTAGTGGTCGTTGTGCGCAACACTGACTTCAGTGAATGTTTCTTGCTCTGGGACTAAATAAGCATCCAAGACGGCTCGAGCGACCGGAAATGCGACCGTACCGCCACCTCCGCCATTTTCCACAAACACAGCTACGGCGATGCGCGAATGCTCGGAGGCGTCAAAGGCGATAAACATCGCATGGGTACGAAATTGTTCAGCAACCTCACCGTCGTCTCTATTACCAGCGCTATCGACTTGAAACTGCACGACTTGGGCTGTGCCGGACTTTCCGCCCATGGGATAGAGCAATGGCTCACCACTGGCTCGTAACACTGGGTAGGCCGAACCCTCGTGCCGGCGATGCTCACTGTCATAGGGTTTATTCACTACATCAACCATTGCGTTGCGCACCAATTCAATCTGCTCTTGCGATGGCAGCAATTGCTTGCTTGCGGCAGTGTCTGGAAAGATCACATCGGTTTCTTCGCCATCACTGCCGATCGTTCCACGCAACATGCGCGGCTGTTTCAACACCCCATGATTGGCAATAGCGGCAGCAGCGGCGGCCATTTGTAAAGTCGTCGCTTGGAAAATGCCATTACCGATGCCTTCATAGGGAGTCTCGCCTGGGTACCAAATCTCTCCACGGTTCTCCATTTTCCACGCTTCCGATGGAACAATGCCACCGCTCGCCTCGGGAATATCTATTGCATGGTTTTCACCGAAGCCGAAGGTTACTAAGTAGTCGTGGATTTTTTCTATGCCAAGGTCAACAGCAAGTTGGTAGAAATAGGTATTACAGGACTGATAGATGGCTCGACGTAAATCGATAGCGCCATGCCCAGACTTATCAACCCACCAAGTCCAGTCATAATAAGGACGGGTACGGCCTTGTAGTCGAAAATAGCCTGGATCACCAATGACTGTCTCAGGCGTGATCGTTTCATGGTATAGGCCGGCTAAGCCAATAAACGGTTTGATAGTAGAGCCAGGAACCCGCGAGGCAATCGCGCGATTGAACAAAGGGGTGTGCCCCGATCGATTGAGATCGGCTAATTGTGCTCGGCTTATGCCTGTGACAAAAAGATTAGGGTCATAGCCTGGTTTGCTCACCATCGCGAGCACACCGCCTGTCGCCGGATCAATGGCCACGACTGCGCCTCGTTTATCGCCCAACGCTTTCTCGGCGGCAGCTTGTAGGCGGCTGTCCATGTGCAACACAATATCGCGTCCAGGTATAGGATCGGTGCGATCCAAAACCCGCATCACTTGTCCGCGGTTATTTTTCTCGACTGTTTCGTACCCTACCTGCCCGTGCAATAGGGACTCGTAAGTCTTCTCAATGCCTGTTTTACCTATTTGATGGGTGCCACGATAGTTGGCAGCCATATCAGCATCCATCGCTGTCATTTCATCTTTATTGATTTCAGAGACATAACCGATGGCATGCGACGCACGTTCCCGGAAGGGATAATGGCGAACAAGTTGCGCCTCTACAGCAATGCCTGGCAACAGGTGTTGATTTACGGCGATATTCGCCATTTCTTCTTCGCTCAGTTGATAACGTAATGGAACGGAAGTATGCGGCACGGCACGACGGCTCTGACGGGCGCGGTATTGCTCGATATCATCGTCACTCAAATCAATCACAGAACGCAGTAAGTCGAGAGAAACATCTAGATTCGTCGCCGTTTCACGCACCACTGTCAGGTTGAAAATTGGACGATTGTCAGCGAGTAACACGCCATTGCGGTCGTAAATTAGTCCGCGATTCGGTGCGACATATTGTGAATGGAGTCGGTTGCCGTCCGAGCGAGCGGCAAAATAATCATAGCGATACACTTGGAGATAGACCATCCAAGCAATAAAAGCGCTGATTAGCAGAAAGATAAAAACACCAGCGACAATCATGCGCCTGTTAAAAATCAGGGTGTCGCGTTCATGATCATTTAGCTTGAATTTTTCCGCCATAATCCCTTCTGTTTAGCAACTAACTCTCTTTATGACCGACTAAATGGCAAATAGTTTTATCCGGCACGGTGATAGGGGTGAGAATTAAGAATGCTCCACGCTCTGTATACCTGTTCGGCCACGAGAATTCTAACCAATGGGTGCGGCAATGTTAATGCTGAAAGTGACCATTTCTCGTCAGCCCTCGCAAGACAATCGCCCCCCAAACCGTCAGGGCCACCCACTAGCAAGGCGACATTTTGGCCCTGCATACGAATTGCATCAAAACGAGCTGCCAAATCTTCCGTACTTAAGACTTTGCCGCCCACTTCCATCGCCACGACATAGTCTTGCGGGCGCACTCGGCCAAGCAAAGCATCGGACTCTTTTCTAATTGCCTGGGCAATATCGATGCTTTTACCACGTTTAGCCATCGGGACTTCGCTAACGCTGAAATTAAAATCCGCTGGAAGCCGCTTCGCATACTCGCTAACGCCCTCATCCACCCAGCGCGGCATTCGAGTCCCAATAGAGAGCAAATTAATCTTCATCGTTTCCAGGCATATCCACCGGAATCTCACCAGGCTTGTTCTCAAAGTTCCAAAGATCTTCGAGACTATAAAGTGCACGGCTTCGCGCCAACATAATGTGGACGACGACTGCGCCTAAATCGACCAAAATCCATTCTGCCTGCAGGCGCCCTTCATCGCCTAATACCGGTTCGCCTGCTGCTTTAACTTGGCGACCAAGCTCATCGGCCATTGATCGCAAATGAGTCGTAGAGGAGCCCGTGACGATCACCATGTAATCGGTTACTTGCGTAAGTTTTTGTACATCCAAACAAACGATGTCTTGTCCCTTCATTTCTTCTAATGCACGTACTGCAAGCTCTGATAACTGTTTTGTATTCAAACCGAATGTATTCCTATCTAGTATGAAACTGACCTGCGCCAGTTTTGTATTGGCTTAATCTTTCGATTGAGCAGTGTTTTGGTATAAAGCGTTAGTGCGTATATAGTCTGCAACCGCTGCCGGAATTTGCGCGGACGACTGCTTATTACTTTGCAAACTTTCACGCACAGAGGTGGATGAAATTTTTAGCTTTGGTTCCGGCAGGCGCCAAATCCTGCCTTGTGGCACACTGAAAAAACGATCAACTGAACTCACTTCTCGGTATTGCAAATCCATCTCTAAGTCTGGATCGATCTTTGCCTGCACATCAGGCCTATCCAAAACCAACACATTAGCTAGAGCGAAAATTGCCTGCCAATGATGCCATTTTGGCAGAGTCGCGAAGGCATCAATGCCAAGCACCAATACCAACATGGCACCTGGGTATTCATTGGCCATCTGGGCGAGTGTATCAACGGTATAGGAAACTCCGTCACGTCGGCACTCACGATCATCGACCAAGACTTTGGGTATTTGCGCAGTAGCTAGCCGCAACATTTGTAAGCGATCTTCGGCACTCGCATGCGCCTCTTGACGATGATTTGGCACATGGCATGGCACCATATTAAGCGCATCAAGTTGCAAGACTTCAATAGCCACTTTCGCTGCTTCTATATGAGCATTGTGCACTGGGTCGAACATCCCCCCCATCACACCGATACGTCTCACGCCCATAACTTATGCAATCCTCCCGATGGATAAGCCATTGCTCTTGCTTGTACTAGACACGAATCTGCCCGTCACCCAACACTATGTATTTCTGTGAAGTGAGCCCTTCTAGCCCCACTGGCCCCCGCGCATGTAATTTGTCCGTTGAGATGCCGATCTCAGCGCCAAGTCCATACTCGAAACCATCTGCAAAACGGGTCGAGGCATTAACCATCACCGAGCTAGAGTCCACTTCGCGCAAAAATCGTTGCGCATGCGAATAGTCTTCCGTAATGATCGCCTCAGTGTGGGCTGAACTATATTGAGCAATATGGTCCATCGCCTCATCAAGCGTTGCAACTACTTTCACAGCCAGAATAGGCGCCAAGTATTCGGTCTCCCAATCTGCTTCTTGCGCGGGCACCGCACCTTCCATCAGCAAAAGCGCTTTTGCACAGGCGCGGATTTCCACGCCCGCATCACGATAAGCTAATGCCAGTTTCGGCAATATGCTTTGCGCAACGCCCTCTGCCACGAGCAAGGTTTCCATGGTGTTACATGTCCCATAGCGCGACGTCTTGGCATTCACTGCTATGGAGAACGCTTTTTCCAAGTCAGCCTTGTCGTCGATATACACATGGCAATTGCCGTCGAGGTGTTTAATCACTGGCACCCGTGCATCAGCAGTGATGCGCTCAATCAAGGACTTACCACCGCGAGGTACTATGACATCTACAAACTCGGGCATCGCAATGAGACGCCCAACAGCTGCGCGGTCAGTCGTAGTCACCACTTGCACGGCATGTTGATCGATACCAGCGGATTGCAGTCCAAGTTGAATGCATTTGGCCAATGCTTGGTTCGAATGAATCGATTCTGACCCACCACGCAAAATCACAGCGTTGCCCGACTTCAAGCACAAACTGGCCGCTTCGCAAGTCACGTTTGGTCGGGATTCATAAATCATCCCCACTACCCCTAACGGCACGCGCATCTTGCCGACTTGAATGCCCGTTGGACGAAAACGCAAGTCTGTAACCTCTCCGACCGGATCCGGCAAACTGGCTACTTGCTTCAGCCCTTCGATCATATTGTCGAAACGTGCGGGGGTTAGCTCCAAACGATCAAGCATGGCACTATCCAAGCCTTTGCTTTTGCCATTCGCTAAATCCAATGCATTGGCCTGAATAATCGCTTCGCGCTGTGCATCGATAGCATCGGCCATTGCTAGCAATGCCGCATTTTTCTGAGCTGTTTGGGCTTTGGCCACCGCTCGCGCTGCCTTGCGCGCTTGCTCGCCCAGTTGCGTCATATACGATTGAATATCCTCTGCCTGCACTGCAGCCTGAGATTGATCATTGCTTGCCATGAGAAAACCCGCGCTAGTAAACGACTTTGCAACCAGCCACGCAAAAGCGCGTCTAGCCGCATAAAAGCGACTATTATAGCCCGTCAGAGCAGCCACAGACAAAGCATTACTAGACAGGGTTTAAATATCGTTCTGGAGACTTAACTCAGCCGGATAGGGACGCATATACCAAGAGTCACGAATATAGTCGTTGGGGTGTTTTCGAAAGTGGTGGTTTAAGAGCGTGATAGGCACAATTAATGGCAATTGGCCACGCAGATAACTGGCAAAAGACTCGTTTAGTTCGGCCTTGTCATCAGTGTCCAAGTAGTTCTTTAAGTAACCTTGAATATGCTGCAGCACATTCACGTGCCGACCGCGAGTTGCGCGTATTTTAAGTGCTGCCATTAAGTCACGAATATACACATCACAAGTCTGGTCGAGATTAGCTTTGTTGGCAGCGGCAACCAAAGGACCGAGGGATTTATAGGTCTGTAAACAATGGCTCATTAAAATAAGCTTATGCCGAGCATGAAACGTTACTAAACCACGGACAGAGACCCCTTCTTTTTGCAATGCACGCCACCGCGACATGACATACACACGTTGAATGAAGTTTTCACGCAAAATTGGGTCGCCCAATCGTCCCTCTTCCTCTACTGGCAAGCTAGGGAAGTTCTGCATTAAATTCGCGGCATAGATCCCGACACCATCCCGGCGCGGCCGACTGCCATCGTAGACTTTCACACGTTCCATGCCGCAACTGGGAGAAGACTTTTTCAAAATATAGCCGCACAAATCCTCTTGCCAAGAGCGTTGCTCCTGCGCACAGTCGGTTAAGGCTTGTGTGTAATCCAAGCTTTCATCTACCGACGACACACACACTACGGCGTCATCTTTGGCGATTAAACGGATGGGCCGCCGAGGGATTCCCAACCCAATACTGACCTCCGGGCAGAATCTTTTAAATTCGAAATACTGACCGAGTGTTTTCGACACAAAATTATCGAGTTGATGCTGACCATCAAAACGCACCTTCTCGCCAAGTAAACAACTGCTGATGCCTACGGGGATTTTCGGTAACGCCGTTTCACTTATCGCATTGTCTAATTGTGTTTCTGCCGCTTTCATTGTGCCCCTTCATTAGCAATAGCGTTATTGCCCTGCTAATGCGTTGATTTCCAAAATATTATCGACTACTGTGCGAAAATTAGGCGAGTAATTCATTCTAGTGGCCACCCACGAGTTGCTCACATAGGGGTTTCGCATCATCTCTTCCCAACGGTGCATTCGCGGAACAAACTCCTCACGATCAAACAAGCCTTGTTGGTATTGATAGTAGCTATTTTCCCACTCACGCCAGACTCCCGCTAAGAAATAGCCATGCTGAACCGCCTCTGTTGGGCTTAGTTCTTGCCCGCTACTAGCCTTAGCGATAACCTCGGCTAGATCAACTTCAGTTGCTACCCACTCAGAGAACATCATTTGTTTTTCCGAAATAGAGTCCCGCGTTTGCGACTTCATCATTTCGGTATTTTGACGAATTTCCAAACCCAAAAATACGATACCTATTATTACGGCGATACTCGCTGATAAGTTCATCCAGTCGTGTTGCTTGTTCATTTGATTTTTCATTACCGCTACCTTAGCGCAAAACTCATTGCTTTTCTTTGTCCATAAAAACGTTCAGTAGTGTTGTTTGATTCATAACGAGAGCCTCCTTCGCTTTTCGTGGTTGTTTTTTTAACCAAAGCTCTATGCGGCTTGCTTGCGACCTATCTCTAACTTGCTCTTGGAAGACCAAAGCTAACGGCCCTTTGCCACGTAAATAGCGTGCGCCTTTGGGAGCCCCCTGCTGATGCTCTTCGAAACGGCGCTGCACATCAGTACTGATGCCGGTATAGAGTGTCCCGTTGCGACAACGAACAAGGTATACGAACCAAGGCTTAGCACTCATAAGTCCTGCGACCCGCCACGTATCCAACCTGCGCCGGTCTCTAGCGCTTCGCCGTCTTCCTTTAGTTTTATCAAATGCGCCTGCAAAGTTTTCATCGCCCAAGGCAATAAATGTTCTGGCACATCATCATAAACCCGTCGATTCAGAGCCTCTGTACTAAGCGCACCTGCGGCGAAAGAATCTGTAAGAACACGCTTAATCTTGGCTTCTCGGCGCATGCGATGACGAAGCAGCTTCTCAATCTCTTGGAAAGGGTGGTTCATCACCCTACCATGCGCTGGCGCCAAGTAACGCAGAGGTTCACTCTTAAGTCGTTGTAATGAATGCAAATAGTCTCGCATATTGCCATCGGGTGGCAGAATAACGGGCGTAGTGCCCTCAAGAATATGATCGCCAGTGAAAAGCACACCATCGCCTTGAAGCAGAAAACACAGATGGTTCGAGACATGCCCAGGCGTATGCAAGAGCCTAATATCGAAGTCACCACAGTGAATGCTCTCGCCATCGTGGTATTGGCGCGTAGGCTTAAAACTAGGATCTTGCCCGCTACCTAGTGGTGCAGGCAAGCCCACCACCTGAGCATCGATATGGCGTAGTAACAATGCAGCACCGGGCGAATGATCGCCATGGGTATGAGTGACTAACACAGCCTCGACTGGCCTGCCATCTATGATTTCGAGCAAACGCTTGATATGACTTGGATCGGCAGGCCCAGGATCTACCACGGCCACGCGATCTCCTCCCACGATATAACTGTTAGTGCCTGGCCCAGTCATAGGCCCCGCGTTATTGCCCAACACCCGCAAAACAGCGATGTTTGTCCCTGCAATTGGAACTGGCTCACCGGCGATAAAATCTTCTTGCACACGACTCCCCTTTGTCTCGCCCTGCGAATATAGCACTTTCGCCATCATAGCCCGTTTGCCACAAGGCGAAAACCCGTTTAAATAAGGCCGCAGGGCTCGACTCAGCGTTTGATGCAGCACTGGTAATTTAGGGCAAATAAAGATATAAAGTGCGCTTTTTAAACCCTAGCGCGTGTGCATAGATTGATCCTTACCCGTGTCCTCAGTGTTCCTCGATTTACTCTGCGATTCGACAAAGTATCCTGCCTTCAGCGCGCCAACACGGTGTAAAAGGTAATAGCGATGTTCAAAATAAAGACTTTCAACAAAATCTCAAGCAAAGGCCTCGTCCGATTTCCTGGGACTTACGAAGTAAGCCCAGAAGCAAACGATGCGGACGCCATTTTGGTGAGAAGTCACAAACTCCAAGATACTGACGTCAACGCCAACCTAAAAGCAGTTGCTCGTGCTGGCGCTGGTGTCAACAACGTGCCGGTTGCGCAATACACTGAAAAGGGCATCGTCGTCTTTAACACACCGGGGGCTAACGCCAACGCTGTTAAAGAGCTAGTCCTGTGCGGCTTATTGCTTTCCTCACGAGGCATTCTGCCGGGCATGGCTTATGTCAACTCCCTTGTTGATATGCAAGACAATGCGGCAATGTCTAAATTATTAGAAAAAGAGAAAAGCCGTTTTAAAGGCGCGGAGATCGCAGGCAAGACATTGGGCATTGTGGGTCTTGGAGCGATTGGTTCGCTAGTGGCAGAGATGGCCATTGGGCTTGGTATGAAAGTTTTAGGGTATGACCCAGCGCTGTCAGTCGATGCCGCGTGGCGCCTCCCTAATCAGGTCCATAAAATCGAAAATCTGACAGCATTGCTTGCTAATTCAGACTTCGTCAGTTTGCACCTCCCAGTATTGGAATCCACTCGTCACCTGATTAACGAAGCAGCCATTGCAAACATTAAGAAAGGTCTGTGTTTGTTAAATTTCTCTCGCGATGAAATTGTCGACACAAACGCGATTGTCAAAGGTCTGGATAATGGTTTACTGCGTATGTATGTTGCCGACTTCCCTTGTGCTGAGTTGATAGGCCGCGATGACGTAATCCTGATGCCTCACATCGGTGCTAGTACCGACGAAGCGGAAGAGAATTGCGCTATTATGGCAGCCGACCAGTTAATGGATTTCCTTGAGCACGGCAACATTAAGAACTCAGTGAATTTTCCAGCGCTTGCACTAGACCGTGTCGCTGGCGCTGAAAAAGGCACTCGCCTGGCGATTAGTAACAAGAATGTTCCTAAGATGTTAGGGCAGATCCTATCCGTATTGGCCGATCAAAATGTCAACGTCATCGACATGATTAATCGCAGCCGAAATGAGATCGCCTACAATCTTATCGATGTCGATTCACCAATTTCCGATGCAGCCATTGCTCGTATTGCCGAGATTCAGGATGTCATCAAGGTTAATGTGCTGTAACGCCATAGCATAATGCTTCAGCGCGTAAGCCAACAGATTTTACAGTTTTTTCACTTAGCAATTAGGATGTCACTATGAAACGCGTATTCAACTTTGGTGCCGGCCCCGCCATGTTGCCAACCTCCGTTATGGAAAAGGCACGTGACGAGTTTCTAAACTTCAAAGACTTGGGCGCAGGCCTTATTGAAATAAGCCATCGATCTAAAGAGTTCGATGCCGTCATTAATCGAACTGACGAGTTATTCCGTGAGCTATCTGGCTTACCCGATAACTTTAAAATTCTCTACGTTCATGGTGGCGCGCAGATGCAGTTTTCTGCTATTCCGATGAATTTGATCGGGCGCAATCCTGCTCACAAAGCAGCTTATTTAGAGACTGGCAACTTCGCCTCACTCGCCCGCAAGGAAGCGTCTCGCTATGGCAATATCACAGTAGCCGCAACTAGCGAAGCGACGAATTTCGACCGTATTCCTGACTTCAACCCTGCGAGTCTTGATGCCGACACGTCTTACGTTCACCTTACAAGCAACAACACAATCTTCGGAACGCGCTGGAACCAGTTCCCTGATACTGGAGATATTCCTCTTGTCGCCGATATGACTTCTGAGCTTTTATCTCGTCAACTTGATTACAATAAGTTTGGCGCTATATTTGCTGGTCTACAGAAGAATCTTGGCCCAGCCGGCATGGCTTTAGTGCTAATGCGTGAGGATCTGTTGGGCAACGCCTTGCCTTACACACCGTCGCTACTGGACTACTCTGTCTATGAGAAGAGCCACTCCTTGCAGAACACTAACAACACTTTCGCCATATACATGATGTGCTTGGTTCTTGAGTGGTTGAAAGAGCAAGGTGGTGTTGCCGCAATCGAAGCCATCAATGAAAAGAAAGCGGCTCTGCTTTACGAAGCTATCGACAGCACTGACTTTTATATCGGCTCGGCACACAAGGCCGATCGCTCTGTGATGAACGTGACTTTCAATATCGCAGACCCAGAGCTTTCAGCTGCGTTCCTAAGCGAAGCCGATAAGCTGGGGCTGTATGCGCTCAAAGGCCATCGCTTAGTGGGCGGCATTCGTGCCTCGATCTACAATGCGATGCCAATCGAGGGCTGCGCAGCCTTGGTTGAGTTCATGAAAGACTTCGAACGCCGCAACGGTTAGAAAAAAAGGGGTAGCACACTCTTGTGCTACCCCTTTCTCGCCTTACAATGGCGCCTATGAGCGCCACCTCCCGAAAAATCATCCACTGCGATTGCGACTGCTTCTATGCCGCGATAGAAACACGTGACGACCCGACATTGGCCGGCAAGCCTCTTGCCGTGGGTGGAAGGCCTGACAAAAGGGGTGTGGTAGCGACTTGTAACTATGAGGCACGCAAATTCGGCATCCATTCCGCCATGCCTATGGCGACAGCACTAAGACACTGCCCACACCTTTTGATCATTCATCCGCGCATGGAACAGTATCGGGAGGCCTCCAGAGCAGTACATCGAATTTTTCAAGAATTCACCCCTCTTATCGAACCCCTCTCTCTAGATGAAGCGTTTTTAGATGTCACCGATTCCGACAAATTTCAGGGCAGTGCTACCCTAATAGCCCAAGAGATTCGCCGCAGGGTACGTAACGAAGTTGGAATCACTATCTCCGCAGGCATTGCACCGAATAAGTTCATTGCCAAAGTTGCAAGCGATTGGAATAAGCCCGATGGACAGTTTGTGGTGAAACCTGAACAAGTCGATGAATTTGTGCGGGCACTCGCCGTGAAAAAAATATTCGGCGTCGGTAAAGTGACCGCCAAACGGATGCACAGTTTAGGCATTGAAACCTGCGCAGATTTACGCGAACTTACGGTAGAGCAGCTGTGCGAGCACTTTGGTAGCTTCGGTGAACGGCTATATCGCCTATGCAGGGGTATTGATGATCGCCCAGTCAACACCGATCGCATACGTAAATCCCTCAGTGTTGAAAACACCTATGACAACGACCTACAAAACGTCGATGCCTGTCTCGCAAAGCTCCCCGCGCTACACGAGCAACTTCTTACACGTTTGAGTAAAGTCGAAGCAGACTATTTCATTAGTAAAAAATATATCAAACTAAAATTTGATAATTTTGTTAGTACAACGATAGAAACCATGTCTCACGAAACGGAACTCACGGGTTACTTGACACTATGCCAAGAGGCGTTCACACGCGGTAATCGACCGGTACGCCTTGTCGGCATGGGAGTGAAGCTTGAGCCGAAGCGTGTATTTGAGAATTCGCTGAACAACGACGACCCAGCCCATAAACGACAGTTGCGTTTACGATTTGACTAAAGCAAAGTGCCACTATCATGAAACCAACTATTGCACCAAGACTTCCAATTTCAAACTACATCACCGTTGAGGGTGAGCAACGCCTGCGCGATGAATTACAGTACCTGTGGAAGGTAGAGCGGCCAGAGGTCACACAATCGGTTAGTGATGCAGCCGCTTTAGGTGATCGCTCTGAGAACGCCGAATACATTTACGGGAAACGACGCCTGCGAGAAATCGACCGGCGAGTCCGACACCTTCGTAAACGACTAGAAGTGCTTACTGTCGTAGACACCAAACCTAGCGATCCGAGCAAAATTTATTTTGGCGCATGGGTTAAGGTAGAAGATGAAGAAGGAGTAGCGCATTGTTTCCGACTTATTGGTCGTGACGAAGTAGGCGAAGGCGATGGCTATATCAGCATCGATGCGCCGCTTGGAAAGGCACTATTAGGAAAGTGCGTCGACGACGAAGTCAGTATCAAAACCCCTAGCGGCAGAAAATTGTGGTACGTCTTGGCCGTCAGCTATGAAGGCAGACTATGAGCCATATTACTGTGCTGGCTATCAAGAATGGGCTTGCCTCTAGCATTACCATTCCTCTAGAGATGATACGCGCTGCCGATGTCATTAGAAGAATCCGTCAGCGGGGCGCACCGAAAAACCATATTGCAATCGCTAGCCATGACGGAAAGCCAGCAGTCATGACTGGCGGCATTAGCATCATGGCAGACCAGAGTGTGGCGCAAATCCAAAAAACTGATCTAATCTTTATTCCCGCACTATGGGGAAACCCTAATGCGACCGTCAAAAAACACCCAGAAATCTGCACCTGGTTACATCAACAATACAGCGCTGGCGCAAGCATTTGCAGTGTTGGGACTGGCAGTTATTTCCCCGCCCATGCAGGTCTATTGAACGATCGCAGTGCGACAACGCATTGGTATTACTTTGATGATTTTCAAAAACGCTACCCCAAGATCAAGCTTCAACGAAAACGTTTTATTACCCACGCAGACAATTTGTATTGTACGGGAAGTGTCAATGCAGTTCGCGATGTCGCTTTGCATTTTGTAGAGCAACTTTTTACCCCTGACATTGCCGACGAGGTAGCACATCACTTCACTCACGAATTAAAACGCTCTTACGAGTCTATGCTTTTGGCGGACGAGGAGAAGAACAGCCACCACGACGAACAAATTATCAAGATCCAAGAATGGCTACAGAAACACTATAAACAGGCAATATCGTTTAAAGATATCGCGCAAAAATTTGATCTTAGCGTGCGCTCATTCAATCGAAGATTTCGCAATGCGGCAGATAAAACGCCATTGGAATATTTACAGGAAATTCGGCTAGAACAAGCCAAATCCTTGTTAAAACATAGCAATCTTACCGTGGCAGAGATTGCGTATGAGATTGGTTATCAAGACACAAGTTCGTTCACGTCTTTATTCAAGCGAACCAATAGTGTTACACCAAAAGAATATCGACACTTGGTCAGAACGAAACTGTTTAATGTGGATACGGAGTAAGGGATGGCCTGTAGGAATCTTGTGAACTCCTACAGGCTAAACTCATGCACCCTATTGGGGTGTTTGGTATTTTTCTTTCCATGTTGAATACGGCATCCCATAGATGAACTCTCGGGCTTGCTCGTAATCGATTTCCAAGTCTTTTTCTTGGGCAGCCGCGCTGTACCACTTCGCAAGACAATTGCGACAGAAGCCAGCTAGATTCATTAAATCGATATTTTGAACTTCTTTATTCTCATCAAGGTGTTTCAGCAGTCGCCTAAAGGCTGCTGCTTCCAACTCGATTCGATCTTTCTCATTCAATTTCATGGAAAAATTCGTCTCTTAGTAGGCGTTAGGCAATCTGAGTATTGGTTGTCTTAACGTCGGTAAATTCTTCATTCATGAAGAGGGTGTCTTCTAAGTCATCGTCTTCGCTAGCACTAAGCTCGTCATCTTCACCCTCCTCCGCTTCTGGCACGACATCAAAATTTTCCACCGCTAGAGTGGCTTTGCGATGCTTTTTATCAGTCGCTTTTAATTGACGTTCGGCAGCATTAAATGCATCGCGCACCGCAACGTAGATATCTTCATGTTCCGGCTTATCATGCTGACCTTGCTTGACGACAATTTCTTTATTTGCAGTGTGTATTTCTAAAGTGACACTGAACACTTTGCCTTTGTGATGATTATTGTGGGGAGAATCTAACACAACACGCCCGCCGATGATGTCGTTGCTAAAACGTTGCAACTTATCGATGCGCTTTTTAACGTTGTCTGCAAGCGCTTCAGATTGGTCGATATTGTGAAAAACAACTTGGAATTCGTTTGACATAAGTTTTTATCTCCTTGTTATCGTGAAACTAAAAAATAGAAATATAATTCCTTAACGTAGACCCTCCTCTTTCATTAATTGCCGCTTTTACACGCGGACATGGTTTAACTTGTGGCAAAGCGTGTCATTTTCAATAGCCTATAAATCGGTCTGCTAAATGCCCAATAGCCAATGCATAATTGTTAGCGCAGTTGTACTTTAAAATGGTGCGAAAATTATTGTAGGTAATGAAGGCTCGACCTTGCTCGCCGTCTGGCAAAATAATCGAGGCCATAAAATCGTTAGTGGGCAAGTCGCTTCCATCTGCGCGTCGAACGCCTGCTATTTGCCAATCGCGCAATGGCATTTGCACTGTATGATGCCGCAGCACACTGCACGAATATTCTGTTGGCGCTTGCTGCCACTGTTCAGCATTCGCAAAATAGTCATCAGGCAACTGCACTTCGCGCCCCCATGTTTGGCCATCTTGCCATTGCGCCGCGCGCAGGTAGTTGGCGATCGAGGCAAAGACATCGGCTTCGCTGTTCCAAATATCGCGCTTACCGTCGCCATCAAAATCTTGCGCAAACTCCTGAAAACTTGAAGGCATAAATTGACTTTGCCCCATTGCACCCGCCCAAGACCCTTTCATGTCTGAGTGGGCTATATGCCCCTCATTGAGAATATCCAAGGCGCTAAGTAATTCGCGTCGAAAATAAGCAGAGCGACGCGGATCATAGGCTAAAGTGACAAGCGCACGAACAACATCCGTTCCGCCAGTAAAGCTGCCATAGTTAGTTTCAACGCCCCAAAAAGCCACAATAAAACGAGGAGAAACGCCGTAATGTTCGCCTACTTCCGTCAATAATTCTTTATGCTCACGCAAGCGCTCGCGACCCGTATTAATTCGCCAGGGCGTGACTCTTTTTTCGAGGTATTGATCGAAAGTTTCGGTAAATTCGGCTTGATTGCGGTCGTTCTGGACAACCTGAGGGATAGGGGTAATATCGTTGAGCGCGACCTCGATTATATCTTCGCGTATGCCTCTTTCTCTGGCCTCGGCAATAAGTTCTGCCAACCAATCTTGAAATTCGACTTGTGGTTCCTGTGCGTGGTTAGCAGGGCTAACCGTTGTACCTAGGAGTGCCACTAAGATAGAACATGCGGCGAGTCGAGCGAGTTGCATTCAATCTCCTTCTTAAGCTTGCAAGTCCAGACTACTCTAAACAATTTGATTTGTCTAAGGGTCTTTTGGAGATGAGTTTGAGTCTTTTGAATACCACATTGTGGCAAAAAAATGGCTTGCTAGGCCGTATAACACCAATGCCAAGGCTCATAGATAATCCCGCAAGGATTATCACGCCCAAAGGACATACTAAAGCCGAATTGCGCAGCGTTTGCCTGCAACCACGCGAAGGCTGCGGTGCACTCAAATTCCTCTTCAAGCTTTGGGCAATCAAGAGACGCAATATCAATAGCTCGTCCGGTGTGATGCTCACTGTAGCCAGGCGCGGCATTTACGCACAGGATATCTTCGATGTTTTGACCACGCTCTAGCTTTCGTTTTATCAACTGCGCTTGATAATCAATACCTCGAAAGGCAGAGATCATGACGAGTTCGATGCCCGCGAGCGCGGCCTTGGAACACATAGCCTTCCAAGCCAACGCTGCGCTCGGCGTCAAGCGCTGCTCTCTGCCGTAAAAGTCCAATTCAGTTTGCACTAGCTCCTCGGGCTCTTCATAAAGAGCCAAAGGTGTAGTGTCTCTGTAGCTGGCAGGGATGCCGAGCGCATCATGCAATGCGAATACGCGATCATGGTACTGTCTGGTGATCATTAAACCTTGCCCTATACGGTAAACACTCAGCTCATCCTATAGTGCTGGCCGCATTCTAGGCAAGCGGAGTCATCTATGTGTGAATACGCGCCCATGGCCATAATGACACAAATTATGTCCATATTGAGCTACATTAACGAGTACGATTTGACTATATTAACCACACTTAATCCTTAGTAGTCACTCGTGTGCACCAACTGTTCATTTAAGGAAATCTATGTCACATCTGCCCGTCATTATTGGTATGGGAGGAATCAATCCTGCTGGCCGTACCTCTTCTCATCACAGCTATCGCCGCTTAGTCATCGACGAACTAAATGCCGAAGATGCAATGCAAACCCGCGCCAGCCTCGCAAGCTTGATGGGGCTTCTTAAGAGAAAAGACGAACAATGGTTAGATGCCAATGACGCCCCGATCGAATACTCGAGTTATTTGCTCTCTCTCGACCCTTTGTTGAAAGAAGGCACCCTGATCCGCCAACTCGAAGACAATCTTTTTGATCCGCAACGCGTGCCATACCACAAACGGGCAACACTCAATAGCATAGCTAGCAAACCGCTAAGCTTTGTTATTCGACGCCAACATCTCCCTGACGTGATTCCACTAGATTGGCAAATTAGCGAAGATTCCCCCGGCAATGTTCGCGTAGAACTGCAAGGCAGTCTCGATGTGCTCACAGAGAACTATTTAAAGACCAGTGTGAATAGCGCTGGTCAGCTGCCGCGTGGTTTCGACCCTAAAAGTCTCTACGCATCGCGCAATCATCCACGTGGCCTGCAAATGACAGTCTTTGGGGCTAGCGATGCGGTGCAATCCTTAGGGCTTGATTGGGAGCATCTACTAAGCCAAGTGGCCCCTGACCAAGTAAGCGTCTACGCCGGTAGCTGTATGACGCAGATGGACTACAACGGTAACGGTGGTTTGATGCAAGCCCGCCTATTGGGCAAGAAAGTCACCTCTAAGCAGCTTCCCTTAGGGTTTGCAGAAATGCCTGCAGATTTTGTGAACGCCTATATTCTCGGCAATTTAGGGACAACCGGCACTAATGTGGCGGCTTGCGCGACATTTCTTTATAACCTGCGCCAAGGCATAAGAGATATTCAGGCGGGCACTCACCGAATAGCGATAGTCGGTACAAGTGAAGCCCCTATCACTAGCGAGATCATTGAAGGTTACGCAACGATGGGAGCCTTAGCCGATGACTCAGCCCTCATGGCGCTAGATGCCCATCTCAAAGCACAGATACCCGACTACAGCAGAGCCTGTCGACCATTTGGGATGAACGCTGGGTTCACTTTGTCAGAATCAGCACAATTTGTTGTGCTCTGTGACGATAGCCTAGCTGTGGAAATGGGAGCAAATATTTTAGGCGCAGTAAACGATGTGTTCGTCAACGCTGACGGTTACAAGAAGTCGATTGCGAGCCCCGGTGTCGGCAATTACATCACAGTAGCCAAAGCCGCCGCCGCTACTCGCAGCATCATTGGCGAAGAAGGTTTGCGACAACGCAGTTACGTGCAAGCCCACGGCACTGGCACCCCACAAAACCGCACAACCGAATCCCATATTCTAAGTACTATCGCCAAGGCCAATGGCATCGAGGCATGGCCAGTCACCGCCTTGAAATCTTATATTGGCCATTCACTCGCCACCTCTGCGGGCGACCAGTTAAGTGCCAGCTTAGGCTTATGGCGTTACGGCATCATCCCCGGCATAACCTCAACGCAAGCCATCGCTGATGATGTGCACCGCGACAATCTCGAGTTCCTCCTGCAGCACAAAAATGTAGGCACGCAGGGCATGGATGCCGTACTTATCAACTCAAAAGGATTTGGCGGAAACAATGCAACCGCGTCGATACTTGCCCCGCATATTGCCCTGAAAATGCTAGAGAAAAAGCATGGCACGGGCAAAATGCAAGACTATGCGCAGCGCAATGACGCGGTGCAGGCACAAGTGAAAAAGTATGACGATGCGACCATTGCAGGACAAGCAGACACTATCTATCGCTTTGACCATCAAGTGATGGATGGTGACTCAGTGTCTGTGTCGCCGAACACTATTCACATCAAGGGCGCAAAGGGCGACATCAATTTAGAAATGCCAAACCCTTATGCGGACATGTGTGACTAGCGCACCGTCAGTTTCTGCGCGATACGCTCTTGCCACTCGATAGGACCTGTGCGGTGTACCGACGTGCCATTAACGTCCACCGCTACAGTGACCGGCATATCTTCGACTTCGAATTCATGAATCGCTTCCATGCCCAAATCTTCGAATGCGACAACTCGCGCCTTGCGAATGGCCTTCGAGACTAAGTAAGCCGCGCCACCTACCGCCATTAGATAGACAGCTTTGTGCTTTTGGATCGCATCGATTGCCACTTGGCCACGTTCTGCCTTGCCAATCATGCCCAGCAAACCAGTTTTGTCCAACAAAGTCTCTGTAAACTTGTCCATCCGTGTTGCGGTAGTTGGCCCTGCAGGTCCAATGACTTCCTCTCGTACCGGATCTACTGGACCTACGTAGTAAATAAAGCGCCCTTTAAGATCGACTCCGTCAGGCAATGACTCACCACGAGCAAACATCTCTACCATTCGCTTATGGGCGGCATCTCGACCCGTGAGCATCTTTCCAGACAGCAAGAGTGTTTCGCCTGGCTGCCACTGTGCGACATCTTCGGGTGTGACGGTATCGAGATTTACTCTTCGCGCACGCGGGCCTGCATCCCATGTTATTTGCGGCCAATCCTCTAGCTTAGGCGCCTGCAAATGAGCAGGGCCACTGCCATCGAGCACAAAGTGGGCATGTCGGGTTGCGGCACAGTTAGGAATCATCGCCACAGGAAGTGACGCGGCATGAGTCGGGTAGTCTTTAATCTTAATATCCAAGACCGTTGTTAAACCTCCAAGCCCTTGCGCACCGATCCCGAGGCCATTGACCTTATCCATAATCTCTAGGCGCAGCTCTTCCACTCGATTGCTCGGACCCCGGGCTCGCAACTCATGAATATCGATTGGATCCATCAATGACTCTTTCGCCAATACGGCGGCCTTCTCGGCTGTCCCTCCGATCCCTATGCCTAACATTCCAGGCGGACACCAACCCGCCCCCATTGTTGGCACCGTCTTGAGCACCCAATCAACGATGCTATCGCTGGGGTTAAGCATGACCATCTTCGCTTTATTCTCGGACCCACCCCCTTTGGCGGCCACTGTCACATCTAATGTGTCGCCGGGTACGATCTCCATATGGATCACCGCTGGCGTATTGTCTTTGGTGTTGCGACGGGCGCCCGCTGGGTCGTCTAGGATCGATGCCCTAAGCACATTGTCTGGATTCAAATACGCTCGTCGGACCCCTTCATTGACCATGTCCGCTACACTGAGATTCCCTTCCCACTGCACTTGCATCCCCACTTTCAGAAATACTGTGACAATACCGGTGTCTTGGCAAATCGGGCGCTTTCCTTCGGCACACAGTCGCGAATTAATGAGTATTTGTGCCATAGCGTCTTTGGCTGCCTGTGACTCTTCTCTTTCATAAGCGTCATTAACCGCTTGGATAAAGTCTAGAGGATGATAGTAAGAGATGTATTGCAGCGCGTCCGCGACGCTTTGAACGAGATCTTCTTGGCGGATTACAGTCATGGGGTGGCAATTCCTGTGCTTTGGGCGAATTCGCCCCTGAAAATAAAGCTAAATTCTACCACATAGTCTTCACAGATGAGGCAAAGGCGCCGTGGCATTCGCTTATTCTAAACGGCTCCCTTAGACTGTTACACTTTGATGCCAATTAGAATCAACGCCAGCACTACGCTAAGCAAAGGTGAATAGTCATGACAACTTCGAATGACCCGCATATCCACTATACTAAAGACAGTGGCGTTTTCATTCTGCAAATTGACCGCCCGGAGAAGAAAAATGCGTTGACCGCAGGCATGTATTTGGCACTAGCAGAAGGGGTGAAGGCGGCAGACTCAGACTCTGAGGTGCGGGTTATCTTGCTGCGAGGAACAGCGGATTGCTTCACCAGCGGCAATGACGTCAACGACTTTGTCAGCACACCGGAGCATAATACTGAGCGCCCTTCCGTGGCCTTCATGAAAGCCATCGCCCACGCTCGCAAGCCGCTCATCGCAGCCGTCAACGGTCTCGCCATTGGTATTGGCACCACAATGCTCATGCATTGCGATCTTGTCTATGCAGCTAAGGATAGTTTTTTGCAATTGCCGTTTACACGTTTAGGGCTTTGCCCCGAGGCAGGCTCTAGCTTCCTAACACCTAGCATCATGGGTCACCAAAGAGCCTCTGAACTACTGCTCTTAGGAGATCGTTTCTCCGCCACTAAGGCCGCCCAATACGGCTTGGTCAATGAAGCATTAGAAGCCACCGAGGTTTTTCCCTATGCTTTGGGCAAAGCACGTGAACTGGCAGCACTACCAGGGGAAGCGGTTCAAACGTCAAAACATCTATTAAAACGCAATCAAAGCGAAGCCATCGATGAAACCATTGCCTTGGAATTAGTCAATTTCTCGCGACTTTTGCAAAGCCCAGAGGCACAGGCCATCATGCAAGCCTTCTTAGCTCGCAAAAAAACGTAAGGTTGCGCTGTTATTCGAGCAAATAATCTCGTGCCTCGTTAATTTTCTTAGCAAGAAAGTCTGAGCCACCTCTGTCAGGATGCATTTTCTGCATCAGGCGGCGATGTGCTTGGACGATATCATCTTTTCCTGCGTCATCACTCAGCCCAAGAATTTCAAGCGCCGTACGGCGATCCATCGCTGCCTCGGAGGCACTTCGTGACTCGCTACCGCCCTGTTCTTCATAGGCGCCATTATTTTCACGCCATTGCCCGTGTGAACGATCAAGATACGCTTCCAGCACCTGCAAAGAGTCTGCGTCTTGCCGACACTCGTTCGCGAGCGTCAGAAGTTGCTCTAAGGACAACTGGGACAGCGACTGCCCGGCAAATTGCCCTTCGAGAACCTGTCCATCCATGTCAGCGCTTTCGTGCTTGAGAGTCATATGAAGGAAGCGGGTTCGTATACTAGAACTATCTTGCGCGCCACTACTCCCATAGGCCGTTCGCGTCTTAGTACGAAACATATTCCACAAGGGCAGCAAACGAAATAGCAAAGGCAAATTTCGCAAAAGAAATGTTCCCGCTACCATGATCGGCGCGATGATAAACGTGGGCGAAATACGCCCTAGCAAAATTAAGACGACGATAAGGGTTAGCATCGTGGCTAACAGCAATAACAGGTTAAATTGTTTTTGGTTCAGTGAGTAACGAATGGCCAGTTTCCGCAAACCAATATAGGCAAGCACCGGAATGAGGAGAATGACGATATAACGTAGTAAAAACACTTTAAACTCGAACCTCTTTAGGACTCACTCATGGCGCATTAGGAGCGCAACTGTTGTGTTAGCCGCTTAACAGCTTCGTCAGCTTGTTGGCTATGCTGCTCTAACGCCTTCAGCCCGCCACTGGCAAATATCGCTACCGCACGCAGAAGTGCCCGCAATTGTGCCGCGCTGCTGCTATCAAATTGCGAATATGCCCCTTTTGAGAGTCTGGCCATTTCCATAAAGGCTTTTCGCGCGACCGGGTCTGCCCCTTCCTGAAACACAAATATTGGCACGTTCAATATTCCGAGCTGACCTGCAAGCTGACACAATACATCGGAGTTCTCTTCCATGGCATCACCAACATAAACAATGCAGTGTATCTTTTGCTGTTTATGCTCTTGCAAGCCATGACGTAACACCCGCTCAATCTGCGTTGTGCCCGCTCGACATTGAATTCCTGTCATCAAACCCAGCAAATCCGCAGAGTTTCGACACCACTGCGTCTTATAGAATTCCCCAAACCCACGGAAATAGGTCAACTGAACTAACAAGCCGCCTGCGGCTCCGGCTGCTAAAAACATCTCTGCTTGCAACTGGCTTGCTTGATCCCAAGTTTGTTCGCGGCTAGCACTAGCATCCAAAGCAAATAGCAATCGACCTAAGCTCTGCCCACTATTTACCTTGGGCAATGCAGCAACCTTATTGAGGAACGCACTTACTTGGGTGCTATTGGCAACTTTGGAGGAAATATCTTTGCCGCTTTTAGACATGGCGGGCTACCTTTGGGGAATTTAGACGAAAGGGATAAATATAATTGTCATGGCACGTAAGAGGCTTTTCGAGCCTAGCTGACAATAACTTGTATTGACTGCGCAATACAAGTTGCCCCACTGGTGCGGATGGGGAGACTCGAACTCCCACACCTCTCGATACTAGAACCTAAATCTAGCGCGTCTACCAATTCCGCCACATCCGCGTCGCGGGGCACTGCTATTTGGAGCAAGGCGCTCCAAGGTCTTCGAAAACTCGCACAAACTGCTTTAGTGTATGCGCGAATCGGGCGGCATTATACCCGAAGCGCAGGACAAACCAAGCCCTAAGTTTAAGAAGTTACAAATTAGATGCAATTACCTAGTTGGCTTGCATCGCTTCAATATTGTCTTGTAAACGAATTATGGTCTGATTTACCTGCAAACGGTAGGCATCTATCGACTCTACAGCCTCTTCTACATTCGCCATTCTATCTTGCAAGCCAACCAAGGTACTGTCGCCATTGTTGAGACTAGCGCGAATATTCGCCATATCCTGAGCGACAGACTGAACACTTTGCATGCTGGCATTCAAACGAGTGATATTCGCCACAGCCTGCTCAACTTCGGTTTTCACACGGTTGAGCTCTACCAAGGCATCTTGAGTTTGGTTTGCATTGCGTGAAATTAACTGCGCCAGTGTCTCTGTTGTCTCAGTGTGCCCTTGGCTGGCATCCTCAAGAACTGCAAGCTTGCCAGTGAGCTCATTGACATTATTATTGGTTGAATTACGCGCTGCCCAAAGCTTGTCAATTTCAGAAAAATTGAAATCCAAGCGTTCGAGCACATTGGCAGTTGTTTCCTCAGCCGAGTCACCTACAAGAGCCAACCGCCCTTCTAGGTCCTCTAGCCGCAAATTAGCCTGCCGTAAAGCGTCAAGATTATCTTGATAGACGGTATACGCTAGGTACGAGCCTGCGCAGATCGCCAACGTCAATAGACTAAGCATCACCCGCACAGGCCAAGTGCTAACTTTTATAGTCTCACCATAGCGAACACTAGGCTCAATATCTGGCTGTCGGCGTTTATTTTGATGGTGCACCACTTCATCTTTGGCCGGCACCATCGAGGGAATATCTAATAAATCGTCATTATCTCTCATGTCGGCATTATCCTTTATATGCAGCTAATAGGTCTATACCGGTTTCAAGCACATTGAGCTTCCTTGAAATACACAGCATTGTGGATTATTCTCGCCGATTCTTTCTATTGCAATCTGGCGACGCAAACGCGGCTAAATCTTAGCTGTGGACGCCAAAAAAGCAAGAAATTCAACGAATCATTCAACTGAGGTTATTATGAAATTAACATTGCCTGCACTACCCTATGCTCCAGATGCACTGGAACCGCATATGTCAGCTGACACTTTTAGTTTTCACCACGGCAAGCACCACAACGCTTATGTCGTTAAAGGCAATGAATTATTAGCAGATGCTGGCATCGACGCAGACTCTTTAGAGGCACTAGTCGTAGAAGCTGCGAAAGTGGGTGGCGCTTTGTTTAACAATGTCGGTCAGTGCTTTAACCACGAATTCTTCTGGAACAGCATGAGCCCTAATGGCGGCGGCGCTCCAAGTGGCGAAATTGCTGCAAGAATCGACGCTGACTTCGGTAGCTTTGACAATTTCAAAAAAGAGTTTGTCAATGGCGGTGTTACGCAGTTTGGCAGCGGCTGGGTTTGGCTAGTTCTTGAGAATGGCAAACTAAAAATTGCTAAAACTGCTAACGCAGAATCCCCCCTGACTGCGGGCGCAACTCCGATCCTAGTGTGTGATGTGTGGGAACATGCTTACTATTTGGATTTCCAGAACCGACGCCCAGACTTCTTGACGAGCTTCGTTGAGAATCTAGCAAACTGGGATTTCGCCAATAGCAACCTTACTAAAGCCTAAAAACAGGCCTTTCCCCCTTGTATTACGGGTATATCATTGAAAAATGTTGTTACCCGTAATACAAAAAAAATAGGACACATTGTGTCTATATTGGGCCATACTAAAGCCATCAGAGTAAATGAGCCGCAGATCTTTTGCGCTGCAGCTCAACCCTGAATATAGCAAGAAAATGTGAACATAATATCGTTTCACAAAGTTACAATATGTTCACATATAGTAGTTACTCATGAGCAATACTTGGGGTAACCTTAGGATTGTTCTTGTAATAAGTGGGTAATATAACGCACGTGGAGAGTGATAGTTTGGTATGAAAAACTACCTTTTATCAGTGTGATACCCATTAAAATCCTAGCAGCACATGTCAATTCAAGGAGAATTGAAATGAAAAAAACAGTTTTGACGACTTCTCTGCTCATGGCGGGCGTAAGCATGACTCTATCGTCAGCTTTCGCTGGCGTAGATCCATTGACTCAGGTGAAACCGGCTGACGCTGGCTGGGGGCTTAATGGCGCTCCAGATTACATCGTTGACGTTCCTGCAGCATTGATCCCTGCAACTGGTGTACTTGACTACATCAACACAACTATCGACATGCCTTTCGAAGAAGAAAAGTGGGTTAAGTCAGTACAGTTTATCCCTGGTGATAAGCGAGTGCTTCACCACCTTCTTTCTTACGTAGTGCCTGGTAACGATGCAGAGCATGAGTTTGACGAAGCAGACAACATCGATACCGTTGAATTCCTAGAAGGGTATGCGCCTGGTAAAGAAGATCCTACAACTTACCCAGAAAACACTGGTGTTAAGATCCCTGTTGGTTCTGCACTAAGAATGTCTATTCACTACACAGCTATGGGTCAAGAGACAGAAGACGCAACTCGCGTTGGTCTTTGGTTCCATGACGAAGCTGAGCAAGATAACCTGAAGAAGTTCCGTACTTATTCAGTATCTGCTCGCGGTGGTCGTGAAGACGCTATCTTGATTCCACCAGGTGACATGAACTACGAAATGTCAACTAACCACATCTTTGAACAGGAAACGACTCTTTATAGCTTCCGTGCTCACATGCACTACCGTGGTAAGTCAATGCGCGCAGCTGTGATCTACCCAGATCAAACTCGCGAAGAGATCATTAACGTTGCTAACTACAACTTCGGATGGCAGCCTACGTATCGTTTAGAAGAGCCAATGACACTACCTGCGGGTTCACGTGTTGTTGTTGAAGGTTCTTTCGATAACTCACAGTACAACGTCGGTGTACCAGACCCATCTCAGCCAGCCCTTGGCGGATTGCAGAGCTGGGACGAAATGTTCATCGGGTACTTCTCTTATACTGATGAGTAATTTGTGACAGAAAAAAAAGGGGTTCGCGTCCGCGCGAACCCTTTTTTCTTGTTTTGAATTAAGTTTTTTCCGATCCACTGGAGTAGTTAACATGAAAATTCTAAAGTGCGTAGGCCTTTTGGCTGCAGTACTTGCTGGCTCACAATCTTTCGCTGCACAAGAGCGAGTTGGTGATTTCAACCTGATTGACGAAACCGGTACTGCGCACCAGCTAAGTAAGTACGGTTACCAAAAGGCGCTTGTTATCATCTCTCAAGCAAACTCCTGCATTACTAACCAAGAGCTTTTTGGTGAGTATCGCATTCAACAAACAAAATGGGATAACGAGCAAATCAGCTTCGTTATGATGAACTCTTCTATCAATGACAACTCAGCATCAGTTCGTCGTTGGAAGAACAGCTACAACCCAGATATGCCTATTTTGATCGACGACACTCAACTAGTAGCCGAACTATTAGGCATTACTAAGGCTGGTGAAATTGTCGTTCTAGACCCAAACAATATGTCAATTTTGTACCGCGGCCCATTCGACACCCCAAGCAGAGGCGGCCAAACAGGTACAACGTTCTTAAAAGATACATTTGCGGCAATAGCTGCAGATGAAGTTAGCGGTCGCGATACAGTTGTTGTGGATTTCGAAGCTCCAGAAAGTTGTCAGCTAGAATTCCCAGCGAAAATCACCAGTGCAGACGATGTTCCGGATTACGAAACAGAAGTCGCGCCAGTATTGATCGAAAACTGTGTTGGCTGTCACATCGAAGGCGGCATTGGCCCATTCGCTATGAACAGCCACCAAATGGTTCAGGGCTGGAGCCCAATGATGCGCGAAGTGATTATGACTAAGCGTATGCCTCCAATGAGCGTGGATCCAGAGATCCGCAGCTTTGAAAACGCCCGTACTATGTCTGTAGAAGATACACAGACATTGATTCATTGGATTAACGCAGGCGCGCCTCGCGAGTAATCAATAAAGCAAAAAAAGCCGCCCTATTGGGCGGCTTTTTTTGCCTGCGCTATTTCACATTGTGCACTTACTCTATGCTCTCTTGCGCCTCTAAGCGTTCTTGCCAGTATTCTGCATTCTTAATACCCAAAGCTGTAGGATGAAACACAGGATCGATCCCTTGGGCTTTCTGAGCCTCATAGTCCGCCAAACACTTAAAAGCGATCTTGCTTAAGAAGAAAATTGCCACGATGTTCAACCATGCCATCAGCCCCACCCCTGTGTCGCCTAAACTCCAGGCTAACTCAGCCGTATTCAATGTGCCGTAAATCACTGCCCCGATCACTGCAAATTTAAGCACTGTACTCATCCATGGACGAGCAACAAAACGATTGATATAACTAACATTGGTTTCAGCAATATAGTAGTAAGCTAAAATTGTCGTAAATGCGAAGAAGAAAAGTGCGACGGCAACAAAAATATTGCCAATACCCGGCATCAAACCTTCCAAAGCCGCTTGCACATACCCAGGCCCGGCTCCTACGCCAGCAACGCCCGTATAAATCGCATCGCCTGCGGCGGTCTCTACATTATATAAACCCGTGATCAACAACATAAAACCTGTAGAGGAACAGACAAAGATTGTATCGACATACACAGAGAAGGCCTGCACAAGCCCCTGCTTCGCTGGATGACTGACCGAGGCTGCGGAGGATGCATGTGGCGCGGTGCCTTGCCCTGCCTCGTTGGAGTAAACCCCTCGACGAACGCCCCACATAATGGCCAATCCTAAGATAGCGCCAAAGGCTGAATCAAAGCCAAGAGCGCTACGAATGATCAACCAAAACATCTCAGGGACGCGATCGATATTGATCAAGATAATAAATAACGCGACGCAAATATAGGCAATGGCCATAAATGGAACAACGGCTGAGGCAAACAAAGCGATCCGTCGTAAACCACCAAAAATAATGAAGGCAAGCAATATTGCCAATATGACAGCTGTTACAGTAGTATGGATACTAAATGCTGTGTTAACGCTATCGGCAATCGCATTGGCTTGCACGCCGGGAAGTAACAGGCCACAAGATACGATTGTTGTAAACGCAAAAACCCAAGCATATCGTTTCATACCTAAGCCTTTTTCTATGTAAAAAGCTGGTCCACCACGATATTCACCATTGATCTTTTCTTTGTATATTTGCCCGAGGGTAGATTCTACGAAAGCAGAACTGGCTCCTAAAAACGCCACAACCCACATCCAAAACAAAGCCCCCGGCCCACCGAAGGTAATAGCCGTGGCTACACCTGCGATATTGCCAGTCCCTACTCTACCTGCGAGTGTCATACTCAAGGCTTGAAAGGGGGTGATACCTGTTTCAGAGACTTTGCCTTGAAAAATGAGGCGGATCATTTCTCGAAAGTGACGAATTTGCAGGAAGCGCCCGCGAATAGAGAAAAACAAACCAGCCCCTAAACATAGAAATACTAAAGCAGGGCTCCAAACAATTGCATTTATCTGACCAAACAACTCACTCATGCTTGCGCTCCCAGCTATTGTCATAGAAGTAAGCACCGAGAGTACCACATTGTTTTAAGTATTCGAGCACCTCATTCATGGGCACTTAATGATCAGCAAACGTGATGGCTAAAATAGCCATATGATGTTTGTTTGTCTGCGCAGTGCTTTCGATTAGATGAAGTTGTTGGACCTTGGCTTATTGTGCAGATGACATGATCATATTGTGTTGCTTGTTCATGGCTTCGCGAGCACGGTTGCGCTCCGAGTGCATCAATTCGCCAACCGCCGGTCCGCCCTGGTTGTAGATACCGCCACGCAGCGCGAATCGCAGATAGTCCATCGATTCTGCATTGTCGCTAGCCTTGTTCGTAAAGAACGCGACAGCTTTATCCATTAGCTCCTCCAGATTCCCTGCGTTCGGAAAGGCAAGGATATCGGCGACGACGGTTTCAAGCAGGTTCAGATTGTCCAAGATGATGGCAGCCTCGGGTGACTGGCTGTACAGATCAGGCGCGATAGCCGGTGCCATTGGCAGTTCGCTAGGCGTAGGGAACATTGTCATTCCACTAGAGGTACCGGCCTTATTCCAGAAACGCTCAAGAGCTACATCTACCCCACCGTCGAACTGGCTGTCCAAACCTTGTAGAATCACCGCTTCCAACGCTGCTAGTTGCAACCATTGCTGTGTCCACAGAAAGCCGCGCAGTAGTGGAAACGCCGATTTCAGTCCGTTCGCCTGGTCGTGTTCTAGTAAATAGTCACCCGCCTTCGGTGCAGAGGCTACGGAATGCTGATCGTCGCTAAGATAGTCGGAGATTGCTACGGTGATAGCAGCGCGCTTGTCTTCGATCGAATCATCGATATAGATAACAAATAGCCTTTCCTCGAAGTTCCTACCGCGCTTGAAAACTTCCGCCGTGTGACGACTTAGAGCAGAGCTGTTCTCGTAGGCTGTCTCCGCCGCTTCGTCGCTGTGTTCGCCACGCATCAATTCCATAAGCCTGACTCGTGCCTCGACCTCCAGACTGTGGTGCGGACCATTGCCCATATACATAAACATGTCGTCGCTAGACGACATCATCTCTCTCATGGACATTTTAGCCTGCTTATTCAGGCTGATTTGTAGCTCATGCCGAGCCTGCTGCGTTGCTGGATTGGCATTGATTGAAGCGATTTCCTCGAAGGATTTAGCTTGAGTGACATCGAATGCATTAAACAGGTCAGCAATCTGCGGATACTGCTGGCTTATCTCAGCAGCTTCCTGTGCCATCAGACCACTTGTAAAGAGGCAGGCGGCTACCATGACAGGGGCTAGCAAGGTCTTTCTTGTGACCGACTTGGGCATGCGATTCAGTTTGTTTCTCATGATCCAATTCCTCGAAGGCAATTTTCTCAAATCTAGCATTGGAATAGGTAGGAGAACTTCACGAAGATCTGATTGCCATAAGATATCAAGGCGGAAAACGAGCAGATCAGGTGCTAGGAAGAGACTTAAAGAACAATGTGCAAGCAGCAATGACTGCCTGCACATTATCCAAGTTCTAAGGATTAACGGTTACTGGGAAGTAAGCGTTCGACCAACAACAAACATTATCGAATTGGCTATCTGGAGCCTCGAAATTATCTACTCTAAGGCGGATTACATAATCCCCAGGCTCAGAGAAGGTCACTTGAGTTGAAACCTCAGTCCATTCATTAGTGTATGGATCAATTGGATTATTTGCTGCTCGCTCACGTCCACGAATCTCCGGTGTTTCTATTTCCGGCACAGCAGGACCCTGATGCATGGCCCAATAAGTGCCAAGATCGTAATAGGGCAAAACGTCTGCATAACCATCACGCTCCCCTCGATCCCGCATCTGCGCAGAAAGCGTCACTGGCTGACCGACTTTTACGGTTTTAGGTTCTGCGTATATACCCACTTCATTAATAGACTCAGGACCACCCTCGCTGAATCTAATAGCAGGTCTCAAGGAGCCTGCAGCGGATATACCAGCACTTAACTCATAGGCAGCTGATGTGGCGCGGCCTGGTATTGAGTAAGTGTTACCGCCTGATGTGAGCGTCCAAATAACTTCGGTGCCCGCCATATCTGCAGGCACAACTACGCCAAAGGCGCCTCGTTCCTGAATGCCAACAAACCCAGGTCTGCTGTATACAGGGAAATGGGTAGGCTGCGCTCCTTGAAACTGAGCCGGTTCCAACTTGTTATTGACCCCTAATGGAACATCCACGCTAGCCTCTCTATTCTGATTGGCGAAGCCAAAGATCATGGTAGTCGACCCATCTTCGTTGGCAATCCAACCATTGAACATAGGGGCTACTATCTCACCAGTCTTTGCGCGAGTCGCCAATGGGTAATCACGCGCGCGTTCTGGTAGTTGAGCATGCAGGGGGGCTGCTACAAGCAGCCCCACCAACGTAGGCAATAATAATCTAGAAACTTTCAAACAACTCATTATTGCGCCCCACCATCCAAGCTAGCTACGCTGCTGTTGTCTCGCTCTTTACGCTCGGTTAGAAGCGCCTCATAGGCTTCCTGATCGAGGTGGGAAACAGCGATCCACGCATGTGACATCTCGTCAGTCGTACGCTGACCTGAACCTACCCATTGATCCGGGTCAGGATTCATGGGGTTATCTGCAGTGTTGTCATACCATGCGGTCATGATTAGGGTCGCGCCCGCTGGAATTAGTGGCTGATAACCTTCTTGATAGGTATGACTGTGATTCCAAGCGGAAGTCCAATTGGAAGCCTGACTTAATACTTCTGTTCTACCCGTTTCCGGATAAAACACTTCCAATGACATTGCGACACCGCGCAGATGCATGTGAGGTTGCCAGCTATCTATGCGAACAGGATGGTCAAAAGACCTGAATCCCTGTGTCATAAGTTTGCCATGGGGGGCAATCATATAATCATCTGTTGATGCAGAGAGGACATAGGCACGCAAGTCTTGAGGGTAGCTTTCTTCTTCGACAAAGCCATCTTCTTCGTCGTGGTACCAGATACCTATAGTCACTTGGTCATTTGGCACTGCATTGCCATCGGGGAAATAGTGAATTTCCCATTCAACTTTTGAATTCGCCGGTACTTTTCGGCAAGCACCTGCTGGTACTTTCTCACCAAGTTTGCCGATCGCAAATTCGGACAAGCGGTCGCCATCGACCCATTCGCCCTTTTCATTCAGAACCTTGAAGTGCGAGTTGGCATGGTGAGTTGAGCCTATGGCTGCTGCCGAAGGGCGTGTCTCGACTGCCTTAATGCAACGACTCTCGTCGATGCCGGAATCTACAATTGGTTTCCACCACAGGTCTTGACCATTCGCAGGGACATCCCAAGCTTCGGATTTAATTGTGTGATCAGGCTCACCGAACTCAGCTGCCAAACGCCATTCGTCCACAGCGGGGAACATCTTAGGCTCGGGTAACTCTTCCGGATTGCCCAAAGGCGAGCCAGCATTAACCCAATCTACGATTGTATCGATCTCCTCTTGTGACAAACGCCAGTCATTCTGGAGATGCTGAATACCAACATCGTTATCGTAGTGATAAGGAGGCATTTCTCGGTTCGCGACTCTCATCTGAATGAGTGGAGCCCAAGGCCGCACTTCTTCATAACTCATGAAAGACATCGGCCCGACAGACCCAGGTTGGTGACAGTTCTGACAATTCTCCTGAATTATCCGAGACACCTCTTTGGCATAGGTGGGGTGTGTAGGAGCCTCCTGAGCACTGCTAAGTGCTGGGAATGCTGCAAAAACTAAGAGCGTTTTAAAGACTTTTTGATACATCATTGTCCATATCCTCTTTTGGGATGGGTATTTGAAAGCACTAACCAGTATTTCTAACTCTAAATTCGAAACTAGTGTTACAAGAGATAATGCTCATTTCAGCCACGTATTTCAAGTGGGTAAATGTTACGAGTTGTCGACTAAATGTACAAGCCTCTTGATTAATTGTGCACCAAAATGGGGCGCGCAAGAAAACACAGCTCAATATTTGGCTCCTACTCATTTACGGAGCAACGCTAAGGAGGCGAAGGCTGTGAACCAATACTAATGTGGGGGTTCTCCGACTGTTCTCGCGACCAATTTCGGTCCGGCCGATTCAGGCCCCCACGGGCAGGTCCTCCGGCATTGTAGATGCCGCCTCGTAACGTGTAGTACAGATATTCTGTTTCGTCGCTGAAGTTGCTAGTTTTGTCGGTGTAATTCTGCACAGCCAACTCTATTTCCTGCCAGCGATCTTCTACTTCCGGGTGGGCAAGGATGTCGCCGATGACTACTTTTAACAATTCCAGATTATCGATGATATAGGCAGCACTCGGATGCAGTTCTAAGAAGGTGGGCGCGATAACGGGGCTGGTAGGGATGTCTGTGGGCAGAGAAACCAAACTGCCATGCAGGCGGTTTATTTTCTCATTGTACAGTTCCAATAGATGAGCGATTGCTTGCTTACGTGACTCTGCATCTGGCTCTGTTACCAATAGCTCCAGTGCACCAATTTTTAACCATTGCGATGCCCAGGTTAAGCCACTTAGTTGCGGAAAGCCGGCATTAAAAGCATAGGCCCACGGGTGGTCCGATAACAACTCGTCGGATTTCGGCTTGGGAGCGATAGAGTGCAAGTCATCCTGCAAATAATTCTCGACCGCAAGTTCCACCGCGGCCTTTTTATCCTCAAAAACAGGATTGATGTAAATCTCGATGAGTAACTCAATAAATTGGCGGCCCTTTTGCAAGGCCTCTACGGCGACAGGAGGTAGATTGCCGACATCCGCTAGGGCGGTGCTTACCTGGTCGGCGTTATAGTTTCCCCTGACCACTGCTAGCAGGCCAGGAGTTGCCCGACTTTCAAACACACGATGTGGCCCCAACATTGCCGAATGATCACCGGCAGAGTGGTAATGTGAGTTTTTCGATTCCCTGAGCTCAGCAAGAGTTTCTAGTAAGACTCTCTGACCGATGGCTGCAATGTCCGAGGCATTAGCAAGGCTAACTTCTTCATAGACGCGCGCTTGCACAATATCGTGGGCCAGCAGCAATTGTTGCAGCTCAGGATACTCTTTCGCCAGCACAGTATCTTCGTCCGCCATTGCAGATAGGGAAAATGCGGCCAGCAAAAAAATTGCGAGCCTGAACCCTTTCATGGGCACGCACCCTGACTCACTTAATTGCGAAAAATTCATGCCTTCACCCTATAAAAATTAATTGCGATGAAAAATGCGTCATATTACCGCAGAAATTACCCGTTTGCAGTTGCCTATTCTACAGACATAGTGCCTCAAGGGACATCATCTATCGCCTTTGTCTTGATCTGGGCCGAGCTGTACAGCGGCTTAATTGATAATACTACTCTAAGCCATTGCAACACCACTTAGCGGAACAAAAAAGGCCCGTAAACCTGATGTGTACGGGCCTTTTTAAGACTTAATGGAATTAAGTCGGGCTGCTTACATCATGCCGCCCATACCACCCATTCCGCCCATACCGCCCATGCCACCCATATCAGGAGCGCCACCAGCATTTTCTTCTGGGATATCGCTAATCATGCACTCTGTAGTGATCATCAAGCCAGCCACCGAACCTGCAGCCTGTAGTGCGCTACGAGTCACTTTCGCTGGGTCGATGATGCCTAACTCAACCATATCAACGTATTCGCCAGATGCTGCGTTATAGCCTTGGTTACCAGAGCTCGCTTTCACTTTGTCGAGCACTACTGAAGGTTCATCACCTGCGTTCTGCACGATCTGACGTAATGGAGCCGTCACCGCACGCAACAACAATGCGATACCGACATTCTGGTCTTCGTTGTCGCCCTTTAGGCCTTCAACTTTTTGCAGTGCACGAATCAAAGCCACACCACCGCCAGGCACAACGCCTTCTTCTACCGCAGCGCGAGTTGAATGCAGTGCGTCTTCAACGCGTGCTTTCTTCTCTTTCATTTCCATTTCTGTGCCGGCACCAACTTTGATGACCGCAACACCGCCAGCAAGTTTCGCAACGCGCTCTTGCAACTTCTCTTTATCGTAGTCTGAAGAAGTCTCTTCGATCTGACGACGAATCTGGGTGACACGCCCTTCGATCAATTTGGAATCGCCAGCACCGTCGATGATCGTAGTGTTCTCTTTCGAAAGCACAACGCTCTTAGCACTACCAAGATGCTCAGGAGTAGTCGCTTCAAGGCTCAACCCTACTTCTTCAGAGATGACTGTACCGCCAGTCAAGACAGCGATGTCTTCCAACATTGCCTTACGACGATCGCCAAAGCCTGGCGCTTTAGTCGCAGCGACTTTCACAATACCGCGCATATTGTTCACGATAAGAGTGGCTAGCGCTTCGCCTTCAACGTCCTCTGCAATAACAAGCAATGGACGGCCAGATTTTGCAACAGACTCTAAAACAGGCAGCATGTCACGAATGTTGGAAATCTTCTTATCCACTAACAGGATATAAGGATTTTCAAGCTCTGCGCTCATATTGTCTTGGTTGTTAATGAAGTAAGGAGACAAATAACCACGGTCGAACTGCATCCCTTCAACCACGTCTAGTTCATTTTCGAAACCAGAACCTTCTTCAACAGTGATAACGCCTTCTTTGCCAACCTTTTCCATCGCTTCAGCGATGATGGCACCGATTTGCTCATCGGAGTTCGCAGAGATGGTACCAACCTGAGCGATCGCTTTAGAGTCGGTACAAGGAATCGATAAACCACCGATTTCTTCAACCATTGCTTTCACTGCTTTGTCGATACCACGCTTGAGGTCCATTGGGTTCATGCCAGCCGCTACAGACTTCAGACCCTCGTTCAAGATAGCCTGGGCCAATACTGTTGCCGTTGTTGTACCGTCACCGGCCACATCAGAAGTTTGTGAGGCCACTTCTTTAACCATTTGTGCGCCCATGTTCTCGAACTTGTCTTTCAGTTCGATCTCTTTTGCCACAGAAACACCGTCTTTAGTGACAGTTGGCGCACCAAATGACTTATCAAGAACTACATTACGCCCTTTAGGTCCGAGAGTTACCTTCACGGCGTCTGCTAGTACGTTGACACCCTTAAGCATTTTTTGACGAGCTGGATCGCCGAATTTTACGTCTTTAGCCATTTTCACTATTCCTATATTCTGGTTTTACGTATTCATATTAGAAGGGGTTAAAGCGCGTGGATCAGGACTCGATCACACCGTAAATTTCGCTTTCGTTGAGAATCAGAAGTTCTTCGCTATCGATTTTGATAGTGTTGCTTGCGTATTTACCAAACACTACTGTATCGCCTACCTTCAAATCGACAGGACGCTTTTCGCCATTGTCAAGAATACGGCCTGGCCCTACGGCGATGACTTCCCCTTGCGCAGGTTTTTCAGTCGCTGAACCGGGTAGCACGATACCCCCTGCAGTCTTAGTCTCCTCTTCCTTACGTCGTACTACGACTCGGTCTTGCAAAGGTCTGATTTTCATTACTTTTCTTCTCCTGAAACGGTTTTTGAATTCGTCACAACTGCGGCGAGTGTACACATGTCCTGCAGCAGTTTGTTTTCGTTTTACTTCCCCCGCCATTGCCTAGCATTTTGCTGCTCCTAGCATATGACGATGTGGTGCCTTTTAAATGGGGTGCGCAAGTGCTATTTCAATGGCTAGCGCAAAAAAAATTTTGCGTTGATCCCTTTAGTTGCGGGTTGAAGAATTTAATCACGGTCGCGATCTTCTAAGGACGGGTTTGCATCGCTTTCGTTGCGAAACTCCCCATCGAAAGTATCACCTTGTTTGCCACTGCTGGGCCCTTGTTGGAAGCTAGTGCCACCGGCCTGCATACCGCCCATAAACATGAACTTACCCGAGTTGAGCGTTCTCTTAGCCAGCGCACGGCGAATTGGGGGGAAAAGCAAAGAAAATCCGATGCTATCTGTAAGAAAACCAGGAGTCAGCAACAAAGCGCCTGCAAAGGCGATCATCATACCTTCTAAAATTTCTTGGGCAGGAATCTCCCCTCGCTGTAGTCGCTGTTGAAACCTGGTTAGTGTGCTAAACCCTTGACGTTTGAGTAAATTAATACCAATTATCGCCGTGCCAAGCACCAATAAAACAGTGTACAGCCCCCCAATCTCATCACTAACCCGCAAGATCAGCATGATCTCGATAAAGGGAATGACAATAAACATCAATAATGGGATAGGCACTTTAACTCCTTGGGTTCAAATGAGTTCAGAGGGAGCTGGCATTTCGCCTTCACGCCTCTTGGGGGGCATCATACTTGTCTTGGTACTGCCGAATTTGCTTCCCAATCCACAGTAATAAAAGCAGCCCTGGTATTACCATCAGGGCGGTCAGCACAAAAAACAATGCCCAATCGCCTTCTAGGTAATCAACAATGCCGCCGCTACTGGCCGCTAAACTCGTTCGACCGAAGTTCGATACAGAGGACATCAAGGCATACTGGGTGCCGGTAAAGGTGCGGCTTGTGAAATACGAGATAAAAGAAATAAAAGCGACAGTGGCAAATGCGGCACTGAAATTATCGACAAGCAGAGTCACTAACAATAGGTTAACGTTCGGGCCTGTGATCGCTAACAAGGCAAAGAGTAAGTTTGAGGAAGCCATTGCTATGCCGCCAACAAGCAAGCCTTTGATGACACCGAAGCGCGTGTTGATCAGCGCGCCTAGCAAACTAAATGCAGCAGTCACCAAGCCACCGAAAAACTTCGAATACAGCGCAATCTCATCCGTACTGAAGCCAATTTCTCCATAGAACACCAAGGACATGCGCCCCAGCATCGCTTCACCTAGTCGAAACACCATCAAGAGCAAAAGGATAGAGAAGCCTAGCTTCAAGCCACAACGACTAAAAAACTCTACAAATGGGGCTTCAATATAGGACTTAAACCAATGCACGACAGGGTTAGCACTGGCCGCTTGCGCTACCGCACTATCGCTAATCTGTCTCTTATACACATCTCCGAGCCCACGAGACCTCTCTACATCTCGTA
>CAJXSF010000016.1 GCA_913061515.1 uncultured Gammaproteobacteria bacterium | reverse complement strand
GATCTACACTAGATCGCTCGTCGGCAGCGTCAGATGTGTATAAGAGACAGGGGATCGACATCCCGAGCGCTAATACGATTATTATGGATCGTGCCGATAAACTCGGCCTGGCTCAGTTGCACCAACTACGCGGTCGCGTGGGTCGCTCCCACCACCAGGCCTATGCCTACCTGTTAACTCCTAGCAAGAATAATATGACCTCAGACGCCTTGAAACGGATTGAGGCCATTAGCCTTGCCAATACACTCGGCGCTGGGTTCACGCTTGCCAGTCATGACTTAGAGATTCGCGGCGCTGGGGAAATACTGGGTGACGAACAGACTGGGCATATGCAAAAAATCGGTTTTACTCTGTACACCGAGATGCTCGACGAAGCCGTTAAAGCGATTCGCGAAGGTCGAACACCCAATATTGATGCCAGCCTGCAGAGCAACGCTGAAATTAATCTGCGCATCCCCGCACTCATCCCTGAAGATTACTTGCCCGATGTGCACACACGTCTGATTATGTACAAGCGCATTGCCGGTGCTAAAACAGATAACGAGCTCACCGAACTACAAGTCGAGATGATTGACCGCTTTGGATTGTTGCCAGAGCAGATCAAACTCCTGTTCCGCCTCACGGCCTTGCGCCTACGAGCGCAAAGCCTAGGGATCAGTAAAATTGATGCCAATGCTGTTACGGGCAAACTCTCCTTTGCTCAACAAACCAAGGTTGATCCACGCACTATTGTGCAACTCGTGCAGCAACAGGCCAAAGTCTATAAACTAACCGGACCAACACAGCTTCAGTTCACCCATAACGCCAATAATGCCGATGCCAAACTATCCTTTATTGATACAATGCTGAGCAAGCTAGCTTCCTAAACCAACAATACTGACGTCACCTATGCGTAAATCCAGTTTCAGCACGCTTTCTCAAACACTGAAAATCCAAGCAGGCGCGCTGTGCCTGCTCGGGGCATTGCTCATGCCGAGTATCGCAAGTGCGCAATCAGATAATTGGTTTCAGATCGAGGTGACCCTTTTTACCTTCGAGGACGCTAACTTAGAAGTGGAAAATTGGCCTGCGGAGAATCTCAGCATTGGCTTTCCCCAGCGACTCGTTAAGCTTAAACAAATCAGCGAACTGCTCCAACTTGCACAATGGTCCGAACCCGCCGAGCCCAATGCGCCAAGCACCAGCGCTATAGATGCCAATGCCGCTCTAAGCGCGCCAAGCGGTGAACCAATACGAGAATTTGGGCCACGCCCCTATGCTCCCAATCAGGCGGTATTCAAGCTGCCTGACTTTGAACGCGAAGCTATGTGGATGCTCCCTGCGGCCAATCACGATTTTACAGGCACCAATCGCGCTTTAAATCAGTCCGCAGAACAACGCGTTGTGTATCATGCAGCGTGGCGACAGGTGCTCACGCGGCGCGCGAGCGCAAATGCCATTGGCATAATGGCGGGCCGACGCTTCAATGAGCGCCGCGAATTAGAAGGGAGTTTAAACTTTTATCTTACGGGCAATGCCGATCGAGTGATTTTAGAAAGCAATCTTTGGCTCAATAGCTTTACCACCCAATCTGGGTCAGAAGAGCAATGGAGTTTGCCGGTTTTACCAGAGATGTTAATGCAGCCCCAAGAGGCTGCCGCCGAGACTGCACCACAATTGTACGTCAACCGGATCATTCCGTTTCGCCAAAATCGCGACATCCGTTCGGATGAGTTTCATTATCTAGACCATCCTGCTATGGGGATGTTGGTACAGATTAGCCCTTATACAGTGCCACCTCTACCCTTACCCCCACTGGAGCTGCAAGAGCCAGCCGCCAGCACTACTGCGCAGTAATACTGTCGTAGTGTTGCAAGGCTCGGCGAAGAAGGCCTATCGCCTCCTCCATCCCTTTGCTTAGCACTTTCTCGATCGCCTCCATCGTAATGAGTTCATCGGTGAGCCCCGCCGCCCAATTCACTGACAGCGCCAAACAGGCATAGGCGATTCCTAATTCGCGCGCCAATGCTGCCTCTGGCATGCCGGTCATCCCAATCATATCGCAGCCATCGCGCTGCAATCGTTGCACCTCAGCAGCACTCTCCAACCTTGGCCCCTGCGTGCAACCGTAGACCCCTTCAGGCCATACGGCTGTGTCACCTGCATTGTCGATCAACAAGGCTCTTAAGGATTCATCATAGGGCTGCGTGAAATCGATGTGCGTCACCGAGTCTAAGCCTTCGGCAAAGAATGTGTGCTCTCGGCCCCACGTATAGTCAATGATTTGTTTGGGCACCGCGAGTCGTCCGGGGCCGGTTTCGCTGTGAATCCCCCCTACGGCATTGACCCCTATTACGGCTTTGACGCCGACTTTCTGCAAGGCCCAGAGATTAGCGCGATAGTCGATTTTATGAGGAGGCACTTTGTGACCGCGACCGTGGCGCGGCAAAAAAGCGACTTGCTTGCCATCAAGAGTCCCTATTAATACCTGCACTGATTGCTGGCCAAAGGGAGTCGACACCTGTTGAATTTGTATATCATTGAGAAAGTGCGGTTCTGTTAAACCAGTACCACCAATTACAGCAATCATGCTCTTTTCCTTTGCGCATCTGTTATTCTTCGAATTATACCCCTTGCAGAACCTCCAATGTAGCTTATAGTCTGCGACATTGTGAGATTGGATTACCAACAGGAATGTGGATTTGAGCAGAACCCCCACCCAACAAGATCGCGGCCGAGTCATCACTATAAGCAGTGGTAAAGGCGGGGTCGGTAAAACGAACATCAGCGTCAATCTCGCCATCTCTTTGGCGAGCAAGGGTCGCAATGTTTGTGTCTTCGATGCAGATACTAGCCTTGCCAACGTCAACATCTTGCTGAACCTGACTCCCGAATACACATTGGAGCAGGTGTTAGATGGCTCCAAAACTATCGATGAAATTTTGCTAAAAGGCCCAGGTGGAATCTCAATCGTCCCTGCGGCCTCGGGCATCGCTGAGTTTGCAAGCCTCGATATCGCTCAACAAAAAATCCTTTTACAAGCACTGAGCACCCTCGAACAACGCTTTGACTATCTGATCATCGATACCGCCGCAGGGATTAGTGCTAATGTCACAACCTTTTTGCAGGCCACAGAGCACAATGTGTTGATTGTGACCCCCGAACCAACCTCACTCACAGATGCCTTTGCATTGATGAAGGTCATGCGGCAGAAACAATGTGAGAGTAAAGTCCATATCCTTACTAATATGGTAGATAATTACCTGAATAGTGTGGATATTTATAAGCGTCTATCGGGCGCCTCGGTGCGCTACCTCAACACCGATGTTGAATACTTAGGCTATGTGCCACGCGATGAACACCTGCGTCTTTCTGTGCAGAAACAAATCCCTGTCACTATTGGGTACCCGGGCTCACAGGCTAGCTATCGTTTTGCAGCACTGGCCGATAGTATCGAGAATATCTACCGTGCAGCCCCTACGCGCCGCTCCTTCAGCTTATTCTGGCGCAAGCTATTTCTCAATCGCCTTAAGAAATCCCCCGGCACGATCACAGCCCCCTTATCACAACAGGCATCGACTTCGGCATCCAAGGAGTCGGCTGATCATACGAAAACTGCACGCTTCCCGAAACTAGTCATCATGAAGTTGCAGCAGAATATGGTGCAGTTGGTTAAATCACGAACCCTATCAAGCAAGAGTATGAAAAACCTATTAGCCTCGCTACTGCGGCAAGTTGAGCGGTATTACCCGGAGATTAATTTAACGGATTTGCAAGCACCAAAGAATTCCAAACCCGCAGCGGATACCAAACATGTTGACCGCCCTAATTGAGGCTTATCAGAGCCGCTTGAAGAGTTATCATTATCTTGTCGATAAAGTAGAACGAGAGCTTGATGAAGCGACTGACCCAAACTTCGTACAATTTTGTGATTGTGAAAGCAAACGATTGCGCGATTTGATTCAATTGAATAAGCAGATAGTCGCCGACTTACACATATTGCAGGCAGAGCAAGAAAAAAACGCCCGCCTTTTGGCAGACAATAAAAAACCGGAAGCATAGTGGCGCTTCCGGCTCGAGGGGGTTCCAAGCGAGCCAACCAAGGCTTGGCGAGGAAAATCGATATACGCCTCTATTGTGCATTGACTGACCCTCGTGTCCAGAAATTGCCCCTGTAAAAGGGCAAAAATGCAATGCAAATCACAAAACTGACAGGGTAGAATGCGCCTTTGCCTATACAGGACCTTATTACGTGAGCTTTAAATACCGACTTTACCGCTTTCTTTGGGATCGCAAACTGGTTCCAGCGGGTCTTACTCGTTATGTTTACAAACGCCTGAGCAAACTTGGCAATGCGCCTGACTACCCTTTCATAAAAGATTTTTTTGGGCTGCAATATCACGGCAACCTCAATAATAATATCGACTTCAATATTTACTTCTATGGCGCCTTTGAAAAACCGCTGCTGTATTTTCTTCGCGACACAATGGCGCGGCTAAACGAAAACCCAGCCACGTTTGTCGATATTGGAGCCAATGTGGGCCAACACTCTCTTTTTATGTCAGCCCATGGCGCACAGGTTCATTCATTCGAGCCCTTCGACCGAGTGCGTAATCAGCTACAAAAACAAATCGCTGAGAATGCCATGAGCTCAATTACAGTTCACCCTCTAGGGCTGAGCAACGAAAATACACGCCTGCCGTTCTTTGCCCCTACTGGCAACAACGTCGGGATCGGCTCATTCGATGCGAGTACCGCGAGCAAAGGCAATGTCAGCATTGGCGAGCTAGAACTAGTCAAAGGCGATGACTACCTCGCAAGCCAGGCTATCGAGAAAATCGATATCGTAAAAATGGACGTCGAAGGGTTTGAGAAATTCGCCCTCGAAGGTTTGCAAAAAACGCTTCGCCAAACGCGCCCGATAATTGTCTGTGAGATCACCTACGGCCAAGAGTTGTCATTTGCATCGTTGTCAGACTTAGAGCAGGCATTGCCTGAACACTACAAACTCTTCACCTTTGACAAACGCAAAGCCGATGGCCGTAAAGACCGTCGCCGCGATGCCCAAAGCCGGCATAGCGGGGCCTACAAGATCATTGCACTAACGCAGTTTCAAACTACAGGACAAGACGATGTGATCGCCTGCCCCGTGGAGAAATGCGAATTATTGCCGATGCAAAATATAACCCAATAAATTTTACACCTTGATCTGATGCTCACCTGCATAGGTTTCTAAACGAGCATCAGCGATCACATCATATTGCTGTTCAATTATTGTCGAGACAAAAAACCAACTGGCCACCGTTTTCTCTGCACTGAGTTCTAACTCAAGCCAGCCCCGACCATTGGCTTTCATATATTTCAATTCAGGGCTTGCCACCAATGTCGCCGCCTGTACTTGTTCTTCAGTCAGCACGGGCATAAAGTTCTCAAAACCTGGAGAGGTTACACTCGGCGTCGCAAACTCTACAGCCACAGCATCGCCTGATTGATTCTGCAGGTCGAATGCCCATGAACTGTGGGTGTCACCTGCGAGCACAACGACATTATTGCCATGTGCTGTAATAGCATCAAACACACGCTCACGATTGCCCGGGTAACCGTCCCACGCATCCAAATTATAGGGAAGGCCTTGACGAGCTCTTTCACGCAAGGTTCCATAACGTCCGTTCACTATTGCTTCTCGGTGTTCGATTGGCAGCTCATTGTCGGTAAACAGTGGCACATTCAGTTTTCCCATCAACAATTGTTGCCCTAGCAACTGCCACTGCACGCCTGCCTCTTTAGAGCGACGCAACTCGTTTGTCAGCCATCGCTCTTGAGTCTCGCCCATAATACTGCGTCGATTGTCAGCGAGTTTACTGCGCAAAGTATCGATGCCCATGGCGTGGGTCAATTGTTCGTCTCGCCCTACCAGACGCGTATCCATCATGATTAACGATGCTAATTTACCGAAGTGGAAGCTGCGATAAATTATCGCGTCCTCTACACTACTTTGTTCACGTATCGGCAACCATTCGTGAAAGGCTTGTACCGCTGCATGGCGACGAAGATCAAAGTCTCCTTCTCCCTCATTATGATTCTGAGCGCCTGTTTTCCATGTATTGTTTGTTATTTCGTGATCATCCCACACACAAATAAAAGGGTGCGCCTGATGCACCGCTTGTAGATCCGCATCTGTTCGGTACAACCCATAACGCATGCGATAATCTTCTAATGTCACGATTTCATGCTCTGGCCGGACATCACGACCCTTGCCTTGCATTAACGGATTGGCATAACCACCCACTGCGTATTCATAAATATAATCGCCAAGATGCAACACCACATCGTAATCGCGTTGCGCGACTTCTTTATACACATTGAAATAGCCTTGCGGATAATTGGAACAAGACAATACTGCGATACTTAAAGCCTCAACCCCTTCTGCGGGCAAAGTGCGAGTACGACCAACAGGGCTATGCACGCCTTCGCAAATAAATCGATAATAATATTGCTCGTCTGGCACCAAACCCGTCGCATCGACTTTCACGGTGTAATCTCGATCTGGCCCAGTGCGCGCATCGCCTGCTGCCAGCAACTGCATAAAGTTTTCATCTTGTGCAATTTGCCATTGCAATTGCACTGCCTCACTGTGGCCACTGCCGGGTAGAACGCGCGTCCAAAGAATGACTCGATCTTGAAGAGGATCACCACTGGCCACGCCATGGGTAAAATGCGCAGCAGCGGCTGCCATAATTGGGTAGCCGCGTAATGCCAGCACCCCCAACCCTAAACCGGTGGCCCCTAAAAAACGTCTGCGTGGAAAATCGGGCGTGGACTTGGGCATAACAGAACTCCTTAAACTGACGAGAAAAGCAATATTGAAGTGCGCTCAGCCTAAGCGTTGTTAATGACAGCAATATGAAACACTCCCCCTTTAGATTGCCGTAAGCAAAATGGTGCGCAGTGACTACCGTGATTGCTCGTTATGCAGTATCCTCAAAGATATTCAAATTAATAAAGCGCCGCGCAGTAACACTGAGCGTTGCCCTAGCAGTTGCCAAAGAATAGGAGAGGCTTATGCAGTACGCACAGATCACCGGATGGGGAAAATGTGTACCCCCTGCTGTGCTCAGTAATGCCGATTTGGCTACTTTTATGGACACCTCGGATGAGTGGATTAGCTCACGCACTGGCATAAAAGAGCGCCGCATCTGCCACGTTAACTTCTCTGATATGGCGACCGTCGCCGCACAACACGCTCTAGCAGCCGCCAACTTAGATGCCTCCGAGATCGACCTAATTTTACTAGGCAGCTTAACCATGGATTCGCTGTGCCCGAATACCGCCTCAATCGTGCAGAACGCTATCGGCGCACATAATGCCGCCTCAATCGATATCAATTCTGCCTGCACGGGCTTTCTATATGGCCTGCATATCGCCAACAGCCTGATTCAAACTGGGGCCCATAAAAAAGTACTTGTCATTGGTGGGGAGTTTATTAGCCACTATATGAATTGGGCCCGCCGCGATGTCGCCGTATTATTCGGCGATGCCTGTGGCGCGGTGATTCTTGAGGCCACCAATGAAAAACTAGGCCTATTGGCCTCGCGTATTGGCTGTGAGATGGATACGACCTCTGCCATCCAAATTACCAATCTCGGCAGCGCCTATAGCCGATTGAGTGACGACTTTCTTTACCCAGACTGGAATTTTGAAGGCCAAGAAGTCTTCAAGCGCGCCGTCAAAGCGATGGCAAGCGCCTGCGAAGAGGTTTTGCAACAAGAAGGGCTAAGTATTGACGATGTCAACATCATGGTGCCCCACCAAGCCAATCAACGCATACTCGACGCATTAGCCAAACGCATTGGCATGCCGAGCGATAAGGTTATGGTGAATGTGCACAAATATGGCAATACCTCGGCCGGTACCATCCCTGTTGCACTGACCGAGGCTCTTGAACAGAGCCGCGTCAAACCCGGGGACTATGTGTTGATGGCCACTTTTGGAGCCGGTCTTACCTGGGGTGCAGGCCTTGTGAAATGGGGCGACCGAGTCAGCCCTGTCCACCAAAGCGATGCTGAGCTCCCCCCCTGCAAGCAGACAGGGCTTGAAATTTTGGCCCCTCATATTGAGCGCTACCGAGCCAAGGCTGCCGCATCGTAAAGCGCCTTGTCGCACTGCTTAAAAGTAAATAGCCATTGCAAAATTCCCCCCGAATGTTAAGCTGCCTCGCCAATTTTTGTCAGCAGATCAACACTTCGCCTTAAAATGATAAGTGTTGTGCGATGTTATTGGTAATTTGTCACTTTAATTAGGAGTGCCCTTGATCTGACGAGGCCTACTCTTGCGTAAAACCAGTGTTCACTTATCAGGAGTTGTTATGAAGAACCTCACCGTTGCCGCCTTATTAGTAGTTGCCGGCATCATTGTCACCGCCATCAGCACTTCTAGCTTAGAGATCCAAGGCCACCCTGATAATAATAAATGTATAGGCCAATGCTATGCCGATTACGTTGCCGCCAATGGCAATATCGTTGAACAAGAACGCCTACGTGCTGAAGCGGCAGCCTCTATGAGCCCTGCAGAATTAGGTAAAACTGCCTATGTTCCTTGCCAAGCATGTCACGGTGCATCCGGTGAAGGCGGCGTTGGTCCAGCGCTTGCTGGTCGTGATGCTGCATTTGTAGTGGATGCCCTTAACACCTATAAAACAAACGGCACACGTGGTGCCCAGAGCGCATTAATGTGGGGTGTTGCCGGCCCATTGAGCGAAACTGAGATCGATAATCTTGCCGCTTTTGTTGATACCTTGTAATCAACGCAAGTGCAAACCAAAAGGCCACCTTAACGCATTGTTAAAGTGGCCTTTTTTTATAGCTTCTCGCCCTACTTAGTCGGCACTACTATTAGCAACCGCCGCAACCTTCTGTCTTGCCAACAACCACTCGACCACTTCTTTACTAAAATTATCGCTGATCGCGGGTATATGTGAGCCTTCTGCAATTGTCCATAATTCCGACGACCCCCCTAGTTTACAATTGTCGGTAAAACGGCTTCTAGTGGTTTCTAAGCCTTCTAAATTGGCCTCTAGGTCGAGAGTGCCTACTATTTTTGCTGCGCCTGTACAGCCGTTGTAGACTGCCCAGCGCTGGACTGTTTCGACAGCGCCAGGGTAAACATTGCCACGGATATCACTGCCATCATAAGCAATTGTGCCGTCGGCCGTTCCATGGATCTGCAATACATGCACAGGGTTTTTCGGAGCGGGCATCGGATCGGTGGCCTCAGCGCCTGCCAGACTAGCGATACCCGCGATCACATCTGAATACTCATAGGCGGTGCGATAGGACATAAACCCGCCATTGGAATGCCCAATAAGATAGATACGCCGCGGGTCTACATTGTATTGGGACTGCACTGTCTTGATAATGTTCATCACATAATCGGCATCGTCTTGCTCGCTTTCGAAGAAATTACAACAAGCCTTTGACGCATTCCAAAAACGGTTATTCTCGCCGCCGGCCTCTTGTGTGCCATCGGGAGTGGCCAACAAATAACCATATGAATCGGCAAGCTCACTAAATTTCATATAGCCATCTTGACCTGAACCGCTGGATCCGTAGCCATGCAGCAGGACTATTAGCGGTGTAACTTTGGCGCTATCGTAGCTAGCAGGGACGACCAACGGCACCTCCCCTCGCCCTGCATCTATCTGCGTGCGGGTTTCGGCAAAGGACATTGCACTAACAAGTGTGCCCGCCAAAGTTAGTAATGAAAGCCATTTGGTGTGACGCATAGAGAACCCCTTTTCTATTGTTCAATTTTTTATTTCGAGCAAGCGCTCTTGTTACCACAAGCCCAGACGAGCAACAAGAACAAAACGTTAAAGTGTTGTTATCAGACTGTTATCGAATGGGCATATTTCGTAAGATGCCCAAGCAAATAACAATAATAGACAAGATATGGAGAAAGCCTTGCGTATTAAGCCCTTAGCTATTTTTGCAATTTCTAGCCTGTCCTTGGCAATACAGCACGCGGGCCTGGCGCAAGACTCTGCCGCGATCGAAGAAGTATTGGTCATCGGCAATACACCCGATGGAAATTCTCAGCAACCGTTAATCCATGTGCCTTTCGCCGTGCAAAGCGCATCCTACACAGATTTAGAGTCTTCACAGACTCTCGATCTTAGTGAGTACATGAATTCGCGTATGGGCAGTGTGAACATCAACTCGGCTCAGAACAATCCCCTACAGGCTGACCTACAGTACCGAGGTTTTACTGCCTCTCCCCTTCTTGGCCTACCCCAGGGACTATCGGTTTATCAAAATGGCGTGCGCATTAATGAGCCTCTAGGCGACGCCGTCAACTGGGATCTCATTGCCCAGTCAGCCATTTATCGCGTTGATCTTATGAGCGGCGCAAACCCGGTATTCGGTCTTAATACACTCGGCGGCGCGGTCGCGCTGCAAATGAAAAATGGCTTCAATCACACACAGCGTTCTGCCACCGCCAGCACCGGTTCTTGGGGACGCAACACTGTCTCGCTCGAAAGTGGTGCGAACAATGGGCAATGGGGATACTACACAAATTTGAGCGCATTCGAAGAGGATGGCTGGCGGGCACAGTCTCATTCGGAGGCTCTGAATTTTTATAGCACTGTTAATTGGCGCCCAGACTCACAGACCTCTTACGATGCAGTTTTGCAATTAGGAAAAAGTGATTTGATTGGCAATGGCGCCTTACCTGTCGGTTTAATGCAGATGCAACGTGACGCCGTCTTTACCGCGCCAGACATCACAGAAAACGATATGGCGATGCTAGCCCTCAATGCTCAATACAATTTGAGCGAACGCCTTGCTGTGAGTTTTAATCTTTACCAGCGAGAGAATACAACCGACTCCTTCAATGGCGATGGCTCCGAATTCGAGCGCTGCGAATTCTTCGGCGGACAGCTTGCCTTATTCGAAGAAAGCGATGACATTGAAGACGCTTTAGAAGAGCAACTGGGCATTGAACTTGATGCGATATGCGAAGGAGAGAATGCCAATATTTCAAACTTCGACGACCTAGAAGACACTATTGCGCAACGCGCCTTAATGGCGGGCATAGACCCAGAACAATTCGAACTCGAAAATATCTATGACGCACTTAGTGGCACCGGCATAATTGCGGATGCGGCAATCAATAATATCAGTCAACGCCAACAAAAAACTCGCGGCTTATCTGCCCAGATGCATTACGAAGCGCCAGTATTTAGTTTCGACAATCAATTTAATTCTGGCTTGGTGCTACAGCTTGGGGATTCTCATTTTAACTCTGTACTAGAGCTGGCAAACCTTGATCCTTTGACAAGAAGCACCAAGGGCTTAGGCACCGGAACTTTCTTCGATGACGCTGCCACCAATATTGATACTGTCACCGATACTTATAGCCTTTACTTTACTAACACGACGCAACTAACTGAGCACTTCGCGCTTACCTTGTCTGCTCGCTACAATTTAAGCGAAGTGACTTTGCGCGATAAGTCAGGCGAACGCCCAGAACTGAATGGCGACCATCGCTTTTCTCGCGTGAATCCAGCCATTGGTTTGAATTGGAACCCCACAGACTCTCTAACGGTTTACGGCTCCTATAGCGAGTCAAATCGAATTCCAACGCCCATCGAATTGGCCTGCAACGAAGGAGTGTTCGAACTGGCACAATCCTTTGCGCAGGCGCGCGGCGATGACCCCGACGATGTCGACTTCGAATGCCGCCTACCCAATGCTTTTTTGGCTGACCCACCCTTAGATGACGTCGTAACTAAAAGTATTGAAACTGGTGTTCGCGGTCAGTATCGCGGCATAAACTATCAACTCAGTCTGTTTCGCGCTGTGAATCAAGACGACATTTTGTTTCAAACAACGGGACGGGCAACAGGGCTGTTTGCAAATGTGGATAAAACTCGACGGCAAGGAATGGAATTATCTATGCACAAACGCTTCGAGAAATGGTTTGCTTACGCCTCTGCCTCACTTATAGAGGCAACGTTTGAGGATCAGTTCTTTGCCCTAAGCCCAAATCATCCAGAGGCCAATAGTGAAGGTGAGATTGCCATCTCACCAGGGGACCGGCTACCAGGAATTCCTGCGAAGATTTTCAAACTCGGCGGCGACTATTACTTCAATGAAAACATAAGCTTTGGCGCTGAGCTTGTCTACAACGGGCCGCAGTATTTACGCGGCGATGAAAGCAATGCTATGGCGAGAATCGACGGGGCGTCAATCGTAAATCTACGCTCTCACTATGGTTTAAATGAACGAGTCTCTTTCTTTGTTCGCATCTCAAATGTATTCGACACGGAGTATGAAAACTTTGGCTTGATCGGCGAAGACCCAAGCGAAGTGTTGCCACTGCTGAATAATAAAAACCCAATATTTTTAGGTGTAGGTTCACCCAGAGCCGCGTGGCTTGGAGCAAGTTTCAAACTATAAAAAGCCCTGTCGCAGACACGCAAGCTGCGACAGGGCTTGGCACATCCTTGTGCCGCTAGCCTCTAAAAATCAGAGCGTATAGAGGCAATTACTTCACGGGCATCATAGATGTCACCCGAGCGTTCATGCTCCCCCTGCCCCATTACCACTTCCATGCTGGCAACAAAATGCTCTCGCTGCGCTGGGAAATCCATTTCCGAGCGCGGGAACGCTGGCGAGGTTTGGGTAGTTGTGCATGCAATCAAGCCACAACGAGTTTGGGATGCAGTCCCTGTGCTTATCTGCACGGCAGCCCGAGCGGAGTTATCGTCTTCAAGGTGTGGGATTGCCGTACGATCGACCACTTCAAACCAATCATAGTTCTGCGCGACTGTCAGTTCGGCCGCTCTTAGAAGCGTATAGTCCTGAACAGTCTCTAACGGAGTGTCTGATCGTCCAGTAAAACTCACACGATAACGATCATTGCTCAACTGACTCTCGGTATACCCCACTTCTCCGACGTCAGAAGCCGGTGCGTAGGGCACTTCGCTGCTAGCACAAGCCGCAAGCAAGATGCTGCCTAACATGATGCCTCCGAAATGCCGTATTCCCTTTCGCATCTTTAAGTCACTTCTCATAACTGTTTTATGATTTTCCATGTCACTTTCTCCTTTTGATCATTGGTGATGGCGATTGCGCGCAAGCATTTGCAGTTGGTCAAAATCCATTTGCAGTACTGCGACGAATGATGACAAACGTCTACGCAGCGCGTAGTTGTTGATATTTCTAACCTCTTGGCGAAGAAAACTAACTTCCCGTTTGTTTCCCTCTACTAAGTAGTTGATTGCCTCTTCGGCCCCAGATTCTCGTATTTTACTTTTCGCAACCTCATTGGCCGTTAGTATTTCTTGCGGCACCACTGTGTTACCGTTGCCAATGTTTAATTCTGGGGCTGCATCAGTAGAGATCGCCTGCAATGTTTCAACGCGATGCCGTGCCAGTTTCCTCAACACGTTTTTCGCTTGCTGGTCAGATAACGCAACAGCTAGCTCCTCATACAGCAGTTGAGCTTGCTTACAGAGCAACCGCACAATACTTATCAGTCTAAGGTCTGAATTACTCATATTGATTTACTCTCATCTATCCCCACATTTGAATCGTAGAAAAATCACGACCCCCTATCAGGATTAATTACAAGAACTATGCCAACTCCTGCACCTCGCGATTACTGGGCTGTAGAGAGTACAACCACAAGAAATGTGACCTCATAGGGAAAGTCTTACAGAAATGCTTGTCAGAATTACATTAATTCACTACATTTCCTTTCCCGGAGCCTAGAACAGGAGATTCAAATGGCTCAAGCCAAGATTTTAACGTCGATACTCGATAACGACCTGCAAGCGACAATAAACTCGCTATCAGCATTCAACTCTTACCTACACATCACACCCCAGGCGAGCGAGCATTGGATCAATGCTATACAGGATCACTCTGTCGATGTGGCTTTGATCGAAACGGTGAATTTTGACGAGAAGGAGCTAGAAGCGCTTATCGCCTCCGATGCGACGTCCCGGCTAGAGATCATTTTAATCAGTGATGGGGAGCCGAACCCTTGTATCGACTTGGCGATGCAGAACGGTATTTCTTATCATATGCGCAGCCCTTTAGATGAAGACATCCTCGACGAACTGTTAGAGGATCTTCACTCTGAGATCAGCGAGCGCAACGCCCCTACCCAAGAAACTATAAGCAGTGAACTGGCCCAATACGGCTTGCTTATTGGCTCCTCTAAGGCCATGCGACAACTCTACCGAGTGGTGCGCAAATCAGCCCGTACTGATGCCAGCATCTTAATCATAGGCGAAAGCGGCACGGGTAAAGAGCTAGTCGCTAACACACTCCACTTAATGAGCGAGCGCGCTGACAAACCGTTTATCTCCTTGAATTGCGGCGCCATCAGCATGGAATTGGTCGAGAGCGAACTATTCGGCCATATAAAAGGCGCTTTTACTGGCGCTACCTCTAATCGCGCCGGCGTGTTCGAACAAGCCGAAGGTGGCACATTGTTCCTTGATGAAATCACTGAAATGCCCATGGAACATCAAGTAAAATTGCTGCGCGTGCTAGAGACTGGCGAATACAAACCGGTTGGCAGCGAAGACACACGCATCGCTGACGTGCGAATCGTCGCCGCAACTAATCGCGAGCCAACACAGGCTATCGAAGACGGTGTATTGCGAGAAGATCTCTATTTCCGCGTTGCCCACTTTCCTATTAAAGTGCCGCCACTGCGTGAGCGCGGCGATGATGTTGAAGGTCTAGCTATCCACTTTCTTGCCCACCGCAACGCAGAAGAGGACAGCTCAAAAGAAATTACTAAAGAAGCCCTAGAACGCATTCGCGGATATCACTGGCCAGGCAATGTGCGCGAATTACTGCACACAATCGAACGTGCCTATATTCTTGCTGACGACGTTGTTGGAGTTGAACACCTGATTTTGGAGGGCAGCCCAAGCGAAGTAGAACCCGAGTTAGGCAATGACTCTTTAGAGGAGATCGAAAAGAAAGTGATCTTACAGACCCTAGCCGAGTTCGATGGCAATAAGTCAGAAACTGCTGAAAAATTGGGAATAAGTGTCAAAACCCTCTATAACAAGCTTAAAAAATATGACGATATAGATTAGCAGGCAAAAAAAAGGGCATCTTTCGATGCCCTTTAGCGTTAGGTGCCTTAGCCTAACAATCACTATCTTCTGCATTAACTGCCTCACGTACATCTTCACACGCATCTTCGATCGCATTCCCTGCGTCATTGACTGCGTCGTCGATATTCTCGCCCATGCGCTCTGCAGGACCTTCGTTGCACGCTGCAAGCATAAGAGTTGAAAATAATACTACTGCTATCGACTGTAATTTCATGTCACTTCTCCTTAGTGGACCTATTGGTTAAATTAAATCTTTTGCTGCTTCCGTGCTATAACGGTGGAGTTTTGCCTCTGATTGCACCCGCAATAAGCGAGATTACGAATAGCACCAAGAACACAACAAACAAAATTTGTGCAATACCCGATGCAGCACCTGCAATGCCACCGAAGCCAAATAGTGCAGCAACAATTGCAATCACAAAAAACGTAAGCGCCCAACTCAACATAGCTCTATCCTCCATTAAAAATTCCTTTTGGTGTTCAGCTCCGAATCTTCACTTACTCCGTGTGAAGAACATGATTCTGAACTCTCGCTGTATACGTAGCGATAATCGTGCCAGTTTTCCATCACTTCGCTACAGCCCTTATGTCATTAGGCTTAGGAGTAATTCTATGCCTTTGTTTGCGAACGAACCGTGCTTGTATCACAAAGCAGAATTGAAATTTTTGCGCACGGATGCGTAGATTTTTCCGGTACTATTTACTTAAAGCCTCCTCTACACTGAGGCGGTGTCTATAACAGGGATTTTAAAATGAACAGTCTTACCCGTAGTTTTCTCCTTGGCCTTTCTATTTTGCTGCCAGTGGTGCTTTCAATACAGCTAATCATTTGGCTCTTTACTACCATGGAGTCATGGCTAAAGTCCCTTTGGATCCTTCTACTTTCTGAGTCTTTGTACTTCCCTGGTTTAGCCCTATTAAGTTTCATCGCAATTACCACGGCAATTGGCATTCTTTCTCGACAAAGTTATCTACGCCAAGTGATTAAACTGCCAGGGTTGACTATGGAGCGCATACCTGTGGTGCGCTACATCTATAGCACGATTAAAGATTTTCTCGATCTAATGGGTGGCAAGACTTTCTCAGACCAATCGGTTGTCTGGGTAAAACTACCGCAAATTGAGGGCAAACTTCTTGGCATCGTCACCAAGCAAGGCAGCGAGAAAGGTACGAAACTTTCAGACATGATCGACGAAGAAGAGGTCGCTGTGTATTTGCCGATGAGCTATCAAGCCGGTGGCTATATGCTAATTGTCTCGAGATCCCAAATTGAAAAAACCGACCTTACCCCTGGCGAAGCTCTGCATTTAATCATGAGTGCTGGATTAGGACAGAAGACACTTAACTAAACAAAAAAAGGATTATTGGCATGAAAAAAATCCTAATAAGTTTTGCTATTGTAGCCGTCTTGCTCATCGGTATGGGCGCAATACTTGGCGTTGGGCCGCGCTATATCATTGCAACACCCTCGGTGGCCACAGGCATCGGCGCCAAACTTTTATGCAGCGCCCGCTATGTTAGCCACTTTTCGGAACAGCAGGCCTTCGATGACCTCGTTCAGTACTCTCCCGTTTTGCAGCTTTTGCGCATCGAATACGACAATAGCAATAACAGTGTTCATACGTCCCTGTTCGGTCTGCGCTCAACAACAGCCCGTTACATCGAAGGCATCGGTTGCGCCAATCAGTACCCTAGTGAGCAGCGCACACAGCTCAAGGCACAAACCCTAGCGGGTAGTCAGGCAAACTGGCCAAGGGGAGAAACTGTCACTAATCTGAACAGCGATTTAATGGCATTGCTGCAAGCGCAGTTGAACAGCGACAATCACGAAGGCTTGAACACTCGCGCCTTACTCGTGGCTCAGCATGGCAGAATCGTAGCCGAGGCCTATGGGCAGGGTGCCGGACCTGACACTCCCTTGTTAGGTTGGTCGATGGCCAAGAGCTTAAGCTCCATTATGATAGGCAACTTGCACTATCGAGGCCTGATTGACCTTGATAGCTCTCCCCTTTTCCCGCAATGGGCAAACGACAACAGGAGAGACATTAAGTTGCGTCACTTATTGCAGATGAGTGACGGCTTAGACTTTTCGGAACAATACAATCCGGGCGATGATGCCACTGCTATGCTATTTACGCAGGCCTCAGCATCTGATTTTGTTCTGGCCAAGCCTCTTATTACCCCCCCTGGAAGCCGTTTTAACTACAGCTCTGGAACTGCAAATCTGCTTAGCCGATTACACTTCAATCATACTGGAGCGAGCCCACAGGCAAGCTATGATGATTTTGTAGAACATATTGCTAAGCCATTAGGTTTACACAATGCAATTTTCGAAACCGATGCCAGCGGTGTGTTCGTAGGCAGCTCTTATCTGTACGCCTCTGCACGGGATTGGGCACGAATCGGGCAGTTAATGCTCGATGGGGGTGTCATTAACCGCCAGCGAATTGTCAGCTCACAGTGGGTTAGAGAATCGACACAAGCCAATCAATCTGAGAACGATAGAGCCTATGGATACCAGTGGTGGCTCAATCGCGGCAACAAGCAGTTACGCTGGCCAGACCTGCCAGAGGACAGTTACGCCGCGCAAGGTAATAGACAGCAGAATATGATGATTATCCCAACAATGGATATAGTGATTGTAAGACTAGGTTGGACTTCGGGGCGCTACCCAGTAAACGAGAAGTTTGCGCAAATAGTAGCGGCGATGGAATAACAAGCTTGGATCAGATAAATGGCGGGAGTATCAGGATTCGAACCTGAGACCCACGGCTTAGAAGGCCGTTGCTCTATCCAGCTGAGCTATACCCCCGGGGAAAGGTCCGAACACGACAAATACAGGGCTTGTCAGTGAGTTAGGAAATGGGGTGACCGATGGGGCTCGAACCCACGACAACCGGAGTCACAGTCCGGGGCTCTACCAACTGAGCTACGATCACCATTGAACTTTTCAAAAAGAGTTGGTCGGGGTAGAGAGATTCGAACTCCCGACATCCTGCTCCCAAAGCAGGCGCGCTACCAGACTGCGCTATACCCCGATTTCCCTGCACCGTAATGCAGGGTCGGCATAATACTCAGGGTGCCTTTATCAGTCAATCACTGAGTGTAATTTTTTAGTAAATTTCATCGTTCAATGCGCCATGTACTGCCATCGGCAGAATCTTCGACAACAACTTTAAGCTCTGCGAGCTTATCGCGGATCTGGTCAGCCTTCGCCCAATCTTTATTTTCTCGCGCTTCGCGCCGCTGTACGATCAAGGAATCAATCAAAGCTGCATCGACTTCTGAGTCGTCACTGCCCTGTAAAAACTGCTCGGGAGAGCCTTGCAACAGCCCTAGAACTCCGCCAAGCTTGATCAATAAGCGGCCTAACTGCGTTGCACACTCAAGATCTTCCTCACGCTTGCGGTTGATCTCACGAGCAAGATCAAACAGCACGCCTAAAGCCACAGGGGTATTGAAGTCGTCATCCATTGCAGCATTGAAGGCTTTCTCAAAACGACTATTGACTAGATCTGGCGCTGCCTCGACCTGCAGACCGCGTAAAGACGTGTAGAAACGCTCCAACGCAGACTGCGCTTGATGCAGGCCTTGCTCTGAGTAATTAATCGGACTGCGATATTGGCTAGAAATCAGCAGATAACGAATAATCTCGCCACTGTATTTTTGCAGCACATCACGCACAGTAAAGAAATTGCCCAAAGACTTGGACATTTTCTCATTGTCGACACGCACAGAGCCATTATGTAGCCAATACTTAGCAAATTTCTTGCCCGTTGCGGCCTCAGATTGGGCGAGCTCGTTTTCGTGGTGGGGAAACTCTAAATCCGTACCCCCACCATGAATATCAAAGGAATCGCCCAAGCAGCAGGTAGACATCGCTGAACATTCAATATGCCAACCAGGCCGACCATAGCCCCAAGGGGAGTCCCAACCTACTTCGCCATCGGCGGCCGCTTTCCACAGTGCAAAGTCTCTTGGGTCGCGCTTTAACTCCCCTATTCCTATTCGAGCACCGGCTAACAACTCCTCTGGGTTCTTATTAGATAATTGCCCATAGTTCGCAAACTGTGACACTGAGTAGTAAACGTCTCCACTTGCCACTTTATAGGCATAGTCGTCACGCTCCAGGCGCTGAATGAGTTCGATAATCTCATCGATGTGTGCCGTGGCACGCGGCTCCATGTCGGGACGCTGCACGTACAATGCCGCCTCGTCTTCATGAGATGCCTTAATAAAGCGCTCGGTTAGGTCCGAGTACAATTCACCGTTGGCGTTCGCGCGATTGAGAATCTTGTCGTCAATATCAGTGATATTGCGCACATAGGTGACATCGAAACCACTGTGGCGCAAATAGCGCGAGATCACATCGAATGCGACAAACATACGGGCGTGGCCGATATGACAGTAGTCATACGTGGTCACTCCACACACATACATTTTAACTTTGCCCTGCTCTAAAGGAACAAAGGGCTCTTTTTTACGTGTTAGCGTGTTGTATACCTGTAGCACTGTTTCACTCAACCTGATATTTTTGCCCATGAATCTCGTAGAGTCACGGTGCGATTAAAGACAATTTTCTCTGCAGTAGAATCATGACGATCAACGCAGAAATACCCTTCGCGTTCAAACTGGAAGCTCGCCTCTGCTGCCGCTGTTTTAAGGCTTGGCTCTGCTTTACAACCAGTTAAAACGAGCAATGAGTCTGGGTTCAAACACTCTTTGTAGTCGGCAATCGATTTATCGTCTGGGTTTTCTTTATTGAACAGACGATCGTAAATGCGCACTTCCACATCCAGTGCCGACTCTGCTGGCACCCAGTGAATAACCCCTTTTACTTTTCGCCCGACTGGGTTTACCCCTAGGGTTTCAGGATCATAGCTACAAAGCAGCTCGACCACTTCACCCTCTGCGTTTTTGATTACCTCATCGCAGCGTATCACATAGCCACCACGCAGACGCACCTCAACACCCGGGCTTAAACGCTTGTATTTAGGCGGTGGGATTTCTTCAAAATCATTGGCGTCAATGTAAAGCGTTTTCGCAAAAGCGATTTCGCGGGTTCCCATCTCTTCATTCTTTGGATGACACGGCAACACTAAGGTTTGTGTTTCATTTTCAGGGTAATTGCTCAAAGTCACTTTCAAAGGACGCAGCACGCACATCGCTCGTGGCGCATTACTGTCCAAATCTTCACGAATACTGTGCTCGAGCATCCCCACATCGACTGTTCCCGAACTACGGGCAACGCCTGCTCGTTCGCAAAAGTTGCGAATCGACTCTGGCGTAAAGCCACGGCGACGCAAACCAGACAATGTCGGCATACGCGGATCGTCCCAACCATTAACGTAATTCTCTGTCACTAGCTCTTTGAGCTTGCGCTTGCTCATCACCGTATAGTTGATATTCAAGCGGGCAAATTCGATCTGCCTTGGCAGCACATAGTCATCTGCCGCGCAGCTGTTATCGCTGGCCGCGGTCAAAGACTTAATATCGAGAGTCTGCAAAATCCAGTCATACAACGGACGATGATCTTCGAACTCCAATGTGCACAATGAATGGGTCACACATTCCATCGCATCAGAAATACAATGGGCGTAATCGTACATTGGGTAAATTGGCCATTTTGACCCCGTCTGATGGTGCTCAACATGCCGAATCCGATACAAAACAGGGTCGCGCATATTGATGTTCGGCGATGCCATGTCTATCTTCGCCCGTAGACTATGGGTGCCGTCAGGGAAATCCCCAGCACGCATCTGTGCGAATAAGCCAAGATTTTCCTCAACACTGCGCTCTCGATAAGGGCTATCTATACCAGGGCTTGTTAACGTGCCGCGATACTCCCGCGCCTGCTCTGGGGAAAGACTGCACACATAGGCTTTGCCTTTCTCAATGAGCTGTACCGCGAAATCGTGCAAGGCATCGAAATAACTAGAGGTGTAGCGGATATCCCCGCTCCACTGAAAACCAAGCCAGCGAATATCGTCGGAAATGGCATTGACAAATTCCTGACTCTCTTTCTCAGGATTGGTGTCATCGAAGCGTAAATTGCACTGACCACCATAGCTGTCAGCAACGCCAAAGTTGAGACAAATAGATTTCGCATGCCCAATATGCAGGAAACCGTTAGGCTCCGGGGGAAAGCGTGTTTGGACACGCCCATTGTGCTTGCCGCTTTGCAAATCTTGCTCAATAATGTGGCGAATAAAATTTGATGCGGGGCCAGTGGCGTCGTTTGGTTTGGAATCGTCTGAAGCGCTCATATCGTTGTTTTCTGCTTTCTCACAAGTGACAAAGGACGTATTATAACCGTTCCACGTGTTTCTCATAAGTGGCCAATGCCGCTTTATACTGAAGGTTGTACGCAATGATTGTCTTTAAAACGAATTATGGTGATATCACAGTCGAGTTAGATTTCGAAAAAGCGCCCGAATCCTCGGCTAATTTTCTCGAATACGCTAAGAATGGCTTTTACAACAACACCATATTTCATCGGGTTATCGATAACTTCATGATCCAAGGCGGTGGCTTTGAATCAGGCATGACTCAGAAGCCCAATGGCAAGCCTATCCCCAATGAGGCCGATAATGGCCTAACTAACGATGCAGGGACTTTGGCCATGGCCAGAACATCCGATCCGCATTCGGCCACCTCACAGTTCTTCATCAATGTGAGCGATAACACTTTCTTGAATCACAAGAACAAGACAGCCCAAGGCTGGGGCTATGCCGTATTTGGCAAGGTCAGTGCAGGCATGGACGTTGTGAATAAGATCAAGCAGTGTAAGACGACTTCGAAGTCTGGCCACCAAGATGTCCCTGTCGATGAAATCATCATTACCGACACGACTGTCACGATGCCAGAGCAGGCGACAACAGACACCACAGAAAAATAATAACGGCTGCACCATGTCCAATGTAGGGAAGACGCTATTTATTTCAGATTTGCATTTAGACGCTGACAACGAGGCGATCACCAAATGCTTTCTGAATTACGTTGCCGGCGCACACGGCTGCGACGCACTTTATATCTTAGGAGATTTCTTCGAGGTTTGGGTGGGTGACGACGATCGTAGCATTCTAACAGACACTGTCGCCAACGCCCTCAGCTCGCTCGCGGCCAGTGGTTCAAAAATCTACATTATGCATGGCAACCGAGACTTCTTACTCGGTGCGTCCTACGCGCAGCATTGTAGTGCGCAGCTCATCGAAGACCCTACCGTTATCGAGTGTCATGGCCAAAAACTAGCCCTTATGCATGGTGATAGTCTGTGCACACGTGATATTGAATACATGAAGTTCCGCAAGATGGTACGTTCAGAGCGCTGGCAGAATGAGTTCTTGGAACGCTCCCTCGTCGAGCGACACATGATTGCCCAGCAAACCCGTCAGCAAAGCAAAGAACAAAGTAGCCACAAAGCCTCTGATATTATGGATGTCACGCCGCAAGAGGTGCTCGATCTTCTGCACCGCGAACAAGTGAATATCCTCATACATGGCCACACGCACCGCCCTTCTGTTCATAAGATGCGCCTACAAGAGCCTATTAATGGCAGAGATGAGGCGATCAGAATCGTCCTAGGCAGCTGGGATTGTAAGGGGTGGGCTCTGGAGTTCAGCAGCACAGGCTACGAGCTGAAGCATTTTCCTCACTAAGATTGCCCACTAAGAATAGCTGTCCATCTGCGCGTAATAGCGCTCAAAATGCGCGCCGCATAAGGTCAACAATTCTTTGTCGATTATATTGGCCAGCTCTTGCACGCCGATATGAGCGTAGGAGGCCTTAACACTGACCCCAAAATCCGCTAACCGCAGCCGATCCAGAGGCGCTTTTTGCAACAAGGTGTTGATCCAACAATAAGGAGATAAGGCTTCATTAAACGGAAGCTTGTGCGCTTTCATGCGCTGCTTTAGCGCATCCTGGGAATCAATATGGAACTTGTCTCCCATGATCTGCTCCGTCAACACTTCGATACGCCGCAAAACCGATTCTTTTTCTTCATCGTTATAAGCATTCCATTGAATGACCTCGAATGCATACCGTTTGCACCCTCTGCAAATACTGTCACCAACCGATGTCGTAGAACACACACCGATACACGGCGTTCGAGTAAGACCGCTCTTCAATTTTTCAACCTGTCATGTATTTAAGGAATTTCATGGCTTGATTGCAGCAAGCTCGCACTATGGAAACTGGAGTTTTTGCAGCAATTCGCCTATAATAAGCCTCCAATTTTAACAGCTAATCGAATCCTTGGTGGAATTTTCATAGGCGTAATACGCCTATATTTGTCTACCTGCGAAATCGACCTGCGAATTGTCACAACTCACACCTACAATGTGCAGCTTGTCTTTTCTGTGCTGTCACTCTCTGCCTTATAGTCAATCGACGAGGGGAATACTGTGTTAGAAGCTTACCGTAAACATGTGGCCGAACGCGCTGAACAAGGCATCGTTCCTAAGCCGTTGGACGCAGAACAAGTTGCTGCGTTAGTTGAATTATTAAAAAACCCACCAAAAGGCGAAGAGGAGTTCATTCTCGATCTCATCTCTAACCGCGTCCCTGCCGGTGTTGACGAAGCAGCCTACGTAAAAGCAGGTTTTCTCTCTGCGCTTGCCAAAGGCGAAGCAAGCTCTCCTGTAATCGATAAAGTCTCAGCCATCAAATTGCTTGGCTCTATGCTTGGCGGTTATAACATCAACACTTTGGTCGGCCTGCTCGATAACGACGAATTAGCCCCACTGGCTGTAGAAGAGTTATCCCACACGTTGCTAATGTTTGATGCCTTTCACGATGTGGAAGAGCGCGCAAAAGCAGGCAACGAGCACGCTAAGACCTTGTTGAAATCATGGGCTGAGGCCGAGTGGTTTACCAATAAGCCTGAACTACCAAAAGTAATGACCGTCACTGTCTATAAAGTGCCTGGTGAGACAAATACAGATGATCTCTCCCCCGCTCAAGACGCATGGTCACGTCCTGACATCCCTTTGCATGCACTTGCCATGTACAAGATGGAGCGTGAAGGCGTCACCAATGCCGCAGAGCAAATCGCCGAACTGAAAACCAAAGGTCACCCGGTGGCACTAGTGGGCGACGTGATGGGCACAGGTTCTTCACGTAAGTCAGCCACTAACTCTGTTCTTTGGAACATTGGCAATGACATTCCTTACATCCCTAATAAGCGCGATGGCGGTGTGTGTATCGGCGGTAAGATCGCTCCTATCTTCTTCAACACGATGGAAGATGCCGGCGCTTTCCCAATCGAATGCGACGTTGACTCACTCAACACTGGCGATGTTATCGACATTTACCCTTATGAAGGCAAAATCACAGCCCATGGCACTGACGAGGTCATCAGTACGTTTGAACTGAAAACTGAAGTCCTTCTAGACGAAGTGCGTGCCGGCGGTCGAATTCCGCTGATCATTGGCCGTGGCTTAACTGATAAAGCACGTACAGCCCTAGGCCTAGAGCCTTCGAAAGTATTCCGTCTGCCCTTCAACCCAGAGTCCTCTACGAAGGGCTACACACTGGCGCAGAAGATGGTCGGCAAGGCATGCGGCGTCGCTGGCGTTCGCGCTGGCAGCTATTGCGAACCAAAAATGACAACTGTTGGTTCACAAGACACAACAGGCCCAATGACCCGCGACGAGCTTAAAGATCTCGCCTGTCTTGGCTTTTCAGCCGATTTGGTCATGCAGTCTTTCTGTCACACGGCCGCTTATCCAAAGCCTGTTGATATCGAAACACAGCATACATTGCCTGATTTCATTCAGACCCGTGGCGGCGTTGCATTGCGCCCAGGCGACGGCATCATCCACTCATGGCTCAACCGCATGCTATTGCCTGATACAGTGGGCACAGGCGGTGATTCACACACCCGTTTCCCAATCGGCATCTCCTTCCCTGCCGGTTCAGGCCTAGTTGCCTTCGCAGCGGCAACAGGCGTTATTCCTTTGGATATGCCCGAGTCAGTTTTGGTTCGATTCAAAGGTGAGATGCAGCCTGGCATCACGCTACGGGATCTCGTTAACGCGATCCCTTACGCAGCACTGCAATCTGGCGATCTGACCGTTGAGAAAAAGGGTAAGAAGAACATCTTCTCTGGCCGCATTCTTGAGATCGAAGGTTTACCAGATCTTAAAGTTGAGCAAGCCTTCGAACTATCGGACGCATCAGCAGAACGTTCTGCTGGCGGCTGCACGATTCGCCTGAACAAAGAGCCAATCATTGAGTACTTCAAATCCAACATCACCCTTCTACGTTGGATGATTAGCGAAGGCTATGGCGACCCACGTACGCTAGAGCGTCGTGCTAAAGCAATGGAAGAATGGTTGGAAAACCCTGAACTTCTTGAGCCAGATGCGGATGCCGAGTACTACAAGATCATCGAGATCGATCTTAATGAGATCAAAGAGCCGCTACTGGCATGCCCGAATGATCCAGACGACGTTAAACCTTTGTCAGAAGTTCAAGGCACTAAGATTGATGAAGTCTTCATCGGCTCATGCATGACCAATATTGGTCACTTCCGTGCAGCAAGTGAAGTCTTGAAGCAAGTCAAAGGTGGCATACCAACGCGTCTATGGGTATCTCCTCCTACTAAGATGGATCAACACCAGCTAATCGAAGAAGGTGTTTATAGTGTATTCGGAGTCTCTGGTGCCCGCACCGAGATGCCAGGTTGTTCGCTATGCATGGGTAACCAAGCACGAGTTGCGCCTAAATCGACAGTCGTGTCGACATCGACACGTAACTTCCCTAACCGTTTAGGTGAAGGCGCATTCGTCTACTTGGCCTCTTCAGAGCTTGCCGCTGTCGCTTCTGTATTGGGCAAAATCCCAACGATGGAAGAGTATATGGTCTATATGAAGAACGTTGACACCATGTCTAGCGAAATCTACCGTTACTTGAACTTCAACGAGATCAAGTCATACATGGAAGCCGCCGAAAATGCTAAAAACATTCCTCTAGTGAATGTCCGTGATGTTGCTTAAGCAATAATCGCGAAACGAAAAAGGCCAAGCAATGCTTGGCCTTTTTTTTGAATCAACTTTTACTGTGTTGGCGTTTATTGCAAACTCTTCGCCACCACCTCGTAAACATCTTTAGAAAGCGATTTCTCATCAGCAATTCTTTGCAACTGCTTGCGCATTAACTGCTGCCGCGTGGCATCGTATTTCTTCCAGCGAGTCAAAGGTGTCAGCAATCGCGAAGCGATCTGTGGATTGAGCGCATTAAGTTGCAGAATGCGATCAGCCAAGAACTCATAACCGGCACCAGTGATCTCATGAAAATGCACAGGGTTTTGACCACAGAAGGCACCGATTAACGCGCGCACTTTATTGGGGTTTTTTATCGAGAAAGCTTCGTGTTGCATCAAAGTTTGTACTCTATCCAAAGCGCCAGGCAGACTCGAAGCCGCCTGAATCCCAAACCACTGATCCACAACCAACGCTTCATGCTGCCACTTCTCGTAGAAGTGCTGCAACGCCTGCTCACGCATTAATTCAGCCTCAACGTGTGAGCTGTTCACGAGTAAACGCAGTGCTGCAGCAACATCAGTCATATTGTCGGCGTTATCAAACTGTTCTTTGCAAACCTGCAAATAATGCGCATTGCTAGTACGCAATAAATACCCAAGACAGGTGTTTTTCAAAGCACGTCTGGCAATGCCTTCTGCGTCAGCGCGATACGGTTGCACACCAGAATTAATCTCAAATAGGATTGCCCACTTGGCGGCCAAGGTGTTGGCAATTGCATCGGAAACGAACTCACGCACCGCATGAATACCGGCTACGTCTACCTCTTCAGCGAGCTCACTGAGGTAGGCCTCAGAGGGCAATGTTAGTAATTGCGCCACCATCTCTTTGTCTTGCTCTAAGTTTTGACGCGATTTATCAATGCTTAGTTGCAAAATAGCATCGAATGCCGAGATCACTCGTTGATCAAGCACCATTGCCCGGCCTGCCTGATAATCCAGTAACAGTTCTGACATGACCTCCACGCTTAGTTGCTGCGCGCTGTTCCAGCGATTAAATCCATCGCTATCATGGGTCATTAAAAACAATAACTCGTCACGGGAGTAATCAAATTTCATTTTGACAGGTGCGGAGAACCCACGCAGTAATGACGGGATCGGTTTAGATTGCACATTAGTAAATACAAAATCTTGCGTTTTTTCCGTCACACTTAAAACACGCTCTGCACTCTTTGCAGTCTCATCACCTGCTAATTGGAGTGTTACTGCTTGCCCAGTCTGATCAAGAAGCCCCATGCGTAGTGGAATATGAAACGGAAGCTTTTCAGCTTGTCCGGGGGTTGGCGGGCAATGTTGTTTAACGTGAAGGGTATAAGTCTTATTCGCTTCATCATAAGTGTCGCTGATCTGCAAATGCGGAGTGCCCGCTTGCGAATACCAATTTCTGAACAACGTGAGGTCTACACCGCTTGCATCTTCCATGGCTTTCACGAAGTCTTCGGTTGTCACCGCTTGCCCGTCGTGACGCTCAAAGTATAAATCACTGCCTGCTCTGAACGCCTCATCGCCAATCAACTCTTTGATCATGCGCACTACCTCGGCGCCTTTCTCATAAATCGTTAGCGTATAGAAGTTCGATATCTCCATATAGGAGTCAGGTCGCACAGAGTGAGCCATTGGGCCAGCATCTTCGGCGAACTGCGCTGTGCGCAAGAACGTCACATCATCGATGCGTTTAACGGTACGTGAGCCCATGTCGGATGAAAATTCTGAGTCACGAAAAACTGTAAAGCCTTCTTTTAAACTTAGTTGAAACCAATCTCTACAGGTAACGCGATTACCAGACCAGTTGTGGAAATACTCATGGGCAACGACTGCCTCTACTCGTTGAAACGCCTTATCAGTGGTAGTTGCAGGATTGGCCAGTACACAAGAAGTATTAAAGATATTGAGGCCTTTATTCTCCATGGCGCCCATATTGAAATCATCGACAGCCACTATCATAAAGATGTCGAGATCGTACTCACGACCAAACACTTTTTCATCCCATGCCATCGAGTTTTTTAACGAAGTCATGGCATGATCACACTTGTCTTGATCTTTTTCTTCTACAAAGATTTGCAAGGTAATCTCACGATCGCTGCAGGTGGTGAATGAATCTTCAACACACACCAAGTCTCCGGCCACGAGCGCAAACAGATAACAGGGCTTACGGAAAGGATCTTCCCATTGCACCCAATGACGCCCACCCTCTTCCTTACCCTTCGCTATAGCGTTGCCGTTGGACAACAGAATCGGGTAGCGTGACTCTTCGGCAACCACTGTTGTCGTGAACTTTGACATAACATCGGGGCGGTCAAGGTAATAAGTAATCTTACGAAACCCTTCTGCCTCACATTGCGTGCAGAACATTTTCTTTGATTTATACAAACCTTCAAGGCTTGTGTTTTCTTGTGGCTTAATCTTTGTGACACACTCAAACACAAAGCTACTGCCGTTTTCATCTACTGACGGCGGCAGTTGATGGATTGTCAGCGTTTCATCCCCGACACTGTATTCATCCGCCGCTAACGGCCGACCATCGATGGATACGCTGACACATTCCATGTCTTGCCCATCTAAGACCAAAGGTGCATTGCGATGCTCAGCATGGGCTGGGTTGCGGCGCATCACCAATTGCGAGCTGACTTGCGTGCTCGTTTCGCCAAGCTCAAAACGCAAATTGGTTTCATCAATTAGAAATGCCGGTGCCTGATAGTCTTGCAAATAGATTGTCTTGGGTTGTCCGTCGCGATTCATAGAGGTCACTGTACCTAGTAAATTTAGCGCGTGAATAGTTCGAGGTTATAGCCCGCAAAGCGGCGCATATTAATGACCCCGGTGTCGAATATTAAATACTGTCCTTTGATTCCCATCAACGTGCCTTCTACCAATGGGTCTTTATCAAAATTAAAGGAGGTAATTTTTTCAGGGTAGCTCAGCACAGGATATTCGATCTGTACCGGCTCGATGCCATTTAGAATACTGATGGCGTGAAAACCAAAACGTTGCACTAAATCATCGATATCTTTTTGGCATTCCCCAATCAAGCGGTCACGCTCGGCATGTAGGTCAGTGTGATGATCACTGCCTTTTAGCATGTCACGCCAATTAGTTTTATCGGCAACGTGCTGCTTGAATAACACCTCAAGGCTACCCGATTGCAAACGAGTGCGCACGCGCGCTATCGCTAAGGCTTGCACCGCTCCTTGGTCTACCCACCGCGTCGGAATCTGCGTAGCACGAGTAATGCCCACCTTCACGCCTGAGGAGTTAGCAAGATAGATAATATGATCTTGCATGCAGAATTTTTCGCCCCACTGCGGCTCTCGGCATGTGCCTAAATCGAAATGGCAGCGCTCAGGATGAATAATGCAAGAGTCGCATTGCGCCAGTGATTGAAAGCAAGGGTAGCAATAGCCTTGGTTAAAACTCTTATTGGTATTACGCCCGCAATTGACGCAGTTGATTTGCCCGCTGAACTTCAATGACAATGGATTCCCCAGCAAAGGGTTCATCGCTACGAATGTGTCGCCGATGGGAAGTTCATATGAGACCGGCGCTTCTAAACGCGATTTCATTTTGCGGATTGCTCCGTGTGCGATTGCCTTCACGCCTTCGTCCTTTCTATATTTAGTGAGTGTTATGCTTGCTTGGATTTATCCAAGTGATTGGCGCTGGCTCAGGGCTCGCACACGCCTGCCCTTCTTCATGATGATGCGCAGGCCCTTTGTTATCTTTTAAACCACTGGTGTCGATATACCCGACCCGGTCTTCTTCTTTGAGATGGCGAGCTTCGTAGGCGATGATCGCCTGCAAACTGTGCTCGACTTGCGCGGGGCTCAATTTATCACCATTGGCCCAGCGGCCCGTCTCAACAGCCGTCTTTAGATTTTCGTGAATCTCAGGCGTTATGCTTGCCACCAAGGCTTCTAATGAGTCTGCTTTTTCGGTCATAGATCTATTCCAATGCTTTGCGCCACTTCGCTAATCAACGGCGCGTAATTTTACTGAATCCTGCTGTCACAATGCCGGCCACCATTCCTGCAAACAAGCCACCGGCATGCGCCGCACTCGCGATCCAGGATGAAGCCAATATTTCCATCAACACTAGCGCTGCCAATAAGACACCAATCATCGCAGCGGGCAATCGTAAGCGCCCATAAGGCATGATCACCTGCCACATCCAAATATAGCCTAAAAGGCCATAAACCACGCCAGACAAACCACCAAAATTAGGCGTCAAGGTCCATAAAAACTGTGTCGCATTTGAGAAGAATGCGATAAACAACACCAACGCGAAATAAAGAATACTAGACTGCGCACTCTCAATCATTCGGCCAAATTGCCAAATCCACAAGGTGTTAAACACTAAATGAATAGCGCCAAAATGTAGCAGTGCTGGGGTCAGCGTGCGCAGCAAAGTTTCGGTGCTGTTGATTTGCCCGATCATCTCGAACAAGCCGGAGATGCCCCCTTGCGTTATAGGGAAATTAGGAAAGAAGAACCCTTGCACTGGGTTCAGGTCTGCCCCTAGCTGACTCACGAGCGCGACAATAAACGCCGCTAAAATTAGCAGCACCGTGACAGGGGCAAGTAGAAAAGCGTTCGCAACGCCTTTCAGGCTTTGTGTAACAGAGAAATAACTGCGCAAGTTATTTGTGCTTTGCGACTCTGGCTCATGCAAAAGCCCTTGGGCCCGCAAGTCTTGCCATTGTTTAACGGCAGAGGCGACTTTCTCAGCATCCTCTTGATTCTCCACCCAAATCACTTGCGCACCGGACTCCTCGTTCACACGAAAATGAATGCCATGCTGGGCTATTGCATTGAGCAATGCACGCAAATCTAACCCTGCATCTAATTGTGCCGCTCTAATCATCCTCTCGCCCTAAACGATTGCCCCACCCAAGTTTGCTGCGACATGTTTGATAATAGTTATGATCCAATGGATGAATAAGACGCAGCGCACCTGGTTTTTTGCGAACAATCAATTCATCGTTCGGATTAGCCGCAAACCCTGGAGTGCCATCACAGCTAACCTGCGGAATGATCGAGCGCTGCTCACCAATTAACACACGGATTGTGCTGTCAGCATCAATAACCAAAGGGCGACTACTTAATGAATGTGGGTACATAGGCACTAAAACAAGGGCATTTAGACTTGGGTGCATGATTGGGCCCCCAGCCGAGAGTGAATACGCAGTAGAGCCAGTGGGGGTCGCAACGATCAACCCATCGGATTGCTGGCTGTGCACGAACTGCTCATTGATGAACAGCTCAAATTCGAGCATGCGTGCCGATGTCCCTGGGTGCAGGACAACGTCATTCAATGCACTTCCGCCGTGGATTTTTTCTCCATCGCGGCGCAATTCACACTCCATTAGAAAACGGGTCTCTTCTGTGAATTTGCCGTTGAGGATCTGCCCCAGTTGCTCTTCGATTTCATCAGGCAATATGTCAGTCAAAAAGCCTAAACGACCACGGTTAACGCCGAGCACAGGCACCCCTTGTGCGGCCAGCATTGGGGCTACTCCGAGCATACTGCCATCGCCCCCCACCACTATGACTAAGTCACATTGCGCTGCAAGCCGCTCAGAGTCCATTAACTCAAACCGCCCACCTTTGAGTAGATTGCCACTTAGAGCATCGACAACAACGGTCAAACCTAAGGATTGCAGCACGTCGCCAATGCTGCGCAAGGAATCCACGACACCTGAATGACCGGGACGGCCGACAAGACCAATCCGTTTGAATGCGTACATATTGAGTCTCAGAATACTGAATTTATAGGACTACACGCCCTTCCTGGGCCGCATTTAACAATGCAGCGCGCAGTATAGCAGACCGTGTGCAGGAAATTTTAGCGAGTAATGTCTAAGGTGAGGGGCTGGGCAGTGTAGATCACATCACCGCTAGCACTAACGCTATAGGCGATAAAGATTTGCAGACGACGATCGATGTATTCTTCACCCAAGCTTGCAGCATTAATGACTTGCAGGTATTCCACGGGAGCTAAAGTGCTGCCATCTCGGTAGGGGCTTAAACCAGCAAAACTGCCATCCCAATCGCTGATCTGACCATGTTCATCGAGCTGAATATAGTGGCTACCATCTAATGTTGCGACTACAAACACCTCTCCTTGCAAACCAACATGACGACTATCAACAAACAAACCCAAGTTGATATCAATTTTATCTCCTGGGCGCACTGTCGAGACATAGCTCAAGCCATTGTTCACGCTTGCCGCAACGGCAATTCGGGCATCAGTAGGGTTTCCACTAAGAGTCGCCAGAGGGCGATTAGGCAGGTAAGGCACGCGGATAGGGTAATACTGCGCAACCTGATGACGCGTGACATTGAGCGCACGTACCGCGTCGGCTGGTTGCGCAGAGTCTGTTGCGACCCCGCAAGGCAGGCCCAAACACTGCAATAAGGGGCTAGAGAAGCGCGGCAGGCGCACGGTAGTGTTGAAGGCACCAGGATAGGCCATGACCGTACTGAAACGCCCTTCTACCCCGTACCCCGTGGCGAAATCGAAAGTACCCCCGAAACCATCCTCAAGATGCGAGTGTGTGAGCCCCATATTATGACCAAGCTCATGCGCAACCACAGAACTAACTGGGCAATCGATCGCGATGGTGGAATAGGCATAACGTTTTTCATCCGAGCTTAGCATGTCACCTTGTGTGCGCAAGCCGCCCAGGTTGGCAAGCCCACAACGGTTCAGCTCTGCCCCTTGTGGACGGAAAAACATCACGACGTCTGCCCCATAGGTAGCCCGCAACGCATCAACTTGCGCAAACGCTGAGTCAGATTTATCGGTTAGAGCCTGCAATGCAGCGTCCATGCTCGCGCTATCTGGATAGCTTACCTTGGCATGATGGACTGGGCGCAGCGTGATGTGCACCCCACTATCGGCATAGATTTGATTAGCAATGGCAATCAAGTGGTTGATTCGCGTCTGTGCTTGACCGCCAATGGCGGAATTCGCGCCCTTTGTATAGAGAGCTAGCACATCGATCACCGAGTTATCGTCATTTTTCGAGGCAAAGTCGTTCGGATTCGTGCCCAGCAATTTTTCATTAAAATCGCTGACACCATCACCATCGCTATCGATAATCACGTCTTCTACCACATTGATTATCGCATCATGGCGAACATCGCCGACTAATGCTGTGCTAATAAGTCGAGGCTTCGAACTGGCATCACTGCGCACTGTGTAAACTATCGATTTGCTCTGGCCAGGCGCAAAATCACCAAGGGCGCACTGCAATACTTTTTGGCTGCCTAAAAGACCCTGCTGACAATCGCTTGGGGCCGCCACTAGGCTGCTATTGTCCAAAATGAAATAGAGGTTAAGAGTCAGGGCCTGATGGCGCTCGGCACTGGTATTTTGCAAGTCCACGCGAATTTCGGCTATGGCGCCGGCGACAACGCTCCCAGTAGCGCTAGTTTGAGAGATGCTAAAGTTTCCAGTATTGATTCCAGAGTTACGCGCCGCCTGATTTACAGGCTTAGCAGAGGAGTTGCCCACGACCAAGGGCATAGTAGTGGGCTCAATGACCGGCATGCTTGGTGGGTTCACCTGCCGATCAGGGATAAGAAAGTCGCGATTAAGCGCAGGTTCGCTCAGCGCCGCCGCCTGATAGAGCCAGCCACTATAGCTTTGTGCGCCGCTGCTCATTCGCGCCGAGAGTTGCCAGACCTGTGCACCGATCTCGATATAGGCGAATACACTTTCTTGGTTGATCGTCAGGACAAATGGCCCCGAATCTCTGCCATCGAGCAATCGCCCACGATAGCTCACATCCCCATTTACGAGATAATCGATCTGGGTAATTTGAATAGCTTGCGTCTGTTCACCATTCGCCCCGTTGGGAGCGCGCAGAATATCCCCTACTTTCAGCTGAGCGATGGCGGCTTTGTCAATCTGGATCGGCTGCGGGTCAATGCTATAGGCAGGAGGGCTAGGCCAGAGACTAGTAAATGGCGCATAAGTCCAAAGCGGCTCACGGACGCTCTGGGAAAACGCTACAACGCTTAAGGAGACGAGAAATAGGCCCAACGCCGTTTGTGATAACAAACGTCTAATGCTTGCCCTGATGTGTTTATCGCGAGCACTCATGGCTCCCATCTCCCAGTAATTAACGCACACACGTCTAAACCTGCCGCTAGTATAGCGGAAAGTCACAGTCTAGCGCTTCGTGGGAATATTTACCACATTCACATAGCAACTAATCCACCGGTATGGATCGCAATAATTTCACTGCCTTTGGGAAAGTATCCTTGTTCGGCTAAGTCATATAAAGCATAAATCATTTTCGCAGTATAGACAGGCTCCAACGCTATGCCGCTCATTTGCGTAAACGTGTGCATACGTTGGCGTAGCTGCGGGGTGGCTTTAGCATAGCCACCGCAGTGGTAGTCGCGCAATATTTCCCAGGCACAAGGCGCGTTCTGCCCCTGCTCTACCAACCACTGGCGTATCTGCGGGCTCAAGGTATCCGCTCCCTTTAGGACTGACACGCCAAGTACCCGCGCTGCGCCCTGCAAGCTCGTTAGAATCCCCGCCATGGTAGCCGCTGTACCACAGGCTAACATGACATAACCGGCCACTGCAGACCGTGAAAATTTTATGAAGGACGAGATCTCTGCGCTGCCCAACAAGCCTAAGCGATTGCCACCACCCTCAGGTATATCGAAAACTGGCCCATACTGCGCTTGCAAAGCGGCCTTGGAACTCGCCTCCTCTTTAAGCCGATAATCGCTACGAGAGACTGGATGCAATTCCATTCCCTGCGCGCGCATGAATGCCAAAGCGGGATTCAAAGGCTCTACGAGCTCGCCGCGAATAACACCAATGCTGCGCAGACCGCTAAGCTTCGCCGCGGCAGCAAGTGCCACTAAATGATTTGAATAGGCGCCACCATAGCTCAGCACCGCCTGATAGCCTTGCTCATGAGCCTCGGCTAGGTTGTGTTTAAGCTTGAACCACTTATTGCCACTAACAAGCGGGTGCACCAGATCTAGGCGCAGCATTTTAAGCGAGATGCCTTTTGCCTCTAACAGAGGATCCTGCACTTTTTGCAGTATCGGATCACTGAAATGGACATCCGCAAGCATCGTTAAGCCCTGTTGTTGTTAATGATTCTTATTTAGATTAATCTAGTCATGTCTGTTGACTTCAATTTCATAACCGCACACAAAGGTGTAGATCATGGGCTACTACATTTATGCCTCATTACTCGATGGCAAACCAAATCTCAAAATCGTCGATGCCGATTCACAGAAAACCTGCATGCAATGGCATTGTGAAAAGCTAGGACAAGATAATAGTGAAGAGCAACACGAAATTCAGCGTCTGTTTCGGCAATTGTTGCTACTGAGCTGCAAACAGAATTTGAGCAATTCGCTGTAAATAATCGATTGGAATTGCGTTAACAACGAGATCAAATTAGGGAGGATACTACCGATAAGGTGTTTTTAGTGGCGGACCGGACGGGACTCGAACCCGCGACCTCCGGCGTGACAGGCCGGCATTCTAACCGGCTGAACTACCGGTCCACACAAACTACTAAAAACATACCCATTACAAATGGTGGGTGTTGAGGGATTTGAACCCCCGACATTCGCCTTGTAAGGGCGACGCTCTACCAACTGAGCTAAACACCCGTTGCATTAGGAGACGCGCATTTTACCGACTTGAGGTCTCTTGTCAATAAGTTTTCTCGCTTGTGACAAATGATTTTTTATCGGCTTAATTTTCTTGACCTGCGCACTTTTCAACTGTTAAGCATTACTTGCTCAAATGCTGGAAAGAGCCGTCCCAGTCACTGCCCAATGATTGCGTGCGCAGCGCTTCGATACGCTCTAAATATATCGCATACAACAACGTATTTGGAGACTGTTTTTGAAGTGCTGCAAACTTTTCATGTGCAGAGTCCCAAGCTTGCGCGTAATAATAATCGAGCGCGCTGTGATAGTCAGCGACTTCGGCTTGCAGTGCATCGCTTGCTTCTGATTCCTTATACAATGGCTCATAGGCGTTTACTGCAAGGTCCTTCCCTTTCACCTTGACCTTATCAATTAACCGGCACAAAAACCCATCCAACTGTCCATAGGTTTCTTCACCTATTAGTAACTTCACGCCGTAGAATTTTGTGAGCCCTTCTAAGCGCGAACCAAGATTCACCGCATCCCCTAGCACTGTATAGGCACGCCGGAAGACTGACCCCATGTCACCAACGTTCATCATGCCGGTATTGATGCCTATCCCAATATTAATGGCAGGAAACCCTTTCTTGGGAAATTCTTCGTGCAGCTGTTCGACTTTTTCTAAAATTTCTAAGGCAGCCGTCACCGCATTACTTCTGTGTTGTGGATCATGTAGGGGCGCCCCCCAAAATGCCATGATCATATCCCCCACGTATTTATCGACAGTGCCATTGTGCTCGAAAATGATCGAGGTAACGGGTGTAAAAAATTCATTGAGCAACTGCTTTAACTCAGTGGCGCTCAATGACTCAGAAACCGTTGTAAAATCGCGAATATCCGCGAATAACACTGTCATTTCTCGACTTTCACCATCGAAGGTATAGGCATCTGGATTGGCCAACATCGCATCGATGTGGGCAGGTGGCACATATTGATCGAACATCCCCTTAATCGTTTTACGCGTCAACCGCTCGCTTAAAAATCCATAGGCAGTATTGAGCACAAACAAGGCGACGATTAAAAATAAAATCAAGGTCAACGAGATATCCATCTTTGCCGTTGCCCACAGTTGAAAATTCCCCCATATAGTCGCTGCAATGAGCACTACTGCTGCCCCAGCCAACGTGGCTGGCCCCAAAAATGGCAAGATAACACTTAAAGCCAGCCCCACAACAAGCAAGCTAAAGAGGATCGCGCCATCTTCCCAAACAGGTTTGTAGGGAAACGCACCCGCCCCAGAGGTGCCCAAGGCATTCATATCCGCTTGCGAACCGGCGGAGATTTCTTGCACAACAAAAGAATCTAAAATACCGTTAAGAATATTGGCATGTACCTCGACCCCTGGGTACACAGACTCCAAGGGTGTTGAACGCAAATCAAACATGCCAGTCGAGGTAGTGCCAACCAATACCAACGCGTTTTCTAACACAGAACGCTCTACTCGATCGTTTAAAACATCTGTGGCAGACACATAGGGATACAAGCCTTCGCCGCTCAACACGGAACGCCCTACGTAGGGCACTAGCACCTGTGCTCGCGCATCTGTTGCAAGCTCGTACTGCCCAGCATTATGACCAACTCTGACCCCCTCCACTTGGTGAATATCGCCCACAGGATAGGTCACCAATTCGAAGGCATCTTCGAAGAAATATAGGCGCGCCATCTCTAGCGCTAGTGTCGGATAAAGTTGGTCTTTATAACGCACAACAAGGGGGACTCGGCGAACCACCCCATCGACATCTGGTAGTTGATTCATAATCCCTGAACCCCGTGCCGCCGATTGTAGAACCGCAATATTGCCTGTGTAGCCAGCCATCTCTTGTAACTGTACTTTATCGGCAATGGCTGAGTCCAAACTCACAATTGGCTCTGGCAGCGCACCATATTCCACCTCATCAACGGGGTTAAATGAGACCGCAAGCGCCACATCCATCGCCGGATCCGCAATTGCATTGGCCATATAGGTATCGCCATCGAGAACCGATTCCACGTCATTGAGGCGTGCGAGGAAATCGGGTTCTAGGCTGTCTTGATCCACGCGCGTTAGCAGGTCTTGCATCGCATTGCGCTGCGGCTCAGGGAAGTTCATGTCGAACCCCGCCACGATCACGCCATATGACTGCAATTTCTCAATAAGACGCCCGACTTTAAAACGATCCCAGGGCCACTGCCCCTCTGCTTGCAAGCTGCGCTCGTCAATATCGATTACGACAATCTTGTTCTCTGGGTTTTTGATCGGTTTCGGCATCACAGCGAAACGCTGGTCATAAATGAGGTGATCAAGGCGTTCTATCAAAGAACTAAGGCCGGCAGTAGGCGTTACTTGCACCCAGCAGACGAGGAAAGTGACTAGCAGACTGAGCAATATCGGTAAACGGCGACCTTTGAACAGGAAGCGTGATGTGGCTCGGCTAAACGCTATAAAAGACATGTAGGCTCAAATACTCTGTTATTTGCCACCGAGTATAAGGCAATCACCTGTGTACTTGAATCGGAACTGTCGGTAACATTCCCGACCGCGCTCGTTGAGCCTATTAAGGTAGGTCAAACATCGCATTCTTTTCACCGACTAAAGTACTTGCCGCATGGAAATTTACAAAGAGTTTACGTTCGAAGCCGCCCATCGATTGCCGAATGTGCCTGAGGGGCATAAATGTGCACGCTTGCATGGCCACTCTTTCATGGTGCGTATTGCCGTTGCAGGCCCGGTTGGTGAGCAATCAGGCTGGGTCATGGACTTTGGCGATATCAAGGCCGCATTTGCCCCCATTTGGAAGCAACTCGACCACTATTATCTCAATGATATTCCTGGCTTGGAAAACCCGACAAGCGAGAACCTAGCGCTATGGATTTGGGAAAAGCTCAAACCCGATCTGCCGCAACTGAGCACTATCGAGATTCGCGAGACCTGCACAAGTGGCTGTGTTTATACAGGCCCTGCTCAATAAGGCCTTATTGTTTTTCGAACTGATCAGCCCCTAGTGATTCGTCCGCTAGGGCTGCAAGATTCACAGGCAGGCGCTCCGCAATTAGGCGTTTACAGACCATGAACTCCTTTGCTCGATTGACACAATCGGCAGAGATCATCCGGTCACCGCGCATATAGAATACTGAAAATCCTTTCGCGTCCATCGTCGATGGATCACCGCGAACCACCTCACTTTCATGATCTAAACGCAAACCTGCACTTTGCAGCTTCACCTCGTATTGATCAGACCAAAACCAAGGCAAAGCATCGTAAACGACTTCGCCGGCACAGATGCTTGTGGCGGCAATGCGCGCTTGGTCCAATGCATTTTGCACAGACTCTAACCGCAATAAACGCCCATAGCGTGGTGATGGGAACACCGTGCAATCACCAGCGGCGTAAATATCAGGATCGTTAGTTCGCATATAACTATCAACTACAATGCCATCGGCTACTTCAAGCCCTGCGCTTTCAGCCAAGCCCGTTTCTGGCACCACGCCAACGCCAATTACAACGATATCGGCTAGCCGAGTGCTACCGTCTGCAAACTGAACAGCTAAACGCTCTTGCTCAGCCGCAATGGCTTGCACCTGCGCCTCTGTCACAATCTCCACGCCATTGCTTTGATGCAATAAGCGAAAGTAATCCGAAATCACTGGGCTTGCTACGCGCTGCAATAGTCGTGGGCTCATCTCCACAACCGTGACTGACAGCCCTTTCTTGGCCATAACAGCCGCTGTCTCTAGGCCAATATAACCACCGCCAATAATGATGGCCTGTTTGCCCTCACTCATATCGGCACGGATACTCGCAACGTCATTCGCATCGCGAAGATAATGCACACCGGGCAAGTCTTCACCAATGGGCAGATGCTTTGGAGTCGCACCGGTACAAAGCGCTAGTTTGTCATAGGCGATAGTTTCGCCATTGCTCAATGAAACGGTTTTTTCCGTTCGATCAATCTTGGTAACTTGCGCGCCTAGCTGCAATTGCACATCGTTATTGGCATACATCAATGCCGGACGCAAAAGTATCTTCTCGACTTCTTTCTCACCAGCTAACACGGCTTTTGACAGTGGCGGTCTGTGATAGGGCATGAACTCTTCAGCCCCGATTAAAATTATTTTTCCTGCCCAACCTTCTTTGCGTAATTGCACCGCTAATAAAGAGCCAGCATGACTAGCCCCTACGATTACACATGTTTGTTCTTTACCTTGTGCTTCAGTCATTGTTCACTCTAGCTCGTTACTCGCCAGTCGATTGGCGTTTTATGATGTTCTATTAAATAGGCATTGGTTTTTGAAAAATGATGGTTACCAAAAAACCCGCGGCTCGCCGATAATGGTGATGGGTGAACTGACTCAAGCACTAAGTGCCTTGAGCGATCGATCATCTCACCTTTACGTTGCGCATAACTTCCCCAAAGCAGAAAAACAAGATTGTCTCGTTTGTCATTTAGCAAACTGACAATACTGTCAGTGAAGCGTTCCCAACCCTTTTTTTGGTGCGAGGCCGCCAACCCAGACTCGACAGTCAGCACTGCGTTTAATAGCAAAACCCCCTGCTCTGCCCAAGCTTGTAAATTTCCTGAGGTAGCAGGTGTAATTCCAATATCTTGCGAGAGTTCTTTATAGATATTGCGAAGCGAGGGAGGGATTGCAATGCCATCTTGCACTGAGAAGCAAAGCCCATGAGCTTGGCCGGGCCCGTGATACGGATCTTGCCCCAATATAACAACTTTCACCTTGTCGAACGCAGTGGCATTCAAGGCATTGAATATATTCTTGCCCTCGGGAAAGATGGTTTTTCCAGCCGCTTTTTCAGCACGCAGAAAACCGCGTAGCTCGCGCATATAATCAAGCTCGAACTCTGGCAGCAAGTATTGCTTCCAAGAGTCATCGAGCTTGATTCGATCAATGGACTGGTCTTTTTCTACAACCATCGACGTAAATTACTTGTCGTGCTGCGGACGCATATGCGGGAAAAGCAAAACATCTTTAATCGATGGCGCGTCAGTGAATAACATCACTAGGCGGTCGACCCCAATGCCTTCTCCTGCCGTTGGCGGCAAGCCATACTCCAATGCCGTAATATAATCGGCATCGTAATGCATCGCCTCATCATCGCCAGAGTCTTTTTGTTGCACTTGTTCATGAAATCGCTTCGCTTGATCTTCAGCGTCGTTGAGCTCAGAGAATCCATTGGCAATTTCACGGCCACCAATGAACAACTCAAATCGATCTGTGACCTCTGGGTTGTCATCGTTGGCGCGCGCCAACGGCGACACTTCCGTTGGGTATTCTGTGATGAAGGTCGGTTGTAATAATAGGTGCTCAACTTTTTCGTCAAAAATTTCCATGCAGATGCGACCTGCGCCCCAACTATCATCAACTTTCAAGCTCATAGACTTTGCCAATGCTGCGACGGAATCTCGATCTTGCAATGTTTCTAAGCTCACGCCTTCACAATGCTTAACGATCGCGTCTGTGACGCTCAAACGCGTAAATGCCTGACCAAAATCAAGCTCTAACCCCTGATAAGTTAACGTCGTTTTACCAAGCACATCCTCGGCTATACGACGGAACAATTCTTCAGTCAAATCCATTAAGTCATGGTAGTCGGCATAGGCCTGATAGAACTCAATCATGGTGAATTCTGGATTGTGGCGCGTCGACAAACCTTCGTTACGGAAATTACGATTGATCTCGAAAACGCGCTCGAACCCGCCTACCACTAATCTTTTTAAATAGAGCTCTGGCGCAATACGCAAAAACATTTGTTGATCAAGGGCATTGTGATGCGTGACAAAAGGTTTAGCCGTCGCTCCCCCAGGAATCACTTGCATCATAGGCGTTTCCACTTCCATGAAACCATGCGCCTCGAAGAACTGTCGCAAACTGCTTATAATTTTGGAACGCGTCACAAAAGTCGCACGCGAACTTTCGTTAGCGATTAGATCGATATAGCGTTGGCGATAGCGAACCTCTGTGTCAGACAAACCACGGTATTTGTCTGGCAGCGGACGTAAGGCTTTAGTCAATAATCGCAGCTCTTCGATCCAAACAGTGAGTTCGCCCTTGCCTGTTCTAAAGACACGCCCTTGCACACCGACGATATCGCCGAGATCCAACGCTTTAATCTCGGCCAACATCTGTTCAGACAACTCTTTAGGGTTGAAATACAGCTGAATCTGCTCAGAGACATCTTGAATCACCAAAAACGGCCCGCGCATACGAATAATGCGGCCTGCCACTTTTACTTCCGGCTTCAAGTTCTCCAGAGTCTCTTTGTCTTTGTCCTCATAAGCGCTCAGCAAATCGATTGCATAATTGCTGCGTCTAAAATCATTAGGAAACGCATTGCGCTGAGCTCGAATGGCGTCCAGTTTTTCACGACGCTGGCCAATCAGTTTGTTCTCGTCATGTGCGACTTCTGCGCCCTGAGCTTGTTGACCTTCTGCTGCTTGCTTTTGATTTGTCACTGGATTTATAACCCCATTTTTAAACTTGCTTCGATAAACTTATCTAGATCACCGTCTAATACGGCGCCGGTATTACTGACTTCGACCCCTGTGCGCAGGTCTTTGATGCGCGATTGGTCGAGGACATAAGAGCGAATCTGACTCCCCCAACCGATATCGGCCTTCTCCTCCTCAACCTCTTGCGCCGCTTGTTTGCGCTTCAACTCTTCCATCTCATAGAGCTTGGCCTTGAGCTGTTTAATCGCCTGATCACGGTTTTTGTGTTGTGAGCGTTGGTTTTGACACTGCACAACAATGCCCGAAGGCTCGTGGGTCAAACGTACCGCGGAGTCGGTCTTGTTAATATGCTGCCCACCGGCGCCACTGGCACGATAGGTATCGACTCGCACATCGGACATATTTAGTTCGATTTCGATATCGTCGTCTACTTCTGGCGACACGAAAACGGACGAAAAAGACGTGTGGCGACGGTTGCCGGAATCGAAGGGTGATTTTCGCACTAGGCGGTGCACACCTGTTTCGGTACGCAGCCAACCGAACGCATACTCGCCGCTGACATAGATCGTTGCACTCTTGATGCCAGCCACTTCGCCTGCGGAGACTTCAACCGCCTCCACTTTAAAGCCCTTCGCCTCGCCCCAGCGCAAATACATGCGCAAAAGCATTTCGGCCCAATCCTGCGCTTCGGTGCCACCAGAGCCAGCTTGAATCTCGACAAACGCGCCGTTGGCGTCCATACGGCCAGAGAACATGCGTCGAAACTCCAAGGTCTCAAGCTTACTTCCGAGTTTGGCCAATTCAGCACCTACCTCGGCAAATAGATCTTCGTCGTTCTCTTCTTGGGCTAATTGCACAAGTTCGCGGCAATCGGCCAAGCCTTCATACATGCTATCGATGGTATTGACGACCATTTCCAGTTCAGCCCGCTCTTTGCCTAATGCTTGCGCGGCCTCTGGGTTCTCCCACACTCCGGACTCTCCGAGTTCAAGCTCAACCTCTGTTAGGCGATCTTTCTTCTCATCGTAGTCAAAGATACCCCCGAAGTACGTCCGTGCGGGAGCTGAAATCCTTGATTTTTTGAATCGTCAAATTGGCTTCGATCATGCGCGTGTTAAGTCTCTGTACGAAATTGAAAAGACGAGCATTTTACCCTAATCGGGCGCAGATGCCACAGTTGCGGGGGCTTAAGACAAACTCAACGGCATTCTGCTAGAATCGCGCCATGCCGAAAACGCCAGAGCACATCTTAGAAAACGCCGATATCCAATGGCAGGACTCCGGCGCCCCCTATTCCAAGCACTTCGATGATATTTACTTCTCACGCCAAGGCGGACTGGATGAAACCGAATACGTCTTCATCGCCGGCAATGCACTTAAACAACGCTGGCAAAACCAAGACGAGGCTCTAGCCAAAGGCAATAATGAACAGCCATGCTTTACCATTGCCGAGTTGGGGCTCGGTACAGGGCTTAATTTTCTATGCTGCTGGCGGGCATGGCGAGCACTGGCCCCTAAACACCTGCGTCTGCACTATATTGCCTGCGAAAAATACCCCCTGCGCATAGACGCCCTGCGCAAAGCTCTGCAAGAATGGCCCGAATTGGCCGAGTTCAGCGAACAATTCTTAGCGCATTACCCAGACCACTCCCATGGCTATCACCGCTTACAGCTCACAGACAAGACGCTGAACAGCACCATTATCCTCGACCTTTACTATGGCGATGCCGAGCAATTACTCAGCGCACAGCCTTTGCGAGCGAGCGCCAAGGTCGATGCCTGGTTTTTAGATGGCTTTGCACCGAAGCTGAATCCGCAGATGTGGAGCGCGAGCCTGTTCGAACAAATCCGCAGGCTTAGCAAAACCGGCACTACCCTCTCTAGCTATAGCGTTGCTGGAACAGTGGTGCGAAGCGTTCGCGCGGCAGGGTTTGAGGTCAAGAAAATTAAAGGCTTTGCTCAAAAGCGGCATATGCTCACCGCGACCTTCACGAAAGAGGCTGCACACATGAGCGCAGCCAGTGCCAAGCCTTTGCACTGGTTAGATATTGACCCAAGCCATGCAAGCAGCAGCGCCGATATCGTCGTCATCGGTGCCGGTTTAGCTGGGTGCGCCGTCGCCTACGCTCTCGCTCGTAAAGGGTTCAATGTATTAGTGCTTGAGCAAGCCGATGCAATTGCTAGCGGCGCATCGGGCAATCGTCAGGCGGTTCTGCAGTGCCGCTTAAGCAATGCCGACAATGGCAATCGACAGTTCAATCTGCAGGCTTTTCTTTATGCCGTGCGTGAGTTTGAACAATTGCAAAAACAGCATCCAGAGATTAATTGGCGCCCCTGCGGTGTTTTAAATCTAGAATCTGCTTTTAAGGCCCGACAAGCGCGTGGCATCGAGGTTAATCATGCCGACTATGCTGACGACATTGTGCAGGCATTATCTGCGCCACAGAGCAGCGATAAAGCTGGCCTGGCATTAGCAGGTCCGGCGCAGTATTTGCCTCTTGGTGGCTACCTCGACCCTGCACAGCTTTGTCATGCGTATCTACAACACCCCAATATTCGCTTACAGCTCAATAGCAAGGTGTCGGGCTTGCAATCAAAAGACGGGCACTGGCTTGTCAGCTACGGTGAGCAAAATGCTAGTGCGGTAAAATGTGACGCCGTCGTCATCGCCAACAGCTATAGCGCCACCCAACTTGCGCAGACTGCGCCACTGCCAATCGTGCCAATCAGAGGCCAAGTAAGTTATCTCAAGGACAACCCTGCAAGCAGAAAAATACACAGTGTGATTTGTGGTCGAAGTTATATCAGCCCGTCATGGCAGGGTTTGCACAGCGTCGGCGCCAGCTATTCGAAAAACATAAGTGATCTGGCACTTTCAAACCAAGAACATAGGCAAAATCTAGAAGGCATCGCAGAACATCTAAGCGCTGCGCGACTTGATGAAGAGGCAATCATTGGGGGACGCGTGTCGATCAGAGCCACAAGCACTGATCGGATGCCGATGGTTGGAGCAGTGCCAGATTTTGCACGGCTGCAAACACTTTATGAAGGCTTAGGGCAAACGCTGCGTAAAAATCCCAATCGATGCGTACCGATGCTTGATGGGCTTTATGTGAGTGTGAGCCATGGCTCCCATGGACTATGTAATACGCCTCTTGCCGGCGAGTACCTTGCAAGCTTAATCGCTAATGAGTTGCTGCCGGTACAAAGCGCCGTGAGCAAAAGCCTACACCCTGCGCGCTTTGCATTACGTGCGCTTAAACGTCAGGGTTTTGCGCATTAAAGAACTGCTTCGCTACACGATACAAGCCATGAGCATCTTCGCTACCGGCTAGTTCACGAATAGAGTGCATAGCGAAACTGGGCACTCCCACGTCGATCGTCTCAACACCGATTCCCGATGCTGTGATCGGCCCAATGGTGCTGCCACAACCCATGTCGCTGCGCACCACAAAGGACTGAACCGGCACGTCTGCATCCAAGCACAGTGATTTAAAATAGGCGACCGAACGGCTATTACTCGCGTAGCGTTGGTTAGCATTAATCTTAATCACTGGCCCTTGATTCAAAATGGGCCCATGGTTAGCGTCGTGCATGTCCATATAGTTAGGGTGAATGCCGTGCGCATTGTCGACCGACAACATCATGGAATTGCGAATCAATCGCTCAAAATCTTCTGCCCGTTTTTCAACCCGTGTTGAACTGTCGGCAAGCAGTCGCTCTAATACCGAGCGCAAGAATGGCCCGTTGGCACCAGCGGCAGATGTACTGCCTACCTCTTCATGGTCTGTGCACACCAATAAGTTACAGGCACTGTTATCAGACTCGACCAACGCCTTAGCACCGATATAACAACTCAGAAGATTATCGAGTCGTGCCGATGCAATAAACTCATTATGTAAACCGATCAATGCCGGCGGTTGGGTGTCATAAAAACTAAGCTCATGGCTGAGCACTTTGCTGGCGTCATCACGCTGCGCGTATTGCGCCAACCACGATAATAATAGATCGTCGAAACTGTCACCCTCTGCCCCTTTGATCGATAATACTGGCGGCAAGTGCAACTGCGCATTAACAGTGCGGGATTGATTGGCTTTGCGATCTAAGTGAATCGCCAGACTTGGAATAATCGCCACTGGGCGTTGTAAATCAATCAGGCAGCTATCCAGAGAGCCGTCTTTGCACAGAAAATCTACGCGCCCGGCAATGGACAAGTCACGATCAAACCAAGGGTTAAAGAGCGCGCCCCCATAGACCTCAACCCCCAATTGCAGATAGTTGTTTTTGCGCATATCGCCATTGGGCTTTACTCGCAAACAAGGGCTGTCGGTATGAGCGCCGAACATATTCACCCCATCGCGCACTGGGTCGCCATTGGCGCTAGGCTCAGGGATGGTGAAGGCAATAAGTGAGGAGCCGTTGCGGCTAACGCAGTAGCGTCCGCCCGGCAGTAATTGCCATGACTGCGATTCTTCGAGCATCGTAAAACCTTGCCCTTGAAGTAAGGCAGCAAGGCTTTGCGTTGCATGAAAGGGGGTGGGTGATTCGGCTATAAACTTTAACAAACCGACATTAAAGTCATCCAAAGGCATTGCTTGCTGCGCCGAACTACCCATCCACTACTCCACTTATATCAATTACTGCGTGTTAACTTGTAGAAGCTCTACGTCGAAAATTAGCGCCGCGTATGGACCAATAGGACCAGAGCCGGTATCGCCATAGGCGAGATCCGAAGGTATGAACAAGCGCCACTTGTCGCCTGGCTTCATCATCTGCAATGCTTCAGTCCAACCGGCAATCACTTGGCTTACGCCAAACTCTGCTGGTTCGCCACGATCGACTGAACTGTCAAAGACATTGCCGTCGATAAATGTGCCATGGTAATGGGCCAATACGCTGTCATTTAGCGTTGGTGACGTGCCACTGGCATCGCCAGATTCGATAACCATGTACTGCAGACCAGAGTCAGTTGTCATCACGCCGTCTGCTGTTGCATTGGCGGCTAGGAATGCTTCGCTCTCCGCTTGAATCGCGGCCACTTCGGCGGCTTGCTGCTCCATCAGCTGCGTCTGGAAAGCCTCCAACGCGGCCATCATCTCATCCATCGTTAGCTGCGGCTCACCCGTGACAACATCGCGAATGCCTTCAAAGAACGCATCAAGGTTAATTGCGCCCATGATGCCCTGACCAGCAAGGTTTTGACCAATATTGACACCGATACTGTAGCTAATCTGATTCTCTTGGGATGTCAGATCTACTGCGCTATCGGCTGCTTGCGCGTTCATTGCGGTAAGCGAGACAGCCAAAACTACACTGCGCAGGCTCAATAAACGGGGAAAATTCATGGTGACTTCCTTCATTGATGTTTATCTAATGGTTATAGGCGATGTAAGCAGAGCCTTGAACCTTCAAGGCTGCCTAAAATCACCGGACTTAGGGCAACGAATACTAACTGGACTAGTCCCGAATTTCCACCGAGAAAGAGGCAACATAGCGGTAATTCCCCACGGGATGCGTCATAATGCTAGGCAATGTCGCAGTCTTTCCTTTAGGAGCGCTCAGCCGTGCAAACAAAGTTACTATTTCAGATTAGCTGTCTACTCGGCCTTGCCCTTTTGAGCAGTGCCTGCTCCCAGCGCTATGCCGTGAGCATCAATAATCAAACGGTATACGATCCACGCCCTAATGCGACAGCCTATCGCTTTGCAGACCCCGGCTTGCAAGGCTGCATCAATCTGGCCTTGCAACAACCCAACGCCGAACTCGAGCGCATCACTGTGTTGTCATGCTCTGGGTGGGAGATCGAAAATCTTGAGGGAATCTCTCTACTCAAAGCACTGCAATTTCTGGATTTGAGCAATAATCGAATTAGCAGTGTTGCCCCATTGAGCAACTTACCTCGCTTAAGCTCTTTAAACATTCCCAATAACCGAGTACGTGATATCGAAACGCTGATCGCGATGAATAGCCTGACCTCCGCAGTCCTAACGGGCAATACGGCAATTAGTTGTCAACAACTCAATACGTTAGGCAGCAAGCTAGGCAACAACCTGCAACGCCCTGCAAGCTGTCGAGAATAAGCCATTAGAGTGCGGGGACGCCGCTATGGAAACGGAACTCAGGATCTGGGCTCTCGATCAGTTCGCGCTCGACAGCGCGAAAGCGCTCGACGTGCGGGGTAATATCGGCATCGCTATACAGCTGCGCAAGAGCTAAATAATCTTGATAATGCCGCGCCTCAGACTTCAATAGGCTGCGGTAAAACTTCTCTAACGCTGGGTCTAATAGCGGTGCGATCTTGGCAAAGCGCTCACACGAACGCGCCTCCACAAACGCCCCAACAATCAACGTATCGATCAACACGTTCATACCATCTTTGCGCAGATGTTCGCGCAACCCACCGGCATAACGCGAAGGCCCTAAATGGATATAGTCGATGTCACGCTGTGCTAAAAGATTGACGACTTGTTCGAAGTGCAGCAATTCTTCGCGCGCCAACTGGGACATTTTGCGAAGCAGCTCGGTGTGCTCGGAATAGCGATACAGCAGACTCATCGCCGTTGCCGCGGCCTTCTTCTCGCAGTTGGCATGATCAATCAATAGCACTTCGGGTTGGCGCAGTGCTTCATCTAGCCATTGTTGGGGGGTTTCACAGGGAAGAAAATCGTGTATTTCTTTTAACATCATCTACTCTAATCTTGTTCGTCTTGGTGTTTAGGACCGCGCTGATCTTCAAGCTTGTCGTTCTCGTCAATATCGGCCTGCGCCAATAAGTTCTCCGAATGCTTCTTACTCGTGCGTGCCCCCAAAGCCTTGAGCTTTTCGACGCGGCCAACCAGGTTTCCACGTCCAGACACTAGTTTGTTGTGGGCTTTGTCATAACTCTTACGAGTCGCCTCAATCCGGCTACCGATCTCATCCAAGTCGCCCACGAACCCAACAAATTTGTCATAAAGCAGCCCTGCCGAATTGGCAATCTCTAGCGCATTTTGATTCTGCTGCTCATAGCGCCATATATTCTGAATTGTGCGCAGCGTTGCCAATAAAGTCGATGGCCCTACCAGGATGATGTTTTTTTCAAATGCATCGGTAAACATCTCACCATCTTCTTGAATCGCGACAGAAAACGCCGCTTCTATCGGCATAAATAGCAATACGAAGTCCAAGGAATTGATCGACATCAGGTTCTGATAGTCTTTTCCACTCAGCGTCTTGATGTGTGTGCGCACCGACAGAACATGTTGCTTGAGAAATTCAGCTCGGCGCGTGCCGTCATCCTCGGAACAATAGGCTTCGTAAGCTTTCAATGACACCTTGGCGTCAATAATGATTTGTTTGTTCTCGGGCATGTGCACGATGACGTCCGGCTGCGAACGAGACCCGTCCTCGGCCTTGAGGCTGACTTGAGTTTCGTATTCTCGCCCCTTCACCAAGCCAGACTTCTCAAGAATCGTCTCGAGAATGACTTCACCCCATGTGCCTTGCGTCTTACTCTCGCCCTTCAGCGCATTGGTGAGATTTACTGCGTCCTCACTGATTCGAATGTTTAGCTCTTGCAAGCTGCGAATCTCACGGGCTAGAGAGAAGCGTTCTTTGGATTCGCGGTCATAGGTCTCTTCGACGCGTTTTTCAAATAAATGAATTTTCTCATTCAAAGGTTTCAGTATCTCGGCAATACTCTCTTTATTGCTGGCTGTGAAGCGTTTGCTCTTGTCTTCGAGAATTTCACTAGCAATGCTTTTGAACTGCAGAGTCATCTGCTCGCGCGAATCATTGAGCAACTGCAGCTTTTCTTGATTCTGCTTTTGCTCTTGTTCAATTTGAGTTTTTAATTGGGCGATCTGCTCACGATTTTGCAGTTCAGTGCGGGCCTGCTCAGCCTTTTCTTCTTCCAATAGGTGTATTCGAGCTAACAAGGCGTCCTGTTCAGCGTGCTTGGCGCTCAGACGCTCTTCTAGGACAGCTACTTGCCCCGATTGATTGGGAGCTCGGCGGATAAACTGCAGAATTGACACGATCGCCAACAGCGCTGCAATGGCGGCAAACACGAGGGTTTCAGGTGTCATAGACATGCGAAGAACTCCAAGTCCTGCCCTCTCAGGAGTACTGAGAAGGCATAGGAATGGGTTTAGATAAGATTGCGATGGATAGCGCGAATCAAGGCGTCATGCAATTCATTCGTTGCCGCATTATCGCTAGACTCAGCGGTCACAACAACACGATCCCCTTCATCATTAATAGTCACCGCAAATTCAACGGGCACTAACTCTTCATCATTGCCGCGGCCAAATAGTCGACCAAAAAAACCTGGCTGGTCTTCGTCAATATCTCCGGCATAGCGCACTGTATAAACACCTGCATCACGATCACTGTCGATCGTTTCAATGTTAGCGTTATCCAATGATTGCGAGACTTGCGACCATGCACGGTCAAAATCGACGCGAATCTGCAGAACATCACCACTGCCTGTAGGCTGAACATTGGCTTTACTCTCGGCCTGAATACTACCGGCTAGCAAAGAAACCGATGAGGCACGATAAAGGTCTGTTCGATCCGCAAGGTACAAAGAGATGTCATCAAGCATGGCATGCTCTAACTCCAGGCTGGCTGAGTCCTCAGGCCAATTTATCTCGGCGTCTGGGTCCTCTACATAGCTCTCAGAGACTTGTCGAACATACACCTCAGAGTTGCCTGAGTGGATCCCTGGCTCAATTCGCACTTGGTATTTATTGCGCTCACCTTCCTCGCCTAACCAAATCGTTTCCATTTGCCACTGGCTTGGATCTTCTGCTGCTAAGCGTATCTGCGCTGTCGACCAATAATCACGCATACGAGGCCATACTTGCCCTGGCTCAGCACCGATGACGATCCAACGACGATCACCGAAACGTTGCACAACGACGCCTTCACGAATATTCGTGTCTAGCTCACGAGGCGCAGGCGCACGCAAGAAGAAGGCGCGATCTTCTGACAAGGCTTCGGGAACGACATAGAGCGCGTCAAGCGTGTAACTATCAAGCTCGGGTGGAATGTCCATTGGCGGCGCTGTTGGTGCCACCAAGTAGTCTCCTTGCCGGTCGCGAAAATACCCATCATCCCCTGTGAGGTATGAGCATCCTGCGAGGGTGCTGAGGAGCAAAGTTCCTATCGTAATCGGTTTTAAAGCCTGCATTGAGCCTCTCATTACTAAATCTACGGTCACTCGCCATGGCACCATTGCCAAAACGGATATTACGCGATGCTAATACCTGCAGCGCGCATTGCATCAGCTACTGGGACTCTAAAAGCGGGATTCAGTTCCACTAGGGGCAAACGAATCCCTGATTGAATCAAGCCCATTTGCGTCATCGCCCACTTCACTGGCACCGGGTTACCCTCTACGAACAAACGACTATGCAGCCCAGCCAACGGTGTATCGATCGCTTCGGCCCCTACCGCATCGCCAGCAATCGCACGCTTGCACATATCATGCATTTGCCCAGGGACAAGATTGGCGGTTACAGATATATTGCCTTTGCCACCGGCTAACATTAGTTGCCGTGCCGTGGCATCGTCACCACTTAGAATACTAATGCGATTTCCGCACAGTGTTAATAACTCTCTGCAACGATCAAGATCGCCACTAGCCTCTTTGATTCCAACGATATTAGTCAGATCAGCCAAGCGTGATACTGTCTGCGCCTGTAAATCACAGCCTGTGCGCGAAGGAACATTGTACAATATTTGAGGAATATCAACACTTTCCGCTATTTTCTTAAAGTGCTGGTATAAACCTTCTTGGCTAGGTTTATTGTAGTAAGGCACGACGATGAGACAGGCATCTGCGCCGTACTCTTTAGCAGCTTCCGTAAAGAATATCGCCTCGCGTGTGGAGTTTGAGCCTGTGCCCGCCACCACGGGAATACGCCCAGCCACCTTCTTAACGCAGTGGCTGATAAGGTCGCAATGCTCTTGTTCAGTGATTGTCGGCGACTCACCAGTTGTGCCTGCCACAACGATCGCGTCAGTGCCGCTAGCGATATGCCAATCAATCAAATGATCGAATGCTGGATAATCGATTTCACCGTCCGGTGACATCGGCGTGACGATAGCCACGATACTGCCTTGAATCATTACTATTCCTCTAGCCTTAGAGATTGTAAACACGGGGCGCGACTGTACCACATCCCTTGCTTATGGGACAAAATCTAGCAGCTGAAATATGTTTGTCTAGCCCTGTGGGGGCGGTTTGTGAGCAGTATCTGGCCATGCATTGATAATGGCCTTGATGAATGTTGCCAGTGGGATGGCAAAAAACACGCCAGCCAAGCCCCAGATGCCACCAAAAACCAGTACCGCACTGACAATGGCCACCGGATGCAGGTTAACAGTTTCGGAGAAGATCACTGGCACAAGAACATTGGCATCAAGCAATTGAATGACCCCATAGGCTAGCACCACGGTGTAGAACTCACCACCGAAGCCCCACTGCACATAGGCCACCAGCATCACTGGCAAGGTCACCACCGCTACCCCAATAAACGGCACGATTACCGACAAACCCACTAGTACCGATAGGAGAAGCGCGTAATTCACGCCTAAAACAAAAAATGTTAAGTAACTACAAAGCCCTACGATAATAACTTCAAGAACCTTTCCGCGAATATAATTGGCCAATTGCTCGTCCATTTCCTTCCAGATTTGCAGCATTAAGGGGCGATTGTGCGGCAATAGATTGCTGATCCAACGCACCAGTAGGTGTTTATCTTTCAGCATGAAAAACACCAGTACCGGCACCAGAATAAGAAAGACTAGCCAGTCGAATATGCGTGGAATACTCGAGATTGAATAAGAAACAACCATTTGCCCAAACACTGCCAAGTCGCCGCGAATGGTATTAATGAGGTCTTGAATCTGTTGTTCTGAGATTAAGCTAGGGTAGGACTCAGGTAAGTGCAGCAGCAACTCCTGCCCTTCACTAATCAAACGGGGCAAGTCATTGATAAACCGACCCAACTGCCCCCATGCTTGCGGCAGCAGGAACAATAAGATGGCCACAAATAAACTGATGAATACAACGTAGACGATTGTCACTGCCACCATATAGGGCACAGAGTAGCGTAACAGCGTATTCACTAAGCCCTGCAATAGATAGGCTGTGACTACAGCGGCGAGCAATGGGGCCAAGAATGACCCCATGGTAGCCAACACAATGAGCCCGATAGCTAAGAGTATCGAGAAGATAATCGCTTCTTCGTCGTGGAAATATCGATCGAAGAAACTTCGCAGGAGTTGTCGCATAGATGCTTATGAGCCTTTTTGGATCCAGTACTGGTAAATGGCATTGTCTTTCTCGAACGCGAGAATTGTATGCCGGCTTTGTTGCACGAACACTTCAAAGTCTCTTTCTGACCCTGGATCAGTGGCAATCACCTTTAATACTTGCTCAGCTTGTAATGAATTCAAGGCGAGCTTGGCCTTAAGTAAAGGCAACGGGCAACTAAGCCCGCTCGCGTCGAGTTCTAAATCTACATTGATTTCCATGGGGCAGTATTTTAGCAAGCAAACTTGCAAAATGCCTAGCAATTGCCCCGCATCATCAGAAAGCCCATGGAATTATTTGTGCTTGTACCGGTCTTAGGTTTACAGTGGTCCAAGCGACCTTGTTTCCTATTTAGAGAATTTATGCACGCCATCAAATTGACTAAACTTGCGTTAGCCACTGCCCTATTGAGCAGCCAAATCGCCATAGCACAAGTACAACTCCCAAGCTTGGGAGATCGCATCTCAGGCCTTATCTCATTAGATGATGAGTACACGCTTGGCCGCGAGTTTCTGCGCTCTGTGCGGCGCAGCAGCGAAACGATCGCCGATCCACTGCTCAACGACTATGTGGTCAATATTACCCATAACTTAGCGTTGCATAGCGAACTGAAAGATTATCGCCTGGCCTTTATTATTATCGACAGCCCTGAGCTCAACGCTTTTGCTGCCCCTGGCGGCATTATTGGCGTGAATGGCGGCTTGTTTCTCAATGCCCATACTGAAGGCGAATTCCTCTCAGTAATGGCGCACGAGCTTGCACACGTCAGCCAACGCCATTTCGCGCGCAGCGTCGAGGACGCCCAACGCCGCAGAATTCCAGAGCTTGCCACACTCTTAGCCAGTATCGTTGTGATGGGAACCTCCAGCGGTGACACAGGGCAAGCGGCGGTTATGGCCGCACAGGGCCGTGCCATTGAGAACCAATTGCGTTTTTCCCGTAACAACGAAGCGGAAGCCGACCGCGTCGGTATTCGCACTTTGTATGATGCAGGTTATGACCCAGACGAGATGCCAGCGATGTTTGAACGACTCGCGAGCATGAACCGTTTTGGCACAAGACCTCCAGAGTTTTTGCTCTCCCACCCGGTCACAGAGGCTCGCGTTGCCGATACTCGCGGCCGTGCAAGCCGCTACCCCGAGCGCGTAGGCACTGTCAGCCTTGAATACCAACTCATGCGTGCGCGCGTACAGATGCATTATGAAAGTGATGCAAAGGTGGCTATCGACCAATACCAGAGAGCATTAACGGACGCAGTGACTGATAACGACAAGCGCGCCGCGCAATACGGCCTTGCATTGGCCTATATGAAAAATAACGACTTCAATAGGGCCCACGAATCCTTAGCCCCGTTGTTAGCGCGCGAACCCAATCGCATCGCCTATGTGGTAACTGAGGCAGAGATATTTACGGCTAGTAATGAAGCAGGCAAAGCCCAAGATTTTCTACGCCGTCATATGATAATTAATCCGAATAATCATCCGCTTACCATGACCTATGCCAACGCATTGATTGCTGGGCGCAATTACCAAGAGGCCGCAAAAGTACTTGAAAAACATGCGGTTATTAGGCCAGAAGACCATGACCTTTGGTATACGATTGCCGAGACACAGGGTTTGGTAGGCGATGTCAGCAAAGTGCATCAAGCCCGAGCGGAGTATTTCGTGCTCGTAGGGGATTTTAGAAGTGCTTCTGAGCAACTTAGCTATGCCTTACGCATCGAGTCAGATAAGGAAAATAATGGCCCGCTTATCGCCAAGCTGCGCCAACGCTCACGCGATGTTGAGCAACTTGAACGCAACTCACGCTATTAAGCCTTGCCAGCCACCTTCAATTTATTCGATGCAGAGAAATCCAACATACGTTGCAACGGGCGCATCGCTTTTTCGGCCAGTGCGCGATCGACACTGACTTGATTACTCCCCTGCTTTAGTGACTCATAGAGGTTCTCTAGAGAGTTCATTGCCATCCATGGGCAATGCGCGCAGCTTCGACAGGTGGCATCATTACCGGCTGTTGGCGCGACTAAAAACTGTTTGTTCGGGGCTAGTTGCTGCAGTTTGTAAAAAATCCCTTTGTCCGTAGCCACAATGAACGACTCATTGGGCATATTGACCGCCGCATTGATAATCTGCGTGGTAGAGCCTACGACATCAGCAATCGCTAGCACTGAATCCGGTGACTCTGGGTGCGCCAGAATCGCCGCCTCTGGGTGCACTGCTTTGAGGTCTAGTAAACCTTGAGCCTTAAACTCCTCATGGACGATACAGGCACCATCCCATAGCAGCATGTCAGCACCGGTTTTTTTCTGAATATAGCCGCCCAAATGCTTATCTGGCGCCCAGATGATTTTCTTGCCTTGCGCGGCAAGGTGTTCGACGACATCCACCGCAATACTTGAGGTCACTACCCAATCAGCGCGGGCTTTGACGGCGGCAGAGGTATTGGCATACACCACGACTTCTCGATCAGGGTGTGCATCACAAAAAGCGGAAAACTCGTCAACGGGGCAAGCCAGATCGAGAGAACAAGTCGCCTCTGTAGTCGGCATTAACACTGTTTTATTGGGGCTAAGGATACTCGCCGTTTCGCCCATAAAACGAACACCAGCTACCACGAGCGTAGACTCTTTAGCATCACGCCCAAAACGGGCCATCTCTAGGGAGTCAGAGATAAACCCACCGCTCTCCTCGGCTAGCTCTTGAATTAAGGCGTCGGTGTAATAGTGAGCAACGAGAACGGCATCTTTCTCTTTAAGCAGGCGTTTGATTCGCGCTTTGTAATCGGCGATTTTTGCCGCATCCATATGCGCTGGCATATTAATCGTGGCCAAATGCTCTTTGACAAGCTTGGTATCGGCTGCAAGTGACAGAGTTGATTCGATAGTTTTGGACATACGCTAGTCTTAGAAAGCTCTCGCCTAGTTGTGAGCAAAATAGTAAGGTCGCGATATTACACCCCTTATTTACACATTGGAAATTTTCAAAGGAAGCAAGCAATGCCAAAAGCAATTGTCATCGAAAAGACCGGCGACGCCGATGTAATGCAACTACAGGACGTAAAAGTAGGCAAACCACGAAAAGGGCAAGTCACTGTTCGCGCCACGGCCATTGGGGTTAACTTCATCGATATCTATCAACGCACGGGGCTTTATCCTGTCCCTACCCCTTTTACGCCGGGCGGTGAGCTGTGCGGGGTTGTAGAGGCGATTGGCGCTGGTGTGACAGGTTTCAAGGTCGGTGATCGCGTGGCTTGTGGCACTGCCGGCACAGGATGCTATGCCGAAAAATTAAACCTTGATGCAGGAATTCTCGTGAAGGTTCCTAAAAACATTAGTGATGAAGTCGCCGCCGCGATGATGCTCAAAGGCATGACGGTGCAATACCTAATTCGCCAGATCTACAAAGTCAAAAAAGGCGATACTATTTTGGTCCATGCCGCGGCCGGCGGCGTTGGTCTTATTCTTTGCCAGTGGGCAAAGTCCCTTGGCGCGACCGTGATTGGTACTGTGAGTTCACCGGCGAAAGCGAAACTCGCCAAAGCCAATGGCTGCGACTACCCTATTAACTACACCAAAGAAGATTTTGTTAAACGTGTGAAAAGCATTACCAAAGGTGCAATGTTACCCGTCGTATTCGACTCTATTGGTAAAGACACTTTCCCTGCATCGCTGGACTGTTTGCATAAACGCGGTTTGTTTGTCACCTACGGGAATGCCTCCGGCCCCGTTCCCGCCTTCCCGCCTGCACTTCTTGCACAGAAAGGCTCATTGCTGATGACGCGCCCGACTCTGTTTAGTTTTGTGAGCACTCCCGAGGAATTAAAGAAAGTCGCTGGAGATCTCATGAAAGTGATTAAGTCCGGCGCAGTTAAAATCGATGTGGCGCACCGTTATGCCCTCAAAGATGCCGCCCAAGCGCATAAAGATTTAGCCGCACGTAAAACTACTGGGTCCATTGTATTGATCCCATAAGGATTGACAGATTAAAAAATTCATTTTTGGGATAAATACATGAGTACAAGTTTAGACGAAAAACTAGAACCGATTTATCAAGAGCTCTTAAAACGCAATCCATGCGAATCTGAGTTCCATCAGGCTGTACACGAAGTGCTGGAAACGATTGGCCCTGTGTTGAGCAAACATCCAGAGTTTGCCGAGCGCAAAATTATTCAACGCATCTGTGAACCCGAACGACAAATAATCTTTCGCGTTCCATGGCAAGATGACAAAGGTGAGATTCACATCAACCGAGCTTTCCGAGTTGAATTCAACAGCGCCCTTGGTCCCTATAAAGGAGGTATGCGTTTTCATCCTTCTGTCTATCTAGGCATTATTAAATTTCTTGGCTTCGAGCAGATTTTCAAGAATGCTCTAACGGGCTTACCAATCGGCGGTGGCAAAGGCGGCAGCGATTTCAATCCGAAAGGAAAGTCCGACAGTGAAATCATGCGCTTCTGTCAGAGTTTAATGACGGAACTCTATCGCCACATTGGCGTCTATACCGACGTCCCTGCTGGCGACATTGGTGTTGGTAGCCGTGAAATCGGTTATCTGTTTGGCCAGTACAAGCGCATCACTAATCGCTATGAGTCGGGTGTCATTACGGGAAAAGGCACCGATTGGGGTGGTAGCTTGGCACGCAAAGAGGCTACAGGTTACGGCGCTGTTTACTTCACCCAGGAAATGCTCAAGACTCGCAACGACTCATTAGAGGGAAAGAAAATTATTGTCTCTGGCTCCGGTAATGTCGCGATCTATGCGATTGAAAAAGCGCAGAGCCTAGGGGCGAAAGTCGTAGCCTGCTCAGACTCCAGTGGCGTTATTCTCCATGAACAAGGAATCGATTTAGACACCGTCAAGCGCATTAAAGAAGTCGAGCGCGGCCGTCTTAGCGCTTATGTCGAATCCCATAAAAAAGCGAAGTACATGGAAGACGCATGTATCTGGGACATTCCCTGTGATATTGCCCTGCCCTGTGCCACCCAGAATGAGCTCAATGGCAAAGATGCAAAGACACTCATCGACAATGGCTGTATCGCTGTAGCCGAGGGCGCCAATATGCCAACGACTGCAGAAGGCGTTAAAATCTGTCTCTTATACACATCTGACGCTGCCGACGAGCGATCTAG